>NZ_MSTL01000019.1:0-939841 GCF_002752475.1 Serratia sp. OLAL2 | reverse complement strand
GTGCTGGTATTGGGGCTGGGGGGCGGCCTGCTGTCGGTGTCCGGCGGGGCGTTTATCGGCGCGCTGGGTGCATTTGCGCTGGTGATGTTGCTGGCCGGGCGTTCGCTGCAGGGGGAGTCCACGCTGTTTATTCTGGCCGGGGTGGCGGTGACGCAGCTGCTTTCTGCGTTGACTTCGCTGATCACCCTCTGGCAGGCGGACGCCAACGCCACGCGCGGCGTGATGTTCTGGCTGCTGGGATCGTTCAGCGACGCGCGCTGGCCGCAGGTCGGGCTGTGCGGGCTGGCGCTGGCGGCGACGCTGCTGCTTTGCTGGCTGCGGGCGGGTGAGCTGGACGCGCTGGCGTTCGGCGGCGTGACCGCCGCTTCGCTGGGGGTGGCGGTGGCCCCGCTGAAGCTGCTGCTGTATGTGGCGACCACCGCGCTAACGGCGGCGATCGTCGCGTTCAGCGGCGCGGTGGGGTTTATCGGGTTGACGGTGCCGCACGTCGCCCGGCGGCTGGTCGGCTCGCGGCATCGTCAGCTGTTGCCGGCCAGCGCGCTGTGCGGCGCTTTGTTCGCCGTGGCGGCGGACACGCTGGCCAGAACGCTGTTTGCCCCGCGCGAACTGCCGGTCGGCGTGTTGACGGCGCTATTGGGAGTGCCGGTATTCCTGCTGTTGCTGTATCGGAAGGTCAATGCATGACGGTTGAAAAAACGCAATCCGGTCTGTGCGCCGAGGGGGTAAGTTGGCGAGTGGGCGCGCGCACGGTGCTGGAAAACCTCAGTTTCTGCGCCTTGCCCGGTGAGATCACCGGCGTGCTCGGCGTCAACGGCAGCGGTAAATCCACGCTGCTCAAGCTGTTGGCCGGGCTGCAGCCCGCCGGCGGCGGCCGCGTTTGGCTGGAAGGGCGCGAGATCGCCGCGTTTACCGGGCGGGAACGCGCCAGGCGCATCGCTTTTCTCGAGCAATCCGCCCCCGGCACCTTCGCGCTGCCGGTGAAGGAGGCGGTATTGTTGGGGCGTCTGGCCCATATCGGCCGCTGGCGCGGTTTTGGTACCGAGGATCGCCGCCTCGCCGGGCAGGCGATGGAGCAGGTGGGCATCAGCCACCTGGCCGATCGCGATTGGCAGCGGCTGTCCGGCGGTGAACAGCAGCGGGTGCACCTGGCGCGCGCGCTGGCGCAGCAAACGCCGTGGCTGCTGCTGGACGAACCCGCCAACCACCTGGATATCGCTCATCAGCAGCAGTTTATGGCATTGCTGCGGCGGCTGAAGCTCAGCGTGGTGGTGACGCTGCACGATCTGAATCTGGCGGCCTGTTATTGCGATCGGGTCGCGCTGCTGCAGCGGGGCGGGATCTGTGCGGCGGGCACGCCGCAGCAGGCGCTGACGCCGGAGCACATTCGCGCGGTATACGGGGTGGAGGCCCGGCTGGCGGCGCCCGCCGGCTATGCGCCGCCGCTGATCTATTACCCCGCGGCGGGATGAGATCGGTCAAAAGGGCACGTTTGGCCGATCACAATTTCGCCTCGCTGGCTAAAATAACTCCGGTTTTAGCGATTTTTTTGGGTTAGAATAACCCGATATGCGGTGAAAGGCATTTGCCGCTCAATGGGCAGTTAAGCGAGGCTATCATGTTGGAATTATTGAAAAGTCTGTTATTCGCCGTGGTGATGGTGCCGGTGGTCATGGCGCTCATTCTCGGTCTGATCTACGGTTTTGGCGAAGTGTTCAACGTCTTCTCCAAAGTGGGCCGTTCGAAAGAAAACCGCACCCAGCACTGACCGTTCCCTATCCCGATACCCGTCGGCATCGCCCGGCGGGCATTCCTCAAGTTATCTCACGCTTTGCCGATAAACCGCATGACAAGCTTTCGCGCCGCGTTATATTATTTTTTATATAACGAAGAGTGATAATGCACGTTAACTTGCGGAGAAAAACAATGAAACAGCAATGGACCCAATGGGTTGGCGGGATCGTGTTGGCATCGGGCCTGGTGGCTCAGGCCTCGGCGGCGGAAAAGATCACCGTGTTCGCCGCCGCGTCGCTGACCAACGCGCTGCAGGACATCGCCACCCAATATCAAAAAGGCAAGGACGTGCAGGTGGTTTCCTCCTTCGCGTCGTCTTCTACGCTGGCGCGCCAAATTGAGCAGGGCGCCCCGGCCGATCTGTTCATCTCCGCCGATCAGCAGTGGATGGATTACGCCATCGACAAGCAGCAGATGGTGAAAGACACCCGTTACACGCTGCTGGGCAACGAGCTGGTGCTGATCGCCGCCAAGAGCGATAAACAAGACAAGATCGCCATCGACAAGCAGACCGACTGGGCCAAGTTGCTCAGCGGCGGCCGCCTGGCGGTGGGCGATCCGGATCACGTGCCGGCCGGCATCTACGCCAAAGAGGCGCTGGAGCATCTGGGCGCCTGGCGCACGCTGGAGCCGAAACTGGCGCGCGCCAACAACGTGCGCAGCGCGATGGCGCTGGTGGAGCGCGGTGAAGCGCCGCTCGGCATCGTCTACGGCTCCGACGCGGTCGCCAGCGACAAGGTGAAAGTGGTAGGCGTGTTCCCGGAAGACAGCCACAAACCGGTTGAATATCCGATGGCGATGGTGAAAGATCGTCAAAATCCGACGGTCAGCGCTTTCTATACCTATCTGAAGGGCCCGGAAGCGGCCGCTATTTTTGAACATTATGGATTCACCCCGCGTAAATGATCCTGAGTGAGTACGAGTGGCAGGCGGTTGAGCTGAGCCTGAAAGTCTCCGGTTTGGCGGTGGTCTGCAGCCTGCCGTTCGGCATTCTGATGGCCTGGGTGCTGGTGCGTTGCCGCTTTCCCGGCAAGGCGCTGCTGGACGGCGTCATTCACCTGCCCCTGGTGCTGCCGCCGGTGGTGGTCGGCTATTTGCTGCTGATCGCCATGGGGCGGCGCGGCGTCATCGGCGAGTGGCTGTACGACTGGTTCGGCTTCAGCTTCAGCTTTAGCTGGCGCGGCGCCGCGCTGGCATCGGCGGTGGTGGCGTTTCCGCTGATGGTGCGTGCCATCCGGCTGGCGCTGGAGGCGGTGGATACCCGGCTGGAGCAGGCGGCGCGCACGCTGGGCGCCAACCCGTGGCGGGTGTTTTTCACCATCACGCTGCCGCTGTCGCTGCCCGGCGTCATTGTCGGCGTGGTGCTGGCCTTTGCCCGTTCGCTGGGGGAGTTCGGCGCCACCATCACCTTTGTCTCCAACATTCCCGGTGAAACCCGCACCATTCCGCTGGCGATGTATACGCTGATCGAAACGCCGGGGGCGGAAGCCGCCGCCGCGCGTCTGTGCGTGATCGCCATCGTGCTGTCGCTGGCTTCCCTGATGGTGTCCGAATGGCTGGCCCGCTGGGGCCGCAAACGGATGGGGGTGTAAATGCTGGAGCTGGATTTCTCGCAGCAGCTGGGCGACCTTAATCTCAACGTCCGCGCCGATTTGCCGGCGCAGGGCATCACCGCGATTTTCGGCCTGTCCGGCGCGGGTAAAACTTCATTGATCAACGCCATCGGCGGCCTGACCCGTTTGCAACAGGGGCGTATCGCGCTCAATGGCCGCACGCTGGTGGATACCGCCACCGGTCTCTGCCTGCCGCCGGAAAAGCGCCGTATCGGCTATGTATTTCAGGATGCGCGCCTGTTCCCGCATTATCGGGTGCGCGGCAACCTGCAGTACGGCATGGCGGCCGGCATGCGCGCGCAGTTCAATACCATTGTCGAGCTGTTGGGCATCGGGCCGCTGCTCAATCGGCTGCCGCTGACGCTCTCCGGCGGTGAAAAACAGCGGGTGGCGATCGGCCGCGCGCTGCTGACCGCGCCGGAACTGCTGCTGATGGACGAACCGCTGGCCTCGCTCGATCTGCCGCGCAAACGCGAGCTGCTGCCGTATCTGGAGCGGCTGGCGCAGGACGTCAACATCCCTATCCTCTACGTCAGCCACAGCCTGGACGAGATCCTGCGTCTGGCCGAGCAGGTGATGGTGCTGGATCGCGGCGAGGTGCGCGCGTTCGGCGGGCTGGAAGCCGTCTGGGCCAGCAGCGCGCTGCGGCCGTGGCTGCAGCGTGAAGATCAGAGCAGCGTGCTGCGCGTCAGCGTGATTGAGCATCATCAACGCTATGCTATGACCGCGCTGGCGCTCGGCGATCAGCGGCTGTGGGTCAGCGGCATCGACGCCGAACTGGGCACTCAGCTGCGCATTCGTATCAACGCCGCCGACGTCTCGCTGGTGCTGCAACCGCCGGTCAACAGCAGCATTCGCAACGTTTTGCCGGCCAAGGTCAGCGAGTGTCTGGACGTGGGCGGGCAGGTGGAAGTGAAGCTGGCGGTCGGGGAACACGTGCTGTGGGCGCGCATCACGCCGTGGGCGCGAGACGAACTGGCGATCCGCCCCGGGCAGTGGCTGTACGCGCAGGTGAAGAGCGTGTCGATCAGCCGCGAGAGCCGCTAAGACAGGCCCTCCCGGCGGGAGGGCGAAAAGACTAGAGTACGCGGGTGCGGATCACCTCGGCGATGCCCGGCTGCAGGTTATCGGCGATCACCAGATCGGCGCGTTCCTTGATCGCGTCATCGGCGTTGCCCATCGCCACGCCCAAACCGACCGCTTCCAGCATGCTGATATCATTGTAGTTGTCGCCGAACGCCACCACCTGATCCATGCTCAGTCCCTGCGATTCCACCCATTGGCGCAGGCGCTTGCCTTTGCTGTTGCCGCCTTTGGCGATATCCACCTGATCGTGCCAGGACCATTCGCACGCTAGCCCCAGCTCTTTCTCCACCGTGTCGGCAAACTCGCGCAGCGCCGGAATATCGGCGTGCGAGGTGGCGAATTTCCAGATCGCCTGCGCGTCGTCGGCCGCCTGCGCCAGGCTGCCGACCTGCAGCAGCGTTGGGCGCTGTGCCGCCGGCAGGGTTTCGGCCCAGGCCAGCGAGCGGGTCACGTGGCCGCTCGGTTCCTGATACAGCATGGCGTCGTCAACGTACATCAGCCCGTGAATGTCGGTCTGTTTGAGCATCTGCAGCACCTGTTTGGCCTGATCTTTCGCCAGCGGATCGGCGGCCAGCACCTTTTTCTGCTGAAAATCATACAGGTAGGTGCCGTTGCAGCAGATGGCCGGCGTGTCTATCTGCAGCGCCTGGTAGAACGGATGGATGGCGACGTGATGGCGGCCGGTGACCACCACCACCTGGACGCCGGCGGCGCGCGCCTGCGCCAGCGCTTCCAGCGACTGCGGTAAGATGCGTTTTTGATTGTCCAGCAGGGTGCCGTCAAGATCGAGGGCGATGACGCGGTAGCTCATAGGGTTCTCGTTATCGTTAGCCATAAAATTAATCCGATGGTACACCGGATAGCCAACGGAGAAAACCGCGTGAACATCCGGTGCTAAGCAGGGTTGCCATGCGACGGATGTGCGGTAAGCTAGGAGCAATCGAACGGCCTGAAACCGGTTCCTCTTTTACCCTTTGCAAGGAGAACACATGAAGCAAATCGTTTATGTCGCCAGCCCGGAGAGCCAGCAGATCCACGTCTGGCAGTTGGACGACGCCGGCGCGCTGGCGCTGCTGCAAACCGTTGACGTGCCGGGCCAGGTGCAGCCGATGACCCTTCATCCGGACAAGACCCACCTGTACGTCGGCGTGCGTCCGGCGTTCGGCATCGTCAGCTACCGTATCGAGGCGGACGGCACGCTGCAGCAGGCGGGCATGGCGCCGTTGCCGGGCAGCCCGACCCATATCTCCACCGATCTGCAGGGGCGTTACCTGTTCTCCGCCTCCTACAGCGGCAACTGCGCCAGCATCAGCCCGATCGGCCACGACGGCGTGGTGACGGCGCCTATTCAGCAGATTGACGGCCTGAACGCGCCGCACTCGGCGAACATCGACCCGACCAACCAACTGGTGCTGGTGCCGTGTCTGAAAGAGGACCGCATCCGCCTGTTCAACCTGAGCCTGGCGGGCCAGCTGACGCCGCACGTGCAGGAGGCGGTGGATATCGCCGCCGGCGCCGGTCCGCGCCATATGGCATTCCACCACAACGACAAGTTCGCCTACTGTGTCAATGAGCTGAACGGCACGGTGGACGTGCTGGCCATTTCGGAAAACGGCGGCAAATACACCGTGACGCAGACGCTGGATATCATGCCGGCCGACTTCGACGGCACCCGCTGGGCGGCGGACATTCATATCACGCCGAACGGCCGTTTCCTGTACACCAGCGATCGTACCGCCAGCATTCTGACCCTCTTCAGCGTTTCCGAAGACGGCGGCACGCTGAGCGTGGTCGGCTATTATCCGACCGAAACGCAGCCGCGCGGTTTCAATATCGATCACAGCGGCCGCTTTGTGATTTCGTCCGGCCAGAAGTCCGATCACATCGCGGTGCATGAAATTGACCAGGCCAGCGGCGAGCTGACCACGCTGGCACGTTATCCGGTGGGCAAAGGCCCGATGTGGGTCAGCGTGCTGGCGAAGTAATTCGGCGGTCAGACGAGTATGGAAAAAGCGCGGTTCGGTTGAGCCGCGCTTTTTTATGGGTGGGAGATCAGTTGAACATCACTGTCAGCGTGGCGCTGCCGAGGCTGTGGAAATGCACGTTAAAGCCCACCAGCGCGCCGCTGGAACCTTCATCCACCTCAATGCTTTCTACGTCCAGCGCATGCACGGTGAACTGATAGCGGTGGCTTTCGCCATTCGGCGGCGCTGCGCCGCCGTAACCGGTCGAGCCGAAGTCGGTACGGGTTTGCAGCGCGGCGCTCGGCAGCGGCGCTTTACCGGAGCCTGCGCCCTGCGGCAGCTCACGCACGTCGGCCGGAATATTGGCCACCACCCAGTGCCACCAGCCAGAGCCGGTCGGGGCATCGGGATCGTACAGGGTGACGACGAAGCTCTTGGTGCCGGCGGGCACGCCGTCCCAGGCCAGGTGCGGCGACAGGTTATCGCCGTGGTAGCCCATGCCGTTGAAGACCTGCGTCTGCGGCATTGTGCCGCCGTCCTGCAGATCGTTGCTGTACAAACGAAAAGCCATAATGACTCCCAGTTGTCGATAAACGCGGACCCTTAAGCTAGATCTTTTCGGTGGAACAATACAACCCCTTGCGCCAACGGCGGACGGTTGATCTCGACAGTGACATGCACCAGTTCGGGATGCGTGGCCAACAGTTGGCGCACCCGATCGGCGGTGAGGGCGCGATCGGCGCTGCTCAGGGCGAGGACGCAATGATATTTTCCTTTGCCGATGCGGCCTACATGCAGATCGGTCAGCGTGAGCGCGTGGCCGGAAGCGGCCAGGGCCTGGCGGATGTCTTGCGCCACGGGGGCGTCCATTTCGGCATCCAGCAAAATCTTTCCGCTATCGCGCATCAGGCTATAGGCCCAGGCGGCCACCATCACCGCGCCGACGATGCCCATCAGCGGATCGAGCCAGGCGGCGCCCCAAAGCTTACCGCCGAACAGCGCGATGAGCGCCAGTACCGAGGTGGCGGCGTCGGCGAGCACGTGAACATAGGCGGAACGCAGGTTGAGGTCATGATGAGTGTCGTCGTGGTCATCCCCGTGATGATGATGATGGCCGCCACCGCGCAACAGCCAGGCGCAGAGCAGGTTGACGGCCAGCCCGATCGCGCCGATGGCGATGGCTTCGTTGTAATGAATCGGGCTGGGATTCAGCAGCCGCTGCCCAGACTGAAACAGCATCAGCGCCGCCACCAGCACCAACAACACCGCGCTGGTGTAACCGGCCAGCACTTCGATCTTCCAGGTGCCGAGGCTAAAGCGGCGATCTTTGGCCAGCCGGCGTGCGGCGCCGTAAGCCAGCACCGACAGGCCCAGCGCCAGCGCGTGCGAACTCATGTGCCAGCCGTCGGCCAGCAGCGCCATCGAGTTAAACAGCCAGCCGCCGGCGATCTCGATAGCCATCATACTGGCGGTGAGTATCACCGCCCATCTGGTGTTTCTTTCGGCCAATGGGTTACCATCGTCAAAAACGTGGCTGTGTTCGCGGTGCAAAACGGGCGCGTGAGACGTCATGGTGAAGTTCCTCAGCAAAAGATAGTGTGCTGAAATATACTATACCCCAGTATAGTAAATAACAATCAGGCGGAAATGATGAGCCATACCCACAGAGATCAAAAGAAGCTGTTGGCGCGGGTGCGCCGCATTAAAGGGCAGGCCGAAGCGCTGGAACGCGCGCTGGAGAGCGGCGGCGAATGTTCGGCTGTTCTGCAGCAGATCGCGGCGGTGCGCGGCGCGGTCAACGGTTTGATGGCGCAGGTGCTGGAAGGGCATGTGCGCGAACATCTGGCTGCCGCGGACGCTACGCCGCAGCAGCGCGAGCAGGACATCGAGCAATTGATGACCGTTTTACGTTCTTATATGAAGTAATCATGATTTCACTGAAAAAACGCACGCCGTGGTTCGGCTGGCTGCGCCGTTGGGCCAAAGGCATCAAGCGCGATATTTACGCGCTGTGGCTGGCCGCCCGTGATAAGCGCACCCCGTGGTACGCCAAGCTGATCGCGCTGCTGGTGGCCGGCTATGCGATCTCGCCGATCGATTTGATCCCGGATTTTATTCCGGTGTTGGGCTATCTGGACGATGTGATCATCGTGCCGTTGGGCATCATGCTGGCGGTTCGCCTGATCCCCAAGCCGCTGATGGCCGAGCTGCGCGAGAAGGCGCAAAAACGCGTCGACAACCCCACCGGCCGCATGGCGGCGGCGATGATCATTTTACTCTGGCTGCTGTGCCTGGGGTTGCTGGCCCGCTATCTGGACCAGCATTGGTAAGGCATTAACGCGCGGCGGCGGCCACGGCGGCGGTCAGGCGGCTGAGCTGTTCCGCTTCGATGATGTAAGGCGGCATCAGGTAAATCAGCTTGCCGAACGGCCGGATCCATACCCCGCGCTCGACGAACCCGCGCTGTAGCTCGGCGACATTCACCGGTTCGCGCATCTCCACCACGCCAATCGCCCCCAGCACCCGCACGTCCGCCACCTTCGGCAGCGCCGCCAACGGCAGCAGTTCCTGTTTCAGCTGGGCTTCGATGGCGCTCACCTGCGCCTGCCAGCGATTTTCCGCCAGCAGCGCCATGCTGGCGTCCGCCACCGCGCAGGCCAACGGATTGCCCATAAAGGTCGGGCCGTGCATAAAACAGCCGGCCGCGCCGTTGCTGATGGTCTCCGCCACATGGCGGGTGGTCAGGGTGGCGGACAGGGTCATGTAACCGCCGGTCAGCGCCTTGCCCAGGCAGAGAATGTCCGGCACCACCTGCGCGTGCTCGCAGGCGAACAGCTTGCCGGTGCGGCCGAAGCCGGTGGCGATCTCGTCGGCGATCAGTAGCACCCGATGGCGATCGCACAGCTCGCGCACCCGCTTGAGGTAGGTTGGGTGGTAGATGCGCATGCCGCCGGCGCCTTGCACCACCGGTTCCAGGATCACCGCCGCCACTTCACCGGCGTGCTGCTCCAGCAGCGCGGCGAACGGTGCAATATCTTCTTCACGCCATTCTTCGTCGAAGCGGCACTGCGGCGCGGTCGCGAACAGGTGCGGCGCCAGATAGCCCTGATAGAGGCTGTGCATCGAGTTGTCCGGATCGCAGACCGACATCGCGCCGAAGGTATCGCCGTGATAGCCGTGGCGCAGCGTCAGGATGCGCTGCCGGCGCTCGCCGCGCGCCTGCCAGTACTGCAGCGCCATCTTCAACGACACTTCCACCGCCACCGAACCGGAGTCCGCCAGGAACACGCACTGCAGCGCCTCTGGCGTCATTTCCACCAGCCGACGGCACAACGAGATGGCGGACGGATGGGTAATACCGCCGAACATCACGTGTGACATCTTCTCCAACTGCTGGCTGGCGGCCTGATTCAGGTGCGGATGGTTGTAACCGTGGATCGCCGCCCACCAGGAGGACATGCCGTCCACCAGACGCCGGCCGTCCGCCAGCTGCAGTTCGACGCCGCTGGCCGATTCGATCGGGTAACAGGGTAACGGGCGGCTCATGGAGGTGTAGGGGTGCCAGATATGGCGTTGGTCAAACGCCAGGTCGGAAGCGGTCACAGACATACTTGTAAACCAAATTGAATTAAGATTGGTTGACAGTATATCCACAATATTTAAACTGGCGACACTTTTTCGTTTTGGAGACGCCATGATGGCTGACCGCATTCACTGGACAGTAGGGCAAGCCCAGGCCCTGTTTGATAAACCGCTGCTGGAACTGCTGTTCGAAGCGCAAACCGTACACCGCCAGCACTTCGACCCGCGTCAGGTGCAGGTCAGCACGCTGCTGTCGATCAAGACCGGCGCTTGCCCGGAAGACTGTAAATACTGCCCGCAGAGCTCACGCTACAAGACCGGCCTGGAGTCGGAGCGGTTGATGCAGGTCGAGCAGGTGCTGGAATCGGCACGCAAGGCCAAAGCGAACGGCTCGACCCGTTTTTGCATGGGCGCGGCGTGGAAGAACCCGCACGAGCGCGATATGCCTTATCTGCAGCAGATGGTGCAGGGCGTGAAAGCGATGGGCATGGAAACCTGCATGACGCTGGGCACGCTGGACGGCACTCAGGCCGAACGGCTGGCGGAAGCCGGGCTGGATTATTACAACCATAACCTCGACACCTCGCCGGAGTTCTACGGCAGCATCATCACTACCCGCAGCTACCAGGAACGCCTGGATACGCTCGACAAGGTGCGCGACGCCGGCATCAAAGTGTGCTCCGGCGGCATCGTCGGGCTGGGGGAAACGGTGCGCGATCGCGCCGGGCTGCTGGTGCAGCTGGCTAACCTGCCGAAACCGCCGGAGAGCGTGCCGATCAACATGTTGGTGAAGGTAAAAGGCACGCCGCTGGCGGATAACGACGACGTCGATCCGTTCGATTTCATCCGCACCATCGCGGTAGCGCGCATCATGATGCCGTCCTCTTATGTCCGCCTTTCCGCCGGCCGTGAACAGATGAACGAACAGACGCAGGCGATGTGCTTTATGGCCGGCGCCAACTCGATCTTCTACGGTTGCAAGCTGCTGACCACGCCGAACCCGGAAGAAGACAAGGATCTGCAGCTGTTCCGCAAGCTGGGGCTGAACCCGCAGCAGACCGCCACCGAACATGGCGACAACCAGCAACAGCAGGTGCTGGCTAAGCAGCTGCTGAACGCCGATACCGCCGAGTTTTACAACGCGGCGCTGTGATGAGCTGGCAACAACGTATCGAACAGGCGCTGGCAGAACGGCGTCTCAACGCCGCCTACCGTCGGCGACAGACCACCGAGGGCGGCAACGGCCGCCAGATCCGGCTCGGCGATCGTCTCTATCTGAACTTCTCGGGCAACGACTACCTGGGGCTGAGCCAGGATGCGCGGGTGATCGCCGCCTGGCAGCAGGGCGCGCAGCGTTACGGCGTCGGCAGCGGCGGGTCGGGCCACGTCACCGGCTTTAGCGTGGCGCATCAGGCGCTGGAAGAGCAACTGGCGGCGTGGCTCGGCTATCCGCGCGCGCTGCTGTTCATCTCCGGCTATGCCGCCAATCAGGCGGTGCTGGCGGCGTTGATGCAGAAGGGCGATCGCATTTTGGCCGATCGCCTCAGCCACGCCTCGCTGCTGGAGGCGGCGGCGCAGTCGCCGGCCGAGCTGCGCCGGTTCCAGCACAATCAGCCGCAGGCCTTGGCGGATCTGCTGGCCAAACCCTGCGACGGGCAGCGGCTGGCGGTGACCGAAGGGGTGTTCAGCATGGACGGCGACGGCGCACCGTTGGCGGAGCTGCATCGCTTAACCCGTGCGGCGGGCGCCTGGCTGATGGTGGACGATGCCCACGGCGTCGGCGTGCGCGGTGAGCAAGGCCGCGGCAGCTGCTGGCAGCAGGGCGTGCGCCCTGAACTGCTGGTGGCGACCTTCGGCAAGGCGTTCGGCGTCAGCGGCGCGGCGGTGCTGTGCGATGAGGCGACCGCCGAGTATCTGCTGCAGTTCGCCCGCCATCTAATCTACAGCACCGCAATGCCGCCGGCGCAAGCCTGCGCGCTGCAGGCGGCGCTGGCCTGCATTCGCGAGGGCGATGAACTGCGTGCCCGGCTGCAGGACAACATTCGGCGTTTCCGTCAGGGCGCGGCGCCGCTGGCGCTGACCCTGACGGATTCCGACACCGCCATCCAGCCGCTGCTGGTGGGGGATAATCAGCGCGCGCTCGATCTGGCGACCCGCCTGCGCGAGTGCGGACTGTGGGTGAGCGCCATTCGCCCGCCGACGGTGCCGCCGGGCGGCGCGCGGCTACGCATTACCCTGACGGCGGCGCATCAGCCGCAGGATATCGATCGCCTGCTGGAGGTGCTGAATGACGTCAGCCAATGACACGGTGAACAAACAGGCGGTCGCCTCGGCCTTCAGCCGCGCGGCCGGCAGCTACGACGCCGCCGCCGCGCTGCAGCGTGATGTTGGCGAGCGCTTACTGGGGATGGGGAGTCCCCATCCGGGCGAGCAGCTGCTGGATGCCGGCTGCGGCACCGGCTATTTCAGCCGCCTGTGGCGCGAGCGCGGCAAGCAGGTGACCGCGCTCGATTTGGCGCCGGGCATGCTGGAGGTCGCCCGCCAACGGCAGGCGGCGCACCATTATCTGCTGGGCGATATCGAACAGGTACCGCTGCCCGATGCGGCGATGGACATCTGTTTCAGCAGCCTGGTGGTGCAGTGGTGCAGCGATCTGCCCGCCGCGCTGGCGGAGCTGTATCGCGTGACCCGCCCCGGCGGCGTGATCCTGTTTTCCACGTTGGCGGCGGGATCGCTGCAGGAATTGGGGGACGCCTGGCAACAGGTGGACGGCGAGCGCCACGTGAACGCCTTCCTGCCGCTGGCGCAGATCCACGCCGCCTGTGCTGAATACCGGCACGAGCTGGTCACGGAGTTACGCACCCTGAACTACCCGGACGTGATGACGCTGATGCGTTCGCTCAAGGGCATCGGGGCGACGCATCTGCATCAGGGGCGCGAGGGCGGCCTGATGTCGCGAGGCCGTCTCGCCGCGTTGCAGGCGGCTTACCCGTGCCGGCAGGGGCAGTTCCCCCTCAGCTATCATCTGGCTTATGGAGTGATTTATCGTGATTAAACGTTGGTTCGTGACCGGCACCGACACCGAAGTGGGGAAGACCGTTGCCAGCAGCGCCTTGCTGCAGGCCGCCAACCGGGCGGGCTACCGCAGCGCCGGCTATAAGCCGGTGGCCTCCGGCAGCGAGATGACCGCCGAGGGGCTGCGCAACGGCGACGCGCTGGCGCTGCAGGCCAACAGCGGCGTGGCGCTCCGTTACGACGAAGTGAACCCTTACGTTTTTGCCGAACCGACCTCGCCGCATATCGTCAGCGCCGATGAAGGTCGGCCGATCGACGCGGCGCGGCTGTCCGACGGCCTGCGCCGGCTGGAGCAGCGCGCCGACTGGGTGCTGGTCGAAGGCGCAGGTGGGTGGTTTACCCCGCTGTCGGCGGAGTACACCTTCGCCGACTGGGTGCAGCAGGAACAATTGCCGGTGATCCTGGTGGTGGGCATTAAACTGGGCTGCATCAACCACGCAGTGCTGACGGCGCTGGCGGTGCAACAGGCGGGGTTGACGCTGGCCGGTTGGATCGCCAACGACGTGGCGCCCCCGGGGCGGCGGCATCAGGAATACCTGGCCACGCTGCGCCGCATGCTGCCCGCGCCGCTGCTGGGTGAAATACCACACCTGCCGCAGGCCGAACGGGCGCCGCTGGGGGAGTATCTGGATATCAGCCTGCTATAAACGCTCAATGAGGGGGGGGCTCTCCCTCATCCTTCTTCTTGCCCTGCCAGCCCGGCGCCGATCAGCGCCTCATCCAGCTGCGCCAGCGCGCCGTGCGCCACGGTGCGCCCGCTATCGAGCAGACAAAAACGATCCGCCACCCGGCGCACGAACGGCAGCTGATGCTCTACCAGTAAAATGGTCATGCCCAACTCATAGTTGAGCCTGCGGATCACGTTGCCGATGTCGGCGGCGATTGAAGGGGGCACGCCCGTCGTCGGTTCGTCGAGGATCAGCAGCGCCGGCTCCTGCGCCAGCGCACGACCGATCGCCAACTGGCGTTGAGCGCCTTCGCACAGATCGCCGGCGCGGCGGGTACGCATCTGGCGCAAATTGGGAAACAGGCTGTAGATCAGCGGCGGAATGCGGCGAGGGGCACCGCGCCCGGCCATCTGCGCCACCTGCAGATTCTCCTCCACGCTCAGCTGCGAGAAGAGTTGCCGCCCTTGCGGGACGAGGCTGATGCCGAGTGCGGCGCGGCGCTCCATCGGTTGCAGCAGCAGATTTTGCGGCGGCTGATCCGCGGGCTGCCAGGTCATGCTGCCGCTCACCACCGGCACATGCCCCATGATGCAATTGACCAGCGTGGTCTTGCCCACGCCGTTGCGCCCAAGCAGCACGGTACACTGGCCGCGCGGCAGCTCCAGGTTGATGTCCCACAGGGTATGATTTTGCCCGTAAAATTGATTGACCGATCTCAGGCTCAGCATTTGGCATTCTCCTCATAGACACAGGCGCCCATCCACTCGTTGGTGGGGTGCAACAAAGGCCGCATTGGCGGTTGATTTCCCGAGTGTGGCAATGTCTGGAACAAAATGCCGTCCATCCGATTCACCTGAGCAATGTCTGCGGTGGACGGAAAGACAGTCAGTATGTCGTGAAAAACGACGTTTATGACGACTTGGTGTCGTTCTCGCGCTTTTACGAGGGGTAGCCAGGCGGCGGTTGCACGCCGCATTCGGCAGCGCATTATGCTGTCGCGCCTCGTTCGCACGCTGAAAGATAAAGCAACTCCCAGGCCAGTTTTGCTACTGGCCGAAAAGGGGGGATGTTATCGCTTTGTTAACCCTCTGCCAGGCCTGACGCGCTCTGCCGCGGTGGCCTGAAAATACGCCGAGAAGTTAACCCGGACGTTTTTTGCACTCTTGTGGTGCCCTTTGGTGAGGACATGGTGCAAGGCATTGTGCCGCCGTCAAGAGCGATCCGCGAGAAAGGGGCCGATGCGATTTTGGCAATGGGGATTTTTAGTATTAATCGGCATAAACAAAGCGATATTTTTATGAAAAAATAACTAAAAAAGCCATTTTAGCGGGTGTAAAGGGCGAAAAGCTTTCTTTCCGTAACTCCCGCCCCGGGCGGGACGGTGAGAGTTATCCACTATTCCTGTGGATAACCTTGTGTATTAGATTTAGAAAAACGCTGTAAAGCGAGAGCGGACGCGGGTTCTGTTCGCTTTGCCCGCATTCTCGTCTTTTTATTAAAACTTTTATATATCAATATATTAACTAAAATCAAGACGCAGGGGTATTGATCAGGTCTCTATGTATGATTTTTCGACGCGGTGCTATCAATAAGTTAATTCGCGGCAAGTTCTGGGGATAAATCTGTTATTGACAATAAAAATGTCACCCGGCTGTAACGTCACGGTGCAATGACATTGCCGCAGTGCCGGGTGCAGCGACGAATCCGCTTGAAGCTGGTTTTATATCCAGTATCATGGGCACTGGCGCAAATCGCCGACACTTTCCATAATTAGGGGCCATATCCGGCGCAGAGCCGGCTGGCCGCCTGAGCGCGCGCATCTCCACAGGGTAGCCGAGCAATGAGTAAACTTTTCAAACTGCATTCCGAGTTCAAACCGGCCGGCGATCAGCCGGAAGCCATCCGCAAGCTGGAAGAGGGGCTGGAAGACGGCCTGGCGCACCAGACGCTGCTGGGGGTTACCGGTTCGGGCAAGACGTTCACTATCGCCAACGTGATAGCCGATCTGAATCGGCCGACCATGGTACTGGCGCCGAACAAGACGCTGGCGGCGCAGCTGTACGGTGAAATGAAAGCGTTTTTCCCGGAGAATGCGGTGGAGTACTTCGTCTCCTACTACGACTACTACCAGCCGGAAGCCTACGTGCCCAGCTCCGACACCTTCATTGAAAAAGATGCTTCGGTGAACGAGCACATCGAGCAGATGCGTCTTTCCGCCACCAAGGCGCTGCTGGAGCGGCGCGACGTGGTGGTGGTGGCGTCGGTGTCGGCGATCTACGGCCTGGGCGATCCGGATCTTTACCTGAAGATGATGCTGCACCTGACTCAGGGCATGATCATCGATCAGCGATCCATTTTGCGCCGCCTGGCGGAGCTGCAGTATTCCCGCAACGATCAGGCTTTCCAGCGCGCCACCTTCCGCGTGCGCGGCGAGGTGATCGATATCTTCCCGGCGGAATCAGACGAGCTGGCGCTGCGCGTCGAACTGTTCGATGAAGAAGTGGAACGGCTGTCGCTGTTCGATCCGCTGACCGGGCAGATTGAGCAGGTGGTGCCGCGTTTTACCATCTACCCGAAATCGCACTACGTGACGCCGCGTGAGCGGATCATGCAGGCGATGGAAGAGATCAAGGTTGATCTGGCGGACCGCCGCAAGGTGCTGCTGGCCAACAGCAAGCTGCTGGAAGAGCAGCGCCTGACGCAGCGCACCCAGTTCGATCTGGAGATGATGAACGAGCTGGGTTACTGCTCGGGCATCGAAAACTACTCGCGCTATCTGTCCGGGCGCGCCGAGGGCGAGCCGCCGCCGACGCTGTTCGACTACCTGCCGGCGGACGGCCTGCTGGTGGTCGACGAATCCCACGTCACCATTCCGCAGATCGGCGCGATGTTCAAGGGCGACCGCGCGCGCAAGGAAACGCTGGTGGAGTACGGCTTCCGTTTGCCGTCGGCGCTGGACAACCGCCCGCTGCGCTTTGAGGAGTTTGAGGCGCTGGCGCCGCAGACCATCTATGTTTCCGCGACGCCGGGCAAATATGAGCTGGAGAAATCCGGCGGCGATCTGATCGATCAGGTGGTGCGGCCGACCGGGTTGCTGGATCCGATCGTGGAAGTGCGGCCGGTCGCCACCCAGGTGGACGATCTGCTCTCCGAGATCCGCAAGCGCGCGACGATCAACGAGCGCGTGCTGGTGACCACCCTGACCAAACGCATGGCGGAAGACCTGACCGAATACCTGGAAGAGCATGGCGAGCGCGTGCGCTACCTGCACTCGGACATCGATACCGTGGAACGGGTCGAAATCATCCGTGACCTGCGTCTGGGCGAGTTCGACGTGCTGGTGGGCATCAACCTGTTGCGTGAGGGGCTCGACATGCCTGAGGTGTCGCTGGTGGCGATTCTGGACGCCGACAAGGAAGGCTTCCTGCGTTCCGAGCGTTCGCTGATCCAGACCATCGGCCGCGCGGCACGTAACCTGAACGGCAAGGCGATCCTGTATGGCGATCGCATCACCGATTCGATGGCCAAGGCGATCGGTGAAACCGAGCGGCGCCGCGCCAAGCAGCAGGCCTACAACGAAGCCAACGGCATCGTGCCGCAGGGGCTGAACAAGAAGATCGGCGACATTCTGCAGATCGGCCAACCGGTCAACCGCACCAAGAGCAAAGGCAAGGGCAAGGCGGTGGAGGGCGGCGCTCAGCTGCAGAACCTCACGCCGAAAGCGCTGGATCAGAAAATTCGCGATCTGGAAGCGCAGATGTACACCCACGCGCAAAACCTGGAGTTCGAGCAGGCGGCTGCGCTGCGCGACGAAATCCACCAGCTGCGCGAGCAGTTCATCGCGATTTCCTGACCGTTGGACGGCGCCCGCGCCATGGGCGTCAAAATTCCTTGTCGGCCGCGCCAAAGCTGTTATGGTGTGCGGCCCGATTTGACCACGAAGAGTACCGAACATGAGCCAACACCAGTCTAAAGACCCGCTGCACGGCGTAACGCTGGAGCAACTGCTGAATAAACTGGTGGATCACTACGGTTGGTCCGAACTGGGCGCGCGCATTCGCATCAACTGCTTCCGTAGCGATCCGAGCATCAAGTCCAGCCTGAAGTTTTTGCGTCGCACGCCCTGGGCGCGCAAAGAGGTGGAAGATCTGTATATCGATATGGTCAGCCATCCCGCCCCAGCCAGCGATAATCCCTGGCTGCGCGGGCGAGACGGTTAAATTCGGTCAGCGGCGCGCGGCCAGCCCCACCAGCGCGTGATCCAGCGCCTGGCGCAGCAGCTGGCGATCGTGGCGGTAGGGGATGTCGCTCGCTTCCAGCGGTTGCTGAATCACCACCCGATCCTGCACTTCACTGGCATCCACCGCCGGGCCGACGATCAGCGCATCGATCATCCGGCGGCCGATCTTCTCTTCCATCAGCGTCAGCTTATCCTTTAACGACAGCGCCGCGGCGGCCACGCTCAGCTCGCGGCCGAGGTTGCCGATATAGATCATGCTGGCGCTGCTGCGGCGCAGCGCCTGGGTGAGATCGTCCAGCAGCAGCAGCGGCATCAGGCTGGTGAGGAAGCTGCCCGGCCCGATCAGGATCACGTCGGCCTGTGCGATGGCGTCCAGCGCTTCGCGCGTGGCGTTGACCGGGGGCGACAGCATCAGCTCCTGCGGCATGTGGGCCAGTTGATCGACATTCACTTCACCGTAAACGTGATTGCCTTCGTGATCGTGCGCCATCAAATCCACCGGCTGCTCCGACATCGGGATCAGCGCCGCGTCCACCTTCAGCAAGCTGCGCACCAGATTGATCGCTTCCAGCGGGCGCACGCTCAGGTGATCCAGCGCTTTCAGCATCAGGTTGCCCAGGTTATGGCCGGCCAGTTCGCCGTTGCCGCTGAAACGGTATTCGAACATCGCCGAGGCGACGCTCGGTTCGGTGATCAGCTGGTTGAGACAGTTGCGGGTATCGCCCCAGGCAATGCCGCCTTCCGAACGGCGGATGCGGCCGGTGGAACCGCCGTTGTCGGTGGTGGTGACGATGCCGGTCAGGCGGGAGCCTAAGGACGACAGGGCCGACATCACACGGCCCAGGCCGTGTCCGCCGCCCAACGCCACCACGCGGTCGAGATCGGCCAGGGTACGATTACGCATAAATTTCCTTACAAAGGGTCTGAACTGCCCGCATAAGGTAGCGGATCCGGCATAAAAACGCGATAAAGAGTGTCATTTGCGTGATTCTGGTCAATTCGTCCACGCAAGCGATGTTTATCATGGTTTACCCGAATAGGCGGCGTCTAAAAACGCTGTATAGACAATTATATAGCGAATTAACGCGTTGGCTATCGTTGCCGATTAGCGCTAGAATTCTGCTGAAAACCACGGTTTCATTCCGGCTACTCAAGGTAGCAGGAAGAGAAATCAAACTCCTAGCCCCTGCGCCTACGTTGTTCATCCGGAACGATATGGCGCCTGGGCCGTGGCGAAGTTAGCCACCAAGGTGCAGAGGGGAAACGCTCGCATCTCCCGACTTTGGAAAGGTGTTATGGTACCGCAACTCATTGATGCTTATGAGCGCAAGTTCTATTACCTGCGTTTGTCGATCACCGACGTGTGCAACTTTCGTTGCACCTATTGTCTGCCCGACGGCTACAAGCCGAGCGGCAGCCCGAAAAGCTTCCTGTCGCTGGATGAAATCCGCCGCGTCAGCCGCGCGTTTGCCGAACTGGGCACCGAAAAGGTGCGCCTGACCGGCGGCGAGCCTTCGCTGCGCCGCGATTTTACCGAGATCATCGCCGCCGTGCGGGAAAACCCGGCCATCCGTACCCTGGCGGTCACCACTAACGGCTACCGTCTGGCGCGCGACGTCGCCGCCTGGCGTGACGCCGGTCTGACGGCGATCAACGTCAGCGTCGACAGCCTGGATCCCCGCCAGTTTCACGCCATCACCGGCCAGGACAAGTTCCGCCAGGTGATGGACGGCATCGACGCCGCCTTCAGCGCCGGTTTCAGCAAGGTCAAGGTCAACGCGGTGCTGATGCGCGACGTCAACCACCAGCAACTTGGCGCCTTTCTCGCCTGGATCAAGGATCGGCCGATCCAGCTGCGCTTTATCGAACTGATGGAAACCGGCGAGGGCGGCGAGCTGTTTCGCAAACACCACGTTTCCGGCGAAGTGATTCGCCGGCAGTTGGAGCAGCAGGGCTGGCAGCGCCAGGCGCGCGGCCGCAGCGACGGCCCGGCGCAGGTGTTCAGCCACCCGGACTACCAGGGTGAGGTGGGTCTTATCATGCCGTATGAAAAAGATTTCTGCGCCAGCTGCAACCGGCTGCGCGTTTCTTCCATCGGCAATCTGCACCTGTGTCTGTTCGGCGAGCAGGGGGTGCCTCTGCGCGATCTGCTGGCGGATGACGGCCAGCTCGACGCGCTGAAGGCGCGCATCCAGAGTGGGCTGCTGAGCAAGAAGCAGACCCATTTCCTGCATCAGGGCAACAGCGGGATCACCCAGAACCTGTCGTTTATCGGCGGCTGACAGCCAATAGGAGCTTATTGAACCATGAGCCATGCGAGCAGCGAGTTTATTCCGGCGCATATCGCCATCCTGACCGTGTCCGACAGCCGCGGCGCGGCGGAAGACACCTCCGGCCAATATCTGCAGGACGCGGCGCAGGAAGCCGGCCATCAGGTGGTGGATCGCGCCATCGTCAAAGATGACATTTACCAGATCCGCGCACGGGTTTCCGCGTGGATCGCCGATGACAACGTGCAGGCGGTGCTGATCACCGGCGGCACTGGTTTTACCGCGCGCGACAACACGCCGGAAGCGCTGTTGCCGCTGTTCGACAGAGAGGTGGAAGGGTTCGGCGAACTGTTCCGCATGGTGTCGTACGAAGAGATCGGCACCGCGACGATCCAGTCGCGCGCGCTGGCCGGCCTGGCGAACCGCACGGTGATTTTCGCCATGCCGGGCTCCACCCGCGCCTGCCGCACCGCCTGGGAGCGGATTATCGAAGAGCAGTTGGACGCGCGCCATCGCCCGTGCAACTTCCAACCCCATTTGAAGAAGCCCTGAGTCATGACACAGCTAACCCACATTAACGCCGCCGGCGAAGCCCATATGGTCGACGTATCCGCCAAGGCCGAAACGGTGCGCGAGGCGCGCGCCGAAGCCTTCGTCGACATGCTGCCCGCCACGCTGGCGATGATCGTCGACGGCAGCCATCACAAGGGCGACGTGTTCGCCACGGCGCGCATCGCCGGCATTCAGGCGGCCAAACGCACCTGGGAACTGATCCCGCTGTGCCACCCGCTGATGTTGAGCAAAGTCGAAGTGCAGCTAGAGGCGCAAACGGAGCACAGCCGGGTACGCATCGAAACCTGCTGCCGGCTGACCGGCAAAACCGGCGTCGAGATGGAAGCGCTGACCGCCGCCTCGGTGGCGGCATTGACCATCTATGACATGTGCAAAGCGGTACAGAAAGACATGGTGATCGGCCCGGTGCGCCTGCTGGCGAAAAGCGGCGGCAAATCCGGTGATTTTAAGGTGAACGCATGATCGATATTCTTTTCTTCGCGCAGGTGCGCGAACTGGTGGGCACCGGCGCGCTGTCGATGCCGGCGGATTACCCGACCGTCGAGGCGCTGCGCCAGGCGCTGTGTGCGCGCGGCGATCGCTGGGCGCTGGCGCTGGAATCCGGCAAGCTGTTGGCGGCGGTCAATCAGTCGCTGGTGGCGGCGGATCACCCGCTGCGTGCCGGCGATGAAGTGGCCTTCTTCCCGCCGGTTACCGGGGGGTAAGCATGGAAAATACCCGCATTCGCGTGGGCGAAGCGCCGTTCAACGTCGGCGATGAGTACCAGTGGCTGGCGCAGTGCGACGCCGATGGCGCGGTGGTGACCTTCACCGGCAAGGTGCGCAACCATAACCTTGGGGACGACGTCAGCGCGCTGACGCTGGAACACTACCCCGGCATGACCGAGAAGGCGCTGGCGGAGATCGTGGCCGAGGCGCGCAGCCGTTGGCCGCTGCAGCGCGTGACGGTGATCCACCGCGTCGGTGCGCTGTATCCCGGCGACGAGATCGTGTTCGTCGGCGTGACCGGCGCACACCGCAGCATGGCGTTCGCCGCTAGCGAATTCATCATGGACTATCTGAAGACCCGCGCCCCGTTCTGGAAGCGCGAAGCCACGGGCCAGGGTGATCGTTGGGTGGACGCTCGCGACAGCGATCGCGAGGCCGCGCAACGCTGGCACGACGCGGCTAAATAACGCGTCAACAGCGGAAACAAATCAAGACCTTTGCCGCTTTCGCGCGGCCTATTCTGTGGTACGCTTATAGCAGGCGAAGCCCCGTTCGCGGGGCTTCGGAATCTTGTTTATAACGCAAAAGGTAACCGTCATGGACCGATATCCACGCTCTAATGGTTCAATCGTCGAACGTGCCAACAGCGGCATTCAGGCCTACATGGCGCAGGTTTACGGCTGGATGACCTGCGGTCTGCTGCTGACGGCGTTCGTTTCCTGGTATGCGGCCAACACGCCCGCGATCCTCAACTTCATCTTCTCCAGCCAGATCACCTTCTTCGGTCTGATCATCGCCCAATTGGCGCTGGTGTTCGTGATTTCCGGCATGGTCAACCGCCTGAGCGGCGCGGTGGCCACCTCGCTGTTCATGCTGTACTCGGCGCTGACCGGGCTGACGCTGTCGAGCATTTTCATCGCCTACACCTACAGCTCGATCGCCAGCACCTTTGTGGTCACCGCCGGCATGTTCGGTGCCATGAGCCTGTACGGCTACACCACCAAGCGCGATCTGAGCGGCTTCGGCAGCATGCTTTTCATGGCGCTGATCGGCATCGTGCTGGCCTCGCTGGTGAACATCTGGCTGAAAAGCACCGCGCTGATGTGGGCGATTACCTACATCGGGGTGGTGGTGTTCGTCGGTCTGACCGCCTACGACACGCAAAAACTCAAGGCGATGGGTGAGCAGCTGAACGCCGATGATAAAGACAGCTTCCGCAAGTACGCCATCGTCGGCGCGCTGACGCTGTATCTCGACTTCATCAACCTGTTCCTGATGTTGCTGCGCATTTTCGGCAACCGCCGCTAAATCCCTTGTCTTTCAAGCCTTAGGGTATCTGGCGATCAAAAAGCTCTGCATGTGACATGCAGAGCTTTTTTTATGCGATCTTGCGGCGGAACAGCGCGTAGGCGGCGCTGCCGGTGGTGGCGGTGATCACCAGCAGTGGCCACAGGCTGCGCCAGATAATGCTGAAGCTGGCGTCCTTCAGGTAGATCTGCTTGGTGATGTCGGTGAAGTGGCGTATCGGGTTCACCCAGGTCAGATCCTGCAGCCACACCGGCATATTCTCCACCGGCGAGACATACCCCGAGAGCAGGATCGCCGGCATCATGAACACGAACACGCCGATAAACGCCTGCTGCTGAGTGGCGCACAGCGACGAGATCAGCAGGCCGAAACCGACCAGCGACAGCCCGTAGATCAACATGGTGGCGTAGAACAGCAGCAGCGATCCAGCGAACGGGATCTGATACAGGAAGATGCCGATCAACAGCACGATGCTGGCCTGGAAGCTGGCGACGATCAGCGCCGGCACCGCCTTGCCGATAAAGATCTGCCAGGTGGTGAGCGGCGAGACCAGCAGCTGTTCCAGCGTGCCTTGTTCGCGTTCGCGCGCCACCGACAGCGAGGTGACGATCAGCACGCCGATGGTGGTGATCATGGCGATCAGCGACGGCACCACGAACCATTTGTAGTCCAGATTCGGGTTATACCAGTTGCGCACCACCAGTTCGCTGTTGTTGGGTTTGGCGCGGTTGCCGAGCAGCTCCTTCTGATATTCCTGCACGATCTGCTGTACGTAGTTAGCGGCGATCTGCGCGCTGTTGGAGTTGCGCCCGTCGAGCAGCAGCTGCAGCGGCGCGATGTTGCCGGTGGCGATATCGCGCGAGAACTGCGCCGGGAAGCGGATCAGCAGCAGCGCCCTTTGGTTATCGATGGTGGTCTTTATCTCCTGCGGGCTGCGCAGCAGCAGCACGTGTTGAAAGGCCTTGGCCTTGGCGAAGCGCTGGGTCAACTCCACCGAGGCCTGGCCGCTGTCTTCGCTGTAGACCGCGATGGTGGCGTTGGTGACTTCCAGCGTCGCGGCGAACGGGAACAGCAGCACCTGCAGGATCACCGGCATGATTAAAATGGCACGGGTTTGCGGATCGCGCAGCAGCGCCTGCATTTCCTTGATGATGAGCGTCAACAGACGATGAAACATCGCTCTTTCTCCTCAATCCAGCCGGCGCTGGGTTTTCCAGGCCGTCAGGCCGATGAACACCACGGCGGAAGCAATCAGGAACAACAGATTGATCACCAGCACGGTGCCGACGTTACCCGCCAGGAACAGCGTTTGCAGCGTGCTGACGAAGTAGCGCGCCGGAATGATGTAGGTCACCGCGCGCACGATGGCTGGCATGCTGTCGATCTGGAAGATGAAGCCGGACAGCATGATCGACGGCAGGAAGGCGGCGTTCAGCGCCACCATCGCCGCATTGAACTGGTTGCGGGTGAGGGTGGAGATCAGCAGGCCCATGCCGAGGGTGCTGGCGAGGAACAGGCTGCTGATCAGCAGCAGGATCGGCAGCGAACCGCGATAGGGCACGCCGAGCACCCACACCGCCACCGCCATGCACAGCGCCATGGCGATCATGCCGAGGAAGTAATATGGGATCAGCTTGGAGAGCAGCAGCTCGCTGCGCGTCACCTGGGTGGACAGCAGGGCTTCCATGGTGCCGCGCTCCCATTCGCGGGCGATCACCAGCGAGGTGAGAATGGCGCCGATCACCGTCATGATGATGGTGATGGCGCCGGGGATGATGTAGTGCCGGCTGATGGCCGCCGGGTTGAACCAGTAGCGCATCTGCACGTCAATCAGCGGCTTGTCGCTGCTCCCCCGATCGGCGGCGCGCTGCTGCTGCCAAACTTGCCATACGCCCTGGGCATAGCCCTGCACGAAATTGGCGGTGTTCGGCTCGCTGCCGTCGGTGATCACCTGGACAGGGGCGCTGTCGTGTGGGCGCGCCATGCGCTGGTCGAAATCCACCGGGATCACCACCAGGCCGCGTATCGTGCCGGCCTGCATCTGCTGGATCAGCTGTTGGCGGTTGTCGCTGATGGTCGGTTCGATATAGGGCGAGCCGGCGAACGCCTGGGCCAGATCGCGCGCGTCTTCGCTCTGTTGCTCCATCAGAATGCCCAGATGCAGCTTGCTGGAGTCCAGGTTGATGCCGTAGCCGAAGATGAACAGCAGCATCAGCGGGATAACGAAGGCGATCAGGCCGCTGCTGGGATCGCGCAGTATTTGCCGCGTCTCCTTCAGGCACAGTGCGCGCAGTCGGCGCCAGGAGAAGCCGCCGTCGTCGATTGGGGCTCGGTTGTCGCTCACCGTGGTTCCTCCTCGTCGTAGCCCTGCACCAGTTCGATAAACGCCTGTTCCATCGAGGGGTTGGGGTTGTCGTCGCGCGCTACCTGTTGTTTGAGATCGTCCGGCGTGCCGGCGGCGATGATCTTGCCGCGATACACCAGACCGATGCGGTCGCAGTATTCCGCCTCGTCCATAAAGTGGGTGGTCACCATCACCGTGACGCCCTTGTCGACCATGCCGTTGATGTGTAGCCAGAACTCGCGCCGCGTCAGCGGATCGACGCCGGAAGTCGGTTCGTCGAGGAACAGAATATCTGGTTCGTGCATCAGCGCGCAGGCCAGCGCCAGGCGTTGCTTGAAGCCGAGCGGCAGCGCGTCCGGCGTCTGATCGAGGATCGGCGCGAAGTTGAAGGCGTGGGACATCTCGTCGATTTTTTTGCGCTGCGCCTTGCCGCTCAGGCCGTAGACGCCGGAGAAGAACTTCAGGTTCTGCGCCACCGTCAGGTTGCCGTACAGCGAGAATTTTTGCGCCATGTAGCCGAGGCGTTGGCGCGCTTTGCCGGAACTGGTTTTCAGATCCATGCCCAACACCAGCGCCTTGCCGCCGGATGGCACCAGCAGGCCGCACATCATTTTGAAGGTGGTGGACTTGCCGGCGCCGTTCGGGCCGAGCAGGCCGAAAATTTCGCCGCGCCGCACCTGAAAATCGACGTGATCGGTGGCGGCAAAATCGCCGAATTTCTTGGTCAACTGCACCGCTTCGATCACCGTTTCACCACTTTCTCCGTCAACGGTCGGCATGATCTCCGCCAGCGCCGAGCGATGGTTGGGGCCGCCGCCGAGCAGATCGATAAACGCATCCTCGAAGCGCGGATCCGCTTCGTTCAGTTCGGCGTCCGGCAGATCCAGCGCCTGCAGTAGCTGCCGGTGATCTTCGCCTTCTTTCAGGATCAGGCGCAGGTACTTGCCCTGGATCACGCCGTCGGTGACCACCGGCAGGCAGATCGCCCGCTGCAGCAACGATCGATGGCTGCCGGGGGGCGCGGCGATCAACACCGTGCGCCCGGCCATACGGCGGGTCAGCGCCTGCGGCGCGCCGCTGAACAGCAGCTCGCCCTCGTTGAGCAGCAGCACTTCGCGGCACTGCTCGGCCTCATCGAGGTAAGAGGTGCTCCACAAGATCAACATGCCGTCGTTGGCCAGCTCGTGCACCATGCGCCACAGCTCGCGGCGCGAGATCGGATCGACGCCGACGCCCGGTTCATCCAGCAACAGCACCTGAGGTTCGCCCACCAGCGTGCAGGCCAGGCCGAGTTTCTGCTTCATGCCGCCGGACAGCTTGCCCGCCAGGCGCTCGGTGAAGCGGGTCAGATCGGTGAATTTCAGCAGCCGTTCGAAGGTCTGGCGGCGAAGATCGCCGGTGACGCCGCGCAGATCGGCGTACAGCGTCAGGTTCTCCATCACCGTCAGATCCTCATACAGCCCGAACTTCTGCGGCATATAGCCGAGGATCGCGTGCAGTTGACGATCCTGGGCGATCGGATCCAGCCCGGCGACCCGCAGCTTGCCGCTGCTGGGCTGCAGCAGCCCGGCCAGCATGCGCAGCAGAGTAGTTTTACCGGCGCCGTCCGGGCCGACCAGCCCAATGACCGCGCCGCTGCGCAGGGTGGTGGTCAGGCTGGCGACCGCCGGTTTCTCAAGTGACGGGAAGCGCTTTTCCAGCCCTTCCAACTCGATGGTGTGCGCCTGTTCCATGGCCGGCCTCAGGGTTTGGCGAAGCGCAGGGTGACCGGCATGCCCTGGCGCAGCGCGTCGTCGGCGTCGGTGACGATCACCCGCAGGCGGTATACCAGATCGGTGCGCAGGTCCGGCGTTTCAACGCTTTTCGGCGTGAATTCCGCGGTCGGCGAGACGAAACCGATCTTGCCGTGGTAAGGCTTGCCGGGGCGACCGTCGGTGTAGATCTCCAGCTCGGTGCCGGGCACCGCTTGGTTCAGGCTGGTTTCGTTGACGTAGGCGCGCACCCACACCGGCCGGGTCAGCGACAGGGTGAACACCGTGCCGCCGGCGCCGAGCATGGTGCCCGGCTCCACCGCGCGGGTCAGCACCGTGCCGGCGGAAGGGGAGATCAGCGTGGTGTCTTGCAGGTTCAACTGCGCCTGCGCCAGCGCCGCTTCGCTTTGCGCCACATCGGCCTTGGCCTGTTCAATCTCTTGCGGGCGGTTGCCGCTGCGGTATTGCGACAGCTTGTCCTTCGCCGCCTGCAGGTTGGCCTGCGCCTGATTGCGGGCGGTGCGCGCATCCTCCAGCGCGTCGGCGGAGGTGGCGTTTTTCGCCCACAGCCCCTGCTGGCGTTTCAGGAAGCTGTCGGCATAGGTGAAGGCGGACTGGCGCTGCGCCATTTCTGACTGCACCTGGGCTATCTCTTCGCTGCGGTAGCCGGCCTGCAGCAGCGACAGTTTGGCGCGCGCGCTGCCGACGTTGGCTTCGGCCTGCTGCAGTGCGTTGCGGTAGGGGGCATCGTCCAGCTTGCCAAGCAGCTGGCCCGGCTGAACGGTATCGCCTTCATCCACCGTCAGCGACGCCAGGCGCCCGTCGACGCGAAAGCCGAGGTTGACCGTGCGAATATCGACGTTGCCGTACAGCGTCAGCGGCCGATCCTGCTGCTGTTGGTAATGCCAAACCCCGTATGCGACGGCCGCGATCAGCAGAATTAACAACACGATCAAGGCACTGCGTTTTTTGTTCATAACACTCCCTGCCTGAATTTACGCGCCATGACGTTGGCGCAGCCCAGTAACCAGAATCTCAATATGTTCGCTCAGTACCGCCGCGATTTGCGCCGCTTCGCCCTCGCCAATGTCTTGCCAACCTGCCTGACGGCGGATAGTTTCGCGCGCCACGCGGAACGACAGCACCTCGCCGATCAGCGCATGGGTATGCAATACGAGGCGGGGGGCGTGTTCGTCGATGCCGGTGGCGGCCGACAGCAGGCGGCACAGCCGCTCGTGCATCGGCGCGATCACCTGGCTGTGGATCAGCGGATAGGCCTCGGTCGGGGCGAGCTGTTCGCGCGACATGATTTTGCTCAGGTTCAGCGTGTGCGGTTGGGTCATCAGCTCGCTGAAGGCCAGCAGGCCACGTTGCAACAAGCGCAGCGCCGCGTCAGATGACCGTTGTGCGGCTGGTTCTTGCCGGAAGCGATCGACTTCCGCGACCAGCGGGGCGAACGCCTGCTGAATGAAATCGGCGAGCGACTGCGCCACGGCCAGGTACAGCCCCTCTTTGGAGCTGAAGTAGTAGGTGATGGCGGCGATATTCTGGCCGGCGCGCTGGGCGATGTCGCGCGTGGTGGCGCCTTCCAGGCCATATTCACCGAACAGTTCGGTCGCCGCGGCGAGCAGTTGCCGGCGCGTTTGCTCGCCGCGCGCCCGGCCGGCGGCCTGATGAGGGACGGAAGCTGACATGGGTCACGCTCGAAGTTAATCAATCATATGATTAACTTTATGCCAGATTGTCTAAAACGCAACCGCTAACCACAATGAGTTATGTGATCGGCTTCAGACAATGCTGAATTTACGGCAGATTGTGCTCTAGGTGCGTAAAAGTGCTTTTTATTGCGCGACTTCTGTTACAATCGGCGCCTGGTGCACTGCAGTTTGTGCCAATCCCTCGTGGTCATGCTTAATGCCCCGTCTGATCATCCTCCCAGGAAACTGCACCGAACACCGTTAGGTTAGGGGGGATCTGGAGTTTTTCTCTTTATGTCATTTGAAACCCTCGGCTTAAGTGCTGAAATTGTGCGCGCTGTTGAAGAACAGGGCTATCGCGAACCGACGCCAATCCAGCGTCAGGCTATCCCTGTCGTGCTGGAAGGTCGTGACCTGATGGCCAGCGCCCAGACCGGCACCGGTAAAACCGCCGGTTTTACCCTGCCGCTGTTGCAGCTGCTGAGCAAGCATGACCATCCGGTCAAAGGCCGTCGCCCGGTGCGCGCGCTGATCCTGACGCCAACCCGTGAGCTGGCGGCGCAGATCGGCGAAAACGTCGAGGCCTACAGCAAACACCTGCGCCTGCGTTCGCTGGTGGTGTTTGGCGGCGTGAGCATCAACCCGCAGATGATGAAGCTGCGCGGCGGCGTCGATATCCTGGTGGCGACGCCGGGCCGTCTGCTGGATCTGGAACATCAGAACGCGGTTGACCTGTCCAAAATCGAAATTCTGGTGCTGGACGAAGCGGACCGCATGCTGGACATGGGCTTTATCCACGACATCCGTCGCGTGCTGGCCAAGCTGCCGGCCAAGCGCCAGAACCTGCTGTTCTCCGCCACCTTCTCCGACGACATCAAGGCGCTGGCCAACAAACTGCTGCATAACCCGGCCTCGGTGGAAGTGGCGCGCCGCAATACCGCGTCCGAGCAGATCGAGCAGAGCGTGCACTTCGTCGACAAGAAGCGTAAGCGGGAACTGCTGTCGCAGATGATCGGCGAAGGCGACTGGAAACAGGTGCTGGTCTTTACCCGCACCAAGCATGGCGCCAACCACCTGGCGGAACAGCTGAACAAAGACGGCATCACCGCTGCGGCGATCCACGGCAACAAGAGCCAGGGTGCCCGTACCCGTGCGCTGGCCGATTTTAAAGACGGCCGCATCCGCGTGCTGGTGGCGACCGACATTGCGGCGCGCGGTCTGGATATCGACCAGCTGCCGCACGTGGTGAACTACGAGCTGCCTAACGTGCCGGAAGACTACGTGCATCGCATCGGCCGCACCGGCCGCGCGGAACGCACCGGTGAAGCTATCTCGCTGGTGTGCGTGGATGAACACAAGCTGCTGCGCGACATCGAGCGTCTGCTGAAGCGTGAAATTCCGCGCATTGCGCTGCCGGGCTACGAGCCGGATCCGACCATCAAGGCCGAGCCGATCATCAACGGCCGCCAGGGCGGCGGACGCGGCGCGCCGCGCGGCAACGGCGGTGGCCAGCGTTCCGGTAACGGCGGCGGTCAGCGCAGCGGTAACGCGAACGGCGGCCAGCGTGAAAACCGTGGCAACGGTAACGGTAACGCTCGCCCGCAGGGTGACGGTCAACGCCGTTCCGGCGCGCCGGCCTCGCGTCGTCCACGTAGTCGCAAACCGGCCGAATAAGCCTGATTGCTCAAAGAGTAAGCCGCCGATACGGGCGGCTTTTTTTTTGCCTGGCGGAACGGCATTTTCGTACTAGGCTGGACGGTGGCTAACCCTACATTCCAGGAGACGGAGATGAAATTGAAGTGCGCAATTCTCGATGATTACCAGCAGGTGGCGCTCAAGATGGCGGACTGGTCGGCGCTGGCCGATCGGGTGGAGGTGTCCGCCATCAGCGCGCACTTTACCGATGAGACGGAGCTGGCGGTGCATCTGCAGGAGTGCGACATTCTGGTCATCATGCGCGAACGCACGCCGATGACTGCCTCGCTGCTGGCGCGGCTACCGAAGCTGAAGCTGCTGATCACCTCCGGCATGCGCAACGCGTCTATCGATTTGGCCGCCGCCGCCGAGCGCGGCGTGGTGGTATGCGGCACCAGCAGCGGATCGGCGGCGCCGATGGAGCTGACCTGGGCGCTGCTGCTCGGGTTGGCGAAGCATATCGTGCCGGAAAGCGTCGGGCTGCAAAACAACGGTCCGTGGCAACGGGATCTCGGCGTCACCCTGCAGGGCAAGACGCTGGGGCTGCTGGGGTTGGGCAAGATCGGCGGCCAAATGGCCAAGGTGGCACAGGCGTTCGGCATGCGGGTGTTGGCCTGGAGCCAGAACCTGACGGCGGAACGGGCGGCGCAGGAGGGCGCCCTGCTGGCGCCGTCCAAGCGGGCGCTGTTTGAGCAGAGCGATTTTGTCTCCATTCACCTGGTGCTGAGCGATCGCAGCCGCGGGTTGGTGGGGCGCGACGAATTGATGGCGATGAAGCCCACTGCTTACCTGATCAACACCGCGCGCGCGGGGATCGTCGATCGGGTGGCGCTGGTGGACGTGCTGCAACAGCGGAAGATTGCCGGCGCCGGGCTGGACGTGTTCGAGACGGAGCCGCTGCCGGCCGACGATGCATTCCGTCAATTGCCCAACGTGCTGGCGACGCCGCATGTGGGTTACGTGGCGGACGACAACTATCGCGCCTACTTCACCGAGGCGGTCGAGGACATAGCGGCGTTCCTCGCGGGTCAACCGATTCGCCGGCTAGGCTGACGGCATTTTTAATGCCCGCAGAGGCTTGTCTGGCGCGGGCATTCACCCGTATCATTGCGGGTCTTTTTTTAGCTGGGATTGGTCATGCGCGTATTATTGGCTCCGATGGAGGGCGTTCTCGACTCTTTGGTGCGTGAGTTGCTCACCGAAGTGAACGACTACGATCTGTGCATCACCGAATTTTTGCGCGTGGTCGATCAGCTGCTGCCGGCCAAGTCGTTCTACCGGCTGTGCCCGGAGCTGCGTCACGCCAGCCGCACGCCGTCGGGCACGCAGGTGCGGGTACAGCTGCTGGGGCAGTACCCACAGTGGCTGGCGGAGAACGCCGCGCGTGCGGTAGAGCTGGGCTCTTACGGCGTCGATCTCAACTGCGGCTGCCCGTCCAAGCTGGTGAACGGCAGCGGCGGCGGGGCGACGCTGCTCAAAGATCCGGAATTGATCTACCAGGGCGCCAAGGCGATGCGCGCGGCGGTGCCGGCCCATCTGCCGGTCACGGTGAAGGTGCGTCTGGGCTGGGATTCCTCCAGCCGCAGCTTTGAAATCGCCGATGCGGTGCAGCAGGCGGGCGCCAGCGAACTGACGGTGCACGGCCGCACCAAAGAGGACGGTTACAAGGCGGATCGCATCAACTGGGCGGCGATCGGTGAGATCCGTCAGCGGCTGAGCATCCCGGTTGTCGCCAACGGCGAGATCTGGGATTACCAGAGCGCGCAGGATTGCCTGCAGGCGACCGGCTGTGACGCCATCATGCTGGGGCGCGGCGCGCTCAACGTGCCGAACCTGAGCCGGGTGGTGAAGTATAACGAACCGCGTATGCCCTGGCCGCAGGTGGTTGAGCTGCTGCAAAAATACGTCCATCTGGAAAAGCAGGGCGACACCGGCCTGTATCACGTGGCGCGCATCAAACAGTGGCTGGGCTATTTGCGTAAAGAATATGATGAAGCAACTGAACTGTTCAGCGAAATACGCGCGCTGACGACGTCAGGGGATATTGCGCGCGTCATCTGCCGCAGCTAAAAATAAACCCGCGCGCGGCGGGTTTATTTAAATATGTATTATCAGGCGGCTTTATCAAGACGATTTAATTCTATCTCGATATCCTGAATGGTTTTTTCAAGCCCTTCCAGGCAGGCGCCCTGTTTATTCAACAGGTCGTTAATGGCTTCGGCGAACGCCTTATTTTTGCATTCCCCCTGATCGAAGGCCAGCCAGTGTGCGGAGAGCGTCTCGGTATTCGCCTGCGCATAGTGGCGCATTTCCTTCAGCTGGGAAGCGACGTTGCGTAAATTATCCAGCTGCGCCTGTGCGTTTGCATTGTTGCTCATGAATTTCTCCTTGAGTTGGCCGTTAAATAATTTCGACTGCGGGATTAAGCTTACCCTATCCAAATAAAAATATCACCCTCGGTGGCCTTATTGGTTATTTTTTAATGAATGCGGATGTATTTATTTCTCGGCTGAACAAGGACTTGGGCGGAATTGTAAAAATAGATAAATACGGTTTTTTTTGGCAATTATTTCCGGTCATTCCATACGGAATGACCGTTATTCTAACGCTTAAGGGTGATGCTTATTATGCCGCGTCCGCCAGCATAAACATGCCGTAGGGATGAATTTCCAGATAATAGTGCTCGCCGACGTTCGGCTGCAGGCGGGTGGCGTTAACCTGCAGCAAAATCTGCTGCCCGTGCCATGCCACCGTCACCTCATACTGCGGCCCCATGTAGGCGACATGCTGGATCACGCAGCGCTGGCTTTCATCGCCATGCTCACTCAACGTGATCGCCTCCGGTCGCACGCCCACCGTGCCGGCGCCTTGGGCGGCAAAGTGGGCGGGGCGCGGCAGGCGATAGCCGCTGATATCGACATGATCGACGCTGAAGCCGGCCGGGAACAGGTTGGCGTCCCCCATAAAGCTCGCCATAAAGCGCGAAGCGGGCTGCCGATAGAGATCCTGCGGCGAACCCATCTGCATGATATGCCCCTTGTTCATTACCAGCACGGTGTCGGAGACCGCAAAGGCCTCACTCTGATCGTGGGTGACGTACAGCGAAGTGATATCAAACTGCTTTTGCAGTTCGCGGATCTTTTCGCGCATGCTGCGGCGCAGGTTGGCGTCGAGGTTGCTTAACGGCTCGTCGAACAGCAGCACTTTCGGCTTGAGGATCAGCGCGCGCGCCAGCGCCACGCGCTGCTGTTGGCCGCCGGAGATCTGATCGACATAGCGATCGTCGAACCCCGCCAAATCCACCATCGCCAGCGCTTCCTGCACGCGCGCTTTCACTTCGGCGCGCGGAATGCCGAGCATCTTCAGCCCATAGCCGACGTTTTCTCCCAGCGACATATGCGGGAACAGGGCATAAGACTGAAACACCATGCAGATGTCACGCTGCTGGATGGAACGATGGGTCACGTCTTCACCATCAATGAATATCTGCCCGTCGCTCGGTTTCTCCAGCCCGGCGACCAGGCGCAAAATGGTGGTCTTGCCACAGCCGGAAGGGCCGAGCAGCGTCACCATTTGCCCCCGTGGGATGGTGAGCGTGATGTTATCGATCACCGTGTTGCTGCCGAACCGTTTGGAGACGTTACGCAGTTCAACGAAATTTTTCTGGCTCATCATGGGCTCCATTACGCCTGGTTTTTGGCTTTTGAACGGGAGATGCGTGCCTCACCGATCAGCCAGTCAAAGAGGAAAATAATCGCCAGCATCACCACGATCAGAATTGAACCGTAGGCGATCGCCACGCCGTATTCGCCGTCTTCCACGCGGTTGAGGATGTAGGCGGTGGCCACGCGGGTATCGGGGGTGACCAGGAAGACGATGGCGCTGACGGTAGTGATGGCGCGCACGAAGCTGTAGATCAGCGCCGACAGGATCGCCGGGCGCAGCAGCGGCAGCAGGATGTGCGTGATGGTGCGCAGCGAGCCGGCGCGCAGGCTGAGCGAGGCTTCGTCCAGTGATTTGTCTATCTGGCCCAGCCCGGCGATCCCGGCGCGAATGCCCACCGGCACGTTGCGCATCACCATCGAGATAATCACGATGGCGGCCGTCCCGGTGAGGTACACCGGCGCGCTGTTGAAGGCGAGAATGTAAGAGACGCCCGCCACGGTGCCCGGCACCGCAAAGCACAGCATGGTGGTGAATTCGATGGTCTTTTTGCCCTTGAACTGCTGACGCACCACGATCCAGGCGATCAGCAGACCGAACGCGGCGGTGATCGGCGCGGCGATCCCGGCGTACAGCAGCGTGTCGAGCAGCGAAGGCCACGCGCCGTCGCTCATGCCCTGGCCGAACAGCTTGATGAAGTTATCCAGCGTCAGCGTGTAGTCCACTCCCCAGTTGACGGTGAAGCTGCCGTAGAAAATGCTGCCGTAAAGCAGGGCATTAAAGGCTACCCACACCGCCAGCAGCGCGATCACGCCCCATACCAGCGTGACCGGCAGCGGCTGTACGTCGCCGCGGTAGGATTTGCCGGACACGGTGACGTAGGAACGCTTGCCGATCCACAGGTACTGGATGCAGAACACCAGCAGCGAGAACAGCAGCAGGAAGGCGCCGAGAGTGCTGGCGGCCTGATAGTCGAGCTGCGAGCCGGTGATGTAGAAATAGATTTGCGTCGCCAGCACGTCGAAGTTGCCGCCGAGCACCAGTGGGTTGCTGAAGTCGGCCAGCGATTGCACCACCACGATCAGAAACGCGTTGGCCAGCGCCGGTTTCAGCAGCGGCACGAACACGCCGTTAAAGGTTTGCCAACGGCTGGCGCGCAGGGTGTAGGAGGCCTCTTCCAGCGAAGGATGAATGGTCTTGATCGCGCCGTCGAGGATCATGAACGCCATCGGCGTGAACGCCAGCACCTGCGCCAGCCAGATGCCGGTAAAACCGTACAGCCAGTTGGTGTTGGTCAGGCCGAACCAGGCCACCATCCACTCGGTGATGTAGCCGGAACGCCCCATCATCAGCGTGACGCCCAGGCCGACGACGAACGGCGGCGTGACGATGGGCAGGATGGAGAAGATGCGGCCGATAATGGCGCTGCGCTTGGCGATGCGGGTGGTGTAAATCGCCAGCACCAGGCCGAAGAAGGTGCAGCCGGCACCCACCGCGATCGACAGGGCGATGGAGTTGAGGATCACTTGAACGATATGCGCCTGCGACAGCACGTTCATAAACGCCAGCGGCGCGAATGCCCCCGTCTGGTCGGTGAACATCGGAATGAAAATCGCGATGCTCGGCCAGACGATGAAGACGCCGATCAGCGCCACGATGGTGACCAGCGCACCGATAACGAAACGGTCGCCACCCAGCCAGTCGAGGCGGGTCAGCGCCAGCGTCATGATGGCGCCCAGCGAGGTCAATTGCACCAGGGGGGCGTAGCCTAAACCGCGTCCTGCCACCGTGGCGCTGACGACGATAAAGGCCATGCACAGCAGTGCCCAGCCGGCATCGAACGCGTGGCGGCGCCGCTGCTCACGGCCCGCCGCAGCGTAAGGACGCAGCAGCAGCAGGCTCGGCAGCAGGCACCAAAGCCAGCTGATATTGCGGTGTGACCAGCCGTAGGCCGCGAGGATTTCATCGCCGGTGGACTCCAGCAGGCCGTAATCCAGGCTCCAGCTCGGCAGCAGGGCGAACGCCAGCCAGCCAAGCAAAACCCAAAGGAATATCGCATCTCGTTTTTTCACGAGATGGAGTGCATGTGTATGTGACATAAGTTTCCCGGATGTTCAGGCCGGGTAAGGCGTGAAGCTTACCCGGCAACAGGCGCAGAATGTGGGTTTATTTACCCATCTTGACTTCGCTGACCCATTTATTGATCAGCGCCTTGCGGACCTCGGTCGAGCCGTACTTGTCCATGTCGTAGTTGATCAGTTTCAGATCGTCGAGCTTCAGCGAGTTCGGCGAGGTATCGGCGGTGGTGTTGGTCAGGATCTGATAGGATTTGCCTTTCTTCCACGCCAGCTCCTGCGCCTCTTTCGACAGCACCCAGTCCACGAACAGTTTGGCGTTATCGAGGTTGCGCGCGCCTTTGAGGATGCTGACGCCGCCGATTTCGTAGCCGGTGCCTTCACACGGCGAGATCAGCTCAAGCGGCGCGCCCTGTTCTTTTTCGAGCGAGTAGTCATGCAGGAAACCGATGCCGATCGCCGTTTCGCCGCGGGCGGCGTTGCGCGCCGGGGCAATGCCGGACTTGGTGTACTGCGAAACGTTGGCGTTCAGCTGCTTGAGGTAATCGAACGCCTGATCGTCTCCCCACAGTTGGGCAAAGGTCGCCAGCGCGGTGTAGGCGGTGCCGGAACTTTGCGGATCGGCGATTTGAATCTCGCCTTTGTATTCCGGTTTGGTCAGGTCTTTCCAGCACTTGGGCACCGGCAGGTTTTTCTCTTTCAGGCGCTGGGTATTGACGCCAAAGCCGAGAATGCCGACGTAGACCGCCGAGGAGTAGTTGCCTTTCAGCTTGGCTGGATCGCGGAATTGCGTCATGACTTGTTCGAGGTTGGGCGATTTGTACGGTTGCAGCAGCCCCATTTCACCGGCCTGGGATTGCGGATCGAGCGTGCCGCCGTACCAGACGTCCGCCTGCGGGTTCTTCTTCTCGGCGTCCACTTTTGCCAGCGTGCTGCCGGAACCGTTGCGGATAAACGCGGTTTTCACGTCATATTTCTCGCCGAAGGCTTTGGTTTCCGCTTCGCACATTTCATTGGTGGCGCTGCAGTAAACCACCAGGCGGCCCTTGGCGTGCGCGGCGCCGCTCAGCGTGGCCAGTGCGATGCCGGATGCTATCAGGGTAGTGACCCACGTTTTTTTCATTGTTTTATCCTTCTCTCGGTAGAGGTGGTAACGCTCGCCATCAGCAGCGGCATCAGCAATAAACCCATAAGAACGGCGGCGATCGACAGCAAACTGAACATGCCTGACCAGCCATAGCCTTCGATAACCCGCGACAGCGGCCAGCCCGCCAGCGCCGCCCCCAGATAGGCGAACAGGCCGAGAAAGCCGGTGATGGAGCCCGCGGCGCCTTTGTGCCCGCATTCCACGGCGGCGAGGCCAATCAGCATCTGTGGGCCGAAGACAAAGAAGCCCACCGCGAAAAAACAGCCCGCCAGCAGCGCGTAGTGATGCACCGGCGCCAGCCACAGCGCGGCGACGGAAACCATCAGCCCGAGCGTGAACAGCAAAATCATCGGCGCGCGCTGCCCGCCGAACAGCACATCCGAACCCCAGCCGGCGAACAGCGCACCGAGCAGGCCGCCTATCTCGAACAGCATCACCGTCGCATTGGCGCTGAGCAGGTTGACGCCGTGGCTTTCCGTCAGCCACAGGTTGCCCCAGTCGTTCAACGCGATGCGGATCAGGTAGACCAGCACGTAAGAGACGCCGAGCAGCCAGATCATCGGGTTCTTCAGCATCGTGGTGCGCAACATCTGCCACAGCCCCATCGGCGGGCTTTGCTGTTCCTGGCGCAGCTCCAGCGGATCGTGGCGCCACTGGCCGACCGACGGCAGGCCTTCTTCCTGCGGCGTGCCTGTCAGCTGCCGCGTGAGCCAGATGCCCAGCACCATGCTGACGGCCCCCGGGATCAACATCGCCGCCTGCCAGCCCCAGCGCTGGGCGGCGAAGGCGCTGATCAACGGCACGATCGCGCCGCCGAGGTTGATCGACATATTCCAGCAGCCCCACCAGAAGCCACGCTCATTGCGCGAATACCAGTGGGTCAGCAGCCGCGCGCAGGGCGGCCAGCCCCAGCCCTGAAAGAAGCCGTTCAGCGCCCAGACCGCCAGCAGCAGCGTCAGCGATTCGCCGAAGGCGAACGCCACATTCAGCAAACCGGTGGCGAACAGGCCGATCCCCATAAACCCGCGCTGCCCATGGCCGTCGTGCCACAACCCGGCGGCGAATTTCGACAGGCCGTAGCTCAGATAAAACAGCGAGCCGAGCAGGCCGATGTCCCCTTTATCCAGCCCCAAATCCGTTTGCAGCGCCGGCAGCACGTAATTCACGCTTTTGCGCGTCAGGTAAAAGGCGGCGTACCCGATGACCATATACAGCAGCAGTCGCGGACGCAGCGCGCGGTAACGATGATCGATTTCAGATGCCGAGCGTGCTTGCATAGCCGCCTCCCTGGTGCTGACTATAAGAAGGTGAAAGGGAAAGGGGATGAGAGAAAGTCCGGAGTGGCTAAGACTTTTTCCTAGTTAGTCGGCGGTTTGTTGCAAATTTGTGGGCAGGTTAACAATTACCCGGGTGCCGCGCTGCGTTTCCAGCGTCAGTTCGCCGCCGAGTGCGCTGACCCGTTCGCGCATCCCCTGAATGCCGAAGCCAGGCACCTTGTCCGCACGGATGCCGATGCCGTTGTCCCGCACCTCGAGGTGCAAAAGCTCACCCTGTTGATACAAGACGATGGCGACTTCGCTGGCTTCGGCGTGTTTGCACACGTTGTTGAGCAGCTCTTGCAGCAGCCGGTAGAGGGTGAAGCGCACCGTCTCGCCGGCGGGCGTGTCGATGAGTCGGTAGTCGAAATGGCAACGGATGCCCCGTTCGCTAAAGGCGAATTCATTCAGCAGGTGGTGAAGCGCGTCTTTGAACGCCAGCTCGTCCAGCGCGGGCGGGCGAAGCTGGCGCAGCAGCTGGCGCGTGGAGTGATGAATGCGCCGGGCGAGATCGGCTATCTGGTTCGCGGCGGCCTGGGTTTGCGCCGGATCGCGCGCCCGCTTGACTAGCTGCGACTGGATTTGAATCGCGGTGATGTTCTGGCCGATTTCATCGTGCAGCTCGCGCGCCAGGTTTTTTCGCGTGTCTTCTTCGGTGTGGATCAGTTTTTCGGTCAGCGCCCGCCGCGCCGCCAGCTCTTCTTCCAGGCGTCGGCGATAATGGTGCAGGTTTTGCGCCAGGTGTTGCTGGCGGCTGATGGCGATGCCCAGGCCGATGCCGAGCAGCGCCTGCGTCGCCAGAAAGATTTCCAGCTCGACCAGATTGCCGAACCCCACGCCGACCTGCCGGGCGAGGGTGATCATCATGCTGCCGAGCAGGCCGGACAACACGCCGCCCTGCCAACCGAACTTCCACGCCATCACCACGTTCGGCAAAAACACCACGATCAGCAGCAGGCGCTCGATTTCCGGCGATAGCACCATCTGCGTACCGATGCCGATAACGAAAAACAGGCTGCACCAGATGATTAAGGAGGCGCGCAGCGGCGGATTGGTGGTGTCCAGCCCCAGCAGGTGGTAACGGTGCTGTTGGCGCAGAAATTCAAAGATCAGGTAGACGAACGGGGTCAGCAAAACGCCGCCGGTAAACGACGCCAGGCCGAGCAACATCGCCGGGCTGTGCGCGAAAGGCGACAGCAGGGCGGTATTGAGCAGCGAGGCGGCGGTCACGGTAGCCAGCAGCAGCGTCAGCCGCTGCCAGTAGAGCGGAAAACGGCGCCAGAATCGCTGCGCGAGCGCGGCCGGGAGCAGGGTGATGAACGGCGCGGCCAGCAGGCCGTAGCCGCTCAGCAGGCGTTCGCCGTGCAGCCAGAACAGCAGCAGCACCGGCGGTATTATCAGAGCGGGCCAATAGCGGCGCGCCAGCAAGATCAGCAGCGCGAGATAGGCGCCGTGAGACAGAAACAGCGCTGCCTGATTGCCGTTGTGGGTCAGATAGAAGCCGAGCGTCCACAGCATCAGCCAGCCACTGCCCCAGGCCAACAGGATAAACAGCGAGATAACCCAGCGCCGTGAGCGGAGTGACATCAATGCCCCGCCAGCAGCTGATGTTCGAGGGCGAAATGCACCAGCTCAATGGTGCTGTTGCACTGCAGCTTGCCCAGGACGTTGGCGCGATGTACGTGTACCGTTTTATGGCTGAGATCGAGCTTGAAAGCGATCTCCTTTACGCTATCACCTCTGACCAGCAGATCGAATATTTCACGCTCGCGCGGGGTCAGCACTTCCAGCGCCGTGGCCGGCTGCTCGCCGCCGCGCAGCGCCCGCAGCGCGTCGGCGCACAGGTAATGGCCGCCCATCTCGACGGAGCGCACCGCCTGCACCAGTTCTTCCGGCCCGCAGCGTTTGGTCAGATAGCCGCTGGCGCCGGCGTCCAGCGCACTCTGCACGAAGGTGGGTGAGTCATAGATGCTGAGGATGATTGCGCGGAACTGCGGCTTCTGCGCCCGCAGGCGTTTCAACAGGCTCAGGCCGTTTTCATCCGGCATGGCGATGTCCATCACCGCGACGCTGACGTCGTCGCGCAGCAATGCCGGCCAGGCCGCCGCCGCGCTGCTGTATTGCCCCACCACGTCGATATCGTCCTCGAGGCTGAGCAATTGCGCAAAGCCGGAGCGCACCACCACATGGTCATCCACCAGTATCACACGGATCATTTTTCGCACTCTGTTGCCGAATCATGACCCTATGATGCCTGCCGCCGCGGTGCTGGCAATCAGCCAAGCGCGGTTATGCAATCGATGTAACATAATCGTAATAAAAGGGCGCCGCCCGCGTCGTCAACGATCCAAATCGATGGCGAAATGCTGCCACAGCGCGGCGCGGCGTTCCTCTTCCGAATGCAGCGTCGTTTCGTGGCGCTGGTGATCTTCGGTCACGATCAGCTTCATGTCGCTGAGGGTCACCCGGCCGTGCTCCGTCGGCCGTGAGCACACCAGGCGTTGGGTGAAATGCGACTGCGGCGAAGTGCTGTGGAAGTGGCACATCTCGTCGAACTCAGGCAATTCACGCGGCTGAACGGTAAAGCGATACAGGGTTTTGGCATGCGAGCGTTGGTCGCCGTTGCGGCGCTCCAGCAGGTAATACTCGCCTTCCTGCTCCAGGTGGAAGGTGCCGCTGGCCTGCGGTTGCGGCTCGGCGGCGACGATTTTGAGCGGCGTCAGGAAGGAATCGCCGAAACCGACATCCACCAGCCAGGCCTGGCCCGCCAGATCCACCCGCAGCGCCAGATGGTCGTAGGGCGGGCCGAAATGGCCGTCGCGCGCGCGGATCTCGCCGGAGATGAAGCTCACCTTGAAACCGATCTCCCGCAGCAGCAGGGCAAACAGCGTGTTCAGTTCATAACAGAAACCGCCGCGGTTACGCTCGACCACCTTGCTGAACAGCGCCTCCGGCGACAGCTGAATACCCTGATGATAAATAATGCTCAGGTTCTCGAACGGGACGCTCAGCATGTGGCGATGGTGCAGCTGTTGCAACGTGGGGAGGTCAGGGCGGGCGCCGCCGGTAAAGCCGATATGCTGCAGGTAGCGTTGGGTATCCACAGGGTGTCTCGCATGAGAAAAAGTAGGCATAAAATAGCGGGCTTTGCGGCGTTTGTGAGCGCATTACGTGCTGCGTTGTCGGCATAACTCATAACCAAATCGACTCAGATGTGCAGCATTGCTGCCGTACACTGAATCGAAATGGATAAGGAGTAAGTATGGATTTAACCTTGAAAGCGCAGCGATTTGCCAATGAAGCTCACCATGCCTGCAATCAGCGGCGCAAGTTCACCGGGGAGCCGTATATCGTGCATCCTGCAGCGGTGGTGGTTCTGCTGCAGCGAGCCAAGCCGACGCCAGAAATGGTCGCCGCTGCCTGGCTGCATGATACGGTAGAAGATACGGCGGTGACCCTGGCGGATATCCGGCGAGAATTCGGCCCGACGGTCGAGCGTTATGTGGAAATGTTGACCGACGTGCAGCCTCGCAGCTATGGCGGTGAGCGTCTGCACCGTAAAAATGCCAATCTGCAGCACAGCGCGCAGGCCTGCGCGGAAGCGCAGACCATCAAACTGTGCGACTTGATTGACAACAGCAGGAGCATTACCGATTACGATGTCTCCTTTGCCCGTCACTATCTGGTGGAAATGGCGCGTTTATTGGCCGTTTTATCGGCGGGCGAGGCCGGCCTGTTGGCCCTGGCCCGCCGACAGTGCGCAGAAGCTGTCGAACGCCTCAACCGTCGTTATGGAAACGACGGCTGGTTCGACACGTTGTGGCAGAGGTATGAGGCCCATCTTAAGCTGGATGAGCTGAAAACTGGGTCAGCAGCAAAATAACAGGAATGGTGACCGCCGCCAGTAGCGTTTGAATCGTGATGATGCCGGCCGACAAGCGATAATCGCCGCCCAGCAGTTTCGCCATGATGTAGGCGGAAGGTGTACAGGGTAAGGCGTTAAACAGGACGATAGTCGCCAACACCGGGCCGGAGATGCCCAGGGCGATGCCGATTCCCAGCGTCAATAGCGGTACCAGCAACAACTTGACGAAGGTCGATTGTAGGACGGGGCCCTGCGCCGTACGCGCCGCCTGTATATCCAGCCCTGCGCCGACCGCCAGCAACCCCAATGGCAGAGAGGCGCCGCCGAGAATAGTGAGAATGTTCTCCAGCGCCGCGCCAAGCGACAAGTCACTGGCGTTGAAGGCCAGACCGGCCAAGACCGAAAGGATCACCGGGTTTTTCCCCAGCGCTTTGGCGATCTGTTTGCCGCCGGGGCGGGTACCCTGGCCGTAATGCATCAGTACGACAATCGAGGCCACGTTCAACAGCGGGATGGCGACGGCGATGCTGATGGAGGTCACCGTCAGGCCGGTGTGGCCGAAAGTCGCCGCCGCTGCGGCAACCCCGATGTAGGTATTGGGGCGCAGAGCGCCCTGTATGACCGAAGAGAAAACCGGCCCGGGCTGTTTTAGCCAGATTCGCCAGAGGTACAATGACAAGGCGCCAATCAAGACGGCGCCCAGCACAGACAGGGCAATCGGCCGCACTGGAAACTGGCTGAGGTCGGCTTTGCCGACCTGGATAAACATCAGCGCCGGGAAGAGATAAAAGTAATTCAGCTTTTCGCAGGGCAGCCAGAAAGCCAGATCGATCAGGTTCTTGTGCCGTAGTGTGAATCCCATTGCGATTAAAAATATCACCGGAATCAGAGAAAAGAGAGTCGTCGCCATGGTGATCCTATAAATAGCCTTTAGTGAGGACGACCACGCCATAGAAGGCAATAAAGCCGGTCACCATTTTTTCATAAACGGGAGCGCTGGCTCTCTTGAACAGCAGATTGCCGACGACCAGATACACAAGCAGAGCCAGCGGTGCCGCGGTGAAACCGTCGAGGCTCAGAGCTTGCCATTTAATGCTGGCCAGCGTGGCCAATTGAATTAAACCGAACATCAGGTAGTAACGGGAGACGGTGGTTCTTATCTCCAGTTTCTCTCGATGGCTGGCGGCAGCGTAGAGTGCCAGCAAGGCGCCACCCATGTTGGTGACGCCATGTATCAGGCCCATGATCGCGATATAAGCGCGCTGATGTTTGCCGAGGTAACGTTTCAATGTTTCTTGCAGTGACAGGCGAAAGCGCATCAAGGCGGAAAACAGCAGGATAGCCCCCACCAGCAGATCGACATTCACTTTCACCGTCGAATGCAAAACCAGGCTCAGCGCCAGAATGACGAAAATGGCGCAAATCAGCATATTGATCTTTTCACGAGCGGGAAAAGCAATGCGGCGGGCACCAAGCGTCTGCGTCAGAGAGATCAGCACCGACGACGGCAGCAGCAGCCCAAGTACAGAGGAGAAATCAACGCCCAGCATCAAGAGCGTCGGCGTACCGAACACCAATATGCCCATGCCGAAAACCGATTGGATTACGGCAAATAGCGCAATCACCAGATAGAACAACGCATGATTATCCATCATGCCACCTCTTCGTTCCGGTGAAGCTCCTGCGCCGCGTCAGAGTGCAGGTAGGCCTCGGCGCTGAGCGTGCGCAAGATATTACCGCTGATATGCTGATTGTCTTGCTGGGCGCTGACCAGCAGCAAAACATCATGCCGATTTATCAATCCATTGTCTGACAGGACGTTCAGTGCCAAACGTTCGGTTGCCGGTTGTGTCAGATCGATCCGAGGCAATGTCAGGCCGGTGATACCCGGCAGCATATTCCAACTGCGCACCGTCGCCGCATCGTTGCCGAATGCGACGATTGGGATGCCGATGTTGGCCATGGCGGCGATGCGCACGCTGTAACCCGTGCGAGAAAAAACCACCACCCGGGAGATCGGCAAGGCGCGGGTAAGGGCGCCGATAGCCTGTCGAATATCGTCGGCCTGTGCAGGGGGAGATGAGTGGGGGGCATGCGCCAAATGCTGTTCCGCCAACTGGGCTACGCTGGCGATGCGGGCAACGGCCTCCAGCGGATAACGTCCTACGGCGGTCTCACCGGAAAGCATCACCGCCGCGGCGCCGTCCAGCACCGCGTTGGTGATGTCGCTGACCTCCGCTTTGGTTGGCAGCGGGTTCTCTATCATGCTGTGCAGCAATTCCGTCGCCACGATGGTGGGTTTGCCCGCGTGGGAGGCGGCACGGAGGATCTGTTTTTGGTAGAGGGAAACGTGGTCGATCGAGGTTTCCACCGCCAGATCGCCGCGATCGATCATGATAACGTCGGCGGCGGCGATGACTTCCTCCAGATGTTCTATGCCGCCGCTGTTTTCCACTTTCGCCACGATGCGGGGCGTATCGCTTCCGATCAGCGCTCTGATTGCGTTGATATGTGCGGCGCTTTCGACGAAGCTGATGCCGATGTAGTCCACTTGATGCGCTTTGGCGAAGGCGATCATGTCGCGGTCTTTCTCCGTTATCAGCGCCTGCCCGAGATCGATGCCAGGCACATTGATACCTTTGCGGCTTTTTAGTTGGCCGTCCATGTCGGCCTGCAGATGGATGTCCCGATCGATGATGTTGACGACCTGGAACGAGAGGGTGCCATCATCGGCGAAAACCTTATCTCCCACCGTCAGCCGTTCATGCAACCGGCCATACCCCACCGGGACTTTTTCCTCCCCGTTATGCGAAGTATCGGTCGTGAGGATCAACGTTTGCCCTTTAGTGAACGAGGGTTCGTGTTTCAATTGCAATGTGCGGATTTTTCTACCGGGAATGTCCAGCAGCACCGGCGTATCCGGCAACGTTTTACGCAGCAGCGCGATGGTTTCCGCATGCCAGTCGAGCGTGTTGTGCGAACCGTTCAATCGGGCGACGGACATGCCAGCTTTTTCCAGCGCTGCCAAGGTGTTTATGTGGCGAGAAGCGGGGCCGATGGTAGCGATAATGCGAGTCTTTGCCATGATAAATGCTCCGATAAGTTAAGATGCATTTATCTATGACAGTTTTATGACAGCGAGGAAAATAGGGGTTTAATCTAACTAATATATAAAAAGTTATAATGGGTTTCGTCGTCATGGCTGGCGCGCTTTCCACATTTAATGATGAAAATAAAATGGTTATGCAATTTATTTCCATCGTATATCTAAAATATTGATAATGGTTATACCTTTACTTCTCGTCGTGTTGGACATCGCTGCTGCCGCAAACTGTCACTTGCCGGCGCTAGCCTGTTCCCCTGAGTTCAACGTTACAGGAGAACGGCTATGCAAGATTTCAAACATCGGGTGGCGCTGGTGACCGGCGCGTCCACCGGCATTGGCGAAGCGATCGCCGGCGAGCTGTTTCGGCGCGGCGCCACGGTGGTGATGACCGGCCGCCACGCAGTGCCTCTCGCCGCCGCCGCCGCGCGGCTCGATCCCGACGGCCGACGGGTGATGACGTTGCGGATGGACGTGCGCGATGCGCCGTCGGTGCGGCAGGGTATTGAAGAGATCGTGCGGCGCTGCGGCGCGCTGCATCTGCTGGTCAACAACGCCGGGATCACCGGCCCGCACGAGGTGGATATCGATCGGTACGCGGTCGACGATTGGCATGAGGTGATCGCCACCTGCCTGAGCGGCACGTTTTTCGGCATGAAGTACGGCCTGCCGGCGAGCGTCGCCGGCGGCGGCGGGGCGGTGGTGAACCTCTCTTCCGCCAACGGCGTGGTGGGCATTGCCGGGATCGCACCTTATACCGCCGCCAAGCATGGCGTGCTGGGCCTGACGCGCTCGGCGGCGCTGGAATTCGCCACGCGCGGCGTGCGCGTTAATGCCGTCGGGCCGGGCTATGTGGATACGCCAGCGATGGGGAAACTGCCAGCGTCGGCGCGGGCGCAGATGGCCGCTTCGCACCCGATGGGGAGGATGGCGACGCGGGAAGAGGTGGCGAAAACGGTGGCTTTCCTGCTTTCGGACGACAGCAGTTTCACCACCGGCGCGTTTTACAGCATCGACGGCGGTTATACCGCGCGTTAATGGCAAACAGGCCCCTGACGGGGCCCGTTCGGTTACCAGGATTTACGCGGGTTGCGGGAGACGATGTCGATCTTTTGACACAACAGTTGGGTGATGTCCACCGAGGTGGGCTGAGCGGCGCTGCCGACAAAGTTTTTCAGCACGATGGCGATGCGGGCATAATTGACATAGCCCTCAGGCAACGGCAAATATTCCGACGAGTTAAGCGCAGTGATGCGATCCGAGGTCATCGTTGCCGAAGCGGCCGGCGTTACCGTGCCGGTGCGCCCCCACTGGCAAGCTTTTTCAAGTAGGGTAGTGACGCCGGCATCGCCATTCAGGACATACTTGCCTTGGTAAGTGCCGATGGTGACATCAAGGCTGCTCTGGCCTTTCAGGTTTGCCAGCGTGGCGCGCCACAGTACCAGATCGTTTTTCGCGATTGGGAAGTAGATCTCGACGCGTTTGTCCGTTGTCGTCGCCGTTTTGGTGGTGGCGGTCAGCACGCCGTTTTGCAGCGTCACCGCCAGATCGGCGGTCTCCGTTTGCGAGAGGCGTGTGCCGCCGAAGGCATAGACGTTATTCAATGCCAGCGCGCCGCTCTCTTTCCAGCTCGGCTCCGGCAGATGGTTGACGCCATCGCCCAGATAGAGCAGGCGCCACATGTTGATGTAGCCGGGCGCGACGATCTTTTTCATCTCAATATGGTTGTTGGACCAGCCTTTTTTAATGTCGGCGTTCACCAGATCGAAACCGTCGATATAACATTTTCCGCTCAGATCGCTGGACTTATCGAAGAAGAAATACTCGACGTATTGGTAGGGCACGTTGCTGCCGGCATCGGTGTTGTTGGTCATCACGCTGTGCCATTGGCTGTCTTTGATTTTTACCGTACCGCCGTTGTTGCTGGTAAAGACCGGCCGGTAGTTGCGGCAATTGGCGTTGCCCCATTCGAAGTGGCAATTTTTGAAGTCCAGCGTGCCGCCCTTAAGGTCGAACAAACCATAGTCGGTATTGGCCAACTGTTCGGTTTCATTGCTAAAGCCGCTGTAGTCGAATGAACAATCGCGGAAGGCCAAGGCATGCACCCCCTGATAATAGTTTCTGCTGTCGCCGAACAGGCATTTGTAGAAGACGATTTTTTCGCCGGCGTTAGCGGTGGTTTCAGACCAGATCGGCCAGAAGCAGCCGCGCACCATGATGCTATGCCAGCTCTGAATATAGGCGTTATTGCCAAAGACGATGCCTTTATACAGGTTGGTCAGCCAGACGTTTTGCACCAGCAGTTGGCAGGCCGGCAGGCCGTGCATGTTTGAGGCATCGCTGTAGACGCACAGGCCGCGCAGGTTGGCCGCCGCGCCAGGGGCACCCACGATGCGCAGGTTATAAATCGCCGGCGCTCCCAGCGAATATTGCACGCGTACGCACTCGATGTTGGTGGCGCCGCTGAAGTCCAGAATGGTGCCCTTAAAATCGACGGCGTTTTTCCACAGCTTCAGGTTCGCGGTGGTTTTACAAGAGCGAACGCCGCCGGGGCCAACCAGAGTAATCCCCGCCGGGGTCGTTGGGATAGGCAACTGCCACCACTCTTCGCCTTTGACCTGCAAGAAGTTGCACGCGCGGGTAATGGTCAGCGAGTAATCCAGTTCATCGCCCGGCAGGTGCCACCAATCGATGCTGTAATCGCCGTCATTGATGATGCGCTTCCAGCGGCGGTTTTGCGCGTCGACGAGCAGGGTGACGCCGTTGTCCTGGCTGGTGGTATCCGCATCGTCTCGGGTAAATACGCCGTGATGGTAGCGGTTTTCGAGCATCACCGCGGTTTCGCTACCGGCATAGCTGCGCAGGTTGGCGTAATCATTTAATGAAATCATGGAATAGCCCTCGTTTTGGACAATAAGAGGCCGATGCAATATGGCGATTGCAGGGGCGGCGGCATAGGGAAATGACATTGTGGCCGAAGGGCGAATCGGTTCGCGATCCCGGTCGGCAGAGATAAATTAACAGGCTGAGGTGAGAGGCTTAAGCGTTCAGGGTTGTGCCTGACGCCAGCAAACATCGCCGCCGGGGTTCAGGTTTGGTCTGTAGATACGAGGGTTTGCAACCAGGCCAGAAACGCCGCTGCGCCGGGTTTTTCCAGCGTGCGCGGCGGGTAAACTACGTAGTAGGGTTTGCTGAGCCGCAGCGCCGGTTCGGCCAGGGTGACCAGCTGGCCTTCCGCCAGTTCACGGGCGATCAGCCGCCGCTGGCCGAGCAGCACCCCGCGCCCTTGCACGGCGGCGTCGATGGCCAGCGAGGTCAGGTTATAGGTTAGCCCGCGCCGCGGCGGCGGCGGCCGATCGGCGCCGGTGAACCACTCGTGCCAGCCCGGCAAAAACTGGCTCTCCTTGCCCCAGTCGACGTGGATCAGCGGCAGCTGCGTCCAGTCGCCGCACTCGCGCAGCGCCGGGCTGCACACCGGCTGCACCCAATCCTGAAACAGCTGCACCTTTTCCAGCAGCGGGTAATCCTGATCGCCGAAGCACAGGGCGAAATCCGCCGCCGAATGGGCGAAATCGACCGCCGCATGGGTGGCGTGCAGCCGCAAATCGCCGTCGGGGCACTGCGCCAGCCAGTCGCCCAGCGCCGGATTCAGCCATTTAGACGCCAGCGCCGGCAGGGCGAACACCGTCAGCGCCTGTTTGCCGCGCTGGCGTTCGACGTGCTGCTGCGCCACGCGCAGCGTTTCGAACGCCTCCTGCACGTAGGCCAGGTAGTCCGCGCCCTGTTCGGTCAGCGTGACGCCGCTTTTGGCGCGAATGAACAGCGTGATGCCCAGATGCTGTTCGAGCTGGCGGATTTGCTGGCTGACGGCGGCGGCGGTCAGCGCCAGCACATCCGCCGCACGGGCCAGGCTGCCGGTGCGAGCGGCGGTTTCGAACGCCAGAATGGCGCTCAGCTTGGGCAGGCGAGCACGGGACGGTGGCGGCATGGGCAGGACTATCGCTAAGAATTCGTTAGCTTATCCATAACGTATTTTTGTTATGGCGGCAATGCGCCATTCGCTACAGTGAGAAGCATCCGGCTATCGCACACGAGGGGAACGTCATGCCGCAACTTGCCGATATTATCGATCTGTCCGCCCATCCCATCGACGACGCCGCATTCCGCGACCGTTGCAGGCAAACGCTGGCGCGCGCCGGCGCGCTGGTGCTGCCGGGATTTCTGCGCCCCGCCGCGCTGGCGACGGTAAGGCTGGAAGGTGCCGAACAGCACCACGCGGCGTTTTACACCAGCAGCAAACACAACGTGTATCTACGGCCGCAGGACGACGCGCTGCCGGCCGACCATGCGCGCAACCGGCTGGTGGTGTCATCCAAGGGCTGCATTACCGACGAGGATATCCCATCGCAGTCGCCGCTGCGTGCGCTGTACGATGCTCCGGCGTTTCGCGAGTTTCTCTGCGCGGTGTTGGATGAGGCGCAGCTGTATCCCTACGCCGATCGGCTGTCGTCGATCAACCTGCATTACGCCCACACCGGTCAGGAACTGGGCTGGCATTTTGACAACTCCTCATTCGCCATCACGCTGCTGATCCAGAAACCGCAGGGGGGCGGCCGTTTCGAATACGTGGAGAACCTGCGCGACGCCGACCGCGGCGAGATGAACTATGCCGGGGTCACGCAGGTGCTGGACGGTGAGCGGGCGGTCAAACAGCTGGCGATGGAGGAGGGGGATTTAGTGCTGTTTCGCGGGCGCAACGCCATGCACCGGGTGACGCCGACCGAAGGCGACACCACGCGCATGCTGGTGGTGCTGGCCTACAATGCGCAGCCGGATGTCATGCTGTCGGAAAGCGCCAGAATGACGTTTTACGGCCGGTTATAGCGGATAAAAAAACCGCCCCGGAGGGCGGTTTGTCGATTCAGTGCGGGTTCTGCTCTTCGTGAGCCTGCTGCTCCCGCTTCACTTCCTGCGCGCGCTTGCGCAGGCCGAACCAGCCCAGCGTCAGCAGCACCGCCAGCACCGGAATGGTGGCGATGGTCCAGGTGCCGTTCGGATAATCGAACGCCATCATCACCACGACGACCAGCAGGAACGCCAGCGTCAGCCAGGAGGTGAACGGCGCGCCCGGCATTCTGAACGATACCGGCTGCGCACGGCCTTCGCGCACGGCTTTGCGCAGGCGCATCTGGCAAACGATGATAAACGCCCAGGAGGCGATGATGCCCAGCGAAGCGATGTTTAGCACGATCTCGAAAACCCGCGACGGCACCAGGTAGTTGAGCACCACGCCGATCACGTAGATGCCGCAGGTAACCAGGATGCCGGCGTAAGGCACCTGCTGGCTGCTCATTTTAGCCATCAGCTTCGGCGCGGAGCCGCCCATCGCCAGTGAACGTAGGATGCGGCCGGTGGAATAGAGGCCGGAGTTGAGGCTGGACAGCGCGGCGGTCAACACCACGATGTTCATGATGGTGCCGATGTAAGGCACGCCCAGCTTGCTGAAGAAGGTCACGAACGGGCTTTGGCCGGCCTGATAGGCGTTCCACGGCAGCAGCAGCACCAGCAGCACCACGGAGCCGACGTAGAACAGACCGATACGCCAGATCACGCTGTTGATCGCTTTGGGCATCATTTTAGCCGGATCTTTACACTCGCCGGCGGCGGTGCCGATAAGCTCGATGCCGGCGAAGGCGAAGATCACCCCTTGCACCAGCACCAGCGCCGGCAGCAGGCCGTGCGGGAACATGCCGCCGTTTTCGGTGATCAGGTGCATGCCGGTGGTGTGGCCGGCGACCGGGGTGCCGGTGCCGAGGAAGACGACGCCGACAATCAGGAACAGCGCGATAGCGACGACCTTGATCAGCGCGAACCAGAACTCCATCTCGGCGAACCACTTCACGCCGATCATGTTCATGGTGGCGACGATGCCGAGCGCGCCGAGGGCAAACAGCCACTGCGGCACGTCGGCAAAGGTGCCCCAGTAGTGCATATATAGCGCCACCGCGGTGATGTCGACGATGCCGGTCATCGCCCAGTTGAGGAAATACATCCAGCCGGCGACGTAAGAGGCTTTCTCACCGAGAAACTCGCGGGCGTAAGAAACGAAGCTGCCGCTGGAAGGGCGATGCAGCACCAGTTCGCCCAGCGCGCGCAGGATGAAGAAAGAGAAAATCCCGCACACCAGGTAGACCAGCGCCAGCGCCGGCCCGGCCAACTCGAGACGGCCGCCGGTACCGAGGAACAAGCCGGTACCGATGGAGCCACCGATGGCGATCATTTGGATTTGCCGGTTGCCCATGCTTTTGTGATAACCGGATTCATGAGAGTCTAGCCAGCGTCTTCTGGCGGCGTGTTTGTCATCCGCCGACTTTTTTTGTGAGTGCATTATCCGTCCTGTTTACCTGTCTATGATGAACTCCGCTCTGAGCTGCAGAGCAAACGATTGCCATTAACAATCGTAATGAGAATGAGGTCGTGGCATCATTCCGCTGTTTATTGTGTATACAGCCGCCATTAAATAACGGCGTGGCATGCTACCGTTTCCCGATAAATGTGGCAAAAAAACCTGCGTACAAAGTGTGAACAATGGTGTGTATTTTTTAAACTGAAAACAAAAGCGCATATTATTCAGTAAGATGAGTCTCATTATCAACACGGAAATATCGAACGATAAAAGTGATTGAAATCACAGAATAATAATTACCGTGCAAATTAAAGGGATTTGGAGGTTATTTCGCGTGAGGGGGGAAGGCGGGCGGAAAATAAAGCGATGGCGCCTGCGCGGCAATGAGCGTGCGCAGGCGAATCGGACGAGGAGCAGGCTTAGGCGGATTCACCGGCCGGCAGAGCCGAAGCCGGCAGGCCGAACAGCTTGTCGAACGCCCAGTTAAACAGGAAGGTGTAGCAAGGAATGATGACGATCAGCGCCATATCCAGCAGCAGCGCCTGCCACAGCGTGATGCCCATCCACCAGGCGATCAGCGGGATCAGATACACCACCAGCGTCAGCTGAAAGCCGACGGCGTGCAAAATGCGGCGTTTGAGCGTGCGGGTGCGCGACACCTGGCGGCTTTCCCACCACTCGAATAAATAGTTGTAAATAAAGTTCCAGCTTACCGCGATGGTGGTGATCACCACCGCCAGCGGCCCGGTGCTGCTTGGCGCATGGCCCGACAGCAGCGCCAGCCCCAGCGCCGAGATCGCCATGCCGATGATTTCATAAGCGGTGACATACACCAGTTTGCGTTTGACGCCTTGCATCGTTTTCTCCCGATCTGTTTTTAGTTGCCTCTGTGGCGACGGCGGCTAAGATAACGTCAATCACATTGATAGAAAAAGTCAGGAGCTGTCAGTTTTTCTGACAGGTTGAGCGATGAATTTTTCCAGCGACAACATCGAACTGTTTTTGGCGGTGCTCGACCGCGGCTCATTTTCCGCCGCCGCCCGCGCGTTGCGGCGCGTACCGTCTGCGGTCAGCATGGGCATCGCCAACATGGAGGCGGAGCTCGGTTTCGCCTTGTTCGACCGTTCTCACCGCGAACCGACGCCGACCGCGCTGGCGCTGGCCCTGGCGCCGCACGCCCGCCTGATCGCCGGGCAGCTCAAGCAGCTGCAGGTGCACGCCATCGAGCTATCCCAGGGGCTGGAGAGCCGGCTTTCGATCGGCGTGGCGTCGGATATTAACGGCGCCGGCCTGCTGGCGGCGGTGAAAACGCTGTCGCAGCGTTATCCGCTGCTGAACATTGAAGTGCTCAGCGCGCCGCAGGACGACGTGCTGCACATGCTGCATCAGGAGCGCATCGGCGTTTGTCTGGCGTTCGGCGGGCTGAACGTCAACAGCGCGGAACAGTTTCACTTCGTCGGCGCGGAATCGCTGGTGGCGATGCTGTCGCCGCAGCATCCGGCGCTGGACGGCGCGGCGGGTGAGCTGTTTCTCGAAGATCTGGTCAACGTGCGGCAGATCATGGTGGCCAGCCGCGATCTGCCGATCGGCGATCTGCGTCCGCAGGTGGCGGAGGCGTATTGGCGCACCGACAGCCTACCGATGGCGCTGAACATGGTGGAGGCGGGGCTGGGGTGGGGAAATTTCCCGCTGTCGCTGGCCGAGCCGCTGCTGGCGCAGGGGCGGCTGGTGCGGCTGAAATTCAAAAATACCAAGAACGAACTGCGCTTGCCGATGCATTTGATCTGGCTGAAGAACCGCCCGTTGGACAAGGCGGCGCGCGAGCTGGTCGAGCTGATGCGCACGGCGCCGCAGGAAAGCTGACGCCCGCTGCGTTTGCTTACTCCGGGTGGCGTTTACGCCACCAGAAACGCACCAGCAGGATGGCGGCGATCGCCAGCGCGACAAACAGCAGGCCGGAGAGTTTTTTGTCGAAGCCGGTAACGAAGCGTTCGATCGCCTGGCCACCAAAATAACCGAGCATGACGAAGATCGTCGCCCATAAAATAGCGCCGAGGATATTGAGCGGTACGAAGCGCGACGGCGGCAGGCGGCTGGCGCCGATCAGCACCGGGCCGATGATGCGGAAACCGTACATAAAGCGCACCCCGATAACGAACAGCATCGGGTGGCGAGCGATCAGCCTTCTGGCGCGCGCGATGCGCTTTTCCTGTCCCTTGAGCCGCGAGATGACGCGGCCTTCAAACCGGCGGCCGGCGAAGTACAGCAACTGGTCTCCCATCATGCCGCCCAGCGCCACCACCGCGATCACCCACGGCCAGTGCAGCAGCCCTTCGTGGGCGGCGATGCCGCCCAGCAGCGTGATGGTCTCCCCTTCCGCCAGGCAGCCGATAAACAACGCCCAGTAACCGTAGTCCGTAATGTAGTGGGCCAAATCGGTCATTCCTTACTCCTTATGTGGCTGACGCATAAGGGCAAGTATACGCCCGATCGCTAGCCTTGGGCGATTTGGGCCACCAACGCTCTGCGCCGCGCCAGGCTTTCCGCCATTTGTGCCTGTACCTTGGCGTAAATGTGCGGCGGGGCCAGTTCCGGCGTGCCGCCCTCGAACGGCGGGGCCGGGGCGTATTCCAGATAAAGTTGGATCGTCTGTGCGGTGTCTTCGCCGTGCAGTTCGGCGATCAGCGCCAGCGCGAAATCGATGCCGGCGGTGACGCCGCCGCCGCTGATTACGTTGCCGTCGCGTTCTACGCGAGCAGCGCTGGGTATGGCGCCGAACAGCTTCAGGCTATCGCGCATAGACCAGTGGCAGGCGGCGCGTTTACCCAGCAATAGCCCGGCGGCGGCTAGGATCAGCGAACCGGTACACACCGAGGTCAGGTAGCGAGCATCGGTGCCCAACCGACGGATTTGCCGCATGAATGCTTCATCCTGTAATGCCTGGGTGCAGCCGCTGCCGCCCGGCACGCACAGCACGTCGCAGCGCGCGATCTCCGGCAGCGGGCGCAGCTGAGTGAAGTGCAAGCCTTCCGATTCGACATCCGCGCCGTCTACCGAAGCGACGATGATTTCCGCGCCCGGCATGCGGCGCAGAAACTGCAGCGGGCCGGTGAAGTCGAGTTGGGTGACGCCTTGATAGATGGGAAATACAATCACGAGTGGTTCAGACATGACATTCGCCTCATTTTTATCGTTGGACCTGGGCCATAATAGCCGCCCTGTTTTTGGCTGATATGACAGATAACCCTCAAAAAGCGCCATCATGAAAACGATCGGTTTTGTGGTCTTTCCCGGTTTCAACCTGCTGGACTTTGCCGGCCCGCTGGCGGCGTTCGATAACGTCAACCAGTTTACCGATCCGCCGGCCTACCGCTGCGTGGCGATTTCGCCGCAGGGTGGCATGGTCGCCAGCTCGGCCGGGGTGGAGATCGCCACGCAGCCATGCGGCGACGAGCGTTTCGATACGCTGGTGGTGGCTGGCGGCAGCGGCAACGTGATGGCGGCGCAGTCACCGGCGCTGACGGGGTTCCTGACAACCCACAGCCGGCGTGCGCGCCGCATCGCCAGCGTGTGCACCGGCGCGTTTATTCTGGCGGCCTGCGGCTTGCTGGACGGCAAGCGCGCCACCACCCACTGGTATCACGCGGCGCGATTGCAGCAGAGTTATCCGCGTATCCGTGTCGACAGCAACCGCATTTTCATTCGCGATGGCGATATCTGGACCTCGGCCGGCATCAGTGCCGGCATCGATCTGGCGTTGGCGCTGATCGAAGACGATCTGGGCGCCACCCTGGCGGCGGCCGTGGCGCGGCAACTGGTGGTCTACCACCGGCGCCCCGGCGGGCAGTCGCAGTACTCGCTGCTGCTGGCGCTGAATCCGTCGTCGGATCGCATGCGTGCAGCGCTGTCGTTCGCGCGCGAACATTTGCACTTGCCGCTGTCGGTAGCGGATCTGGCTGACGCCGCCTGCCTGAGCGAGCGTCAGTTCGGCCGGCTGTTCCGCGCCGAAACCGGGCAGACGCCGGCCAAGGTGATCGAGCAGCTGCGGGTAGAGGCGGCCAGGGTACGCGTCGAAGAGAGCGCCGAGTCGCTGGAGGCGATCGCCCGTTCGGTGGGGTTCAGCGATCCAGAACGCATGAGACGGGCGTTTATCCGCGTCTTTGGCCTGTCGCCGCAGGCGATCCGCCGGCTCGGCCGCGCGGGATAATTTTTTGCCACGCCTGGCGGCGGGGCACATCAGAGGAGCAACGGATGTATCAGGACTTTGAGAGCGAATTGAGCTGGGCGACGCGTCATATGCCGCGCACCCGGGCGGCGATGGCGGCGTTGCCGGACCTGCACGGGGTGCGGCTGGCGTGCAACATGCACCTGGATTTGAAAATGGCGCCGCTGGTGGCCGGCCTGCTGGACAAGGGCGCGGCGATCTTCCTGACCACCTGCAATCCCACCACGGTGCAGGACGATGTGGTGGCCTGGCTGGAACGGCGGGGCGCGCAGGCCTATGCCTGGCGTGACATGAGCGCCGGCGAATGGTCGGAATCTTTCGACCGCGCGCTGGCCTGGCGGCCGACCCACCTGTGCGAAATGGGGGCGGATCTGACCACCCGTCTGCACCAGTCGCCGGGTGGCCCGCAGATCGTCGCCGGGCTGGAGGCCACCGGCTCGGGCATCAGCCGGTTGAACGGCGTGGCGCCGCGCTATCCGATCTTCAACTGGGACGATCTGCCGGTGAAAGAAGGGCTGCACAATCGGCATATGGTTGGGCTGACCGCCTGGCATACCTTCTTCCAGACCACCCATTTGACGCTGCACGAGAAGCGCGTGCTGGTGATCGGTTACGGCCTGGTCGGGCAGGGGACGGCAGCGGCGGCCAGGGCCTACGGCGGCCAGGTGATGGTGGCGGAAATCGATCCGGCGCGCGCGCTGCAGGCGCGTTATGACGGCTGGCAGGTGGTGGATCTGGCGAGCGCGATCGCGCAGGCGGACGTGATCGCCACCGCGACCGGCGCGAAAAACGTGCTCTCGGCGCAGCATCTGCAACAGGCGCAGGACGGCGTGTTTATCCTCAACGTCGGCCACGTGGCGGAAGAGATCGACGTCGGCTTCCTCAAGGGCTTGCCGCACCACGAGCCGATGCCTTATGTGAACGCTTACCAACTGAATGAAAAGACGGTCTATTTGCTGGCCAATGGCTCGATGTTCAACCTGACCGCCGGCTATGGCGACAGCCTCAACGCCTTCGACGTGACGCTGGCGGTGATGGCGGCCGGCATCGGCCATATCGTCGGCGCCGGGGCGCGGCAAACGCCGGGGCTGTACCTGCTGCCTCAGTCGGCCTGGCAGCCGGCGCTGTAACTTTTTCTACGCGGGCGTTCATCCCAGAGCGCCCGCGGGCTGCGTCGTTTTTCGGCCGACAGAATTTGTCACAAATCCGCCATACAATCCCAGTGCCAAGCGCTGAACCCTCACATATAATTCGCTGAGTTCAAGCCCCCATTTCAGAGTAATGCCTGTGAAAATACGTGTTTTGGTTCTGACCCTGCTCGCTTTGCAGGCGGGCGCAGGCTTTGCGCCGCGCGCGCTGGCCAGCGACAACGCCGCCGCCGTACACGCCACCCAGCCGGAGCTGGCCTCCGGCAGCGCGATGGTTGTCGATATGCAAACCCATAAGGTGATGTACGCGCGCAACCCGGATGAAGTGGTGCCGATCGCCTCGATCACCAAGCTGATGACCGCCATGGTCACGCTGGACGCGCACCTGCCGCTCGACGAGATGCTGTCAGTGGACATCCACCAGACGCCGGAGATGAAAGGGGTGTATTCGCGGGTACGGCTGAACAGCGAAATCAGCCGCAAGGACATGCTGCTGCTCGCGCTGATGTCGTCGGAAAACCGCGCGGCCGCCAGCCTGGCGCACCACTATCCGGGGGGCTACAACGCCTTCATCAAAGCGATGAACGCCAAGGCCAGGGCGCTCGGCATGACCAATACCCATTATGTGGAACCGACCGGGCTCTCTATTCATAACGTGTCGACGGCGCGCGATCTGACCAAGCTGCTGATCGCCACCAAACAATACCCGTTGATCGGCCAGCTCAGTACCACCACCGAACGCATGGCCAGCTTCAAGGATCCCAACTACACGCTGCCGTTCCGCAACACCAACCACCTGGTGTACAACCCGAAATGGAACATTCAGCTGACCAAGACCGGCTTCACCAACCAGGCGGGGCACTGCCTGGCGATGCGCACCATGATCGGTAACCGCTCGGTGTCGCTGGTGGTGCTGGACGCCTTCGGCAAATATACCCACTTCGCCGACGCCAACCGTCTGCGCAGCTGGATCGAAACCGGCAAGGTGACGCCGATCCCGGCCGCCGCCCGCGACTATCGTCGCCAAAAAGACGCCAGCCTGGCGAAAAACGCCACCGAATGACCCGCCTGGCGGCCTGCTCATTTGCAGCAGGCCGCTATCGGCCCTCGGGCCGCCTGATGACAAATCCCCGCTCGCGATCGCCGTCGAAACCTGCTTTGAGATAAAGCTGGTGCGCGCCGGTGCGTTGCTGCCCCGACAGCAGCATCACCTTGTAACAGCCCTTGCGCCAGGCCAGCTGCAGCGCGTATTCGATCATCGCGAGCGCCACGCCGTGGCCGCGATAGGGCTCCGCCGTCACCACATGCTCAATAACACCGAACGGCTGCGCCTGGTGTGCCAGCCCCGGGATCAGCGCCAGCATGCAGGTGGCGATCGGTTGTTCCTCGTCCGCTGCCACCACCAGACGGATCGCCGGATCGTCCAGCAGACGTTGCAGGGTGCGGCGCGCATCGTCGGCGCGCAGCGGCGCGTCCTGCGGGCGCAGCTCGCGATACAAGGCTAACAGGCCGTTGAGATCGTCCGGCTGCGCCAGGCGATGAATGATGCTCATGGTTGCTCCTTTCCGCCGCTTCAACGGTAATCCGCTATCCTCCATTAATACCACAACGTTTGCCGGAGGGGATGTTATGAGTCAGGTTTCGACCTTTGTCATGTTCCAGGGAGAGGCGCAGCGGGCGATCGATCTCTTCAGCCAGGTGTTCGAGCGTTTTCGGCTCATGCAGGTACAGCATTACGACCCGACGCCGGACGGCCGGCGATTGATCAAGCATGCTGCCATCGATTTCGATCGGCAGAACCTGGTGTTTATCGACAGCCCGATCAGCCATGACTTTAGCTTCACCCCGGCGGTGTCGCTGTTCATCAACCTGCCTAACGAAGAAGCGTTGGAGCGGGCGTTCCACCGGCTGGCGGAGGGCGGCAAGGTGCTGATGCCGCTCGATGACTACGGCTTCAGCGCCCGTTTCGGCTGGCTCAACGATCGTTTCGGCCTTTCCTGGCAGCTCAATGTGCCGGCGGGCGATCTGCCCTGACGCTAAGGGAGAATGTGCAAAAGAATGGTAATTACTGCTGTTATTTCATATTGTTATAACCATTTTGGCGAGGAGCTTTGCCGTAGGAAATACCGACAATATTCATGGAAAGGTGCGCTTTGATTGATTTTGACCGCTATGTTGAGCAAGCGAAGTCTTACGGTGAGTGGCCGGGCGGGCATGTGGACATGTCGTCTGGTCGTATAGATGGGTTGAGCTATCGTCTGTATCGGCACACTGCCGAGAGTGAAGACGTGATCCTGGTCTATCACGGCGGCGGGGTTAACAGCGCCGCCGGGTATGACGTCCTTGCGCGCCAGCTGGCCGCCGAGCCGACGCTCGCGGTGTGTCTGGTCGATATTCGCGGACATGGCGATTCCACGGGAGAGCGGGGGACGGTTGAGCGGCCTGAGCGTATTTGGCGCGATGTCGATATCATCCTGGCAGAAATGCGCCGCCGGTTTCCGCTGGCGCGCAGACACCTGCTTGGCCATTCGAGCGGCGCCGGCATGTTGCTCAACTACTTGACCCGTTACCCTGGCGAACAGCAGGCGGACAGCCTGATCATGCTGGCGCCCGAGCTGGGTCCATTTTCCGGGATGGCCCGCGATCTGGCGGCGGCGGCCCGTTTTGCTAAGGTGCGACAATGGCCGTTTGTCGCCAATGCGCTCAGCGGCGGGCGCTGGTTTGGGCAATCCCGGGCGGTCAGCCTGAATTTTCCCCCGGCTGTGCTGGCCGCCGCCCCCGATTTTGTCTGCCAATACAGCGTCAATATGGCTAACGCGTTGACGCCACGCACCCCGGCAAAGCAACTGGCGGCGCTGCGATTGCCGACCTTGCTGCTGGCGGCAGCGCAGGATGAGCTGTTCAATGCGCAAGCGATGCAGCGCTTCGTCGAACAGCATGGCAGTGCGCATGTTGCCTTTGGCTTGCTTGAGGGCAGTACGCATTTATCGTGCGTTTTTGAGGCCCACGGTCATGTCCTGCGCTATCTCGTGGGCGTATTCGCTATCGCATCCGATTGAGACGTATGCGCGTAGCTGTTTGTTTATTAATCACTTCTTCTCCACTGCTAACTGGACGGAGGAGTGGTGATTAAGATCACGAAATTAGTTAATAAATCTTTATGGATTTGATTGCATAATGTTAACATCCTGCCGCTTTCATTAGGCTTGCTAATGATATTCTTATTGTCAAGGAATGCTCAGGATGGATTACCAAAACGTCTTTCAATTGACGGATCAGGAAAGAAACGAGTTATTTTCGGCATTAGATAAAATTGCTTACGATCCCGCCGGCGGTGACGCGTATATTCACGCTATACGTTCGGCCATGATCACCCACTTACCCCACAGATTAAGCGCTGCATTAAGCCAGCAAAAGGCGTCAATCAAACCACGGCCTTATCTTATTTTAAAAAATGTGCCGGTGGATAAAGAAGTGTTCTTTTCCCCTTGCCCGAACCAATATACGCCTTCGGCCAAATCAGGGAATATCAGTGAAAACCTGTTGGTCGGCATCTCTTCGCTAATTGGTGAACCCTATTCGATGTATTTCGAAGGGAAAGAACTGATTAATAATCTGATCCCCAAACGCGAAGCCAAAAAAGAATATACCGGTCTGGGGTTCGATGTTGAATTGGATTTCCATATTGAAAATGCGGCCCTGAAACACCTGGAGCAGTTCAACGTCTCGCCGATGGGGTTGCTGTTAGCCGGCGTGCGCCGCGATCCGCACAGCCCGATGACGCGTATCTCCGATTCGCGTTTGGCTATCGCTCAACTGAGCCGCGAGGACGTCGAAACGCTGGCCAGCCCGCTGTACAGCATCAAGCTGCCATACCGTTGGCGCCAGTCCACGCAGGCCGGGCGCGAAGAAACCGCGCTGGTGCCGCTGATTTCGCAAAACCATGTTCTGCCGGATGTGAGCGCCGTTTTCTATCCCGGCATGATTGCCGCCAGCACGCCGCGAGCGGAAGCCGCGCTGGAGCGTTTCTACGGGCTGGTGAAAGAAAATGCCATCGGCATCGATATTTGCCCGGGCGATTTGGTGTATATCGATAACCGTTTTGCGCTGCATTCACGCGATAAATTCACGCCATCTTTCGATGAAAGAGATACGCCGTTGCGCTGGGTACAACGCGTCTTCATTTCGGCAAGCTTGTGGAATCACCGCAACCTCAATCAGGTTGAAGAGCGCATTTTCTCGATTTAAGGTTATTATTCATGCTGAACGTTTTTCTTTCTATATTGCCGATTTTTTTGTTAATCGTGCTGGGCTATTTGTCAAAACTCTATGTTAAAGACGTTGCCGTATTTTGGGGCTTTTCAGACAAATTCGTTTATTACCTGTTTTTTCCGGCGCTGTTGATATTGGATATCAGCGAGGCGGATTTTAGCGGCGCGGACAGCTTTTATCCCGTTGTGGCGACCATAGTTTCCACGCTGGCCATCGCGTTGATTATTTTCGTTGGCAAACTGTTTTTCAATACGTCGGCCGATCTGTTTACCTCCATTTTTCAGGGCGGAGTCAGATATAACTCTTATGTATTCATCGCGCTGTCGCAATCGCTGTTCGGCAGCGAGGGGGTGGCGCTGTCCGGTTTCTTCGTGGCCTATATGATCATTCTGACCAACATCATGAGCGTGTTGGTGATGAACCATTACGGCACCGGCAGCAAGAAAAGCCTGAGCGGCGCGCTGCTGGCGCTGACGAAAAACCCGCTGATCATCGGCGCGTTGTTCGGGGTGCTGATGAACCTGTGCAACCTGCACATCACCGGCGCGCTTAAACAGCTGTTCGTTTATCTCTCCAACGCCGCCACGCCGCTGAGCCTGATGTCGGTCGGCGCAGGGTTGATCGTCAGCATGCATATTCGCAAGCTGGTTTCCATCTCTTATGCGACCGTGCTGAAACTGGTGGCCATGCCGCTGATTACCATTGCGCTGGTGCACTATTTCGGCGCCACCGGCGTGCCGGCCAGCATCGCCATTCTCTACTCCGCCGTGCCTTGCGCCGGCAACGCCTATATCCTGGCGCGGCAAATGGGGGGCGATCATGAAGCGATGGCCTCCATCATCACCTGGACGACGCTGCTGTCGGTGATTACCGTCACTTTCATCCTGGGCAGCGTAGCGCTTTAACGCCGGCGCCGGGCGGCAATCGCCCGCCCGGCATTTTCCGAGATCCTCCCATATCCTTTCATGATGTTTTACCGCTATGCTAAACATAGAATGGCCCGTGAATATGAAAAGGATGAATTATTTTGGCAGGAAGTAGCTTACTTACCCTCATCGACGACATTGCCTCGTTGCTGGACGATGTCTCGTTAATGAGCAAGATGGCGGCGAAAAAAACCGCCGGGGTGCTGGGGGACGATCTGGCGCTCAACGCGCAGCAGGTCACCGGCGTTAAAGCCGACCGCGAGCTGCCGGTGGTGTGGAGCGTCGCCAAAGGCTCACTGATCAACAAGGCGATCCTGGTGCCGCTGGCGCTGCTGATCAGCGCCTTCGCGCCCTGGGCGATTACGCCGCTGCTGATGGTGGGCGGCGCCTATCTGTGTTACGAAGGGTTCGAAAAGGTGTTTCACAGCCTGAGCCACGGCAAGGCGGCGCAGGAGGAAAAATCGGACGGGCCCGGCGCCAATGAGGACGCCGCGGCCTATGAGAAGCGCAAGGTGAAGGGGGCAATACGCACCGACTTCGTGCTGTCCGCCGAGATTATCGCCATTACCTTGGGCACCGTCGCCGGCGCCACCTTTAGCCAGCAGGTGATCGTCTTGTGCGGCATCGCCGTTGTGATGACGCTCGGCGTGTACGGCATCGTCGCCGGCATCGTTCGGCTGGACGATCTGGGGCTGTATCTGAGCCGCAAAGGCAGCGCGTTGGCGCGCGCCATCGGCAGCGGCATCGTGCGCGCCGCGCCTTATCTGATGAAAACGCTGTCGATCGTCGGCACTGTCGCCATGTTTATGGTCGGCGGCGGCATCCTGACCCACGGCCTGCCGCCGGTGCATCACCTGTTCGAAGACTGGGCCTCGTACACCACCGTGGTGCCGACGTTTGGCCATCTTTTGCAGGGTGTGGTTCCGGCACTGCTGAACGTGGCGTTCGGGCTGGTGGCCGGCGGCGTGGTGCTGGCGGTGGTGTCGGCGCTGGGCGCGGTACGCGCGCGTTTCAAGGCATGATGAAAAGTCTCGCCCCGGAAGGGGCGGGACGTATGAGACGGATTAAAAGATCAGTTTGAGAACGCCGGTAATCGTCAACAAACCCACGATGAAGATGATGGCGACAATCCACAGAATAATTTTCATTCACTTCTCCCTTACCGGTTAAATGGCGCGCGCGATTGGCGCTAACTCAATGAAATCCCTCTTCACTATAGACGCTAACTTCCTATCGTGCGTCGCCATGCATTCAAGGATGCCGATTGTCGCCGTCACCCAGCGCGCGCTGCATAATCTGCGTGTCACGCCATTCCCCCAGTTTGAACCCCACGGCCTTTAACGTTCCGGCGCTGGTAAAGCCGAGCGACTGGTGTAGCGCCAGCGAGCCGTGGTTGGCGGCGGAATCGCCGACGATCGCCAGCATCTGGCGCCAGGGGCCTTGCTCGCAGCGGGCGATCAGCGCGCTCAGCAGCGCCTTGCCGACGCCTTTCCCCTGTTGCCCTTCGGCGATATACACCGAGTCTTCTACGGTAAAGCGATAGGCCGGCCGGGGGCGATATGGCGTGGCATAGCAGTAGCCCATAACACGGCCTTCGCTTTTCGCCACCAGCCAGGGCAACCCGGCTTCCCGCACCTTGCCTAGCCGCAGCTGCATTTCCGCCAAGGTCGGCGGCTGTTCTTCAAACGAGGCGGCACCGTACAGCACGTGGTGAGTGTAAATTTGCAGCACGGCGGCCATATCGTCCGGCGTGGCATCGAGGAGGCTGAGTACGGGAGCGGAGAGCGTCATGGTAATGCCTGTTTACCTTGGAAATCAGCAGATAAACGCCATTATGCGCGCCGCTCGCCGCCGGGATAAATCGGGTTTTCTTATGGTGAGATAAGAAAAACCTATGGGGTTGTCAGCCGCACAATGCGGCGATCTGTGCCAACTGCTGGTCCAACATGGCGATCTACTGCTCAATCACCGCCGGAAGCGCCGGCCCTGAACGCGCCAGAATTGCCCCCGACTTCCGCCAGTGAAACGCCCATCCGGCGCGCCAGTTCGCCGACTTTCAATAACATATGTAGCTCCTCCCTTGTGCGTGCCGGGATACTAAAGCCTGACGCCACGTAAGGGTCAAGAGCGGGAAGAAAAGATGACGTTTTAAAAATCGGTAGGCGCCAGAGAGGCAAAAGCCCAGCTGGATGGCTGGGCTTCGCAGGTCCCTGAAAGGGAGGGTATAGCATAAGGGCCTTTATCGGCTACGGCGACAATTTCACCTGATTTGTCTGTTTTGTCAACAACAGCGTACTGGTCAGAACAGCATATTTTTGGCATTGATCGACTTAATGACGGCGCGTTGTATGTCAGCAACAAGCTCGCGCGACAGACACTGGGTAAGAAAGCCTCTCTCTTTACGGGCTCTGTTCAGCCGTTGGCGGCTGACTTGCTGCACCAGATCGCCCTTTGCCCAGCGCGTTTGCGGATGAAAGAATCTCATATCTTCGATGAGTTCACGCGTAATTTCGATGTGCAATCCCCGTTCGATCTTGTTCGAATCTCTGGTGGTCGACAGCGGTACGATAATGCAGGCGTTGCCGTTAATTTTGCCGTTTAACACAACAACTAAACGGTTCTTCACCATTTCCGGTGGAATGTGGCCATCATAAAAGCTGGCTTCATGCGGTTGGCAGACTGATAGGGGATAGTTGCCATAGTTGCACTCGAGAATTTCCCCGACCTTGGGGGCAAATTTGATCGGCATCGATACACTCCTTTGTTGTGAACAATCCGTGTTATGGAGGAATGAGCATGCGGGCGTTTTGCTTTTAGAGAAAGGTGTGGCGTAAGGAAACGGGGAATGAAAGTGAAATATTGCGGATTCGTGCGCAGAATCCGCCTTGATGGTGGCCGAATTTACCAGCCTTTCACCGCGCCGCCGTTGAAGATTTTCTCGGCGGCTTTGGCGACTTCGTCCGACTCATAGGCCTTGATGAAGTTCTGTACGTTTGGCGCGTCCTTGTTGTCTTCGCGGGTGACGATGATGTTGGTGTACGGCGAGTCCTTATCCTCGATGAAGATGCCGTTTTTGGTCGGCGACAGGCCGGTCTGGTTGATGTAGGTGGTGCTGATGACGGCGACGGTGACTTTCGGATCGTCTAACACGTGCGGCAGCTGCGCACCTTCCAGCTCCATGATCTGGTAATGATGCGGGTTGGCGCTGATATCCAGCGCGGTGGGCAGCAACCCTTTGCCAGGCTTCAGGCTAATCAGCCCGGTTTTTTCCAGCAGCAGCAGGGCGCGCCCCAGGTTGGTCGGATCGAGCGGGATGGCGATCACCGCGCCGTCCGGCAGCTCTTTCAGCGATTTTATCTTTTTGGAGTAGCCGGCCATCGGGAACACGAAGGTATTGCCGACCGCCACCAGCTTATAGCCGTGATCTTTGTTTTGCTGTTCGAGGAACGGGCGGTGCTGAAACACGTTGGCGTCCAGTTCGCCTTTGTCGGTGGCGTCGTTCGGCAGCAGCGAACCGCTGAAGCCGACCAGCTCGACCTCCAGCCCGTATTTCTCTTTCGCCACCTGCCTGGCGACTTCCGCCACGTCCTGTTCCGCGCCGTTGATGACGCCGACTTTGATATGGTTTTGGTCGGTTTTTTGATCGCAGCCCTGAAGCGCCAATACGGCGGCGAAGGCCGCCGCCAGAGGGGTGATACGCCAGCGTAAGGTCATCGAAGTCTCCCTGAAAAAAACAATAAAATCAGTTGGTTTTTGTCCTTACAGCTAAGCCTGAACCGCCGGTGAAGTCAAACGCTCGTTCAGCATAAACGGCTATAGCTTATAGCCGTTATGCGGCGGTGATTATCGGCTGAGCGAACGCAGCACCACGATGCCCGGCGTAGCCATCACGTAATCCATAAAGGGTGAGTCGACGACCTGCATGTTGGCCTTGCGCGAGGAGGCGTTGCGCAGCACCGGGCCATGGTCGGTCATCACGAAGATGCCGGTGTGGGTCACGTCCAGCCCGGCGAGGTTGGTGTAAATACCGATGTAGTCGCCGGTGCGCAGCTGGGCCAGCACCTTGTCGTCGACGTTGTCGCTGGGAATGTAGGTGACGCTGCGCTGCACGTTGGGCAAGCCGGGCAGGTAGCTGCTGCCGTCCGCCTTTTGATTGAGGTTTTTCACGAGGCTGACGGCGTGCGGGCTGAGCTGGGCGGTGATGTCTTCGGCCACTTTTTTCGGCCGCTGCGCCCAGTCGGTGAAGAAGTGTTTGCGCTGCGGGAAGGCGATGTTGCCGTCGACGTAGCGAATGTCTACCAGGCGCTGAACGAACTCGGCTTCGCTGCGGGCGGTGCTGAGCGCTTCCACATAATCGATGTAGGTGAAGCAATCCAGTCCGCGGAAGTCGATCACCAGCTGCTCGGGCGTGTTCTGCGAACCGATCAGACGGTTGGCGAGATACGGCGTGCCGAGAAACTCGCGCGAAATCAAATCGACGGTGCGACCATGCGGCTGCGCGGCGGGCCAACCGGCGCGCAGCGCGAGGATCTCACGCAGCTTGCTGCGGGTGCTGGCGTCCATCTCCGGCTGCACGCCCGGCGGCGAAACGGTGACGTCGGTCGGCGGCGTCGCGGGGGAGACGGCGGTGGGGCGTTCGGCGCATCCGCTCATAGCGATAGCTAACATCAGTAAAACAGCCTTGTTCTTGTTCATACGGCCCTCCATGGGTGTCGCTGGCTTATCAGAGTAAGTGATAACAGTTCTCATCCGATGGTAGGGGTTAAAAAGTAAACATCACCTCAATGGCAATCGATAAATCAGTAACCGATTTCGCTATTGAACGGCAAATACCAGAACAGCGCGATTTCGTGATCGGCGATCTCCGGTTCGGCGCGGTACAGCAAACGGTCGATGCCGCCGAGGATAAACCCGTAATGCTGGTAACAGCGGCAGGCCGCCAGATTGTTGTTCTGCGTTTCGAGCATCATACCTGAGGTTTCCTGCTGCCGCGCCCACCGTTTGGCGCAGTCCAGCAGTGCCCCGGCGATGCCCTGACGGCGCGCATGAGCGCTGACGGCGATCTCGTCGATCAGGGTGTAACCGTTCCAGTTTTTGCTCAGCGTGATATGGCCAACGGCGTCGTTCTGACGATACGCCAGGAAGGTCACGCTGTCTTCGTTGGCGAACGGCGCCAGCGGATACCGTTTGCGAAATGGCGCCACCGGGCGGGTTGGCCAGCTGTCCACCGGGCTGTCGAACTGCGGCAGGGCGTAACAGGCGATGGTGAAGCTGAAATCGCCGCGGGCCAGATAATCGTCGGGCAACGCCTCAATGGCCGCGATGCGGATGGCCGGGTTCATTACGGCAGCTCCCGCAGCAGACGCGCCGGGTTGCCGGCGTAGATCCCCTTGCGGGTGATATCGCGGGTCACCACCGCCCCGGCGCCGATCACCGCGTCGTTGCAGATCTCTACCGCCAGGATCGTGGCGCCGGAGCCGATGGACACCCGATCGCCGATGCGCGTGCGCCCCCAACTGGCCGGATCGGCGTTGGGCGCGCCGTCCCGGAACAGATCGTTGGCGAAGGTAACGCCGTGGCCGACAAAGCACGCTTCGCCGAGGGTGACGTATTCGCAGATAAAGCTGTGCGACTGAATTTTACTGCGCGCGCCGATGCTGACGTGGCGCTGGATCTCGACGAACGGGCCGACGAAGACATCGTCGCCGAGCCGGCAGCCGTAAAGATTGCAGGGCTCGACAACGGTAACGTTGCGCCCGGCGTCGACGTCGACGATCCCCGCCTGACGGGTGGTGATTACGGATGACATGACCTTCCTCGCAGCCTGGTTTTTATGGTGGGAGTATAAGACAAAGCGCTGCGGCGTTGCGCTTTCCGCACGTTTTTTCGCCGAAAGACTATAATTAGTACAGGGGAGAGAGCCCCGTGGCCGCAATCCTCGCACGGGTAGCAGTCCGTCGGAGGTGTGAAATTCGTTCGCCGATCGCGGCCTACGGCGAGATAGGAGGTGTCTCATGGTCAGTCATGTTTGGGGACTTCTGGCGCATCCCAGCGCCGAGTTCGAACAGATCAAAAGCGAGAATGAAAGCGTCTCGCACCTATACACCCATCACGTGTTGCTCTTGGCAGCCATCCCGGTGGTCTGCGCCTTTATCGGCACCACCCAGTTGGGCTGGCTCTCCGGCGAGGGACATGCCATCAGGCTCGACATGTTTACCGCGTTTTATACCGCCGTGGCGTTCTACCTGCTGATGCTGGCGGGCGTAGCGGCCATGGGGAAAGTCATTCACTGGATGGCGCGGCGTTATGAATCGCGCCCCAGCCTGCACCGCTGCATGGTGTTCGCCGGCTACGTGGCGACCCCGATGTTCCTCAGCGGGGTAGTGGCGCTCTATCCGGTCGTCTGGCTGTGTCTGTTTGTCGGCATTATCGGCCTGTGCTATTCGGGCTATCTGCTGAATCTGGGGATCCCGCACTTCCTGAATATCGACAGTAAGGAAGGGTTCATCTTCTCCAGCTCGACCTTCGCCATCGGCATTCTGTTGCTCGAGCTGCTGCTTGGGGTGACGGTGCTGCTGTGGGGGTACGGTTCCTGGTTGTTCTGAGTTAACGGCTGTTGTTGCCCCCGCGCCGGTGGAACGGCGCGGGGGCTTTTGCTTTTATGCGCGGCGGAAAACCAGCATCACGCCGAGCACGATGCCCGCCATGCCCAGCAGGCTCAGCGCGGCTAGCGCGTGGCCGAGCAGCAGGTAATCCAGCAGGGCGGTGACCGCCGGGATCAGGTAGAACAGGCTGGTCACCTGCACCAGATTGCCGCGCTGGATAAGGCGATACAGCAAGAACGTCGCCAGCACCGAGATCACCACCGCCATCCACAGCAGCGGCAGCACGAACGCCGGCCGCCATTCGACCCGCAGCGGCTCAAACGGCAGTGCCAGCGTACACATCAATAATCCGACGGCATACTGCAGCGGCAAGACCGCCAGCGGCGGCTGCGTCATGCCTTTTTGCAGCAGGGTGCCGGCGGTCATGCAGCCCAGCGCGATAAAGGCGAACAGCATGCCGCTCAGCGAGAAGTGGGCCACCATCAGGCTTTGGTACACCACCAGCGTCAGCCCGACCATCGCCAGCGCCAGGCCGAGTGCCCGCAGCCCGGTGCAACGCCGCTCGGTGATGAACTGGGTGAGGATCGGCTGTACGCCGAGCAGCGTCGCCAGCACGCCGGGCGTAATACCTTGTTCCAGCGCCAGCAGATAGCAGATTTGATAGCTGCCGATCATCAGCACGCCGATCAGCACGACGCGCCAGCGGGTGCCGGGGGCGGGGAGACACTGGCGCTGCCACAGGCCGATGACCAACAGCACCGCCAGCGCGATGGCGCAGCGGAAGAACAGAAAAGCGAAGGCGGAGGCGTGCTCCAACCCCCAACGGGAGAAGATCGCGCCGCTGCTCCAAAGCAGGACGAACAGCGTAGCCAGGCCGGCATTGGCCCAGAGAGAAGGGAATCGCATATCAATTTCACCTGACGTGAAAATTACAGGCTCCGGCGCGCGCGGCGGTCTACGCCTGAACGCAACAGATCAATAAGCCGGAGGTAAAAGTCGGTGTGGCTTAGCGCACAACCACAATGCGTGGCGGGTAAGCGGCAACCGCTGAAACGACAGAGGAAACGGCGGGTGGGGCAGAGGAAGCACACAGCAAAACGACGGCCGGAACGGTCGCGTTTGTCGGATCTGTGCTGTGCGCCAACGGAGTCATAGGGGGTCCTGCAAACCGGGAATAAAACTTATCGCTTCAAACATAGCCAAGTTCAGAGGGGCGTGCAATCGGAAATCACAATGATTTAAATGATAATGTAAATCATTATCATTAATTAAAAGGTATGCTATGTTGCTTTTGCCGCGCAGTGTTGAAGCAGGGGGGCGCGGCTTGCTCCCTACCTCAGTTCACGCAGCGCGTGCGGCAAAAGAGGTTGCGATTCGCTTTTGCAGAAGGCGCGGAATCGTGGTAAAAATATTGATATGTTATAATATAACAATTGACGCATAATGAATTCAGTTCACGACATCCTCCGCGTTGATGGCGTTAGCCTGACCGGCCACGGCGGGGCATTGATACTCGACAACATCCATTTCGCGCTCCGTTCCAGTGAAAAGCTGGCGGTGATCGGCCCTAACGGCAGCGGCAAGTCCAGCCTGTTGCGCGCCCTGATCGGCGAAACGCGGCCGGACAGCGGCGGCATTTACTGGCGAGGGCGCGCCTTGTCCGAGTGGCCGGCGGCGGAACGCGCCAGAAGCATCGCCTTTCTGGCACAAAACGATCTGCCGGATTTGCGGCTGTCGGTTGAGGACTACGTGGCGTTGGGCCGTTTACCGCATGGCGAACGCTCTGCGACGGGAAAGCGCATTGTTGACGAGGCCATCGGGGAAACCGGGCTGGCGCCGCTCAGGCACCGCCCGTTGGGGCGGCTCTCGGGCGGTCAGCGTCAGCGTGCTGCACTGGCCCGGGCGTTGGCGCAGTCTCCCGATCTGTTGTTGCTGGATGAACCGACCAATCACCTCGATCCGCCCGGGCGCTCGGCGCTGCTGTCGTTAGTGAAAAATAAAGACATTGCCGTGATTGCAGTGCTGCACGATTTGCCCGTGGCAGAGGCGTTTGCCGATCGGATCCTGGTGCTCAACGAAAGCCGCCAGGTAGCCTGTGGTACGCCCGAGGCGGTGTTGCAGACCCCGGTGATTTTGCCGGTGTTCGGCATGAACAGTTTCAAGGTGGCGCACCCCGTCAGCGGGAAAACGCTGCGTATTTTTGACGTTCCCCATTGCGCTTGATAAACCAGAGAGAAACATGAACACACGCGTATTCCCCCTGCTCCTGCTGCTGGCCGGCGGGGCGGCGGCGGCCGAAAAATTTCCCGTCACCGTAGAAAGCTGCGGTACGCCGGTCACCTTCAACCAGGCGCCGCAACGCGCCGTCATCAACGACATCAATATGGCCGAGATGGCCTTTGCGCTCCATTTGCAGGATCGCATTGTCGGGCTGACCGGCATCACCGGCTGGTACAAACTGACGCCCGACTTCAAGGCCGCGATGGGCGCCATTCCCGAACTGGCGCCGAAATATCCTGCTCTGGAAACGCTGCTGGCAGCGCAGCCGGATTTCTTCTTCGCCGGCTGGAATTACGGCATGAAGATCGGCGGTGACGTCACACCGGAGACGCTCGCCCCGTTCGGCATCAAAACGCTGGTGCTGAGCGAGAGCTGCGTACAGGCCGGAGGGCGGCCGCAAAAGGCCGATATGAACCTGCTGTATGACGATGAGCTGAAGCTCGGCAAGATTTTCGGCAAGCAGCAAGAGGCCACCGCGTTGGTTACGGGCTGGCAGCGCCGGTTGGCTGCGCTTCCCGCCAGACCGGCGGGCCAGCCACCGCTCAAGGTGTTCGTCTATGACTCGGGGGAGGAGAAGCCTTTCACCAGCGGCAGATACGCTATGCCGACGGCGATCGTCGAAGCGGCGGGCGGCCGCAACGTGATGGACGATTTGCCGGCGAGCTGGACGACGGCGTCCTGGGAAACGGTGGCGGCGGCCGAGCCCGACTTCATTATTCTGCTGGATTACCAGACCGGGTCAGGCGCCGATGCGCTGCGGCGCTTCCTCGAGTCTCACCCGTTGATGAAATTGACCCCCGCCGTACGGCACCACCGTTATCTGAAACTGCAGTATGCGGAGCTGACGCCGGGGCCGGCCAACATCGGCGCGGTGGAAAAGCTGGCGCGGGCGCTGTACGCGCCGGAGGCTGAATGAATTCGCCGACCCGGCGGTTTATGCTGCTCGCACCGCTGGCGCTGTCGGTATTGTGCGGGTTAATGATCTGGAGCCTGCAGCTGGGCAGCGTCGCGTTGTCATGGCGGCAGGCGTTTGCGGCGTTAGGGCTCGGTTCGGCGCCGCTTTCCGGCATGCTGGACACCATCGTCGTGCAACTGCGGGTGCCCAGGGCCTTGTTGGCGGCGTTAACCGGCGCCGGGCTGGCGATGACCGGCGCGCTGCTGCAGACCACCACCCGCAATGAGCTGGCCGATCCTTTTTTGTTTGGGCTCTCCTCCGGCGCCTCCGCCGGCGCGGTGCTGGTCATCACGCGCTTTGGCGATGCGCTGGGCGCGCTGACGTTGCCGCTGTCCGCTTTCGCCGGCGGTATTTTGTCGGCGATGGCGGTGATGATCCTGTTTCGCGTCAGCCGGGTCAGGCGCGCCGAGCAACTGATCGTCTGCGGGCTGGCGGTCTCGTTTTTGTTCAGCGCGCTCACCAGCTACCTGGTGTTTTCCGGCGATCAGCGGGCGGCCGGTTCGGTGTTGTTCTGGTCGCTGGGCGGGCTGGGGTTGGCGCGTTGGGATAATCTGTTCATTCCGCTGGCGAGTTTTGTGCTGCTGGCCGGGTTTACGGCGCTGCGTTGGCGGGCGCTGGATGCGCTGCTGGCGGGCGAGCAAACCGCCCATTCGATGGGGGTCAATGTGGCGCGCCTGCGCACCGAGACCTTTCTGTGTTGCGCACTGTCCACGGCGTTTCTCGTTTCGTTGACGGGCGTGATTGGGTTTGTCGGGCTGATGGTGCCTTATCTGGCCCGGCGCCTGGTGGGCGTGCGCCATCGCTTGTCCGTACCGATGTGCGGCCTGCTGGGGGCGATGCTGCTGACCGGCGGCGACATGCTCAGCCGCAGCCTGATCCCCCATCAGGAGCTGCCCATCGGCATCATTACGGCGGGGCTGGGGGGCGCGTTCATCGTTTCCTTGCTGCTGCGCGCGGAGCGGTGAACACCGCCCTGTCTCAATAGAGTTCCAGGTGCAGGCGCTGCTGCTCGATCAGCGTCTGCCACAGGTTTTCCGCCCCGCAGGCTTGCTCCAGCGCCGTCGCCACGGCATGTTCCAGATACTGACGATTGCCGCACAGGTAGACATGCGCGCCCCGCTGCAGCAGGCCGCTGACGACATCGGCGCGATCGTCGATGGCGTGTTGCACGTAATACTTGTCGGCGGCGTCGCGCGAGAATGCCGTGATGAGCCGTGTGAGTACGCCCGTCGCGTTCAGCGTGACCAACTCCTCGCCATACAGGAAGTCTTCATCGCGCCTTTTCTCACCGAAGATCAGGACGGTTTCACGCCGTTCGCCCTGGGCAGCCATTTCGCGCAGCAAGCCAATCAACGGTGCGATGCCGGTACCGGTACCGATAAGCAGCACCGGCAAGGCGGTGTCGCGCGGCAGGTAAAAGCCGGGGTTGGCGCGGCAGAAAAGACGGAAAGGACCGGGATGCTTGAGCAGCCAGCCGGTTGCCGTGCCGCGCCGTGTGCGGTCGCCGCGTTCATAACGCACGTCGCGAACGCACAGATCGAGGCTCTCTTCCCGCGTTGCCGAAGCGATGGAGTAGGCGCGCGGTAGGCAAACGGGCAGCAGCGCCAACAGGTTCTCCAGCGTGATCGCGTGCGGCGGGCAAAAATCGTGCAGCACGTCCAGCAGATCGGCGCCGTACAGATAACTCTCCAGGGCTTTGCGCTGACGGATCTTCAGCAGGCCTTTGAGCTCTTCGCTGTCGGCCAACTGCGCCAGCTCGCGCAGCGTCGTTTTGCTGAGCTGGCGCAGCTCCCGGCGCCGCAGCGCGTCGACGGCCTCCGGCCTGCCGAGCCAGTCTGCCAGCCGGGACAATAATCCTTCGTCGTTCTCCGGCAACAGATAGACGGTATCTCCCGCCCGGTAAACGATGCCGCTTCCGGCGATATTCAGCCGCAGATGCCAGGCTTGCGGCGTGCGAGCGCTGAGCGGCCGTCGTTCGAGGAGGGCGGCGCTGAACGCATGGTCTTCACCGTAGGCGGTCACGCGCAGATGCAAGTCGCGACCCGCCTGGGCATCGCCGGCCAGCACCTTACCCAGCGTCGTCAGCCAGGTGGTGAAGAACGGTTCGAAGTTAACGTCGGCGTCGACGCGATTGACGATGGCGCGGGCGCCGTATTGCGTTAGGCGCGCATCCAGCGCCTGCGTGAAGCCGCAGAAATGCGGGTACGCGGTGTCGCCGAGACCAAAGATGGCGTAGCGCAACCGGGGGGGATCCGGCCATTGCGCCAGCGCGTCGGAAAAACGCTCGGCGTTGGCGGGCGGTTCGCCGTCGCCAAATGAGCTCGAGACGATCAACAGGATGTCACGCTCGCCCACATCGGCGGGCTGGGTGGCGTTGAGTTCTTTAACCATGGGGCGGTAGGGTTGCAGGCTGCTTTGCTCGCCCAGGCGCATCGCCAGCGCCCGGGCGTTGCCCGACTCCGAACCGTAACCAATCAGGATGCGTTCGATGATGTCGGCCATAGCGGTTACTTGTCGTAGTGGTTGTCGAACTGTTCTTTGGCGAATTCCACCGATTCGAAGTCGGTCATCAGATCGTTGATCACGCGGCGGATGCTGATATAGGCCTCGATATTGCCCTGGGCGTCATACAGCGGCTGCACCGTGGTGTCGACCACGTACAGCACGCCGCCCTTGCCGACGTTCGGAATGATGCCGGTCCAGATACCGCCCGCCTTGATGGTGTCCCACATCGCTTTGTAAACGGCTTTCGGCACGGAAGGGTGGCGCACGATGCTGTGGGGCTGGCCCACCAGCTCTTCCCGGGAAAAGCCGGTCAGCTGACAAAAAAGATCGTTGACGTAGGTGATGGTGCCCTGCAGATCGGTGGTGGAGATCACCATCACTTTATCGAGCGCGGCCAGCAGCTGGGCGGAATCGAGGGTTTGACTCATGGTAGGTTCCTTCTCATTAACTTCGCGGTGAATGCCACGGCGGATGTCATGTATCCGTCATGACAGCTTTGTAATTAATTCTCATTTGCGATGATGGGGTGAATGGTAATCGGGAATTTTATAAGTTGCAATAAAAATGCATCTTTAAAGGCGCAGAAAGATCGCGATGAGGCAGGTAGGGCAGAGGAGGCCCGCGCCGGGTGCGGCGGCGGGCCGATCGTGCGGCGTTTAGCGGGGGTCTTCGGCCCAGCCTTTGCGTTTGCTGGTTTTGCCGATGCCAGGGTTGAAGCTGTTGGTTGGATCGGCGGTGCGGTAGAACGTTTGCAGATCCGGTTTGGCGTGGTACAGGTGGCCAACGTTATGCTCCGCCGGGTACTCGGCGCCGCGCCGGTTGAGGATCTCGAGCATCTTTTCTTTCAGCGCATGGCTGTCCACGCCTTTTTTCACCACGTAGTCCTGATGGAAGACGTGGCACATAAAGTGGCCGTAATACAGCTTATGCACCAGTTGGCTGTCGATTTCCGGCGGCAGCGTTTCAAACCAGTCGGTGTCGTTGCGGCGCAGGGCGATATCCAGCGCCAGAATATCCTCCACCTTGTCGGCGTGCACCGCGTGGTAGCGCACGGCGGCACCGGCGGCGGCGAAGCGGTGCAGGAAGGCCTTTTTGCCTTCGTCAGGCGTGCAGGCGAAGAAGGCGCCTTCGGCCTGGGCGAAATAGTCGGTCAGATAGCGCTGTGCTTCGTCTACGCCGGGGCCGGCCATCTTCAGCAGCAGGTGGTGTTCGAAACGTTCGCGGTATTCCTTCATGCGCTTCGGCAGGTGGCTCGGTGCCAGATGGCTCAGGCCCTGCATCAGCCGATCGGTCAGGTTGTGCGGCAGCAGCGGCAGCTTGCTGAGGCTGGCATCCATGCGGCCTTTCAGGGTGAAGAAGCGCGGCATCTGATCGGTGCCGAGCTTGTCGATCATCATGAAGGTGTCTTTGCCGTACACCTCGGCGATGTCGAAGATATCGCGGTGCATGTATTCACCGGCCACCGGCAGGTTTTCGAATTTGCTCAGCATGTGGCGGCGCAGTTCGGTCAGCACCGCGGTGTGGTTGGTGCCGATATAGAACACCTGCTCTTTGCCTTCTTTCTCGAAGGTGTCGAGCCGCACCGCGAACACCGCCAGCTTGCCGGCGCAGCCGGAAGCTTCGTACAGGCGGCGTTTGTCGGCGTTGAAGCGGGAAGGGGTGTCGGCATCGACGTCGCGCACCCGGCTGGCGTATTCGTTATCCGAGGCGCGCAACTCGCCGTACTCGACGTCTGTCGGGCGATAGTCGCCTTTTTCTAACCGGGTGAGGATCTCTTCCGGCGTGTCGCCAAGCCGGATGCCCAGATGGTTCACCAGGCGCAGCTGGCCGTCTTCCCCTAACTGGGCGTACAGCGCCATTTCGGTATAGGCCGGGCCGCGTTTCACCAGCGAGCCGCCGGAGTTGTTGCATACGCCGCCGATCACCGAGGCGCCGATGCAGGAGGAGCCGATCACCGAATGCGGTTCGCGGCCGTAGGGTTTGAGCAATTTCTCGAGGTGGTGCAGGGTGCTGCCGGGGAAGCCGACCACCTGCTTGCCGTTGTCCAGCACCTGAATATGATCGAGGCGCAGAGTGCTGACGATGACGATGTCGCGGTCATAGTCGTTGCCGCTGGGGGTTGACCCTTCGGTCAGGCCGGTATTGGCGGCCTGCATAATGACGATTTTGTCAGCAGCCACGCAGGCCTGCAAAATGCGCCACAGCTGCAGCAGGCTAGTGGGAAACACCACCGCCAGCGCCTGGCCTTCGCCGGAGCGGAACCCCTTGCGATACCGCTCGGTGTTGCGATCGCCGGTCAACAGCTGCGGGCCGCCGACGATGTCTTTGAGCTGATTGATAAACGTCTGATTGCCTGACTGCATGCTGCCTGTCTCCCTGTCATCTCCGTCGCTTTAACCGCGGCGCCGGAGTGCCGCACATAAGCTAAGAGGTTATCAAGTGAATAACTTATTAAGCCATTAGCTTATTTGGCTAATGGCTTGCGGGTTTAGTAGCGCTCGGCGTAGCCGGCGCGGCGCTCTTCGTCGCGCAGCGTCAGAATCTCCACGCCGTCGGCGGTGACCGCCACGGTATGTTCCCACTGCGCCGACAGTTTTTTGTCGCGCGTCACCACCGTCCAGCCGTCCTTCTTCTGCTTGATGCGGCGGTCGCCCTGGTTGATCATCGGCTCGATGGTGAACACCATGCCCTCTTGCAGCACCAGGCCGCTGCCGGGTTGACCGTAGTGCAATACCGCCGGCTCTTCGTGCATGTCGCGGCCGATGCCGTGGCCGCAATACTCCCGCACGATGCTGTAGCCGGCCTGCTCGGCATGCCGCTGGATGGCGTGGCCGATATCACCCAGGGTGGCGCCCGGTTTCACCGCGCGAATGCCCTGCCACATCGATTCATAGACGTTGTTCACCAGTCGTTTGGCCAGCGGCGTCACCTGGCCGATGCAGTACATCTTGCTGGAGTCGGCGATGTAGCCGCCGTTTTCCAGCGTGATATCTACGTTGACAATCATACCGGAACGCAGGATTTTGCTGGCCGACGGCACCCCGTGGCACACCACGTCGTCGATTGAGGTGTTGAGCACATAGGGGAAATCATACTGCCCCTTGCTGGCCGGGCGCGATTTCAGTTCTTCGACGATAAACGCCTCGGCGCGGTCGTTGATCTCCATGGTGGAGATGCCTTCGACGATGACCTCATCGAGCATAGCAAACACTTTGGCCAGCAGGGCGCCGGAATGGCGCATTTTGGCAATCTCTTCCGGCGTTTTAATCACAATCTCTTTCACCCGACAATCTCCTTCAGCGTCAGCGCGTTATCTTTCATCATTTTTTTTACCAGTTGCGGGTAAGTCAGTTCCGGATGGAACTCCGCCAGCATGCCAATCTTGATCCAGTACTCGGCCTGCGCGTTGATCGAACGCGTCATGGTCAGGCTGGCAAGGCGCAGATCGTCATGCAGCGCGTCCGAAATTTTTACGATGCCCATCGGCGTCTCCATAAGTAAACAATATATGAAGTGTATACGTTTAGGATGGTCGCGATGTGGCATTCCGTGGCGTAAGAAGATTCTGGCAACAACGATTGCCGCCGCCAGGCAATGCGTTTATTGTGATGAACGACTTTTTTGCCATGATTTTTTCAGAAGGATTTAAGGCGTGACTAAACTACGTGTTGGGGTGATTTTTGGCGGTAAATCGGCGGAGCATGAGGTGTCGCTGCAGTCGGCCAAAAACATTGTGGATGCAATCGACAAAGAGAAGTTTGACGTCACGCTGCTGGGGATCGACAAACAGGGGCAGTGGCACATCAACGACGCCTCCAACTACCTGCTCAACGCCGAGAACCCGGCGCTGATCGCGCTGAACCGCTCGAACAAGAACGTGGCGCTGATCCCGGGCCAGGAAAAACAGCAGCTGATCGAAGCGGGCAGCGCCGGTGCGCTGGGCCAGCTCGACGTCATTTTCCCGATCGTACACGGCACGCTGGGGGAAGACGGCTCGCTGCAGGGGCTGCTGCGCATGGCCAATATGCCGTTCGTCGGCGCCGGCGTGCTCGGCTCGGCGGTCAGCATGGATAAAGACGTGACCAAGCGCCTGCTGCGCGACGCCGGGCTGGCGGTGGCGCCTTTCGTCACCCTGACCCGCGCCAACCGCGCCGGGTTCACGTTTGAGCAACTGAGCGAGCGCCTCGGCCTGCCGCTGTTCGTCAAGCCGGCCAACCAGGGCTCGTCGGTCGGGGTCAGCAAGGTGGAAAACCGCGCCGAGTTTGACGCGGCGGTGGCACTGGCCTTCAGCTTCGATCACAAAGTGCTGGTGGAGTCGGCGATCGTCGGCCGCGAGATCGAGTGCGCGGTGCTGGGGAACGACGATCCGCAGGCCAGCGTGTGTGGCGAGATCGTGCTGAGCGATGCTTTCTACTCCTACGACACCAAATACATCAATGAGCAGGGTGCTCAGGTGGTGGTGCCGGCGGCGATCGCGCCGGAAGTGAGCGACCACATCCGTGAGGTGGCGCTGAAGGCGTTCCGCGCGCTGGAGTGCTTCGGGCTGGCGCGGGTGGATGTGTTCCTGACGCCGGATAACCAGGTGGTGATCAACGAGATCAACACGCTGCCGGGCTTCACCAACATCAGCATGTATCCCAAGCTGTGGGCCGCCAGCGGCGTCAGCTACCAGGCGCTGATCACGCGCCTGATCGAATTGGCGCTGGAGCGCCACCAGCAGGATCGCGCGCTGAACAGTTCGGTGTTCGATCGCTAAACGCGGCAGGGGGCGGCGGTGCCGCCCCCGTCCATCACTTCACCGTCACGTCGATATCGCCGAAATACTTCTTCGACAGCGCCGCCACTGTGTCTTGCTGTTTCACTTTGGCGATGGCGGCATCCAGTTTCTTCTTCAGCGCCTCATCCCCTTTACGCAGGCCGAAGGCAATGCCTTCACCGAGGATCTTGTCGTCGCGCACCGCCTCGCCGACGAAGGCGAAGCCCTTGCCGTCCGGCTGCGACAGGAAGCCGCTTTGCCCCGACGGTGCCATCACCAGCGTGGCGTCGAGCCGACCGGCCGCCAGGTCAAGGTAAACCTGATTCTGATCCTGATAAGACACCACGTCCACGCCCGCCGGCGCCCAATGGGTTTTGGCGTAAATCTCCTGAATCGAGCCTTGCAGCACGCCCACGTGTTTGCCCGCCAGCGCTTTGGCGTCCGGCAGCAGGCCGCTGTCGGCCTTGGCGATCAGGCGGTTCGGCACCTGATAGATGGCGTCGGTAAAGGCGATCGCCTGGCGCCGCTGTTCGGTCACGTTCATCGCCGAGTTGATGGCGTCGAACTTGCGCGCCTGCAGCGCCGGGATCAGGCTGTCGAACGAGGTTTCCACCCAGCTGCATTTCAACTGTGCGGCGGCGCACACCGCGTCGCCCAGCTCGATGTCGAACCCTTCCAGTTTGCCGCTGGCGGATTTGGATTCGAACGGCGGATACAGCGCTTCCAGGCCGAAACGCAGGCTGTTTTCCGCCGCCAGAGAAGAGCCGGCGGCCAGCAGGCATCCGGCGGCGAACAGCGTTTTCAAAGCTTTCATAGGCAGTGCCCCTTTCCCATGGTCGGACAAAAAATTACACCTGGCTCAGACGGCGCGCGCCTTCCAGCAGGGTCTCGTTATCTTTGGAAAAACTCAGCCGAATAAGGCCGGTATCGGTGCCGTCGCTGTAGAACGCCGACAGCGGGATCGTCGCTACCTTCGCTTCGCGGATCAAGCGCACGGCGAAATCATTGTCGCTTTCGTGGCTGAAGCCGCTAAAGCGGGCCAGCATGAAGAAGCTGCCGCGGCTGGGCAGCAGCTCAAAGCGCGAATCCTGCAGGGCGCTGGCCAGCAGATCGCGCTTTTGTTGGTAAAACGCCGCCAGCCCCAGGTAGCTCTGCGGATTGGCGAGCGCGGCGGCGAAGGCGTGCTGCATCGGCGTATCGGCGGAGAACACCATGAACTGGTGCACCTTGCGAATCTCGTCCATCAACGCCGCCGGCGCCAGGCAATAGCCAACGCGCCAGCCGGTGACGTGGTAGGTTTTACCGAACGACGACACGATCACGCTGCGTTCCGCCAGCTGCGGATAGCGCGCCATGCTATGGTGAATATCGCCGTCGAACACCACGTGCTCGTAGACCTCGTCGGACAAGATCACGATATCGGTGTCGCGGGTCAGGGCGGTCAGGCGGTCGATATCCTGCGCGTCGAACACCGCGCCGGTCGGGTTGTGCGGCGTGTTGACGATGATCATGCGCGTTTTGCCGTTGATGGCGGCGGCCACTTCGCCCCAGTCGACGCGAAAGTCCTGCAGCGACAGTTTGATCGCCACCGGCGTGGCGCCCTGCAGGCGCACGATCGGCGCATAGCTGTCGAACGCCGGTTCGAAATAGATCACCTCGTCGCCGGGATGCACCAGCGCGCTGATCGCCGAGTACAGCCCTTCGCTGGCGCTGGCGATCACCGTGATTTCTTCGTCGGCGTCATAGCGCGCGCCATACAATCGTTCAGCTTTTTCCGCCAGAGCAGCACGTAATGCCGCCACGCCGCTCATCGGCGCGTATTGGTTATGACCTGCGCGCATGGCTTGTGCCGTTGCCTCGATCAACTGCGGGTCTCCGGCGAAATTGGGCGCGCCCTGCGACAGATTGAGGGCCTGGTGTTCGGCGCTGAGTTGGCCAATGACGGTGAAGATGGTGGTGCCGACGTCCGGCAGCTTCGAGCGGGATGAGCAGGCGCTCTGCATGATGGGCTCCAGGCAAACAGGGAAGTGTTGAGCGATTAAGCATCAGCCGGCGTAGGCGGACAAGGGAAAGTTTGTCATACTTGCCATGCACTACGATCATACCTAATCGAGGCACGCTATGCCGATATCCCTGCCGTCGCTCGACGTATTGAAAACCTTTGTGGTGGTGGCGCAACGCCTCAACTTTACCCATGCCGCCCGGCAGCTGCACCTGACGCAGGGGGCGGTCAGCCGGCAAATTCTCGGGCTGGAACAGCGTCTGGGCTATCCGCTGTTCAGCCGTCAGGCGCGCGGTTTGGCGCTGACGCCGCAGGGCACGCAGCTTCTGGCGCCGGTGCAGCAAGCGCTGGGGCAGTTGGATGAAGCCCTGACGCGGGCCGCCGCCCCGCCGGGGGCGCTGCGCATCAAATGCCCGACCTGCGCCATGCGCTGGGTGCTGCCGCGCATCATTCGCCTGCAAAATGAACGGCCGGACATGCATATCGAGCTGACCGCTTCGGTGTCGCACGGCCTGGATTTCAGTACCGAGCAGTTTGACGCCGCGGTGGTATTCGGCCGGCCGCCGGGTAAAAAGCTGACCGCGCACCTGCTGTTCGATGAAATCCTCACGCCGGTCTGCACGCCGACATTTCTGCCGCCGACGCCTCGGCTGACGGACTTGACGGACAAAACCCTGCTGCACCCGACGCGCGATCGGCGCGACTGGCTGCGCTGGCTGAAGGCGGCGGGCGCCGATGCGTTGCCGTCCGGCAAGGCCCAGCATTTTGATACCCTCGATCTGGCGATGAGCGCCGCGCTGCAGGGGTTTGGCATCGCCATCGGCGATCTGTGCCTGCTGGAGGAGGATATTCAGGCGCAGCGTATCGTGACGCCGTTCCCGCTCTGCGTCAGCAGCGGCGCGGCCTATTATTTGGTCTATCCTGAACGCACGGTGGCGCCGCCGACGTTAACCGCGCTGGTCGATGTTCTGGCGGCGGAGGCCGCCGACAGCCGCGCCCGGCTACAGAATTACCTGCCGATGACCTGTAATGCTTTGTAAACATTAGCGATGCGAATTCCCTTGGCGATGAAACAGAGTGTGGCAAACTGTTTCTTCACTCCGATTAAACCCCGCGGCTTTAGCGGCGGAAACACGCCTGAGATAAAACAAGATGAAATGGCTTTGTGTGGTGAGTATGTTGTCCGGTCTGGCCCTCAGTCCGGCTTTTGCGCAGGAAACGCCGATAACGCAGGGCATTCACGCCCAGCAGCGCGACGCCTTCGTGTCCAATTTGATGAAGCAGATGACGCTGGAAGAGAAGATCGGCCAGCTGCGGCTGATCAGCGTCGGGCCGGATAACCCGAAAGAAGCGATCCGCGAGGGAATTCGCAAAGGGCAGATCGGCGCCATCTTCAATACCGTCACCCGGCCGGATATCCGGGTGATGCAAGATCAGGCGATGCAGCTCAGCCGCCTGAAAATCCCATTGTTCTTCGCCTATGACGTGGTGCACGGTCAGCGCACCGTGTTCCCGATCAGCCTGGGGCTGGCGGCCAGCTTCGATCTGGAAGCCATCGCGCTCAGCGCCCGGGTCGCGGCGCAAGAGGCCAGCGACGACGGCCTGAACATGACCTTCGCGCCGATGGTCGATATCACCCGCGATCCGCGCTGGGGCCGGGTTTCCGAAGGCTTCGGCGAAGACACCTGGCTGGTCTCGAAAATCGCCAAGGTGATGGTCGACGGTTTCCAGAACGGCGATCCGGCCAAACCCGGTTCGGTGATGGCCAGCGTCAAGCACTTTGCATTGTACGGCGCCGTCGAAGGCGGCCGCGATTACAACACCGTCGACATGAGCCCGCTGCGCATGCATCAGGACTATCTGCCGCCTTATAAAGCGGCGGTGGACGCCGGCAGCGGCGGGGTAATGGTGTCGCTCAACGCGATCAACGGCGTGCCGGCCACCGCCAACCCGTGGCTGCTGAAAGATCTGCTGCGCGAGCAGTGGGGCTTTAAAGGCATCACCATCAGCGACCACGGCGCGATCAAAGAGCTGATTAAACACGGCGTGGCCGCCGATGCGCGCGACGCGGTGCGCCTGGCGATCACCTCCGGCGTCGACATGAGCATGAGCGACGAGTTTTACGACAAATACCTGCCGGGCCTGGTGAAAGACGGGCTGGTGTCTGAAAGCGATATCGACCTCGCCTGCCGCGACGTGCTGAACACCAAATACGACATGGGGCTGTTCACCAATCCTTACGTGCATTTGGGCCCGGCGGGTTCCGATCCGCAGGACACCAACGCCGAAAGCCGCCTGCACCGCGCCGAAGCGCGGGTGGTGGCGCGCAAGACGATGGTGCTGCTGAAGAACGATAAGCAGACGCTGCCGCTGAGCAAGCAGGCGACCATCGCGCTGGTCGGGCCGATGGCCGACAGCCAGCGTGACGTGATGGGCAGTTGGTCGGCCGCCGGGGTGGTCAAGCAGTCGGTCACCCTGCGTGAGGGGCTGGAGCGGGCGGTGGGCGACAAGGCGCGCATTCTGTACGCCAAGGGCGCCAACGTCACGCAGGATAAAGGCATCATCGACTATTTGAACGAGTATGAGCCGGCGGTGGCGTTCGATACCCGTTCGCCGCAGCAAATGATCGACGAAGCGGTACAGGCGGCGAACAAGGCCGACGTGGTGGTGGCGGTGGTGGGGGAATCGCAGGGTATGGCGCACGAGGCCTCCAGCCGCGCCGACATCACGATCCCGCAGAGCCAACGCGATCTGATTGCCGCGCTGAAAGCCACCGGCAAGCCGTTGGTGCTGGTGCTGATGAACGGCCGGCCGCTGGCGCTGAGCTGGGAGAGCGAGCAGGCGGACGCGATGCTGGAAACCTGGTACAGCGGCACCGAGGGCGGCAACGCGGTGGCGGACGTGCTGTTCGGCGATTACAACCCGTCGGGCAAGCTGCCGATGACCTTCCCGCGCTCGGTCGGCCAGATCCCAATGTACTACAACCACCTGAACACCGGCCGGCCGTTCGGCAAGGAGAATCCGGGCAAGTACACCTCGCGCTACTTCGATTCGCCGAACGGCCCGCTGTATCCGTTCGGCTACGGCCTGAGCTACACCACCTTCAGCCTGTCGGACCTGAAATTGTCCAGCCCGACGATGGCGCGTAACGGCAAGTTAACCGCCAGCGTCACGCTGAAGAATACCGGCAAGTACGACGGCGCCACGGTGGTGCAGCTGTATCTGCAGGACGTGACCGCCTCGGTCAGCCGCCCGGTGAAAGAGCTGCGCAACTTCAAGAAAGTGACGCTGAAGGCCGGTCAGTCGCAGCAGGTTGAGCTGCCGATTAGCGAAGACGATCTGAAGTTCTACAACGCCAGCCTGAAATGGGGGGCGGAGCCGGGCAAATTCAACGTGTTCGTCGGCCTGGATTCCGACAACGTGCAGGCGCAAAGCTTTACGCTGAAGTAACCTTTTCCCCCTCTTTCACTGCGGTGGGAGAGGGGGCATCCATCCCTTTCCGCTAACGTCACCGGAGCTTGCCTCATGAAACGCTATCTGGACTGCAGCGCCAGCGATCTGGCCGATATCGGCAAAGCCGATCTGCTCTATGCCATCCGCGCCAGCGAAGGGCGCATCTTGGTCAGCGAAACCATCGCGGTCACTCAGCCGCTGCTCAATAACGTCACCAACGCCGAACTGGCGGCCAGCCAGGGCGCCGACCTGCTGCTGTTGAACCTGTTCGACGTCGATCGTCCGCATATCGCGGGCCTGCCCGCCGACGTGTCGCCGCAGGAGGCGCTGCGCACGCTGCAGCGCCTGACCGGGCGGGTGATCGGGGTGAACCTGGAGGCCGTCGATCCGGCTTTCGCCACCGAACATAACGACTTCTGGCAGATGACGGCGGGCCGCGCCGCCACCGCCGAGAATGCCCGCAAGCTGTATCAGCTCGGTGCGCGCATGCTGGTGCTGACCGGCAACCCGAACAACGGCGTCAGCAATCAGGCGATCGCCGCCGCGCTGAAAGCGATTCGTGATGAAGTGGGCGACGAGATGGTGCTGGTGACCGGCAAGATGCACGGCGCCGGCATTGTGCGCGAAAGCGGCAGCCAGCTGATCGGCGAGCAGGACATCGCGCTGTTTGTGGAAAACGGTGCCGACATCGTGCTGTTGCCGGCGCCGGGCACCATTCCCGGCATGTCGCAGGAAAAAGTGGCGGCGCTGATCGCCTATGCCCAGCGGCAGGGAGCGCTGGCGATGACGGCGATCGGCACCTCGCAAGAGGGGGCCGACGTGCAGACCGTGCGGCAGATTGCGCTGATGAGCAAAATGGCCGGCGCGGACCTGCACCATATCGGCGATACCGGCTATCTGGGGCTGGCGCTGCCGGAAAACATCTTCGCCTACAGCGTGGCGATTCGCGGCGTGCGCCACACCTACAGCCGCATGGCGCGTTCGGTGAACCGCTAAGCCTGGGTTTTTTGCGCCGTCACGATGCTGTAGTAGCCGAGCGACGGCAGTAATTGAGCAGGCCCGACGCCGACGTCGAGCAGTTGGTCGGCGATATCCAGCGCCGAGCGAGGGGGGGCAGCGCGGCCAAACGCTGGCCGATCCCACGCTCAGGCTGGGTATGGCGTGGGTAAAACGCCGCATTCTGTCGGCGTCGAGCGTATGCGCTTCGAACAGCTCCTGCTCGTCGTAGATCGGCGAGGTATTTTTTCTGATGGCGTTTTCCAGGTTTTTCAGCGAGAAAATCTCGCTGTTTTCAATCATCAAATCCCAAAAATAACCGAAGTAATGCGGGTTGTTTTTTAACAAAAAGGTTTCCGCTTCCGGCTAGAGAGAGAATGTATCGCCGTCTCTGGCGATCAATTTCAATGCCAATAGCGCCATGGCCAACGTTTCCGCTGGGCGTCTTTCCAGATTGGCCTGAGTGCATATATTGGCCAGGCTGCGGGGGGCTGAGCAATAAACTCAAAGATGCCCAAGCGGTACGCAATAAGCACCGCCGGATAAAGATATAAATTCATCGTGATATCGAGAAGGGTTTTATCGTCGCATTGCGGCGGCCGGACGGAAGGGTTCAAGCGAATCCCCTTCCACTATGGCATGGCGCGTCTTAACAGGCTATGCCACGCCGGGGCGGGTTGGCAAAGTGCGGAACGTGATTGACCGCGGGCCAACGATTTCGTTACGAATAATTCCATGATGAGACTATTTTAAATTTGAATTGAGCGCGGTCAATGTCGAACGTAAAAAACTGACGCCGGGAGGAGGTAATAACCCCACCATGCGTTTTTATTTTATTAGGCGCTAACTTAACCACAGTTATTAACGCGTTAGTGTTGTGTTAATCTAGGCCGCCGTTATATCGTAGCGGTATTCACATTTTTTTGTGAATAATTAAAAATTAACTACTTCATTATTAAAACGAGATAACAATGAAAAAGAGCATTCTGACCGGCATGATTGCCGCGACTCTGGGCCTGTTTAACACCGCCAATGCCGAAGGGATGGATCCTGCCGCGTTGAAGAACGTCTATGACATCACGCGTAATACCGCCGGGCTGATGTCCTACTGCGTCGATAAAGGTTTCCTGAAAGCGGAGAGCATCGACAATGCCAAGAAAATGGTGGCCTACGTGGCGGCTATTCCGGGCGGCGTTGATACCCGCGACGGCGACAAGCGTGAAGCGATGGGGCGTGAAGGCAATGTGCTGAACGACGACGGCAAAGTGGTCGCGTTGGAGAAGGAAGCACCGCAGGGGCTGCAGGCGTGGTGCCAGCAGGCTGACGAAGGGATCCGCCAGGGCCTGACGTCTATCGGCCAATAAGCGCTTTTCACGCGCTCGTTCTGGTGCTCAGGATCTGCCGGCGTTCCGGCGGATCCGTTTCTTTCCCATCGTTATCTCCTCGTTTTTCTTCCTGTATACATGGCATAGGGTTTGATCTCGCTGATTGTTTCGCCATGCTCATCGCTATATTATTAGATATATAACGATAATCAACCGGTCACTGCCATGTTTAGCTTTCTCCCGCGCCTGATGCTGGCGCTCGCGTTGTTCTCTACCGCCGCCCTGGCGGATCGCCAGGTCACCGATCAGCTCAACCGTCAGGTCACGCTGCCCGATCACATTACCCGTGCCGTGGTGTTGCAACACCAGACGCTGAACCTATTGGTGCAGCTTGATGCGATGCCGCAGGTGGTCGGCGTGCTTAGCAGTTGGAAAAAGCAGCTGGGGCCAAACTACCTGCGGCTGGCACCGACGCTGGCAACCCTGCCGATGCCGGGCGATCTGACTTCGGTGAATATTGAAAGCCTGCTCGGCCTGCATCCACAGGTGGTGTTTGTGGCCAACTATGCGCCGCCGGAAATGATTGCACAGATCGAACGGGTGGGCATTCCGGTGGTGGCTATCTCGCTGCGCCGCGAGGCGGCCGATCAGGCGGGCAAAATGAACCCTCAACTGAGCGATGAAGATCGGGCCTATACGCTGGGGCTGCAGGACGGTATTCGGCTGATTGGCGAGGTGATGGAGCGTCAGCCTCAGGCCGAAGCGCTGATTAAGGACGTCACTCAGCAGCGTGCCCTGGTCGCCGAACGGCTGGGCACGCTGCCGGACGATCGGCGGGTGCGGGTGTATATGGCCAACCCCGATCTCACCACCTACGGTGCCGGCAAATATACCGGGTTGATGATGCGGCACGCGGGTGCGCTCAACGTGGCGGCGAAAGAGATCCAGGGGTTTAAACAGGTCTCTATCGAGGATGTCCTGAAGTGGGATCCGGCGGTGATTTTCGTGCAAGAACGCTACCCGGACGTGGTGAAACAGATCCTGACGTCACCGCAGTGGCAGCCGATTGACGCGGTGAAGAATAAGCGGGTCTACCTGATGCCGGAGTACGCCAAGGCCTGGGGATATCCGATGCCGGAGGCGATGGCGTTGGGTGAGTTGTGGATGGCGAAAAAACTTTACCCGCAGCGTTTTGCCGATATCCATCTGCAGCAGCGGGTCGATACTTACTATCAACGCTATTACCGCGCCACCTGTTGCCAGAGCGGGCAATGAAGCTGGGTTGGTTGGCGCTGCTGACGCTGTGCTGCGCGCTGTTTTCGCTCGGTGTTGGCCGCTTTCAGGTGCCGATTACGCACAGCCTGATGATTTTGCTGGAGCCGTTCACCGGGCAGCATTATGCAGGCATCGATGCTGTCCAACGCCAGGTGATCCTGGGGGTGCGCGTGCCGCGGGTGCTGTTGGCGATGGGCGCCGGCGCGGCGCTGGCCCTGTGTGGCGCGGCTTTGCAAGGCGTCTTTCGCAACCCGCTAGTCGATCCGCATATTATCGGCGTGTCTTCCGGCGCGGCCTTTGGCGGTACGCTGGCTATCCTGCTCAGCCTGCCGTTGGCGGCGCTGCTGCTGTCGGCTTTTGTTTTCGGCATGGCGGCGCTGCTGTTGATTTTCACCCTCACCAGCGCCATTGCACGGCGCAATATTCTCTCGTTGGTACTGGCGGGGGTGATCCTCAGCGGTTTTTTCTCCGCCTGCGTCAGCCTGATGCAATATCTGGCGGATACCGAAGAGAAGCTGCCGAGCATTGTATTTTGGCTGCTCGGCAGCTTTGCCACCGCCGATCGGCAAAAGCTGCTGATGCTGTTTTTGCCTTTGCTGTTGGCCGGCGGCTTGCTGCTGGCGCTGCGCTGGCGCATCAATCTGCTGTCGTTAGGCGATGAAGATGCCGGTGCGCTCGGCGTCAACGTTGAGCGCACCCGCTGGCTGATATTGACGCTGTGCGCCGCCATCGTGGCCGCCCAGGTGGCGGTCAGCGGCAGCATCGGGTGGGTCGGCTTGGTGATCCCGCACGTCGCAAGACGGCTGGTGGGGCCGGATCACCGGCGCCTGTTGCCGGCTTCGCTTTGCCTGGGCGCCCTGTACATGCTGTTGATCGACGATTTGGCGCGTACGTTGAGCAGCAGCGAAATCCCGCTGGGCATTTTGACTGCGCTGATTGGCGCGCCATTGTTCGCACTGCTGCTGCGCCGCGCGCAAGTGAGAGGCTGGCATGACTGACACGTTATTGGCCGCCAGGGGCGTGAGTTTTGCCTGGCCTGGCGGGCCCCCGCTGTTCCAACACCTGGAGATTCAGCTGCGGCGCGGCGAAGTGCTGGCGGTATTGGGCCCGAATGGGCGCGGTAAAAGCACGCTGCTGCAACTGCTGTTAGGCAGCCTGACGCCGCAATCCGGCGAGATTGAGCGCTGCGGCGAGATGGGCTTTGTCCCGCAGCACTTTTCGCCGCCGTTTGCCTACCGGGTGCTGGATATCGTGTTGATGGGGCGGGCACGCCATGTCGGCCTGTTCCGTTCACCGTCAGCCAAGGATCATCGGCTGGCCAGAGAAGCGTTGCAGTCGTTGGATTTGCAGCACCTGGCAGAGCGCGAGTTTGGCAGCCTGTCCGGCGGCCAACGCCAGTTGGTGATGATCGCCCGCGCATTGGCAATGCGCTGCGAGGTGTTGATTCTGGATGAACCGACTTCGGCGCTGGATCTGCATTACCAGGATCGGGTGTTGAGCCTGATGGCGCGCCTGGCGCGGGAACAGCAGTTGGCGGTGGTGTTCTCCACGCATCAGCCCAACCATGCACATGCGGTGGCGGATCGGGCTTTGCTGCTGGGCAAGGAAGGGCGCAGCCAGCTCGGTGCCTGCCGCGAGGTGTTAACGGCACATTCCCTGTCACCCTTGTTCGGCCTGGCGATCGAACGGGTGCCGCTGACGGTGGCGGGCCGCCGCTACGCGACGCTGGTGCCGCTGTATCGCAGCCAATTGGAGCGACATGATGAGTGATATCCTGCTGTTTGCCGCCGGCAGCCTGCGGCTGGCGTTTACGCCGCTGCTGTCGGCATTTCAGCGCGACACCGGGCAAAAGGTTTCGGCGGAATTCGGCCCGGCGGGGTTGTTGCGCCAACGGATAGAGAACGGCGAGCGGCCACAGCTGTTCGCCTCGGCCAACGTGGCGCACCCGCAAAGGTTGGCGGATCTCGGGATGGCGGGGGCGGTGCAAGTTTTTGCGCGCAATCGGCTCTGCGTGACGGTTCGCAACGTGCCGGCATTAACCGAGCGTCCGCTTCCTGAGGTATTGTGCGATCCGCGCTGGCGGCTGGCCACTTCGACACCGGGAGCGGATCCTTCCGGCGATTATGCGCTGCAGCTTTTTGAACGCTGCGAGCAATACTGGCCAGGGCAGGGGGAAGCGCTACGCCGCCGGGCGTTACCGTTAGTCGGCGGGATAGATTCTGCCCCGGTGCCGGCAGGCCGACTGGCGGCGGAATATCTGATAGCCGGCGGGCAGGCAGATATTTTTCTCGGCTACGGCAGCTATGCGCCGGCGTTGGCGGCCTACCCGGCGTTGGCGGTGCGGCCGCTGGCACCACCGTTGGATATCGAGGCGGATTATGGTTTATGCCTGTTGGATGACGGTGCGCAGCGGTTGGCCGCATTTATCTTGAGCGAACAAGGGCAGGGCATACTGAGCCGACACGGATTTATGAGGCGTACGGAATGACTCGCCGGGCCTGGCGGCCCGGAGAATCTTACCAGAACAGCGGCGTGGTGTTTTCAGCCAGAAATGCCAGCAGCGTTTCGTTGACCGCCGCCGGTTTTTCCTTGTTACTGATATGCCCGGCGTTGGGGATCAGCACATGTTGGCAGCCGAGAAGATCCGCCATGCGCTGGCCCTCTGCCGGTGGGCGCGGCTTATCCTGTGCGCCGGTAATGACGATGCTGGCGGCGGTGATGTGTTCCAGCAGCGCCAGCTTGTCGGGGCGGCCAAAGATCATCCGGCCCAGCGGTACGATGCTCTCGCGCAGGCGATCGGCAGGCAGGCTCTGGAGCTGACACAACAGCGATTGCAATAAGGCATCGGGGACATCATCGGAATAAAACAGCGACGCGACATGTTCCAGCAGGGGCGACGTGATGGCGCCGGCCTGCTCCACGGCGGCCAACATGCCCATATAGCGCTGCCGCGCTTCTGGGGTTTCGTCGCCCAGGTAGCTGTCCAGCAGCGCCAGCACTTTCACCCGCTCCGGCGCCAGCGCCGCCAGTTCGGCGCCCCACATGCCGCCGACGGACAGGCCGACGATGCCGAACTCTTCGATATCCAAACGATCCATCAGCGCCAAATGGTCGGCGGCGATATCCGACAGGCTGTTTCGCCCGGGCGGCAGCGCCGGTGAATCGCCGTGGCCCCAGAGATCCGGCACGATCAGGCGGTAGCGTTTAGCCAGCGCTTCAAACTGCGGCGCCCACATATTCAGATCGAACAGATAGCTGTGGCCCAGCAGCAACGGAAAGCCCGACCCTACGTCGAGGTAATGGAGGGATTTGCCCATCGTTGGCATCTTATCGGTTCCTTATATAAAGAGAGTCCCGGCTGCTTATATCACACTCATATTCAACCTGCGGTATTAATTTACCTTAAATTACTCAGGTGGAGGCTTATTTTTAATTATCCATTGCTAACAAGACGTCAATGAAAGGTGACATTAAGGATAATATTCTGGTCGATGCCAGAGCCTTGGTTTATGCTGGCGCTCCTTTCGGTATGGAATAGATAAACAGGGCGTCGCGATGAAAAGACTTTTCAGACTATTAATTATTTTGCTTGTCATTTTGCTGCTGGCGGCGGTGCTGTGGTGGTTCTTTGGGCGCGGCAATCCGAATGCGCTGTGGCAAATCGTCAGCCAACAGTGCGTGCCCAATCAGCAGCAAAACCACGATCCGGCGCCCTGCTTAAAGGTTGATTTAACCGAGGGTTATGTGCTGTTTAAGGACAGCAAAGGCCCCTATCACGATCTGGTGATGCCGACCGAAAAGGTCAGCGGCATCGAGAGCCCGATATTGCAAGCGGATCGGACGCCGCCTTATTTCTCCCAGGCCTGGAATAATAGGGAACATATATCCGGCGAGCTGGGTAAACCGTTAAAAGATGCATGGGTTTCTCTGGCGGTCAATTCGAAATATGGCCGCTCTCAAAATCAGCTGCATATTCACGTTGCCTGCTTGCGCCAGGATGTCTATAACGCGCTGGGGGAACAGGCGGAGCAATTAGATCAACAGTGGCGGCCGCTGGCGGTGAAATTAGTCGGCCATCACTATCTGGCCAGAAAATTGGCGGGCACCGATTTAACCCAGGAAGATCCTTTCCGCTTGTTGCAAAACTACGTGGTCGAGCAGGGCGACAGCATAGGCAATTACGGCCTGGCGCTGGCGGTCAGCCCGCAGGGCGAGATGCTGCTGTTGGCAAACCGTTTGAAGTTGACCGATCTCAACCTGGGCTCGGCCGGTGAAATTCAGGACTACCGGTGCAAGGTGGCGGGGAACTGAATTTTTCTTATCGCTCCCCGTCGTGGGGGAGCGTATGCCGTGCGATACGAACTAACCAAGTGTATTAACTCGTTTTTACTTTATTTTCCCTCATCTGCTTGATCCTGTTCTCATGTTCGATCTACTATTTGTTTGCACAAGCAAATAAATAATCGAGAGCAATCCGATATGCCACAACCACGTAAACTCCCTGCTGCGCTGGGCATCCATCTGGATGTGACCAATCGCCTGTGGCGCACGGCGATGGACCAGTCGGTGAAAATGACCAATCTGACGCGCCCGCATTGGCTGGCGCTGAGTGCGATTGCCGACTTGGGGGAGGGCTGCACGTTGAAAGACGTTTCGCAGCATTTGAACGCCGAAGTCTCGACGATGTCGCGCGCGCTGCTGTTTCTGGAAAAAAATCGGCTTATCGCTCGCGATGCTCTGTCCGAAGATAAGCGCGCCAAAGGCGTGAGAATGACCGAGGCCGGGCAGGAGATGCTGGCGCAGTTGGATCATTCCAGCCAACAGGCGCGGCAAAAGCTGCTTAGCGGTATTTCGGCCGACGATCTGGAGGCTTTTTACCGCGTATTGTTTGGCATCAAACATAACGCGATAGCGATGCTCGAACAGGACAATCTGTTGCCGGACGAGTTTGCGCTGTTGGCGGAGGAGCGAGCGGGGGCGATGAAGCCGGAAGGTGAAGCGTGAACGGCCGCTGGCGGAGAGCACAACAGCGGTGCGTTATCGCGTTGGGGATCTTCTCCTGCTCGGTCTTCGCCAGCCAGAATGACCAACAGGTCATCGCACGGGGAAAATACCTGGCTACCGCCGCAGATTGCGCGGCTTGTCACCGCGGCAGCGCCCAACAGGACGCCCCCTATGTCGGCGGTTATGCCATCGCTTCGCCGATGGGCGACATCATCGCCAGTAATATCACGCCCGCCAAAGGAACCGGCATTGGCGACTACAGTGAACCGGAGTTTCGCCGCGCCTTAACGCAGGGCATTCGGCGGGACGGTCAACCCTTGTATCCCGCCATGCCCTATACCGCTTATCAGGGGTTGAGCGATGACGATCTGCACGCGTTGTATCGCTATTTTATGGCCGGGGTCGCACCGGTCGATCGTGCGGTGCCTGAGACCCAACTGAGGTTCCCTTTTTCCTGGCGTTATGCGATCCACGGCTGGAACTGGCTGTTTCTGAAAAAAACGCCCGTCGATGCAGACGAGAAGAAGGCGCGTGGTCGCTATCTGGTGGATGTGTTGGGGCATTGCTCGGCGTGTCACAGCCCACGTAATGGGATGATGGCTGAACGCGACGATCGCTACCTGGCGGGCGGGGAGGCAGGCGGTTGGATCGCGCCGAATATCACCTCGGATCCCGTGAGCGGCATCGGCGGCTGGAGCCGGGAAGAATTGGTGCAGTATCTGCGTACCGGGCGCAATGACAAAGCCCAGGCGGCCGGCGGCATGGCGGAGGCGGTGGAGCATAGCCTGCGTTTCCTGAGTGACGATGATCTCGACGCTATCGCCGATTGGCTTAAACAAACGCCGCCGATCGTCACCGTACAAGGAACGAAAGCGGCCTATCACTATCAGGGAGGCGGCCAAGGCGACCCTGCTGGGCAGGCGCTGTATGCCGCTGCCTGCGCCAGCTGCCATCGCCTGGGCGGCGAGGGGGCTTACGACGGCCATTTCCCTTCTTTGACGCACAACTCCACCGTAGGCAGCGAGCAGGCCAATAACCTGATCATGGTGATGCTGCATGGCGTGCAGCGCCAGGGGGAGACGCTGCAGACCTGGATGCCGGGGTTCGCCGATAGCCTGGATGACCGGCAACTGGCCGAGTTGGGCAATTACGTATTGCAGCAATTCGGCAATCCGGCGGTCAGGATAACGCCGGAGCAAGTGGCTCTGCAGCGGGCGGGCGGTGAAAAACCGTTGTTGATTGCGTCATTGCCTTATGTGTTCTGGGGCGGCGTATTGCTGGTATTGATCGTCATTGGGGCGTGGGTGAAACGTCGGGTGAAGCATTGATCCAAGAGAGGATGGCATGAAGTTCAATTTGAACGGCCAGGCGGTCGAATTTAACGGCGAGCCGGATACGCCGCTGCTGTGGGTGATCCGAGAACATTTTAAGTTAACCGGCACCAAGTTCGGCTGCGGTATTGGCGCCTGTGGCGCCTGTACGGTACATGTCGACGGTAAGGCAGTGCGTTCATGTTGCTATCCGCTGCAATTGGTGCGCGATCGGCAGGTGACCACCATCGAAGGGCTGTCCCTCGATCGCCGTCATCCGGTGCAGCAGGCCTGGATTGCGGAGGATGTGCCGCAGTGCGGCTACTGCCAATCAGGCATGATCATGGCGGTCAGCGCGCTGCTGGCGGAACACCCGAGGCCGGACGATCGGCAGATAGATGCGGGCCTGACCAATCTGTGCCGCTGCGCCACCTACCACCGGATCCGTGCGGCGGTGCACCGCGCCGCGGACAAGGGAGGATCTTGAGTATGGCGATCACCCGCAGAACCTTGATAAAAGGCAGCGCGTTGGCAGTGGCCGCCATGCTGCTGCCGATATCGACGCGCAGCCTGGCGGCCGTGGTTTCACAGGACGTGACGCCACCGGACGGTCAGCATGAATTGAACGATTGGATCTGGATCGATCGCGATGGGCGCATCGTTATCGGCGTGTCGCAATGTGAGGTCGGGCAGGGGATTTACACCGGCCTGGCCGAAGTGGTGGCGGCGGAGATGGATGCCGATTGGGCGCAGGTGACGGTGAAATTCGTCACCGGCCGTGACGCTTATCGTCAGGTTGCCGGGGGCGAGGCTTTCGCACAGTTTGTCGCCGCCTCAACCTCCATGACCAAATTTTATCAGCGTGCCCGGCTGGCCGGCGCACAGGCGAGAGATTTTTTTCTGCGGGCCGGCGCAAAACATTTCGCGCTTTCACCGGCGCAGTGCCGCACGGAGAAAGGCTGGGTGCTTGAGAAAGGCGGGCAGCGCAAGGTCGCCTACGGCGATCTGGTGCGCTATGCCGCCGAGCTGCCGTTGGATCCGCAGCCTGGTTTAAAGAGTGAGGCGCAAGAGCGAGAGAGTGTCATTGGCAAGCCGCTGTTGCGGGTCGATACGCCGGAGAAAGTGGACGGCAGTGCGATTTACGGTATCGATATCGACTTGCCGGAGATGCTGATCGGCGTTCCCTGGATGGTGCCCGATCTCAGCGGAAAGCTGGTCGCCGTGCGCAATGAACGGCAGATTCGGGCCATGCCGGGCGTAGTGGATCTGGTGTTGACCCGGCAGTGGTCGATGAACAACATGGTCGGATTGGATCACGATATGTCGCTCAATACGGTGATCGTGGTGGCGGCGAGCTACTGGCAGGCCAAAAAGGCGGCGGATTTGCTGGAGGTCGACTGGCTGCCGGGCACAGGAAAAGCGCTGACCGATAGTGCGATTGCGGCAGAGAATCTGGCGATGCTGGATGGCGATACGCTGGTGCCGGCGGTCGATCGCGGCGAGGCGTCGGCGTTGATTTGTGGCGCTGAACAAGGTTCACGCTTGCATGAGGCGCGTTACAGCGCACCTTATGTGGCGCACGCCACCCTGGAGCCTTGCAATGCCACCAGCCATTACGGCGAGGGCCGTATCGAAACCTGGGGCCCTTTCCAGGGCCAGGACATGGTACGCAACGTTCTGGCGAAAATGTTCGGGCTGAAGCCGACGGATGTGGTGGTGAATACGACCTATCTGGGGGGCAGCTTTGGGCGCAAATATCTGCCGGATGCCGTGATGCATGCTACCGCCGCCTCCCGGGCGGTGGGGAAACCGGTCAAAGTGATCTATCCGCGCGAGATCGACATGCGGCATGAATACTATCGTCCGGCCTGCATCAGCCATTATCGGGCGCTGTTGGATGAAAACGGCTACCCGCAGGCGCTGTGGGCGCGCTATGCCGGGCAGTCTCTCTTCTGGCAAATGCGGCGCGAAACGGTCAATGAGGCCGGGGGATGGGATGAAAGTATGGTGGAGTGCGTTTACAGCACGCCGTATCGCATCCCACACCTGAAGGTGGAGGCCGGCATCGTCGAACAGCCGATCTCCCTGAGCTATCTGCGCGGTGTCGGCAGCGTCGCCAGTCTGTTCTTTTTGGAAAGCTTTATCAGCGAACTCAGCCATAAGGCCAACCGGGACGAATATTCGTATCGGCGGCATCTGTTGCAGGACAGCCCGGAAGCGTTGCGCGTCCTGGACGCCACCGCGGCGGCGGCCGGTTGGCAGCATGAACCGCCGTCGGGCGTTTATCGCGGTATGGCGTGCAATATTTGGGTCGGCCGCAATAACGCTTTCACCACCTACGTCGGTTTGGTGGTTGAAATCGCCATCCAGGGGGGGCGACTACGGGTGCTGCGCGCGGTATGTGCGATTGACTGTGGCAAGGTGATAAACCCGAACCTGGTGCGTGCCAACGTAGAGGGCGGCATCGGCTTTGCGCTGACCACCTGTCTGCACAGCGAGCTGCATTTTGAACGGGGCGGCGTGGTGGAAGGGAATTTCGATCGCTATCCGCTGCTCGCGATCGCCGAAATGCCCAAGGTGGAGGTCGTGGTGCTCGATAGCGCGCGTGCACCGCAGGGATGCGGGGAAGTATCGACTGCGGTGGTCGCCCCGGCGATAGCCAGCGCGCTGCATAAGGCCACCGGCAAAACCTATCGTACTATGCCGTTCCCACGCGAGTTCTCGTCGGTGTAACGGCAGCCGCCGGTTTGGCCAGCCGGCGGGCCGTGCGGTCAGAGCTTTTTCAGCAGTTCCAGCAGTTGCGCTTCGCTTTTCTCCGCCAATCCGTCGATCGCCAGTTTGATGATGTCGGAACGGGTGATGCGCACGATGCCGTTGCGCGCCGCCTGCACGATCACTTCATCGATAGCCTCAATGTGGTTGTCCGTCAGGCTGACGGAGATCGCCTTATAGGTGCGCTTGCGGCCGGCCGGTTTGGCTTCTGGCGCGGGCGCCGCGACCGGCAGCGTGTGCGAGGTGGCGCTGTTGATGAATTCGTCTTCCGACATGCGGTGGGTGGGGGTGCGTTTTTTCACAGGATCACCTCTTTCACCAGGCATTCAATTTCGCTCTGCGCCTTTTCGTTGTTCGCCTCGTGCACGGTGATGGCTTCACCCCAGGCGTCACGGTAAATCTTGCGGTCGCACAGGCGGTTGCTCACCAGGGTGAACTCCGGGTATTCGCTCAGCACCTGCGCCGCTTCGTTGGCTTCATTAATGAAGATATTGGTCGGGCACATGTTCAATACGATGTAGCCTTTGACCTTCTCGTTGTATTCCTGCGCGGTGGAGAACATCTCCGACAGATAGCCAATGGTGTCGAGATCCATCTGCGAAGGGCGCAGCGGCGAGAGGAACAGATCGGCGGCCAGCAGGCCGGAGCGCAGTTCGGCGCTGTCGCGACCGGCGGTGTCGACGATCACGTAGTCGTAATGGCGATCGAGCTCCAGCAGCGTTTCCTTGATTTTACCCGACGCGGCCACCACCGGAATGTGCGGCAGCCCCTCGACGTTCTGACGGTCGTTGTACCAGGTCATGATCGACTTCTGGTCGTCGGCATCGACGATGATCGCCGTCTTGCCTTGCTTAAGAATCAGATACCCGGCGATGTTCACCGCTTTCGTCGACTTGCCGACGCCGCCTTTTTGCGAGCCAATCAGGACAATCATGCTGCCATCTCTCAAGTTATTAAGCTGATAACTTATTAAGTTAATGTGCTTATTAGGTTGATAATCAAACAGGTTAACAAGAACAACTCGCGAACAATATGCACCAACTGCGGCGGCTTGCCAAGCCAGTATGTTGTTAACTGCGCAGCTTATTTTGCGGTGAATCGGCCGGGTGGGTAAGTAGGAATTCTCTGGGAAGTGGCGGAACGGAAGAGAGTTTTTGTTAATTTAACAGCTTAATAAGTTAGTGGCTCATTAAGCTGTCGATGGCGTTACTTCTTCATCATCGCCTTCAGGTTGGCGAACGGGTTGTGGGTGGCGACGCCGATATCTTTCTGAGCGTCTTCACCGGCCACCACCGTTGAACCGTATTGATCGGCCTCGGTGTATTTCGAGTGCTCGTGGTCGTGACAATACAGGCACAGCATTTCCCAGTTGCTGCCGTCTTCCGGGTTGTTGCTGTGATCGTGATCGATATGGTGCACCGTCAGTTCGCGCAGGTTGGAATAAACGAATTCGCGTGAGCAGCGCCCGCACACCCAGGGGAACAGTTTCAGCGCTTTTTCGCGGTAGCCGGTTTCCAGCTTCGCATAGTTTTTGGGGATATAGGCCATGGTGGTTGTCCGTCGTGAATCGCTATGCGGCAAATAATACCACACTGCGTGCGGCTACAACGTGCGGCTCATCTTGCCGTTGTCAAAAGTCTCCACCGCCCAGTCGATAAACGCCCGCAGCTTGCCGCTGAGGTGGCGATTGGACGGGTAGACCACGTACATTTGCTCCGGCGGCGGCTGCCAATCGTGCAGCAGACTGACCAGCTCGCCGCTGTCGAGGTGCGGCTGCGCCATAAACCGATAGATCTGGATGATGCCCAATCCGGCCAGGCTCGCCGCCAGCAGCGCGTTGCCCTCATTGATGCTGACCGGGGAGCGCTGTTGAATGGCGATCTCTTTGCCGTGTTCGGCATAGCGCTGCGGGTGGATGCGGTCGTTAAGCGGGTGGCGATAGTGCACCATCGGAAAACCCTGTTCCAGATCGCACGGGTGGCGCGGCGTACCGTGAAGCGCCAGGTAGGCTGGGGTGGCGCAGCTGACCCAGTCCAAATCGAACAGGCGCCGGGCGATCAGGCTGGAGTCGGCCAACGGACCGCTGCGGATCACGCAGTCGGTGCTGTCGCTGATCAGATCGATCACGCGGTCGCCGACGCTCAGATCGATCTGTATCTGCGGATAGCGTGCCAGAAAGTCGGGCAGTGCCGGCAGCAGTAAGCGACGTGCGGTGCCACCGCCGGTGTCGATACGCAGCACGCCCTGCGGAGAGCTTTGCGATTCGGTCAGGCAGCCTTCCATCTGCTCCAAATCCGCCAGCCATTTCACCGTATTCTGGTAATAGCATTCACCTTCGCGGGTGACCGACACGCTGCGGGTGGTGCGCTGAAACAGCTTGGTCTGCAGGTGATCCTCCAGATTTTGGATCAGCTTGGTGACCGTCGCTTTCGGCATGCCCAGCGAATCGGCGGCGCGGGTAAAGCCGCCGGTTTCCACCACGCGGTTAAATACCCGGATAGCGAGCAAATGATGGTCCATAGGTTCTCAACACCATGCCCCGGCGGTGGCCGGGGCATGTTTCTGCAGATAGATAATGATTAACACTGTTTAGCGCCAATCGCGCCGGAGCGCAAGCTGAGGCCGAACACCAGCGTGGCGGAGAGGATCAGCGCGCCGCCGAACAGCATCGCGCTGCTGACGCCCTGCCAGTCCACCACTTCACCGCCCAGCAGTGCGCCGGAGGCCAGCGCGATCTGGATGACGCACACCAACAGCGCCTGGCCGGCTTCCGGCGCCTGCGGCACGGCGGCGAACATCCAGTTGGTGGCGCACACCGGGACGGCGCCAAAGGCTAGCCCCCACACCAGCACCATCAGCGTGGCGCCGGCGAGGCCGCTGAGCAGCGGCGAAACGATCAAAATGCCCGCCAGCATGGCGGCGATCAGAATAAAGGTGGCGCGCAGGCTGTATTCCCCCAGACGCTCGCCGAGGAAAGTGCCCAGCAGGCCGATGGCGCCATAGGCCAACAGCTGCAGCGAGATCGCCGACGGGCTGAGCACGAACACCTGTTGCAGCAGCGGCCGCAGGTAGGTGTAGGCGGCGAAGTGGCCGATGAACAGCAGCACGATGGCGATCAGGCCGATGCGCGCCATCGGCAGGCGCAGCGGCAGCACCAGATCGCGCGGCGTGACCGGCCGGGAAGGCGGCACCGAGGTCAGCAAACGCAGCTGCGCCAACAGCACGCCGACCGCCAATGCCGCACCGCCGAAGAAGGCGGCGCGCCAGCCGAACAGATCGCCGATCAGCGCCCCGGCCGGCACGCCGCACACCGCGCCGACCGAGATGCCGCTGAGGATCAGCGCGGTGGCGCGGCCCTGGCTGGCTTCCGGCACCAGATGGCGGCCGTAGTTGGCGGCGAACGACCAGAAACCGCCGACGCAGATGCCCAGCAGCACGCGGCCCAGCAGCATCATCGGGAAGTTGACGGCCAGCGCCGCCACCAGGTTGGACACCATCAGCAGCAGCGACAGCCCCAGCATCAGTAAACGCCGATCCAGACGGCCGGAAATCAGGCTCAATGCGGGAGCGGCCACCGCCGCCACGATGCCGGGCATGGTGACCATCAGCCCGGCGGTGCCGGTGCTGACGCCAAGTGAAGGGGCGATGTTGGTCAGCAGGCCGATCGGCAAGAACTCGGTGGTGACCATGACAAAACAGGCGACCGTCAGCGAAAAGATCGCCGGCCACGGGGATAATGCAGAGTTATCTTTATTATTCAGCATAATGCCGCTCGTCTCAGGTGAATGCGCAGGCCGCGCTCGGGGCGCGGCGTGATCAAAGTCACAATCTACGGCAGGCCGAAGGCGCAGATAAATCCATCTGCGGTGGTTACACTGTTTCTGAAGGGAAACAATCGCGGCGGCGAGTGAAAACGCGGCTCGCGCCGCGCCTAAGAGAAAGGAATAAAACGGCATAAGGTTATGACCGAATGCCGCGTGGCGCTTATAGCCCCGGCGCTTTCCACAGCGAGGTGGTCAGGCCGTTGTCCACCAGCGTCAACTGATCGGCGTAGACCCGCCGCCAGGTTTCTTTCTGTTCCTGATACAGCGCGTGGTGGGTCATGTCCGGCTGATGCTCGCGCTCCCAGCGCACCAATCGCTCGCCGGTTTCGGCCAGCGACTCGTATAACCCGGCGCCGACGCCGGCGGCGATCGCGCAGCCCAGCGCGGTGGCCTCTTTCACCACCGGTACCCGCACCGTCAGCCCGGTGACGTCGCTGAGGATCTGACTCCACAGTTTGCCCTTGGCACCGCCGCCGGCGAACACCAGCGAGCGCGCCTGCACGCCGGAGAAGGCGGCGATCTGCTCCAGATTGCAGGCGGAGACGATGGCGGCATTTTCCTCCAGCGCGCGGAACAGCGTCTGTTTGTTGCAGCGCTCCGGATCGATAGACATGTTGATGAACGACGGCGCCGCGTGATACCAGGTTTTGAAATGCATGGCGTCGGAAAAGATGGGCATCACGCCGTAGGCGCCCGGCGGCACTCTGGCCGCCATCTCTTCCAGCAGGCTATAGGCATCGACGCCCAGCCGCTCCGCCAGCAGTTTCTCTTCGGCGCAGAACGCGTCGCGGAACCAGCGCATGGTCAGGCCGGTAAAGAAGCTGATGGATTCTGCCTGCGCCATGCCGGGAATGACGTGAGGGTTGATGCGGATGTTCATCTCCGGATCGATGGCCGGCTCCGGCAGGTTGACGATTTGCTGCCAGAAGGTGCCGCCGAGCACCGCCGTCTGCCCGGCGCGCACGATGCCAAGCCCCAGGCTGCCGAGCTGCACGTCGCCGCCGCCCATCACCACCGGGGTGCCGCGCAGCAGCCCGCTTTCCTGCGCCGCCTGTTCGGTGACGCACCCCAGCACGCTGCCGGTCTCTTTCACCGGCGACAGAATATCGGCGCGCAGCCCGGCCATATCGAGCAGCGCCGGCCGCCAGTCACGGCTGCTCAGATCCAGCATGCCGGTGGTGCCGGCGTTGGAAGGATCGACCGCCAGCTCGCCGCTCAGCATGTTGGCCAGCCAGTCGCTGATCATGGTCAGCGTCGCCGCCTGGCGATAGATGTCCGGGCGGTGGTGCGCCAGCCATAGCAGGCGCGGCATGGCGCTCAGCGCCAGCGTCTGGCCGGAGTATTGATATACCTCGCGTTCGAAGCCGTGGTTGTGCAGCTCTTTCAGTTCACTGACCTCATGGCTGGCGCGCGCATCGACGTTGGCACAGGCCCAGATCGGCACGCCGTTGCGATCGTACAGAACGATGCCTTCGCGCATCGAGCAGCAGGCCACCGCGCGGATCGCCTGAGCGCTCAATCCAGCGCGTTGCATTGCCTGGCGGATGCACTGGCAGGCCAGCTGCCAGTTGCGGTTGAGGTCAAACTCCATTGAGCCGGGTACGCCCGGCACCGCCAGGTGTTGCCACTCCGCCTGGCCGTGCGCGATCTGGTTACCCGCCAAATCGAAGATCACGGCGCGAATGCTGCCTGTTCCTGCATCCAGCGCCATCAAGTAGTTATCCATAGCCTATGCTCTCAGGGGGAGGAGTGTTAACTATAGATGCCGCCGTCTTCCCTCGCCGGGGGTGGGGTGGGCATCGCCGGTGCGATTTGTGAGCCAGGCGGCAAAATTGCCGTTGCGGCAGGGCAATCGACGGGAATGAACCTATGGTTGGAAAGCGCCATGCTACGGCGCGCCGTTCAAACAAGGAGCTGTCATGCACGTCACATTGGTAGAGATCAACGTTAAACAGGACAAAATCGACGAATTTATCGACGTTTTCCGCGCCAATCATCTGGGGGCGATCGAAGAGCCGGGCAACCTGCGCTTCGACGTGCTGCAGGATGAGCATATTCCGACGCGGTTTTACATCTACGAAGCCTATCGCGACGAGCAGGCGGTGGCGGCGCATAAGCAGACCCCGCATTACCTGCAGTGCGTGGAGAAGCTGGAAGCGCTGATGACCGGCCCGCGCAAGAAAACCACCTTTATCGGCCTGATGCCGGAATAAGCGCCGGCGTTTGCCGGTGTCCATGTCCCCGGTTTGGTTGTAATCTGCAAGGTAAAGCGAATTTTCAATGGGATAAGCGGGGCGAGGATGACATTGCGCGATCGGCTGTTGGCGCTGTTGGTGGTGGTGATCTGGGGTGTGAATTTCGTCGTCATCAAGTTCGGTTTACAGGGCATGCCCCCGTTTCTGCTGGCTGGGATGCGCTTTTTGCTGGTGGCGTTGCCGGCGATCTTCTTTATTCCGCGCCCGACGATCCCGTGGAAATGGCTGTTGCTGTACGGCATGACCATGAGCTTCGCGCAGTTCGCGTTTTTGTTCGTCGCCATCAAGGTGGGCATGCCGGCGGGGCTGGCCTCACTGGTGCTGCAGGCGCAGGTGTTTTTCACCCTGCTGTTGGGTGTCGTGCTGATGGGCGAAAAGCTGCGCGTCAACCATTTCGTCGGCATTGCTATCGCCAGCGGCGGCATGCTGGTGCTGGCGCAGGCCAGCCTGCATAAGCCGGGCAGCGGCGCGGTCCCCCTGGCGGGCCTGCTGCTGACCCTGGCGGCGGCGTTTTCCTGGGCGCTGGGCAACCTGACCAACAAGAAGATCCTGGCCGGTTTCCCGCAGCGCAACATTTTGTCGCTGGTGGTGTGGAGCGCGCCGATCCCGGTCGTGCCGTTCCTGGCCTGCAGCTGGCTGTTCGACGGCCCGCAGGTGGTGCTCGCCAGCCTGAGCCATGTGCAGGTCGGCACCTGGCTGGCAATTGCCTATCTGGCGTTCGCCGCCACGCTGTTCGGTTATTCTGTGTGGGGCAGCCTGCTGGGGCGCTACGAAACCTGGCGCGTCGCGCCGTTGACGCTGCTGGTACCGTTGGTCGGGCTGTTCGCCGCCTGGCTGCTGCTGGACGAAGCGCTGTCGCCGGCGCAGTTCGGCGGCGCATTGCTGGTGCTGGCCGGCATGGCGGTCAACACCTTTGGGCTGCCGCGCCGCCGGGCCGTCGCCGTGCGCTAAATTGAACAGGGCAATTCTGTTCAATACGTTGTCGGCGCGGCCCGGCACTCTGGCACCTGTGAATATTTTCTCAGGTGCCCATCATGAATATCTACTTTTCCATGGCCGCGTTCGCGCTGGCGGCCTCCATCACCCCCGGCCCGGTCAACATCGTCGCATTGAGCGCCGGGGCGCAATTCGGCTTTGGCGCGACCCAGCGTCACGTATTCGGCGCCACGCTGGGGTTTACCCTGTTGCTGTTACTGCTGGGATTGGGCATGCACCAGCTGCTGATCCTGTGGCCGGCGTTGACGCGCTTGATTCAGTGGGCCGGCGTGGCCTTCCTGCTGTTTATGGCCTACCGGCTGGCGTTTGACGACGGCAGGCTGGGCAACGGCGCGGCGCAGGCGCCTTCCTGTTGGTACGGCGCGCTGATGCAATGGCTGAATCCCAAGGCATGGTTGGCGTCGGTGGCCAGCCTCGGCGCTTTTGTCGGCGACGGCGACATCCGGCTGCTGTGGCAATTCGCCGGGCTCTACTTCGTGATTTGCTATGCCTCGGTGGCCTGCTGGGCCTATGTTGGTGCGATGCTGCGCGGCCTGCTCAGGCAGGCGCGCAACGTACAGCGTTTCAACCGCGTGATGGCGGCGTTGCTGGCGGCCAGCGCCTGCTATCTGTTGGCGGAGGGTTTTTGATACTGGCCGGGCGTGGCGGCCAGCAGCTGTTTGAAGGTGCGCTGAAAGTGCGCCTGATCGGCAAAGCCGCTTTCGCTGGCGGCCGCGGCGATCGGCAGGCCGCTTTTCAATAGCCGATGGCCGTGCTGCACGCGGCGATTGACCAGATAAGCGTGCGGCGTCATGCCGTAACGCTGGCGGAAGGCGCGGATCAGGTAAGAGGGCGAGAGCGCGGCGGCGCGGCAAATATCGTCCAGCGTCAGCGGCCGGGTGCAGTGCGCGTCGATAAACGCCGCCGCCGCTTCCAGTCGGGCATGCGGCGGTGTCTCCGGCTGGCGGCCGCTGCCCAGCCCGAGCTGCAGGGCGCTGAAATACTCCACCATGGCGATCTGTTTTTCCAGCGCGCTGCACAGCGGATCCGTCAGCAGCGCATAAAGCCGATTCAGGCCGTGGAACAGCACCGGATCGCGGCTGAGCGGCTGGCTGAACGGAACAAAACGCTCGCCTTCGCCCCCGAGCAGCTCCTGCTGCAGCGCGCCGATCCAGGCGAGATCGAGATAGAACATGATGTATGACCAACGGCGGTCGGCGATCGGATTACAGGCGTGCGCCTGCTGCGGGTTGATGACAACCAGATCGCCGGCGCTAACCTGCATGCGCCGCTCGCCGTTGACATAGGTGCTGACGCCGCCGGTGATGGCACCGATGGAAAAGAATTCGTGGCTGTGCAGGCTGTAACACGCCTGGCGGCCATCCGCGATGGCGCGGGCTTCGACGAACGGCAACTGCGGATCGCGCCAGAACTGCGGCGTTTTTTCACTCATACGCTTTCCTTTTCACTGCGGTGGCATCACAGTGTTATAGCCTGAAAGCGACGAGAGGGGGAATGGCGGATGATGATTTTTAACGTGTTCGGCCGTCTGCTGGGCGTGAAGCGCATCGGGGATGAGTGGCGGCTGTTCCGCGTGACGCTGCCGGAGCGCAAGTATGCCCCCAGCCACGATATCGTGCTGCCGGCCGATCTGCACGAAGAGGAGATCGCCGGCTATCTGGGGGATATTTATCACGAGGCCGCGACGCCGCAGCGGCCGGACGTGTTTCGCGTCGAATAGCGCGGCGCGTTACTCTTCCGCGTTGCGCGCCATGATGCGGCGCTGGTGTTCCTCGCTGGCGGCCTGGATCTCTTCCAGCACCGAGCCGACATCGGCGCACTTCTGGATTTCGCTGAACCGGCCGCTGAGGGCGCTGTCCGGCGTCAGATTGCCTTCCTGATACAGCGCCCAAATCTCTTTGGCGTATTGGCTGTCGCGCAGTTCCGGCGCGAATTGGCCATAATATTCCGCCAAATTGTTGATATCGCGCTCGAACATGCTTTTGGCGTGGTTGTTGGCGGCGGCGTCCACCACCTGCGGCAGATCGATGATCACCGGCCCGTCTTTATCCATCAGCACATTGAATTCCGACAGATCGCCGTGCACCAGCCCGGCGCACAGCATGCGCACCGCGTAGTTCATCATCAGGGCGTGATCGGCCCGCGCCTGTTCCGGCGTCAGGATGACATCGCTCAGGCGCGGCGCCACCAGACCTTCTTCGTCGGTAATTAGCTCCATCAGCAGCACGCCGTCCAGGCAGATATCCGGCTGCGGCACCCGCACCCCGGCCTTGGCCAGCAGATACAGCGCGTCCACTTCGGTGTTTTGCCAGGCTTCTTCCTGCTGCTGGCGGCCGAATTTGGAGCCTTTGCTCATGGCGCGCGCGTCGCGGCTGTTGCGCACCTTGCGCCCTTCCTGATAGTGAACGGCCTGCTTGAAGTTGCGCTTCTCGGCCTCTTTGTACACTTTGGCGCAGCGGATCTCATCGCCGCAGCGCACGATAAACACGTCGGCTTCTTTGCCGCTTTTCAACCGGCGGATGACGTCGTCGATTAACCCGTCATCTACCAGCGGCTGGAGTCGTTTTGGAATTTTCATGCAGCCTTGTACCCTATTTAGGCTCCGGTGTGAATGGCTTGCGCAGTTGATAGCGTAAGTTAGACCCGAAAGGCAAACATTAGTTTTGCCGCCGCGGCATCATTGCACGGCGGCGGGTCCTCACAGGCTGGCGGCCGGCACCCAGACGCTGACGCTGCCGGCGTTGACCGGGAAATGGGCGCTGCCCTGGTCGTCGGTGGTGATTTCCTCCTGACGGTTGCCGAGGAAATCGCGCCAGGCAGTGTGCGCCAAATCGGCGCCCAGCGCGACGGTCTTGCCGCTCTCGCCGCCGTTGGTCAGCACCACCACGCAGCCGGGGGCCTCGGCGGTGCCGGCGCGGCTGAAGGCCACGCAGTGGCTGTCATCGAAGTAGTCGGTTTGCGGGCCGTTGGCGAAACGCTGGCGGGCGGCGATCAGCTTCTCCAGCTCCGGGATCGCCGGCATGTCAATCTGGTACTCGCCGCCGTCGCGCCCCTTGTCGCGGTAGCTGGCGCCATACAGGTCGGGGTAAAACACGCAGGGCACGCCCTGTTCGCGCAGCAGGATCAGCGCGTAGGCCAGCGGTTTGAACCAGGGTTCCACCGGCGCCTCCAGCGATTGCAGCGGCTGGGTATCGTGGTTGGCGACCAGCGTCACCGCGTGGGCCGGATCGGCGGCGGTCAGGGTATCGGTGAAGATCTGCGCCATGTCGAAGCCGTCGCCCTGTTTCGACGCCTGATGAAACTTCAGGTGCAGCGCTACGTCGAACAGCATCACCTTGCCGTCCACCAACTCGATGTATTGTTGCAGCGCGCCGAGATCGTGCGACCAGTATTCGGCAACGATAAACAGGTCGCGCTGCGCGCTGTCGCGCACGTGATCCGCCCACTCTTTGAAGAACCAGGCGGGAATGTGTTTGGCGGCGTCCAGACGGAAGCCGTCGCACGGCAGGCTTTCCAACAGCCAGCGCGCCCAGTATTTGAGCTCCTCCGTCACGGCGGCATTGCGGAACTCCACGTCGGCGCCCATCAGATAGTCGTAGTTGCCTTTTTCGTCGTCGACCTGATCGTTCCAGCCGTCGTCGCCATAGTCGTTGGCGATTTTGAACACCCCTTTGTCGTCCGGCTGCTCAACGTAGTCGACGCCGCTGAAGCATGTGTAATCCCAGATAAACTCGGAATGCACGCCCTGGCGGCCGGGAAAGGTGAAGCGGGTGTAGGCCAGCGCGTCGAAGCCCTGGTCGTCGATGTCGTTGCGGTTGTTGGCGTCCACCTTGAACACGTGTACCTGTTCTTTTTCGTCCGCGCCGAGCTTGTGGTTGAACACCACGTCGTAGAGTACCCCCACGCCGTGTTCGCGCAGTGTCGTGGCGGCGTGTTCGAGCGCCGCTTTGTCGCCGTATTTGGTGGCCACGCTGCCTTTCTGGTCAAATTCGCCCAGATCGAACAGATCGTAAGTATCGTAGCCGACGGAGTAACCGCCGGAAGCGCCCTTGCAGGCAGGGGGCAGCCACAGGTCGGTGATGCCCAGTTCGGCCAGGTGCGGGGCGCGCTCGGCGGCCTCCTGCCACAGTTTGCCGCCGTCGGGGTAGTACCAGTGGAAGAATTGCAGCAGGGTGGTTTTTTTCGTCATGAGCCAGCGTCCCGGTTAGCCAGAAGGAGAGGAGCAGTTAAAGCATGGGCTACTTTTGGCAAAAGGGACAATGGCGCAGGGAGGCGCGCGAAGGCAGGCGTAAATATGTAACCGATATTGACGGGATAGCGATTAAGTTGCTGCTATCAAGTTTTCACGTTTTAGTTTTTATTAACTATTTTTCAAATAGATATTTGCTTTATTTTTTGTTCTGTCAAATTTTGATGTTTTTACTCCCATTTTCATTGGTTTTTTATTTTAATTTTAAATATTAATTTGGATTTAAGTTTTTTAAATAATAAATTAAATGGTTTTAAATTCTGGCTAATGAAATGTTTTGACATATTCAGATGCCCCGTTGGTTATTCATTCGCAATTGTTTATGCGTTATCGTTATGTTCTAAATTAGGTAACACTATCAACCAATAATCCATCCAACGCAGCGTGAAGGTGGAAGTACAGGGGAGCATAACGCCGTGAACATCAGGGATTTCAGAGCATTGGCGCGCAGTTTGGTCAGAGAATTCGGCATGTTGAACAAGCAGAGCAACGGCTCGCGCTTTTCGCCGCTGCAGATCCATCTGATGATCGAAGTCAGCGAGCAGCCGCTGGGCGTCACCGAGCTGGCGGCCCGGCTTTGCATCGACAAGGCCAGCGCCAGCCGGGCGCTGCGCAGCCTGGTCGCCGCCGGCGTGATAGAAACGGTGGATCATCCGGATGACAAGCGGCACAACCTGCATCGGCTGAGTAAACAGGGCGGCAAGGCGCTGGCCGGCATCGAGAGCGACGCCGACGGTTTTATGCAGGCGGCGCTGGCGCAGTTGGATGACGATGAGCTGGCGGGCACCACTGCGGCGATGAAAAAGATGGCCGCGGCGCTGCGCAGCGCGCGCAAACAGCGCGACGCCAACCTGCGGGTGCGGCCGATCGCCGCGCGCGACGATGCGGCGATGGCGGCGATCATTCGCGACGTGTTTCGCGAGTACGGCATGGGCAAGATGGAAGGGGTCAGCCTGCACGATCCGGATCTCGATCGGCTGACCGGCCTGTATCACGACAACGGCGGCCGCTACTGGGTGCTGGAGCGGGACGGGCAGGTGGTGGGGGGCGTCGGCATGGCGCCGCTGGCCGGCGAAGAGCCCGGCTATTGCGAACTGCAAAAACTGTTCTTCAAACCCGGCGCGCGCGGGCTGGGCATGGCGCGCTATATGGTGGTGCAGGCGATGAAGGCGGCGCGGGCGGCAGGGTATCGCTATTGCTATCTGGAAACCACCGAACAGTTGAAAGAGGCGATTGGGCTGTATTACGCGCTGGGTTTCACGCTGTTGACGGAACGGCGCGGCAATACCGGCCACCACGGCTGCAATGTGTGCATGCTGAAAAATCTGCAGAACGACGATATGTGAGCGGTTTCAAGGTTAACGCCTGCGCCTTGTGTCACCCTGTTAACCGTTTGATAACAATCACAACGTTTTATCAGGGAGGAAACTATGTTGGGGGATCCGATGGCGCTGTCCGCGCTGGTCACGCTGGTGGTCATCGCGCTATGGGCCAGCGCCCGCTTGCCGGAGTATTTGGTCGCGCTGCTGTTCTTTGCGGCGGTGATGGTATTGCAGCTGGCGCCCGCCGCGGTGACCTTTTCCGGTTTCGCGTCCTCCGCATTCTGGCTGGTGCTCAGCGGTTTCGTGTTGGGCAGCGCCATCCGCAGCACCGGCTTGGCGGATCGTCTGGCCAACCGGCTCTTGCCGCATCTGGCCGGTTCCTGGCCGCGCCTGGTGGGCGGCGTGGTGGCAATAAGCTACGCGTTGGCGTTTGTCATGCCCTCGAACATGGGGCGGATTACGCTGCTGATGCCGATCGTCATGGCGTTGGCCGAGCGCGCCGGCCTGGCGGAAGGCTCGCGCGGCCGCATCGGTTTGGCGCTGGCGGTGGGGTTCGGCACCTTCCAGCTCTCCGCCAGCATTTTGCCGGCCAACGTGCCCAACCTGGTGATGAGCGGTGCGGCGGAAAGCGCCTACGGCAGCCACTTCGCTTATCTCTCTTATCTGCTGTTGCATGCCCCGGTGCTCGGGGTGGCCAAAGGCGCATTGTTGACGCTGTGCATCTGCGGCCTGTTCCGGGCGCGGCCGCAACCGGTGGTGGCCGAGGCGGGGCAAACGCCGCTCAGTGCCGCCGAGTGGCGACTGATCGCGCTGTTGGGCATTACGGTGCTGCTGTGGATGACCGACAGCTGGCACGGCATCGCCCCCGCCTGGATCGGGTTGGCGGCGGCCTGCGTCTGCCTGCTGCCGCGCCTCGGTTTTCTCAACGGCGAACAGTTCGCCGCCGGCGTTAACGTGCGCACCTGTATTTACGTGGCGGGGATCCTGGGGCTGACCGCGTTGGTCAGCCACTCGGGTCTCGGCGATCGGTTGGGCGGTGCGCTGCTGGCGATGATGCCGGATCTGCACGGCAAGCCGTTTACCGCATTCGGTTCGTTGGTGGGGATCACGGCGTTGCTGAATTTTGTGGTGACCGCCAACGGCGTGCCGGCGCTGTTTACTCCGCTGGCGCAGGCGCTGTCCGCAGGCAGCGGCCTGCCGCTGCTGACGGTGCTGATGACCCAGGTGATCGGTTACGCCACGCCGCTGTTGCCGTATCAGGCCTCGCCGATCGTGGTGGCGATGGGGATGGGCAAAGTGCCGGCGCGTGAAGGGCTAAAGCTGTGCCTGCTGTTGGCCGCGCTTAGCTTCGCACTGCTGGTGCCGTTGGATTATCTGTGGTTCCGGCTGCTGGGGTGGATCCCGTAAACAGCCCCGCACCGCCGGCAAAACAATCTTCGTCCAGCGTCAGGGTGGCGATTTTATGCACCGGCCCGCGCATGCTGACCTGAAAATCGCCGCTGAAGGCGATCTGCAGTTCGCCGCCCGGCATCCGCACGCTAACCCGATCGCCGACTCGTCCCAACTTGCGCATCACGCTGGCGGCTGCGCAGCTGCTGCTGCCGGAGGCAAGGGTAAAGCCGGCGCCGCGCTCCCAGATGCCGATGCGCAGCGTCTGGCGATCGACCACTTCCACCAGTTGTACATTGGTGCGTTTCGGGAACAGCGGATGGCGCTCAATCTGCGGTCCCAGCCGATGCACCTGCGCCAGATCCAGTTTTTCCACCGGCACCACGCAGTGCGGGTTGCCCATCGACACCAGCGAAACGCTTAACGTCTCCTCCCTCAGGGGCAGCGGATAGTTCAGCGCCTCCGGCAGATCGATCAAGGCCGGCAGCGCCGCCGGGCTGAAATTGGCGCGCCCCATCTCTACGGTTATCTGATGCGCGTCTTCCGCCACCTGGCAACGCACGTCGCCGCCGGCGGTGTGCACCAGAAACGGCTGATGCCCTACGCGCTCGCTGTCAAACAGATAGCGCGCGTAGATACGCAGGCCGTTGCCGCTTTTCTCCGCTTCGGAGCCGTCCGGGTTGATGATGCGCAGGGTGGGATTGACGGCGTCACCGCTGTCGATCAGCAGGCCGTCGGAACCGATGCCGTAATGCGGGTGGCACAACAGGCGGATCTGTTCCTGGCTCAGACGATCGGCGACCGAACGGTGACAGACCAGGTAGTCGTTGCCCAGGCCGTGATATTTGTGAAACAGCAGGGGAGTCATGGCGTTGCTCGGCTCAGCAAGAAAAGGTGGCTACAGCTTACAACAGAACGTTGGCGTCAAAACAAACAAAAGGCGGCCTGAGCCGCCCTTTTGCACGATTGCCTATCTGGCCATTAATTGTAGATGATCGCGGTGCCGTGCAGTTTGTTGTCACCGGTGGTGGCGATGATCTGGAAGGATTTGGCGCCCGCCGCGTCGGCTTTGGCCGCCAGTTTGTTTTCCAGGCTGCTCAGGTCGGACGCACCGCTGACGGTGACGACGCCGGCTTTTTGCAGATTGGCAGGTTGGGCGTTCACCAGGTCGGCGGCGAAGCTGCCGAAGGAGACGGAAGCCAGTGCGATGGCTGCGATGGTCATTTTCAGGTTTTTCATGGTCTTATTTCCTATCTTTGTTCTTTACGATGTTTGTTTTGTAAGGTCGTTAAATTGATTAACGATCGATAATTTAATGTTAGATGCCGGTTTGACGGATTGCAAGTATTTTTTTAATGCTCGTTAATTAATTTTTTTACGCCCTGGCGTTGTGAGCAAAAGGACAGGCAATCAGTTGGCTTAATGCTTTGTTATTGATAGATTTCTGCGGTACCATGCAGCTGGTTGTTACCGCCGGCGCCGATGATGCGGAAGGATTTTGCACCGGCCTGATCGGCTTTGGCGGCCAGGCTGTTTTCCAGCGAGGTCAGATCGGATGCGCCGCTGACGGTGATAACGCCCACTTTCTGCTGGTCTGCCGGTTGGTTCTGGACTAAATCGGCGGCGAAGCTGCCGAAGGAAACGCTGGCCAGAGTGAGAGCTGCTAAGGTTAATTTTAAGTTTTTCATGATGTTAATTCCTTTCCGATAACGGTCAATAGAGGGTTTTAATCTGCTTCGTTAAATTATCTTAACGATCGATAACTAAATGCTAATCGGTTCTCGACGAGCGCGCAATATTTTTTTATAATGATCGTTAAGTTATTTGTGCTAAGCCTGCCGTGGAGCGGGATAGGAGAGGAACGATGAGCATCAATGAAGCGGTCTGCGGCAAGAAAAGCCGTGGCAGACCAAAACAATTTGATCGCGACCGGGCGCTGGAAAGCGCGCTCGATCTGTTCTGGCGGCACGGTTATGAAGCCACCTCGCTGGCCGATCTGGTGGAAGTGACCGGCGCCAAGGCGCCGACGCTGTATGCGGAATTCGGCAACAAAGAGGGGATGTTCCGCGCGGCGGTGGAACGCTATCTGCAAAAATACACCACCTGCACCAACCAGCTGTTGGAACAGGATGTGCCGGTGGCCGAGATCGTCGAGGCCTACGTGCGCTCTTCCGTCGAAGTGTTTACCGACCCCGATACGCCGTCAGGCTGTTTTATGGTGTGCGCCTCCGCGGCACTGTCGTCTGCTTCCGACGACGTCGCCCAGATGCTGCGCAAAAAACATCATGCCCAGGAAGCGGCACTGAAAGTCTGCTTCGATCGCAAGGTGCAGCAGGGCGAATTGCTGGCGAAAACCGATACCGCGCTGCTGGCGAAATACGTCATTTGCACCATTGAAGGCATGTCGGTGCAGGCGCGAGAAGGGGCAAGCCGGAGCGAGCTGTTGCGGTTGCTGGAGGCGCTGATGCTGGTGTGGCCGCGGCTCAGCCAGATTGGCAATAAGGTGTAACAACAGGCCCGGTTTTCACCGGGCCGTATAACCTACTACTGATTGACCGGGATCACCGCGCCCTGGTATTTCTCGCGGATAAAGTCCTGAATCGGCTTGGAGTGCAGCACCTTCACCAGCGCCACGATCTCCGGCTTGTTCACGTCGGCTTTGTGCACGGTGATGATGTTGGCGTACGGGTTGTTTTCGCCGCTTTCGACCGCGATTGGATCCTTGGTCGGATTCAGCCCGGCGTCGATGGCGTAGTTGGCGTTGATCACCACCGCGTCACCTTCGTTGTTGTTGTACATCTGCGGCAGCAGCGCGCCTTCAACGTTCGCCTGGAACTTCAGGTGTTTCGGGTTTTCCACCACGTCGGTGATGCGCGCGTCCACCTTGCTCACCCCTGGCTTCAGCTTGATCACGCCTTGCTGTTCAAAGATTGACAGAATGCGGCCTTCTTCCGCCACCGCGTCGCGCATGATGATTTTGCCGTTTTCCGGCAGATCTTTCAGGCTCTTGTACTTCTTCGAGTAGATGCCGATAGGCTCAATATGGATCGCGCCGGCGCTGACGAAGTCGTAGCTCTTGTCGTCGGCGTGGTCTTTCAGCACCGAGTTCAGGTAAGGCACGTGCTGGAAGTAGTTGGCGTCGATGTCGTGGCTGGCCAAGGCGGTGTTCGGCAGAATGTAATCCTGGAAGCGCTTGATCTGCAGATCGATGCCTTCCTTCGCCAGTATCGGTTTGGCCTGTTCGAGGATCTCGGCGTGCGGCACGTTGGAGGCGCCGACCACCAGCTTGGTCGCCGCGGCGGCGCCGTAAGAGGCGAGGGTGGCGACAGAGGCGAAAGCCAACATCAGTAAGTGCTTTTTCATCATCGTTTTCCTTGGTTAATTAACGTTTATCGAGCGTTCTTGTCAGGGTGTCGCCAATGAACTGAATGACGAAAACGATCAGCAGAATCGTCAGCGTCGCCACCAGCGTCACGTCACTGTGGTTGCGTTGGAAGCCTTCCAGATAGGCCAGGTTGCCCAGGCCACCGGCGCCGATCACCCCGGCCATCGCGGTGTAGCTCACCAGCGCGATCAGGGTGACGGTGATGCCGGAAACCAGCGCCGGGGAACTCTCCGGCAGCAATACGCGGAAAATCAGGGTGCGGTTTTTGGCGCCCATCGACCGCGCCGCTTCGATTACCCCTTTGTCGACCTCGCGCAGCGCGATCTCCACCAACCGGGCGTAGAACGGCGCCGCGCCAACGATCAGCGCCGGCAGGGCAGCGTCCGCGCCGAGAATGGTGCCGATCAGCGATTTGGTGAACGGGATCAGCAGCACGATCAGAATGATGAACGGAATGGAGCGGAAGACGTTGACCAGTACGGAGATCAGCGAGTAGACAGCCCGGTTCTGCAGCAGCTGGCCCTTCGAGGTTAAAAACAGCAGCACGCCGAGCACGATGCCCAGCACCAGCGTGGCCAAACCGGCGATGCCGGTCATGTACAGCGTTTCCCAGGTGGCGTCCCACAGTTGGTCCAGACGCAGGTGGGGGAACAGGGATTCAATCATGTTGGATAACCTCGACGGCGATATCTCTTTCGTGCAGCAGGCTGAGCATGTCGGCGACTTGTTGTTCGTTGCCTTCGGCGTGAATGTACAGTTCGCCGAACGAACCGTTGAGGGTGTGGCTGATCTTGCCGTGCAGAATGTTGACGGTCAGGGCGTAGCGCCGGATCACTTCGGAGATCACCGCCTGATGGGTTTGCACGCCCACGAAGGTCAGCTTGAAAATCGCCCCCGGCAGATGAGCGGTGAGCAGTGGATTGAAGCTCTCTTCCGTGTCCGCATACTGCGACACCTGTTTGACGAATTGCCGGGTGATCGGCTGTTGTGGCCGGGTGAACACGTCAAGCACCGGGCCTTCTTCGACGATGCGGCCGTTTTCCATTACCGCCACGCGGTGGCAGATTTTGCGCACCACGTGCATCTCGTGGGTGATCAGCACGATGGTCAATTTCAGCTGGCGATTGATGTCCAGCAGCAGGTCGAGAATGGCGTCGGTGGTTTGCGGATCGAGCGCCGAGGTGGCTTCGTCGCACAGCAGCACGCTCGGGTTATTGGCCAGCGCGCGGGCGATGCCGACGCGCTGTTTCTGGCCGCCGCTGAGCTGCGACGGATAGGCGTTTTCGCGCCCCTGCAGGCCGACCAGCGCGATCAGTTCCGCCACGCGCGGCGCAATCTGCGCCTTGGGCACGCCGGCGATCTGCATGGAAAAAGCGATATTCTGGCTGACGGTGCGCGACCACAGCAGGTTGAAGTGCTGGAACACCATGCTGATTTTCAGGCGTGCCTGGCGCAGATGGCTGCCTTTGGCGCGGGCAATATCGAAACCGCCCACGTCAATGCGGCCGCTGGTGGGCGTTTCCAGGCCGTTGAGCAGGCGGATCAGCGTGCTTTTGCCCGCGCCGCTGTAGCCGATGATGCCGTAAATTTGCCCGGCGTCCACCGCCAGACTGACGTCGTCTACCGCCACGACGCGGCCCTGTGCGCTGTCAAAAGTTTTGCAAACGTTCGAAAGAACGATCATAACGAAGCGGATCCTTATCGATACATCACAGCATTCCGTCCGGAGCGCGTTGCGCCGGACAGGGATCGTTCGGCTTTTCGGCGGGGCACGACCCGGCGGGAAGTGGCGGACGGAACCTCTGTTGCGGGTGAATACCGGGCAATCCTACCGAGGGTTGATAGTGACAGGAAGAATGTAAAATCTATTACTTATTCTGATTTGATATATTAAACGGCGGGCGCCATGGGGGGAGAAAACCGGCCGCTGGGCGGCCGGTGGAGGGCTAGCGTTTTTCCAGCTTCATGTGCAGCAGCGGGAACGGGTTGCCCTGGCCGTCGAGCGGCGAGCGGCCGGTGATGACAAAACCGTAGTGGCGGTAGAAGCCGCTGGCCTGCGGATTTTGCTCGTTCACGTCCAGCTGCAGCTCATCGTGCAGCGTTTCCGCGTGGGTCAGCAGCGCTTTGCCCACCCCTTTGCCGCGCTGATCGGCGTCGATAAACAGCATCTCCACCTTGTTGCCGTTCAGACCGATAAAGCCGCAGGGATGCCCCGGCCGCTCTTCGGCCACCCAAACGTTGACCGCCGGCAGGTAATCGTTCAGCACCAGCGGGAACAGCTGTGCGATGTTGTCTTCGGTTAAAAAGTGGTGAGTGGCGCGCACCGAACGCAGCCAGATATCTGCCAATTGCGCGTTGTCTTCCGCCGCGCGTGCTCTGATGGTAATCATCGAACTCTCTGCTATCTAAGTTGAAGGAAAAGAAACTAGATAGAGGTTTTGTGGGGTTAGTGCCGAATTAACGTGGGTTAACGCCCTGCAAAGCGCCTCTGCAGTGGATCGAATAGGCCCGCCTGGTTGCAAGCGGTATAACAACTGTAATTCAGTAAGTTAATGCTTTCAACCGCCGCAGGGCGCAATGAGGCGCTCGCCGCGTGATACACTGGCCGCTGAATGAGCAAGAGGGCGGCAGGATGGAATCGGTACGTGCAGCGATAGAAAAACAGGTGCTCAGCCTGACCGGGTTGGCGCTCGGCGGCGTCGATTTTGAGAATCCGCCCGGCGATCCGGGGCTGTTCGGCCCGCAGTCGGTCATCTGGCAGGTACACCGCGATTTCACCCCGATGCTGTGCGGCGGCGTCAGCGCCTTGCTGTTGCAAATGCTGCACCCGTTGGCGCTGGCCGGCGTATGGGATCACTCCAACTTCCGCGACGATATGATTGGCCGCCTGCGCCGCACCAGCCAGTTCGTGTCGGTCACCACCTTCGGCCCGACCGCCGAGGCGGAGCGGCTGATCGCCAAAGTCAAAGCCATCCATCTGCGGGTGACCGGCGTCGGCAGCGACGGCACGCCTTATGCCGCCAGCGATCCGGCGCTGCTCACCTGGGTGCACGTGGCGGAGAGCAGCCGTTTTCTGGCCAGCCACCTGCGCTACCGTAACCCGCATCTTTCCCGCGATTTGCAGGATCAATACTACCGCGAAGCGGCGCGCGTGGCCGCCGCGCTGGGGGCGACCGCCATTCCTCAGTCCTGCGCGGAGGTCGAAGAGTACCTGCAGGCGATGCGGCCGCAGCTGGTCTGCGATGAACGCACGCAAGAGGTGGCGCGCATTCTGCTGAAAGCGCCGGCACCTAGCGCATTGGCGCGCCCGCTCGGCGGGGTGGTGATGCAGGCAGGCATCGATCTGTTGCCCGATTGGGCGCAGCGGCAGTTCGGCTTTCATCCGGGCGCACTGCGGCGGCGGCTGGTGCGAACGGGGGCCGCAGGCCTCGGCAAAGTGCTGGGCGCGTCGATGCGCAACGGTTCCTATCAGCGCGCGGTGAGGCGCATTACTCGGCCGTCATGAGCCACAGCCGCTATAATTAGTCTTTGTTTATCTTCGTTTACGGCCGCTTTTGAGACTTTTACGGGTGATCCGGCCAGTAATGCGTTTTACACTTGGGGGCAAAGCCACATTCCATTTTTTGCGCGCAGCCGATTCTGCCGCGCCCTGACCCTATTGAGGTGATATGAACGAGTCATACGTACTTGCTGAAGTCAGCAATGAGAACCAGACGCTGGTCGCGGTGGTTCAGCAAGATCACCGGGCAGCCTATTTTTACATCTATCCCGCCGAAGCCTACAGCGATCGCTATCAGGTGCGCGCCTGCTGGCTGCGCAACCTGGCCGCCGCGCCGCTGCAGGAAGACCGCGCCGCGCTCGAGCAGGGGCAGCCGCCGATGCTGGCGGCGGAATTTTGCCGCAACCTGGAAGGGGAAGCGCCGCTGAACCCGGAAGGGCTGATGGTGGTGTGGAGCGAAAGCGACGACGGCGCGGCCCTGTGGTATTACGGCCAGCTGCTGGCGGTGATCCCCGGCTGGAGCCTGTATATCGACCATTCGGTGTGCTATTCGGCCAGCTGCATCAAGGAGAGCCCGTTGGCCTATCCGCTCGGCTCGGCCTCGACCAACACGCAATATGCGCAGGCGGAAAGCACCCGCCAGTTTTGGCGCAGCTGGCAGCGTGAAGAGGGCAACCCGTGGCCGAAGATGCAGCGCGATTTTCAGGCGCGCTATGAGCCGCATTTCGGCCCGTCGGTAAAATACTACGCCATCGATCAGGGCAAGTGGCCGCCGATGGCCATCACCCAGCATGAGCGCGACGGCATCTATTACTTCCTCACCATGGGCGTCAGCATTCGGCCGATGCCGTGGGTGGAGATTCTGTTCAACGACGAGGCTTCGCGCTATCGCCGCATGGAGATGGCGATCGCCATCGACAGCCAATACATGACCGAAGACAACGCGGTGCAGATGGCCAGCGCGCTGGCCGGTTTCGCGCACGCGCCTTGGGCGCGGCTGACCTGGATCGGCGAAGGGCATACGCTGGAGTCGGACGTGGCGCCGCTGGGCTACGAGGGCTATATTTTATCGTCGTCCTTCTACCCGCATCACGCGCACCTGACTCTGCCGCAGCAGTACGGCGACCCGGTGAACCTGTTTTGGGCCAGCCCGGTGTTTACCGCCGAGCGCCAGCTGGCGCACGCCACGCCGAACGGCGGGCACGATCTGGTGAACCGGTTGCGTGAGCAGGGCGTCGATCATATTTTCCGCCCGCGCCAGCCGGTGTGCTGACGCGGCTTAATCTTCGGGAGCCGCCATGACCACCGCGTTGTTGATTATCGATGTGCAGGAAGGATTGTTTACGCCGCCGCCGGCGGATGCCACGGGCACCGTTACGCGCATTAATCAGCTGAGCGAGCGCGCCCGCCGGGCGGGCGTGCCGGTTGTCGTCATTCAGCACCATACGCCGGACGACGAGCTGCCGCACGGCAGCGCCGCCTGGCAAGTGCTCGCGGCGCTGAAGGTGGCGCCGGGCGACCATCGGGTGGATAAAACCACGCCGGACTCGTTCCTGCGCACTTCGCTTGGCGCGTTGCTGATCGCCAACGGCGTATCGCAGTTGGTGGTTTGCGGTTACTCCACGCCGTTTTGCATCGATACCACGGTGCGCAGCGCCGCGGCGCACGGCTATCCGGTGACGCTGGCGGCGGATGCCCACACCTGCCACGACAAATCCTATGCCGACGGCCTGCTGATCCGTACCCACCATAACGAGACGCTGTCGAATATCGACAGCTTCGGCGTGCCGATCCGCGCCGTGCCCGCAGCGGACATCGTGTTCTGAGAACGGAAAACGGGGGCCAGCGCCCCCGTTCGTTATTTCAGGCCCGCCCGCCGCGCCGCCACCTTGGCCAGCGCGGCCCAGTCCAGATCCGCATCCCCTTGCGCCATCGCGTCGAGGAAGTTGTCCTTCAGCACTCCGGCGAACGGCATCGGCGTATGGCTGTCGGCGCCGGCGGCCAGCGCCAGCCCGACGTCCTTCAGCCCCAGCGCCAGCCGGAATCCGGCGGGTGAATACTTCTCGGCGGCGATCAGCGCACCATAGCCCTGGTAAGCCGGGGCGGCGAAGACGGTGCTGCTCAGCATCTGCAGGTAGTCGGCGCCGGAAACGCCGTAGTTGCGTACCAGTGCGCTGCCTTCCGCCATCGCTTCAATGGCGCTGGCCAGGGTAAAGTTGGTGGCGATTTTGACCACATTGGCCTGCGCCGGGTCGGCGCCGAAGTGCCAGGTTTTCTGGCCGAGGGCATCGAACAGCGGCTGCGCTTGCTTCAGCCGTTCGCTATCGCCGGCCGCCAGAATATTCAGCTTGCCGGCGGCGGCCACGTCGACCCGCCCCAGCACCGGCGCGGCGAGATAGCCGATGCCGTGTTCCGCATGCAGCGTCGTCAAACGCTTGGCGAGTTCGACCGAGATGGTCGCCATATTGATATGCAGCGCGCCCGGTTTCATCCGCTGCAGCAACCCGCTGTCCACCACCACCTGTTGCGTGGCGGCATCGTCGGCCAGCATGGTGATCAGCACGTCGGCATCGGCCAACTGCTCCGGCCGTTCGGCCTGCCGCGCGCCGGCGTTTACCAGCGGCTGCGCCGCCTGCGGCGAGCGGTTCCATACCGTTAAGGTGAAGCCCGCCTGCAACAGGTTGGCCGCCATGGCGCTGCCCATCCCACCCAGTCCGGCAAATCCGATCTTCATCATGCGCTCCTTTTTCAGGTTGAAGGTTTTACCCTAGCGCGCCGTGCCAGGAACGCAAATGCCGGAGTGTAACGCCGTCTTACGCGCCGGCGGCGGGCTATTGACGCGCTGCCGCTGCGGGTATACCTTGATGGCATGAATATATCGATGCACTCCACCCACAATCAGTCATGGTGGCGCCTCTTCTGAGGCGGCACGAGTATTCACATCTCTTTTTAATGCCGCCGGTTTGGCGGCATTATTTTTTGTGGCGTTGATCCGGCGGTCTACAGACCTTCAGGAGCACTGTCATGAGCTACACCATTCTTACCGGCGATCGCGCCACCGGCCCACTGCATTTAGGTCACTTCGTCGGCTCGCTGCGCCAACGCGTCGAACTGCAGCACCAGCATAACCAAACGGTGATGGTGGCGGATCTGCAGGGCCTGACCGACAACGGTAACAACCCGCAAAAAATCAGCGCCAACGTGCTCAACGTCGTGGCCGACTATCTGGCGGTCGGCATCGATCCGCACAAGACTACGATCTGCCTGCAGTCGGCGCTGCCGGCGTTGGCCGAGTTGACGATGTACTACCTCAATCTGGTCAGCGTGGCGCGGCTGGAACGCAACCCGACGGTGAAAAACGAAATCGCCGAGAAGGATTTCGCCCGCAGCCTGCCGGCCGGTTTTCTGATCTATCCGGTCAGCCAGGCGGCGGACATCACCGCCTTCGGCGCCACCCACGTGCCGGTCGGCGAGGATCAGCTGCCGATGCTGGAGCAAACCAACGAGATCGTGCGGCGCTTCAACCACATCGTTGGCCAACCGATATTAACGGAGTGTCAGCCGCTGTTGAGCAACGTCGGGCGTCTGCCGGGGCTGGACGGGCAGGGCAAGATGTCGAAATCGCGCGGCAACGCCATCCAGCTTGGCGCCGGCGCCGACGAGGTTCACAAGGCGGTGATGAGCATGTTCACCGATCCCGGCCATCTCAACGTCAGCGATCCCGGCCGGGTGGAGGGCAACATGGTGTTCACCTATCTGGACGCCTTCTGCGAAGACGCCGCGCTGGTGGCGGACCTGAAGGCGCACTATCGGCGCGGCGGGTTGGGGGACGTGAAAATCAAACGGCTGCTGGAGGATTGCCTGCAGAGCCTGCTCGAGCCGATCCGCACCCGCCGCGCCGAATTCATCGCCGATAAAGGCGAGCTGACGCGCATCCTGCAGCACGGCACCCGCCGCGCGCATCAGGTCAGCCAACAGACGCTGCGGCAGGTCAAGACGGCGCTGGGGCTGGACTTCTTTAGCCTGGAATGATGCGCACGCCGGGGCGGCACGCGTCACGCCCCGGCCATAAAACGATCATCCCACTGTCATAAACTTATCCGTTAATAGGTGCCCATAATGATTAGCCACTGAAACCAGAGAAATCATATGGCTCAGGCACTGTTAAAATTGGCACAGCACGACTTACCAGGGCAGCACGCCGCCGCATCCCGCAAAGTATTATCGGTAAAGGGACTCGGCAAGGCCTACAAAGCGCAGCAGCGCGTGCTGGATGACATCAATTTCGACCTGCACGCCGGCGAATTCGTGGCGGTGATCGGCCGCTCCGGCGCGGGCAAGTCGACGCTGCTGCACACCCTCAACGGCACCATTCCTTCCAGCTGCGGCGAGATGCTGCACTTCGAAGACGATGGCGTGGCGCAGGATATCGCCCAGCTTGCCGGCCGCCAGATGCGCCAGTGGCGCGCACGCTGCGGCATGATCTTCCAGGACTTCTGCCTGGTGCCGCGCTTGGACGTGATGACCAACGTGCTGCTGGGCCGCCTGAGCCACACCTCCACCCTGAAATCCTTCTTCAAACTGTTCGATGACGCCGACCGCGCTCGCGCTATCGAACTGTTGCAGTGGCTTAACATGCTGCCGCACGCGCTGCAGCGCGCCGAGCACCTCTCCGGCGGCCAAATGCAGCGCGTCGCCATCTGCCGCGCGCTGATGCAAAACCCGCAAATCCTGCTGGCCGATGAGCCGGTCGCGTCGCTCGATCCGAAGAACACCCGCCGCATCATGGACGCGCTGCAGAAAATCAGCGAAGACGGCATCGCGGTGATGGTGAACCTGCACTCGGTCGAACTGGTGAAAGAGTATTGCTCGCGGGTGATCGGCATCGCCCACGGGAAGATCGTGTTTGACGGGCATCCTTCGCAACTGAACGAACGGATCCTGCACCAGCTGTATGGCGAAGAAGCCAATCAGATCCATTGAAGCACTTTTGACCTTTACCCTTTACACACAAGGCACACCTAATGAAAAAAGTATTGAGTCTGACCACCCTGATGGCCGGCGCGATGATGGTATTTAATGCTGCCGCAGCGGATGCGCCGAAAGAGCTGAACCTGGGCATTCTCGGTGGCCAGAACGCCACCCAGCAGATCGGCGATAACCAGTGCGTGAAGCAGTTCCTGGACAAGGAGCTGAACGTCGATACCAAGCTGCGCAACTCGTCCGACTATTCCGGTGTGATCCAGGGCCTACTGGGCGGCAAGATTGACCTGGTGCTGAGCATGTCGCCGTCGTCGTTCGCTTCGGTCTACATCAAGGATCCGAAAGCGGTGGACATCGTCGGCATCGCGGTCGACGACGTCGACCAGTCGCGCGGCTACCACTCGGTGGTGGTGGTGAAGGCCGGCAGTCCGTACCAGAAACTGGAAGATCTGAAGGGCAAGGCCATCGGCTTCGCCGATCCGGATTCCACCTCCGGCTTCCTGATCCCGAACCAGGCGTTTAAAAAGCTGTTCGGCGGCACGGTCGACAACAAATACAACAACACCTTCTCCAGCGTCACCTTCTCCGGCGGCCACGAGCAGGACATCCTCGGCGTGCTGAACGGCCAGTTTGAAGGCGCGGTGACCTGGGCGTCGATGATCGGCGACTACAATACCGGTTACACCAGCGGCGCGTTCACCCGCATGATCCGCATGGATCACCCGGACCTGATGAAGCAGATCCGCATCATCTGGCAGTCGCCGCTGATCCCGAACGGCCCGATCCTGGTGAGCAACTCGCTGCCGGCCGACTTTAAGGCCAAAGTGGTCACCGCCATCAAGAAGCTGGATAAAGACGATCACCAGTGCTTTATCAAAGCAATGGGCGGCAAACAGCACATCGGCGACACCACCCTGGCGGAATACCAGAACATCATCGATATGAAGCGCGAGCTGACCAAAGGCGACCGTTAATTCCCGGCTGCCTAGGCCGTCCGAATGAAGGGGTTCAGCGTGCTGAACCCCTTGTTCCATAAAGATGGAAGACCTCTTTTGAATACCGATTTCGCACACTATTACCAACGGATCCGCAGCAAGCAAAAGCGCGAAGCGCTGCTGTGGTCGCTCGGGCTGGTGGTGCTGTACCTGGGCGCCGGCAACCTTGCCGAGTTCAACCTGCACACCGTCTGGGTGTCTATTCCGCATTTCTTCGACTACCTGGCCGAAACCATTCCGACGCTGCATTGGCATTTGCTGTTCGCCGACGGGCGCACCGAGGGCTCGCTGGCCTACTGGGGTTACCGCCTGAATATTCAGCTGCCGCTGATCTGGGAGACCCTGCAGCTGGCGCTGGCGGCGACCATTTTCTCGGTGCTGGTGGCGACCGTGCTGGCGTTTCTGGCGGCCGGCAACACCTATACCCCGGCCTCGGTGCGGCTGGCGATCCGCACGCTGGTGGCGTTTTTGCGCACCATGCCGGAGCTGGCGTGGGCGGTGATGTTCGTGATGGCGTTCGGCATCGGTGCCATTCCCGGCTTCCTGGCGCTGGCGCTGCACACCATCGGCAGCCTGACCAAGCTGTTCTACGAGTCGATCGAAACCGCCTCCAATAAACCGGTGCGCGGGCTGGCGGCCTGCGGCGCCACGCCGCTGCAGCGCATGCGCTTCGGCCTGTGGCCGCAGGTGAAGCCGGTGTTTCTCTCCTACAGCTTCATGCGGCTGGAGATCAACTTCCGTCAGTCGACCATTTTGGGGCTGGTGGGGGCGGGCGGCATCGGCCAGGAGCTGATGACCAACATTAAACTCGACCGCTACGATCAGGTCAGCATGACGCTGCTGCTGATCATCGTGGTGGTTTCCGTGCTCGACTACGTGTCGGGCGAGCTGCGTAAGCGCGTGGTGGAGGGGGCAAAATGATAGCGGGCACTCCGGCATCGGCGGAAACGCTGCGCCAGTTGAAACAGCAGCATCCGGCAATCTTCGCGCAGCAGGGGCGCTACCTGCGCACCGTCGGCCTGATCGCGCTGGCGATCGTGCTGTATTACGTGTTCTTCTTCCTGGTCTTCGGCATTAGCTGGCCGCAGTTTATCAACGGTTGCCAGCAGCTGGGGCGCTATTTCCTGCGCATGTTCGTCTGGCACGACTTCGCCAACTGGCCGTTCATGTACTATTTCCAGCAGATCGGCATTACTATCGCCATCGTGTTCGCCGGCACCATTACCGCGTCGCTGATCGCGCTGCCGCTGTCGTTTTTCGCCGCGCGCAACGTGATGTCGACGCCGCTGCTGCGGCCGATCTCCGTGCTGGTGCGTCGCTTGCTGGACGTGCTGCGCGGTATCGACATGGCGATCTGGGGGCTGATCTTCGTGCGCGCCGTCGGCATGGGGCCGCTGGCCGGGGTGTTGGCGATCGTGATGCAGGACGTCGGGCTGCTGGGCAAACTGTACGCCGAAGGGCACGAGGCGGTGGACAAGTCCCCCAGCCGCGGCCTGACGGCGGTGGGCGCCAACGGGTTGCAGAAGCACCGCTACGGCATCTTCACCCAATCGTTCCCCACCTTCCTGGCGCTCAGCCTGTACCAGATCGAGTCCAACACCCGCTCTGCGGCGGTGCTGGGCTTCGTCGGCGCCGGCGGCATCGGCCTGGTGTACGCGGAGAATATGCGGCTGTGGAACTGGGACGTGGTGATGTTCATCACCCTGATCCTGGTGGTGGTGGTGATGATCATGGACAAGGTCTCGTCGATGCTGCGCAACAAGTACATCATCGGCGAAGACATCCCGCTGTATCAGCAAAAAAGCCAAATCGATTGAGAAACCCCTTGCCGATCCCTATACTGCCGCACATTCAAGGTGTGCGGCCATACCCGTCATACTTGGAGCTGCCTCTTTGTTGGCTGCATTTGCGCGCCCCGGTCACATAGTTAACTATGCTCCGGGGGCTTACAAATTTGCCGCCGCGATGCAACTCCAACTATTTTGGGTATGGGGCATTTTTTTACAATGCGCACGTCCCCGTTAGACAAGTAAAGGCAATGCAATCCCATGATGAACAACGACGTGCTGCGCAGCGTGCGCTATATGCTGAGCATTAACAACGCCAAAATGGTCGAGATTATCAAACTGGACGATTTCGAGGTGGCGGTGTCGGCGATGGACGCTTACGTGATCAAAGAAGGCGAGCCGGGCTATGAAAAGTGCCCGGACGAAGTGATGGCGCACTTCCTCAACGGCCTGGTGTTCTTCAAGCGCGGTAAGGACGACAAGTTCCCGGCGCCGGCGGTTGAGCTGCCAATCACCAATAACCTGGTGCTGAAAAAGCTGCGCGTGGCGTTCGAGCTGAAAGACACTGACATGCACCAGATCTTCACCGCGGTGGACTTCCGCATCTCCAAGCCGGAGCTGAGCGCGCTGTTCCGCAAAGAAGGCACCAAGAACTACCGCCCGTGCGGCGATCAGATGCTGCGCTACTTCCTCAAAGGGTTGGCGCAGCGCGTTCGCGGCGAGTAACGCGCAGCGTTCACCGAGCCTCAGGCGCAATCGCAAGGTTGCGCCTTTTTTATTGCCGCTCTCCCGCCCGCCGTTGTTGTACAGGCCCTCAGCCATTCGCCATCGATGGTGGGCGGGCCGCCCGTCCGGTTACTTTTTCATGGTCAATTCAATCACCCAAACCATGAGGAAAGCAGGATGCCAACCATCACGAAAACCCAATCACTTTACACGTTGACCCGGCCAGTCTGGCTGGATGCGGCAGGCATGAGCAAAGGCATCGATCACGATCGCCAGCACCTGGGCGTCATTCTCGCCGCCGGGCAAGTGCTGCGAGTGCGCCAGACCAACGCGGCGTTTACCGGCAAGTTAACGCTGCGCTTGCTGAATGACGACAGCAAAACGGAGGCGGAATTCAGCGTCGGCGCGAGCTGGGTCGAGGCCCAGGTCAATGCCGTCTCGGTGCCGTTCATCGATACGCCGTATGGGCAGGGCGAGCCGGTGCTGGAGTTCGAGCACCCGGACACGGCGAAAGCGTTGCCGGTTTATCGCCGTGGCGAAAACGAAGCCGCGTTCTTTGCCCGCTGGGACGATCGGGACGCCGAGTTTGCCCTGATCGATGCGGAATACGCGGTGTTGCTGGTGCCGAAAATCAGTAAACCGGCGCTGAAGTCACTGGGCGAAGCGAAAAACATCGACGGACTGATCGCCTACTACGATCGCATTTTCACCTTCTACAATGCGCTGACCGGCGTCTCGTTCGAGGCTGAACACGAATCCGATCGCAATATTCGCAACCGCTACTTTATGAAGGCCGATAAACACGGCGCCGGCGCCGCGTATTACGGCGGCCGCTGGACGGCGGAAACCAGCAGCTCGGTCAGCAGCTTCTGGCTGACGCCGAAAGACAGCAACTGGGGCAGCCTGCATGAGATCGCGCACGGCTATCAGGGGCACTTTATGGGCGACAAATATTTCTCCACCGGTGAGATGTGGAACAATATTTATGCCGCTTGCTATCAGGACGTGATGCTGGGGGAACGTAAATACCAGGAGGGGTGGCTGTATAACTACGGCAACGCGGCCGGCGTCGAGAAGAAAATCATCGATCTGATCGCGCAGGGCACGCCACTCAACCAGTGGGATCTGCGCTCCAAGCTGTTCTTCGCGATGCTGATGGTCGACAAGGCAGGCAAGAACGCCTTCACGCACTTTAATCAGCAGTATCGCCAAAGCTGCAACACGGCGGGTTTCGTGCCGTCGGAACATGCCTTGCTGGATCTGCTGTCGGCAAGCTTCGCCGCAGCCGGCGAGCAAATCGACGTGACGCCGTTCGTCGAGCTGACCGGCGGCGTGATCACCCAAGCGCAGCGCGACCGCAACGCGTTCAGCCACGCCAAGGCGGTGTATCCGCTGTATCAACTGGTGGACGCGCAGAGTCTGCCGGTGGTGCAGGCACAGCTGAAGCTGGATTCCTCGCTGCGGCTGGTCGATTCTTGCCAGCTCAAGGCCAGCGGGCTGAAAGGCGACGTCACCCTGAGTCTGGATATCGATGACTTTGCGCAGATCTACGGTGAAGACCTGATCCTGATGGAAGGGGCGCGCTATGCCCACAAAGTCCGTATCGATGCGCCGACCCTGGCGCTGACTGCGCTGCCGATCGGCGTGTATACCTTGCGGTTGCCGACCGGTAAAGATCGTAAATATCGGCCGACGGCGGGTTACCTGACGGTGAAGCAGGGGAAGAACGCGGTGACGCTTCGCTTCGAGCGCAAAGCCGCTTCGCCGATCGTTTCGCAGGAGATCACTCTGTTGGGCCTGAGCGATGCGGTCTTCGCCACCGTGGTCGTCGATCGCGCCAAAGGAGCGGTGGTGGTTGACGTGACCAGCACCACGCCGCACGCCTACTTCCCCGGTGAAACCTATGCCCGGGTGACGCTGCGCGATCGGCAGGGCGCGGTGCGCTTCAGCAAGGAGATTCAGGGCACTCAGGCTACGTTAAGTCATGACGAGCTGCCGTTTGCCGAGGGCGATGACATCGAGATTTACCATGTGGAGCCGAGCCGGGTGCGTTTGAATCCGGCGGCGGCCGGCGTCATCGATAACAAAAACAAAACCAACGTACTGCGCATCGAAACAAGCGGGCTGAAAAACCCGGCGTTGCCCGGCGATCCCGAACAGGCGCTGCTGGCGCGCCTGGAACAGGCGGCGCAGCGTTTGCGTCGCCTGTTGCCGGCTTACTATGCGCCATCGTCGTCGTTCAAGGACGATATTTATCTGGCGATCGGCGCCTTTGCCGAGCCGCAGCGCGAGTCACTGTTGGCGACCTATCGGGATTGCCTGCCGGCCGACAATACGCCGCCGGGCGCTAACGTCGGCAATGCGTTTACCGTGGCGTGCAAAGGGATTGGCGATCGCCAGTTCCTGACCGGCGCCATCGATCTGGTGAAGAAAACCGTTACCGTCACGCTGGCGGCGGGGATTGCTCACCACTACTTTGCCGACAGCTACGCCTTCCTCAGCGTGACGGATGCGGACGGCAACGTCTTGCTCAGCTACGACGTCATCGGCAGCCAGAATCAACCGGCCAAAACCTGGGTGTTGCCGTTGTCAGGCTACGGCGGTGAAGTGATTCATCTGCGGCATGAAGAGCCGGACAGCCGCCTGGCGATCGTCAACGAAATGCAGCACCTGCGGCTGGCGGAGAAGGGCAAGCAACAGACCTACTGCATTACGCCGGTCGGTTTGAAACGCATCAAGGATTGATCCCCATCGGCCTTCGGGGCGGCGAGTGTCGTCGCCCCGTTTTTTCCTCTGCATCATCCCCTTATTGCACTCTTTTTGTTCTCCCGCTGCGCGCCGCTGGTGCAGGCCGTTCACCTTCGTCGTCATAAGTTTTAATTATAATTTATTGAAATCATGAGATTAAAAATTGGCACGCCGGTTGCTCTGTTGAATCCCATCTTGTGTACCAGATGGAATTCAGTCGATGAGCGAATCTGTTGTAGCGTGCGGTTTTACCCTCAGTGAATGGCAACACCATTACCAAACCCGCCCGGCGGGCGAGCGCCTTGCCTGCGTCAGTGCGACGATCGAAACGCTGGTCGCCGGGCTGAACCCAGACGATAACGCCTGGCTGTATCTCGCCACGCCGGCGCAGCGCGAGCAGCAGTATCGGCAGCTGGCACAGAGGCTCGAGGCGGTCGCTGGCGATCTCAGCCGCCTGCCGCTGTTCGGCGTGCCCTTCGCCATCAAAGACAATATCGACGTCGGCGGCTGGCCGACCAGCGCCGCCTGCCCGGCGTTCACCTATCAGGCCGCGGCGGACGCCACCGTGGTCGCCCGCCTGCGCGCCGCCGGGGCGATCGCCCTCGGTAAAACCAACCTCGACCAGTTCGCTACCGGGTTGGTGGGCACTCGCTCACCGTATGGCGCGGTGGTCAACAGCTTCGACAGCCGCTACGTCAGCGGCGGTTCCAGCTCCGGCTCCGCCTCGGTGGTGGCACGCGGCCTGGTGCCGTTCGCGCTCGGCACCGACACCGCCGGTTCGGGGCGCGTGCCCGCCGGGTTCAACAACATCGTCGGGCTGAAGCCGACCAAGGGGCGGTTGTCCAACCGCGGCGTGGTGCCGGCCTGTCGGTTGAACGATACGGTGTCGGTCTTCGCGCTGACCGTGGCCGACGCCGCGCAGGTGGCGGAGTTGGCGAGCGGGTTTGACGCGGCAGACCCGTATTCCCGCCCCGATCCGCATACCGCGCCGGCGGATATCCCCGCCGCACCGCGTTTCGCCGTTCCCGCCCAGCTGGAGTTTTTCGGCGACGTTCAGGCCGAGCGGGCGTTTCACCGTGCGCTGGCGCAGCTGCAGGCGGGCGGCGCGACGCTGGAACCCCTCGATTTCGCGCCGTTTCGCACTCTGGCGGAACAGCTGTATTACGGCCCCTGGGTGGCGGAGCGCACGGTAGCCATTGAGCAGGTGCTGGAAGCGAGCCCGCAGGCCATCGATCCGGTGGTGCGCGGCATCGTCGGCAACGGCCTCGGCTACAGCGCCTGCGACGCCTACAAGGCGGAATACCTGCGCGCCGAGCTGGCGCGGCAAATCGCCCAGCGGCTGGCGCCGTTCGACGCGCTGGTGGTGCCGACCGCGCCCACTATCCGCACCCTGGCGGAGATGGCGCAGGAGCCGGTGCTGTTCAATTCGCAATTCGGCACTTACACCAATTTCACCAACCTGGCCGATCTGAGCGCGCTGGCGCTGCCGGGGCCGCAGCGCGAAGACGGTCTACCGGCGGGCATCACCCTGATTGCGCCCGCCTGGCATGACCGGGCGTTGGCGGCGTTTGGCCTGCGCTGGCAACGGCAAAGCGCCTTGCCGCTCGGCGCTATCGGCCGGGCATTGCCGCCGCAGCCTGTGCCTGCGCCGTCCACAGGGCACGTGCGTCTGGCGGTAGTGGGCGCTCACCTTAGCGGCATGCCGCTCAACGTCCAGCTGACACAGCGCGACGCGGTGCAGGTGGAGCAAACCGCTACCGCCCCCTGCTATCGCCTGTATGCGCTGGCCGATACCGAGCCGCCGAAGCCGGGGCTGGCGCGCGCGGCGCAGGGGGCGGCGATCCGCGTTGAGCTGTGGGACATCCCGCTGGCCCGTTTCGGCGAGTTTGTGGCGGAAATTCCGGCGCCATTGGGCATCGGCACGCTGCTGCTGGCGGACGGCCGGCGGGTGAAGGGGTTTATCTGCGAAGCCTGGGCGCTGGAAGACGCGACGGATATCACTGAGTTTGGCGGCTGGCGCGACTATCTCGCCAGCGTTAAGGGGGCATGAACATGTTTACTACCGTACTGATCGCTAACCGCGGCGAAATCGCCTGCCGCGCCATTCGCACCCTGAAACGCCTGGGCGTAACCAGCGTGGCGGTCTATTCCGACGCCGACCGCAATGCGCCGCACGTCGCCGAGGCCGACAGGGCGGTGGCGCTTGGCGGCGACAAGGCCGCCGACAGCTACCTGCGCATCGACAAGATCCTCGCGGCGGCCGCGGCCACCGGCGCGCAGGCGATCTACCCCGGCTACGGCTTTTTGTCCGAGAGCGCCGAGTTTGCCGACGCCTGCGAAGCGGCGGGCATCGCCTTTATCGGCCCGACGGCGGCGCAGATGCGCGAGTTCGGCCTCAAGCACCGGGCGCGCGAGCTGGCGGCGTTGGCCGGGGTGCCGATGACGCCGGGCACCGGCTTGCTGGAGAGCGTTGAGCAGGCGGTTGCCGCCGCCGCACGCATCGGCTACCCGGTGATGCTGAAAAGCACCGCCGGCGGCGGCGGCATCGGTCTGACGCGCTGTGACGACGAGGCGGCGCTGCGCGACGCGTACGACAGCGTCAAACGGCTGGGAGAGCAGTTCTTCCGCGACGCCGGCGCCTTTATCGAACGCTTCGTCGATCGGGCGCGCCACGTCGAGGTGCAGATTTTCGGCGACGGCCAGGGGCGGGTGGCGGCGCTCGGCGAGCGCGACTGTTCGCTGCAGCGGCGCAACCAAAAGGTGGTGGAGGAAACCCCGGCGCCGCATCTGCCGGCGGCGACCCGCCAGGCGCTGCACCGGGCGGCGGTGGCGCTGGGCGAGTCGGTGAATTACCGCAGCGCCGGCACCGTAGAATTTATCTATGACGCCGCGCGCGACGAGTTTTATTTCCTGGAAGTGAACACCCGCTTACAGGTCGAGCACCCGGTCACCGAAATGGTCACCGGCCTGGATCTGATCGCATGCATGCTGCAGGTGGCGGCGGGCGACGCGCTGGATTGGGCGGCGTTGCAGCGCGCGCCGCAGGGCGCGGCGATCGAGGTGCGCCTCTACGCCGAAGATCCGCTGAAAAACTTCCAGCCCAGCCCCGGCGTGCTGACCGAGGTGCATTTCCCTGACGACGTGCGCCTCGACGGGTGGGTGGCGACCGGCAGCGAAGTGTCGGCGTTTTACGACCCGATGATCGCCAAGCTGATCGTGCACGGCGCCGATCGGGCGCAGGCGCTGGAAAAATTGCGCGTGGCGTTGGCGGCGACCCGTTTGCACGGCATCGCCACCAACCTCGACTATCTGCGGCAGGTGATCGCCACGCCGCAATTTCAGCGCGGCGACGTCTGGACGCGACTGCTGGACGATGTGCGTTTCCAGCCGCACTGCCTCGAAGTGCTGCAACCCGGTACCTACAGCAGCGTGCAGGATTATCCCGGCCGCCTCGGCTATTGGGACATCGGCGTGCCGCCGTCCGGCCCGATGGACGACTTCGCGTTTCGGCTGGCCAACCGCATCGTCGGCAACCACCCGGCGGCCGCCGGGTTGGAGTTTACCCTGCAGGGGCCGACGCTGCGCTTTCACTGCGACGCCACCCTCGCGCTGACGGGCGCGAGCTGCCCGGCCGATCTGGATGGCGAGGCGGTCGCCTACTGGCGGCCGATCGCGGTGCGGGCCGGGCAGGTATTGACGCTGGGGCGCGCCACGCAAGGCTGCCGCACCTATCTGGCGGTACGCAACGGCTTTGACGTGCCGGTGTATCTCGGCAGCCGCTCCACCTTCGCGCTGGGCCAGTTCGGCGGCCACGCCGGGCGCACCTTGCGGGTGGCGGACATGCTGGCGATCGCCCAACCGGCGCTGGCGGCCAGCACTACGCCGGCGCCGATCGCCGCGCCGCAGGCGATGGACGACAGCCTGATCCCGCACTACGGCGATCAATGGCACATCGGCGTGCTGTACGGGCCGCACGGCGCGCCGGACTTTTTCACCGCTGAATCGATAGAGGCCTTTTTCGCCACCGACTGGCAGGTGCATTACAACTCCAACCGCCTCGGGGTGCGCCTGTCGGGGCCAAAGCCCGAGTGGGCGCGGGAGGACGGCGGCGAGGCCGGTTTGCATCCTTCCAACGTGCACGACTGCGAGTACGCCATCGGCGCCATCAACTTCACCGGCGACTTCCCGGTGATCCTGACCCGCGACGGGCCGAGCCTTGGCGGCTTCGTCTGCCCGGTGACCATCGCCAAGGCCGAACTGTGGAAAGTGGGGCAGGTGAAGCCGGGCGACCGCATCCGTTTCCATCCGATCGGCTTCCGGCAGGCGCAGTCGCTGGAGCAGGCGCAGCTCGGCAGCATCGAAGCGCTGGCGGCGGTGAAGGCCATCACCCTGCCGCCGCCGGATCTGGCCCCGGCGGATAGCGTTTCCGCCGCGGTGCTGGCGGCGCTGCCGGCGGCGGAAGGGCGCCCGGCGGTGGCGTATCGCCAGGCGGGGGACGGCTACATCCTGATGGAGTACGGCGACAACGTGCTCGATCTGGCGCTGCGGCTGCGCATTCATCTGCTGATGCAGTCGCTGCGTGAGGGGGCGATACCGGGCGTGGCGGAGCTGGCGCCGGGCGTGCGTTCGCTGCAGATCCGCTACGACAGCCGGCAGATTAGCCAGGCCGACCTGCTGCAGCGCCTGCTGGCGCGCGAACGGGCGCTGGGGGACGTCAGCCGCCTGAAGGTGCCGACGCGCACCGTGTGGCTGCCGATGGCGTTTGAGGATTCGGCCACGCTGGGGGCGGTGGATCGCTATCAACAGACGGTGCGCGCCTCGGCGCCCTGGCTGCCGAACAACGTCGATTTTATTCAGCGCATCAATGGCCTGAGCCGACGCGAGCAGGTGCGCGACATTCTGTTCGACGCCAGCTACCTGATCCTCGGGCTGGGCGACGTCTACCTCGGCGCGCCCTGCGCGGTGCCGCTCGATCCGCGCCATCGCCTGCTGAGCTCCAAATACAACCCGGCGCGCACCCACACCGCCGAAGGGACGGTCGGCATCGGCGGCATGTACATGTGCATCTACGGCATGGATTCGCCGGGCGGTTACCAGCTGGTGGGGCGCACGCTGCCGATCTGGAACAAATTCCTCAAAAACCCGCAGTTCACCGCCGGTGAGCCCTGGCTGCTGCGCTTCTTCGATCAGGTGCGCTTCTACCCGGTCAGCGAGCAAGAACTGGACGAGCAGCGCGAAGCGTTCCGTGAAGGGCGCATGCAGGTGCGCATCGAAGAGAGCGAATTCGACTTCGCCGCCTACACCCGTTTCCTGGCCGACAACGCCGGGGCGATCGCCGACTTCCAGCATCGCCAGCAGCAGGCGTTCAGCGCCGAAGTGGCGCGCTGGCGCAGCGATGACGACGAGGCCGAGGCGCAGCTGTTGCCGCCGGAGGAAGAAGACGCCATCGACGGTGATCTGGTCAGCGCCGATCTGAACGGCAGCGTGTGGAAGATCCTGGTGGAACCGGGGCAGGCGGTGGCGGCCGGGCAGCCGCTGATCGTGGTCGAGGCGATGAAAATGGAGCTGGCGGTCACCGCACCGCGCGCCGGGATCGTTAAACGCATCAGCTGCCGGCAGGGGCGGCCGGTCGGGCCGGGCGACGCCCTGCTGTGGCTGGAAAAGGCGGTCTGAACGGAGGAGCGATGATGCAAATCACCAACGGAGAGCACAAGGCGCGGCCGGAGGGGCTGGCGGAGCGCATTTATCTGCAGCTCAAGGCCGACATCTTCGAGTTTCGCCTGCTGCCAGGCGATCGCTTCAGCGAAAGCGACGTGGCGCAGCGCATGGCGGCCAGCCGCACGCCGGTGCGCCAGGCGCTGTTTCGACTCGAGCGTGAAGGCTATGTCGAGGTGCTGTTTCGCAGCGGCTGGCAGGTGCGGCCGTTCGACTTCGCCTACTTCGAAGAGCTGTACGACCTGCGCATCGTGTTGGAGCAAGAGGCGGTGAAACGGCTGTGCGAACGCCCGGCCGGGGAAACGCCGGACGCGCTGGCGGCACTGAGCCGTTTTTGGACCGAAGCGCCGCGTCTGGCGGACGGCAAGGCGGTGTCGCAGCACGATGAGCAGTTTCATCAGGCGTTGGTGGCCGCGGCGGGCAACGGCGAAATGGCGCGCATCCACCGCGAGCTGACCGAAAAGATCCGCATCATTCGCCGGCTGGATTTCACCCAGCAGGCGCGGGTGGACGCCACCTACCGCGAGCACGCCGCCATTTTGCAGGCGATCCTGCGGCGGCAAAGCGGGGAGGCGCAAACGCTGCTCGGCGAGCATATCGCCGTCAGCAAGGCAGAAGTGCGAAAAATAACGCTGCACATGTTGCACCAGGCGCGGGCTCAGCAGCCTGCGCGCTCGGCGTAACGATTTTGATTTCACACACATCAGGAGTTTGAACTATGCAACGTCGTCGTTTTATCAAAGCTTTTGCGCTGTCCGCCGCCGCTGTCGGCCTGGGCCTGGCCTGGAGCGCGCAGGCCGCCGACACCATCAAGGTCGGTATTCTGAGTTCGCTCTCTGGCACCATGGCGATTTCCGAGACGCCGCTGAAGGATGTGGCGCTGATGACCATCGACGAGATCAACGCCAAAGGTGGGGTGCTCGGCAAAAAGCTGGAGCCGGTGGTGGTGGATCCGGCCTCCAACTGGCCGCTGTTCGCCGAAAAGGCGCGCCAGTTGCTGAGCCAGGACAAGGTGGCGGCGGTGTTTGGCTGCTGGACTTCGGTGTCGCGCAAGTCGGTGCTGCCGGTGTTTGAGGAGCTGAACGGCCTGCTGTTCTATCCGGTGCAATACGAAGGCGAAGAGATGTCGCCGAACGTGTTCTACACCGGCGCGGCGCCGAACCAGCAGGCGATCCCGGCGGTGGAATACCTGCTGAGCGAGGACGGTGGCGGCGCCAAGCGCTTCTTCCTGTTGGGCACCGATTACGTCTATCCACGCACCACCAACAAGATCCTGCGCGCCTTCCTGCACAGCAAAGGCGTGCAGGACAAGGATATCGAAGAGGTCTATACGCCGTTCGGCTACAGCGATTACCAGACCATCGTCGCCAACATCAAGAAGTTCGCCGCCGGCGGCAATACCGCGGTGATCTCCACCATCAACGGCGATTCCAACGTGCCGTTCTACAAAGAACTCGCCAACCAGGGCGTCAAGGCCACCGACGTGCCGGTGATCGCCTTCTCGGTCGGCGAGGAGGAGCTGCGCGGCATCGACACCAAGCCGCTGGTGGGCAACCTGGCGGCCTGGAACTACTTCGAATCGCTGGATAACCCGACCAACAAACAGTTTGTCAGCCAGTGGAAAGCCTACGCCAAGGCGCACAATCTGCCGAATTACGCCACCGCGGTGACCAACGATCCGATGGAAGCCACCTACATCGGCCTCCACATGTGGGCGCAGGCGGTGGAAAAAGCCGGCACTACCGACGTCGATAAGGTGCGCGCGGCGATGGCCGGGCAAACCTTCGCCGCGCCGTCGGGCTTCACGCTGACCATGGACAAGACCAATCACCACCTGCACAAACCGGTGATGATCGGCGAAATCGAGGGCAACGGGCAGTTCAACGTGGTGTGGCAGACCGAAGCGCCGGTGCGCGCGCAGCCGTGGAGTCCGTATATCGCCGGCAACGACAAAAAACCGGATTATCCGGTGAAAGGCGGCAAGTAACGTCACTCAGCGCCGGCGCGGCTCGACGCGCGCCGGCCCAACAGAAGAGGCAGCTGATGCAATCTCCGTTTTTATCCTCTCTGCGCGCCGGGCTGTGGCTGCTGTGCGCCTGGCCCCTGCTGGCGCAGGCCGGGCCGGCCGATGAGTTCGCGGCGGCCAATCGCGCGCAGCAGGCCAAACTGCTGCAGGCGTGGGCGGCCGAGCCGGACGCCGCGCGCCTGCCGCTGCTGCAGGGGCTGCAGCAGGAAACCGTGGCGATCGACGAGGCGAAGCGCGCCTTTATCCGCCAGGGCGACCGCTATCTGCCGCTTGAAGGTGAGGCGGCCCCGGTTGGCGAGCCGAAGAAAGTGTGGCTGAACAACCGGCTGCGCATTCTGATTGCCAACGCGTTGTCGGCGCAGCGGTTGGTCAGCGCGGACGCGGCGGTGCGGCTGCAGGCGGCGACCGCGCTGCAGCGCGAGGCGCAGGGCGAGCAGTTGCCGCTGTTGACCCGGCGGCTGGCGCAGGAGAAAGACCCGCAGGTACGCGACGCGCTGAGCATTGCGCTGGCGAACCTGCAATTGGCCGACGCCAGCCCGCAGGTGCGCTTCAATGCGGTGCGGCTGCTGGGGGAATCGGGCGAGCCGGAAACCCGCGCGCGGCTGCAGGCGTTGACCGACGCGGCCAATGAGCCGGACGCCGCGGTGCGCGCCGAGGCGCAGCGCAGCCTGCAGCGCGTGCAGCACCGCCTGATGATCGGCGATCTGCTCGGCCAGGCGTTCAGCGGCCTGTCGCTCGGCTCGATCCTGCTGTTGGCGGCGCTCGGCCTGGCGATCACCTACGGCCTGCTCGGCGTCATCAATATGGCGCACGGCGAAATGCTGATGCTCGGCGCCTATTCCGCCTATCTGGTGCAGGGGTTGTTTCAGCAATTTGCGCCGCAGTGGCTGGCGCTCTACCCGCTGGCGGCGCTGCCGGTGGCGTTCGCCATCACCGCCGGGATCGGCATGGCGCTTGAGCGTACGGTGATCCGCCACCTGTACGGCCGGCCGCTGGAAACCCTGCTGGCCACCTGGGGCATCAGCCTGGTGCTGATCCAGCTGGTGCGGGTGCTGTTCGGCGCGCAGAACGTCGAGGTCGCCAACCCGGCGTGGCTGTCGGGCGGGGTGCAGCTGTTGCCGAACCTGGTGCTGCCGTGGAACCGCATCGCGGTGATCGTGTTCGTGCTGCTGGTGCTGGCGTTGACCTGGCTGCTGCTGAACAAAACCCGGCTCGGCATGAACGTGCGCGCGGTGACGCAAAACCGCGCGATGGCGGCCTGCTGCGGCGTGCCCACCGGGCGGGTGGACATGCTGGCCTTCGGGTTGGGATCCGGCATCGCCGGGCTCGGCGGGGTGGCGCTGTCGCAGTTGGGCAACGTTGGGCCGGAGCTGGGGCAAGGTTACATCATTGATTCGTTCCTGGTGGTGGTACTCGGCGGCGTCGGCCAGCTGGCGGGGACGGTGGCGGCGGCCTTCGGCCTCGGCATCGTCAACAAGATCCTCGAGCCGCAGATCGGCGCCGTGTTGGGCAAGATCCTGATCCTGGTGCTGATCGTTCTGTTTATTCAAAAGCGTCCGCAGGGGCTGTTCGCCCTTAAGGGCAGGGTGATTGACTGATGAGCCAACCATTGACCGTAACCGGCGTGCAGAAAGCGCCCCGGCTGGCGTTGAGCATCGGCGGGCTGGCATTGCTGGCGCTGCTGGTGATGCCGTTCATGACGTTGTTGCCGGCGGATCATCCGCTGGCGGTGTCCACCTATACCCTGACGCTGGCGGGCAAGATCCTGTGCTACGCGGTGGTGGCGGTGGCGCTCGATCTGGTGTGGGGCTATGCCGGGCTGCTGTCGCTCGGCCACGGGCTATTCTTCGCGCTCGGCGGCTACGCCATGGGCATGTACCTGATGCGGCAGGCGGCGGGCGACGGGCTGCCGGCGTTTATGGCGTTCCTCTCCTGGAACGAGCTGCCGTGGTTCTGGAGCGGCACCCAGCATTTCGCCTGGGCGCTGTGCCTGATCGTGTTGGTGCCGGGCCTGCTGGCCTTTCTATTCGGCTACTTCGCCTTTCGCTCGAAAATCAAAGGGGTGTACTTCTCGATCATGACCCAGGCGCTGACCTATGCCGGCATGCTGCTGTTCTTTCGCAACGAGACCGGCTTCGGCGGCAATAACGGCTTTACCGGTTTCACTACGCTGCTCGGCTTTCCCATCACCGCCGCCGGCACGCGGGTGGCGCTGTTCCTGGCGACGGTGCTGCTGCTGGCCGCCAGCCTGGCCATCGGCTTTGCCCTGGCGCGCAGCAAGTTCGGCCGGGTGCTGACCGCGGTGCGCGATGCGGAAAACCGCCTGACCTTCTGCGGCTACGATCCGAAGGGCTTCAAGCTGTTCGTCTGGACGCTGTCGGCGGTGCTGTGCGGGCTGGCCGGCGCGCTCTATGTGCCGCAGGTCGGCATCATCAACCCCGGCGAAATGTCGCCGACCAACTCGATCGAGGCTGCCATCTGGGTGGCGCTCGGCGGGCGTGGCACCCTGGTGGGGCCGCTGCTCGGCGCCGGCATCGTCAACGGCGCCAAGAGCTGGTTCACCATGGCCATTCCTGAATACTGGCAGTTTTTCCTCGGCCTGATGTTTATCGTCGTCACGCTGTTTCTCCCGAAAGGAGTGATTGGCCTGCTACGTCGGAGGAAAAGCTCATGAAGGCGATGCAAGTGACCGACGAACTGTTTACTCATCCGCTGCCGGCGGACAAATACCGGCAGCAAACCGATCCGGTGCTGCAGCTCGACAACGTCAACGTCAGCTTCGACGGTTTTCGCGCGCTGACCGATCTGTCGTTGCGCATTGGCGTCGGCGAACTGCGCTGCGTGATCGGCCCCAACGGCGCCGGCAAGACCACGCTGATGGATGTGATCACCGGCAAAACCCGGCCGGACAGCGGCAGGGTGTTTTACGATCAGACCGTCGATCTGACCCGGCTGGCGCCGATGCAGATCGCCCACGCCGGCATCGGCCGCAAGTTTCAAAAACCGACGGTGTTCGAGGCGCTGACGGTGTTCGAAAATCTGGAGATCGCGCAGAAAACCCGCAAGTCGGTGTGGGCCTGCCTGCGCGCCCGCCTAAGCAGCGAGCAGCGCGACCGCATCGACGAGATGCTGAAGACCCTGCGGCTGGGGCATGAGCGCCACCGGCCCGCCGGGCTGCTGTCCCACGGGCAGAAACAGTTTCTCGAGATCGGCATGCTGCTGGTGCAGGAGCCGCACCTGCTGCTGCTCGACGAGCCGGCGGCCGGCATGACCGACGCTGAAACCGACTACACCGCCGAACTGTTCCGCGAGCTGGCGGGCAAGCATTCGCTGATGGTGGTGGAGCACGACATGGGGTTTGTGGAAACCATTGCCGATCGCGTGACGGTGCTGCATCAGGGACAGGTGCTGGCGGAAGGATCGCTGGCGCAGGTGCAGGCCGATGAACGGGTGATTGAGGTATATCTGGGGCGCTGAGGAGGCGTAATCATGCTGCAGGTAGAGGAATTGAATCAGTATTACGGCGGCAGCCACATTTTGCGCGGCCTGTCGTTCGAGGCGCGCATCGGCGAGGTGACCTGCCTGCTGGGGCGCAATGGCGTGGGCAAGACCACGCTGCTGAAATGCCTGATGGGGCTGATCCCGGCGCGCAGCGGCAGCGTCCGTTGGCGGGGCGAAACCATCACCGGTAAAAAGCCGCATCAGCGTGTGCAGGCGGGTATCGCCTATGTGCCGCAGGGGCGGGAGATTTTTCCGCGCCTGACGGTGGAGGAAAATCTGCTGATGGGGCTGGCGCGTTTTTCCGGCGCCGACGCGCGCGCGGTGCCGGATCCGATCTATGAACTGTTTCCGGTGCTGCGGCAGATGAAGGATCGGCGCGGCGGCGATCTCTCCGGCGGGCAGCAACAGCAGCTGGCGATTGGCCGGGCGCTGGCCTGCCGGCCGCAGCTGTTGATCCTCGACGAACCGACGGAAGGGATCCAACCTTCGGTGATCAAGGAGATCGGCGCGGTGATCAAACAGCTGGCGGCGCGGGGCGATATGGCGATCCTGCTGGTGGAGCAGTTCTATGACTTCGCCGCCGACCTGGCGGATAGCTATCTGGTGATGTCGCGCGGCAGCATCGTGCAGCGCGGCGCCGGCAGCGCTATGGAACAGGACGGCGTCCGCGCGCTGGTGGCGATTTAACGTTGGGTCAGCTGAAAAAGGATTGGCTGAGCGGATCGCGGGAATGATGCAGCACTCTGATGATATTCACCTCCCGCCTGTGCTGTCGAAAATAAATCAGGTGGTTGGCGACGGGCAATACCCATAGGCCGGGGCCGATTGCATCGATGTTTCTGCCGAGTTGGTGGTGGCTAAGGTTATCGAAAGCCTGATGCAGGCGGCGCAGATAATCTTCGGCCACCTGCAAGCCAAAGTGCGCCAACCCGTAAAAATAGATCTCTTCCATATCGTCCAACGCTTTTGGACGAACGGTTACTCTCCTGCGCATCCTTTTGCTTTGCTCCGTATTCTTTCCATGAACACATCACGATCCCATTCGACGGCTTCGCCGCTGTTCTCTCCTTCGGCGATCAAGCGCCTAAGCTCTTCCAGTTTTGAGGCGGCGGTACGTTCGCGCAAAGTGCGCACGGATTCGCGGATGACTTCGCTGGGCGTTCGGTAATCGCCGCTGGCCACCAGGTCTTCGACGAAGCTACGCAGTTCGTCACCCAGATCTACCGTTAGTGTTCTGCCCATTGTTCCTCCTCACTTTCGGCTATGCTGCGTCATTGTAAGATTAGTTCTTACATTGTGCACGTCAAACTATCAGGATCTCAATAGCGGTCCCGTCATGAGGACGGGAGCCACCCGTTTATTCATTAAGGATAACCATGAACGAAATCACTGTGTCACGCCTCGGTTGCATCGTCCTGTCTCTGTTTCCGGCTCTGTGGGGGCTGTTCAGCCTGTTGAACAATACGGCGGATTTCGCCGGCACCGCGCGCAATGCAGTGGGGCCGCTGCTTGCCATGCAGGATACTTATCAAACGCCGGGGCTGATGTGGCGCGCGATCCGCGCCGACTGGGCCTGCATGTTGGGGTTGGCGGTCATCACCACGCTGGAAACGCTGGCCGGCCTATTCGCGGCCGCGGGCGTGGTGCTGATGATCGGGCGATTGAAAGGCCCTTACGCCGCCTTCGCCAAGGGCAAAGCCTGGGCGATGCTGGGGGCGCTTTGCGCAATTGCGGTGTGGGGCGTCGGTTTTATGGTGGTCGCCGGCGACTGGTTTATGGCCTGGCAGGCCAAGAAGGATCCGCTGGCGGTGCAGCTGGGGGCGCTGATCTACCTGGCGCCCAATGCGTTTGCCTTGCTGTTCCTGATGCTGCAGCGGGAGCCGCGCTAAACGACGGCGGAGCGGGGCGCGGTTACAGCGCCTTGCTCATATACCAGATGCCTATCGAGCCCTGGGCGCTGGTGTAGCAGGTCTCGCCACAAATGCTCAATCCCTGGCGCTGATAAAAGCGTTGGGCGCCGGTGTTGCGTTGCAGCACCTCCAGCCACAGCGTCTTTTGCCGGCGCTCGATGGCCCGCTGTTGCACCTGTTCGAACAGGCGCTGGCCATAGCCATTGCCGGCATGGCCCGGCAGGAAATAGATTTTCTGCAGCTCTGCGCCACGGGTTTGCGTTGGCGCCAGCAGGCTGTCGACGTTGAGCCGCGCATAGCCGACGAGGGCGTCATTCTCATAGGCCAACAGACAGCACACGTCGGGATCGCGCAGCGTCTGTTCCAGCGCGGAGACGGAAAAATCCTCGGCCAAAAAGGCCTCCAGCTCGTGCGGGTAGTGCCACAGCTCACCGAAGTGGGCGCGGTAGGTGCGGATGCCGATATCGCGCACCAGGGTTAAATCTTCCAGCAATGCCTGACGAACGGTGAACATCAGTGCCCCTTTGAGTAAGAAAAATTACAGCCGTTGTTCCAGATGCCGGTGAGGCACCATCGCCTGATGCAGAATGGCGAGAACGGTGATGCCGGCAGGGCGGTTGCGGTAGTAGATCCTATGGCTGGCGTAAGGAAAACTGCGTATCTCTTCGCCCAGATCGTGGAAGTGAGCTTTACCCGCTTCCGGCATATCTGCCAAATGATGCATGACCTCTCTCAACTGCTCAAGATAGCGGCGAGATTGCGCTTGGCCCCAGTGCTCGATGGTGAAATGACGAATAGCCAGCAGATCTTGTTGGGCCTGCGGGGTGAGGCGAAACGCGGGCATCTCAGTCTGTTTCATCGGTGAGCAGACGGTTGAAGAAGGCATCGCCGTCTACCGCCTTACCGGCGTCTTCCTCGGCGGTAGCCTGCGCGATTTTTTGCTGCAGTGCGCTTAATTTGAGATCTTCCAGCGCCTGGTAATCTTCTACAGACATGACGACGGCGACCGGTTTGCCGTTGCGATTGATTTGCACCGGTTCACGCTGCGCCTTGAGCAGCAAATCGCCGAATTGGGTTTTGGCCTCGTTCGCGGTGAGTGCGTACATTTAATCGCTCCAGTTAATTAAATCGTTCGATTTAACCATTATACGGCGCGATGAAAAAATCACCAATGCTATTCCGGCGGGCAGGTTTCGTTGGACAGATGCCGCGGCGTTTCACGGCGAAAACCCAGGCCGATGATGCGGCCGAACAGGCGCGGCAGCCAGCGGCTGTTGCCGACGCGGGCGATCAAGCGCGAGCCGCCCGCCGCGCGGCGTTCGCCCGGCTTGCGCTGGCTCATTTTGATCTGCAAAAACTGGATGGCGCGAGTGGGGAGTTCGCGCCGGCGCTGCACGCTCAGCAGATGCTTCAGCTGCAGCCGATGCTGGCGCAGCGGCGGGATCAGGGCGTTGGCGGCGGCCACCGCGTCCTGAATCGCCAGGTTGACGCCCACGCCGCCGATCGGCGACATGGCGTGCGCGGCGTCGCCGATGCACAGCACCCCCGGTTTGGCCCAGCGATCCAGACGATCGATGCGAATGCTCAGCAGTTTGACCTGATCCCACTCGACGATCTCCTGCAGGCGATCGTCCTGGAATGGCGTCACCTCGGCGAGGTGCAGTAAAAATTTCTCCAGCCCGCTGTGGCGGATCGCATCGAAGCTGCCTTTGTCGATCGAATAACCGCACTGCCAGTAGTCGCCGCGATCGATCATGATGAAGTTCTGTTTCGGCCCGGTGTGGCCCATCGACCAGGCCGGATCGCCCGGCTGCTTGCTGAGCTTCATCCACACTACGTCGCGCGGCGCGCCGAAGGATCGGCTGCTGAGCGCCGCCTGTTCGCGCACCACCGAGTTGCGGCCGTCGGTGCCGATCACCAACTGGCTGCGCACGCGGATCGGGCCTTCCGGCGTGTCGGCCAGCACGCCGCACACATGGCCGCGGTCGTACAGCAGCTGGTGAACCTGCGTTGAGGTCAGCAGCCTGAAGTTGGGGAAGGCGGCGGCCTGCTGGGCCAAAAAGTTGAGGAACTCCCACTGCGGCATAAAGGCGATAAATTTGCAGCGCGTCGGCAGGCGGGTGAAATCCGCCAGCTTGATGTCGCGCCCGGCGACTTCGGCGTGCAGAGACTCCGCACGCTGGTGCGGCAACGTCAGCAGTTCGTCGAGCAGGCCCAGTTGGTGCATGACTTCCAGCGTCGATGGGTGAATGGTGTCACCGCGAAAATCGCGCAGGAAGTCGGCGTGCTTCTCCAGCACCGTCACGTCGATCCCCGCCCGCGCCAGCAGATAGCCGAGCATCAGCCCGGCGGGGCCGCCCCCCACGATGCAGCAGGTGGTGGCGTAAGGTGTGATTGGTGATGACGACATGACGGTTGACCCCGGAGAGCGGCCCGCATCCCGCGAGCCGCAAATGAATGTTTAATGTTGATAATGATTATCAATATCAAGTTTGGCTGTCAACCCGCGGCGCAGTGTGGTCAAAGGGGGCAGACAGATGGCCGACGCGGAACAGTTGGCCGTTTTGCGGCCCTGCCTGCGGGGGTTCACGCCAGACATCCAGCCGCACTAACCGCCACTCGGCGGGATCGAACGCCACGATGGAGGCTAGCGCACCGGGCGCCACCTGCTGTTGGCGCCGCAGCGCAGGCAGATCGCTGTAGGGGGCGATAACCTGCTCCTGACAGGTCGCCCAGGCGGCCTCGGCCAAATGAGGGCGATCGAAATGCGTCAGCCAGTGATTGACGCGCGGCCAAACGTCGCCAGTACCTGAATCAACATGCACAGGGTAGGCGGCAGCTCGCTTTTTAATCATTAAAGGCAGGGGGTGGCCAGCACCAGCAGATAATTCTTTATAGAATTTTGATAATTTCTGGCTCAGTGCGGAGGGGGGAATGTAAGAACATTTATAAAATATGTCAGATGACCGTATGTTGATTTATGTAGGTTATAAGGAGAACATTGAGATGCATCGAACTTATTAACGTACTACAATAAGATTGTAGCTTATTCTAACGCTAAGCCCCCACAAAAGGAGTTGATATGAAAAGATTTAAGACGAAGTCCTTATTGTTAAGCGTACCTGCATTGTTATTATTAGGCTGCTCAAGTTACAAAGAAAAAGATCAGCTAAAGTATGTAGTTGGGCAGGATAGTTTTACCCTAAGTCATAAATGTGTCGCCACAGCAAAGTTACAAGATAATAAAAAGACTAATCAAACCGGTGTGATTATAAATTTGAGTGACAATGACCAGTGTAAGAAAAAGTTAAACAATTTGATAAACAGCAACGAGGGTAAGGATGTTTCCGTTTATTTTAACGAAACACCAGTAACATCTCCTGTAAGAATTCATTCTAAAATAGATGTTGGCAACGGATATTATCAGTCTGTCACCAACAAAGAACTCGCTATCGACATACTCAGTGCTTACGACCAATAAGGTATAGAATAGCAACCTTATTTATAATAAGGTTGCTTTATGATATCAAGCTAAATTAGTATAAACGTGAACACCTTGTCCCGTCCCGCTAATGCTCTTAAATTTGATTTTATCTTGCCCAGCGCCTCGACAGGCAATTTGAAACGATGCAGGGCCAATAACCGTCACTGTTTTAGGGCCGTTTGGCGCATACCAAATAAATGCCACAAAGGGACCTTCAAGTTGAGAGATAGACTCAAAGTAAACAGTGTATGCTATATCACCAATATGACTTTCAAGATTAACCCAGGGTCCAAAGGCACCTGGCGGTGCCCAGACGTTTTGAGAAATCATAATACCTCCAATTAATTAATGTTCATGTGAGTGCTGTTGCCATTGTTTGTCATTAGATACATCTATAATTGAAACATCGGCACCTTCAAAAGCCTTGAAGAAATAGTCTAGTGCTTGTTCTTTTGTTGCAACAATATCTGACTGGCAACTAATTTCGGTGCCATTCTCATTTTTATAAGAAAAGAGAATGCGTTGTGTTAAAACTGAATTTTCGTTTTCCATAGTACCTCCTGCCTTTAATAGAGGAACTGAATTTAAGATAAATAACTATTGTTATCACCTTATATAGACCTTGTCAGAGATGGCACAACCTGAGCATTACAGGTCGACTCAGAAAGTGTAGTAAAACTTATAAATTAGGTCAGCATAGCATTCTTGATGATTAAGAAGGTCAATCGACTTTTTGGGGTTTCTAACCATGAAACGTAGCGTGACCTATCCGCGGCTGGCGTGAACTAACGATACATAATGTATGAAAATGCCAGTTTCGATGTGTTTTTTAACCTAAAAACCATTTTTCAGGCACATTTATCCAATGCTGACAGCTGCAGTCATCTTTTTTCTCCATCAGATGGCGCTTGTCTGACAACCGGTTGGTGGCATGCACGCCTCGCAGTGGCGCTGCCTTCGCTGCGCTGTGCGTACAAATAGGCTTTGACGATCAGCTGCGGGCAGGCGTCGAGCCGATGGCCGACATCGGCGATGCGGCGGCGGACGATCGCCATGTCGTAATCGGCGGGCAGGGTGAAACGGTATTGCATCGCGAGCATAAGGATTCTCCGGAAAGACATTGACCCGGAGAGCGTGACACGCCATCTTTATCAGTAAAATCGGTATTATTTTGATTGATGGTTCAAAAAATCAGGACGGTCAGCATGGGGCGAATAACGTTCGATCTCGAGGATTTGCGCAGCTTCGTCACCGGCGTCGAGCTGGGCAGCTTCGCCAAGGCGGCTGAACGGCTGGGGCGTTCGACGTCGGCGGTCAGCGCCCACCTGAAAAAGCTGGAACAGCAGGTCGGCGCGCCGATCCTGCGCAAGGCTGGGCGCGGCATGGTGATGACCGAGGCGGGGGAAACCCTGCTCGGCTACGCGCGCCGTCTGCTGGAGCTCAATGACGAAGCCGCCGCCGCGGTGCGCGGGTTGGATCTGCAGGGCACGGTGCGGCTGGGGTTGCAGGAGGATTTCGGCGAGACGTTTCTGCCGCAGGTGTTGGGCAGCTTCGCGCGCGCCAATCCGAAGGTGCGCATCGAGGCGCGCATCGCCCGCAATGCCGAGCTGATCGACTGGGTGCTGAAAGGCCAGCTGGATCTGTCGCTGGCGTGGGATGGCGGTTTGAGCACGCCGTTTCATCAGGCGCTGGGGCAGCGGCAGCTGCACTGGATCGCCTCGCCCGGCTTCGCGCTGGCGCCGTGGCGAGAAGGGGATGAGCCCTTGCCGTTGGTGATGTTCGACGCGCCCTGTCTGATGCGCAGCGCGGCGACGCAGGCGCTGGATCGCGCCGGTATTCCCTGGCGCATCGCCTTTACCAGCCGCAGCCTGAATGGCGTTTGGGCGGCGGTGAGCGCCGGGTTGGGCGTCACGGTGCGCACGGCGGCGGGCTTACCGCCCGGCCTGTCACCGCTGGCCCCCGATCTGCTGCCCGCTCTTGGCCAACTCGGCGTGGTGCTGCACCGCGCCGAGGATCAGCCTTCGGCCGCCGTGCAGCGGCTGGCGCAGATCGTGGTCGAGCGGATCGAAACCTAATCTTGGGCGATTGGCTGCTTGCCGCTCAGCTGGCCCCATTCGCTCCAGGCACCGTCATACAGCTTGACCTGCGGCGCGCCGAGCGACAACAAGCCAAACGCCAGCACCGCCGCCGTCACGCCGGAGCCGCAGCTGGTGATGATCGGGCCGTTGATGTCCACCCCCTTGTCGCTGAAGGTTTGGCGCAGTGCCTCCAGCGATTTGAAACGGCCGTTCTCCAGCAGCTCGCCGTACGGAATGTTGATGCTGCCCGGAATGTGGCCGCGGTGCAGGCCGGGACGCGGCTCCGGCGCTTCGGCATGGAAACGCGGCGCGGCGCGCGCGTCGAGAATTTGCACCGGCGTGCCTAGCGCCTGTTCCACTTGCCGCATATCCACCACCGCGTCGGCGTTGAACCGGGCGTTGAACGTCTGCGGGGCAGGCTGCGCCGGGCCGGTTGCCAGCGCTTGCCCCAGCGCGGTCCAGCCGTTCAGCCCTTCGTCCAGTACGTAAACATGCTCGGCGCCGAAATTGCGGAAGGTCCACCAGCCGCGCGGTGCGGAGAACTGGTTGCCCTCGTCGTAAATCACCAGGGTATCGCGCTCGCTGATGCCCAGTTTGCCCACCGCCGCGCCAAACTCCGCCGCCGTCGGCAGCATGTGCGGCAGCGCGGTGTTTTTGTCCGCCACGTCGTCGATATCAAAATAGACCGCGCCGGGGATATGGCCGCGTTCGAACTCGGCAAGCATGTCCTTTTTCGGCGTTAGCCCCACCGGCGACATCCGAACGTCGATCACCACCAGATTTTCATCGTTGATATGTTGCGCAAGCCATTGGGGAGTCACCAGAAACGGAGAGTTCATCGTTATTGTTCGCCTGTTGTGAAAACGGATTTTCACTATACACCAGGCCGCGCGGGGATGAAGTATGATGTTCGGTCAAAGGCGATGGGCCGGGAGCGGAGAAATCATGACGGACGAGGCGTTTGGCGGGGCCAAGATCGCGCTGCTGTGCGACGATCGCTTGCTGGTTTACCAACGGGACGACAAGCCGGGCATTCCATGGCCCGGTCAATGGGATCTGCCTGGCGGCGGGCGGGAAAACGGCGAAACGCCGCTGCAGTGCGTGCAGCGGGAAACGCAGGAAGAGTTCGGCGTGACGATCGCGGAATGTCAGGTTGTCTGGCGGCGGCGCTACGATGGCGTTCTGCCCGGCTCCCCGCCGACCTGGTTTATGGCCGGCGAGATCGCCCCGGCGCAGATCGCCGCCATTCGCTTTGGCGACGAAGGCCAGCGCTGGCGGATGATGCCGGTGGCGCAGTTTATTGAGCATCCGCAGGGCATCGAGCATCTGCGCCGCCGGGTGGCGGCGTATTGGCGGCGGCGCGGTTGATGACGGTATTTCAGCGCGTCGCCAGTTGATTGATCTGCGGCGGCTCCAGGATGCGCAAGGCGGTTTCCCGGCGCGCCACCGCCAGCATCGCCAGCCCGATTCGTTCGGTGCTGCTCACCTGCGAGGGAAACAGCCGCAATGCGCCGAGCCACAGCGGTTTGAACAGCCGATAAATCAGATCGTATGTACGGACTTTGGAGCGAATGCCGTGCAGTGGCACAATGGCGCCGGGGCGGAACATCACCGCGTGGAACGGCAGCGCCAGCAGCGCGTTTTCGGTGGCGCCCTTGACCCTGGCCCACATGCTGCGGCCGCGTTCGCTGCTGTCGGTGCCGACGCCGGAAACGTAGAGGAAGACCATCGTCGGATTCAGCCTCGCCAGCGGGCGGGCGGCGGCCAGCGTCAGATCGTAAGTCACCGCGCGATACTCGGCTTCGCTCAGGCCGGCGGACGAAATCCCCAGGCAGAAGAAACAGGCGTCGTAGCCGGCGAGCTGCGGCTCCAGCGCCGACAGATCACGCAGATCGGGCACAGAAAGCTGGCGCAGTTTGGCGTGGCTCTGCGCCAACGGGCGCCGGCCGATGCTGAGCACTTCGCTGACCCGCGGATCGCGCAGGCATTCTCGCAGCGCGCCCTGGCCCACCATGCCGCTGGCGCCGAAGATAATCACTTTCATGCTCTGTCCTCCCGATGGTCGGCTGCACGCTGAGTGCGCCAGCGGCTGGGCGTCAGCGCTTCCCACTGAATAAAGGCGCGGCTGAACGAGTTCAGCTCTTCGAATCCCAGCACAAAGGCGATTTCGCCCGGCTCGAGATCGGTATCCGCCAACAAGCGGCAGGCGGTACGATGGCGAGTTTTGTCCAGCAGCTGCTGGTAGCTGTAGCCGTGCCGTTGCAGACGGCGCTGCAGCGTGCGCGGGCTGAGATAGAGCTCCGCGGCCACGCTGTTGACGCTGGGGCGCTGGCCGCGCATGCTGCGGCCGAGGATCGCCATCACCTGCATCGGTAAGTTTTGCTCGGCGCACACCTCGGCCAACTCGGCCTCCAGCTCCGGCAGCAGCTGCGCCAACATGTCCTGGTCGTGGGTGATGAGCGGCTGCTGCATCAGCGCACGGTCAAATACCAGCACGTCCAACGGCGCGTCGAATCGCACCGGGCAGCCGAAGTGGCGCAGCAGCGGTGAGTGGGGATCGCGACGGCGGGTCACCTCAAGCGCCTTGGGCTGCAGCGGTAAACCGGTGCCACGGCGGCACAGGGTGGTGATAGAGGCGAACATGGTGTCTATCAGCAATTCCGGCGTATGGTCCTCGATCATCGTCCAACGCGTATGCAGCCGAACGCTGTCGCCATCTTCCTCCAGCATCAGTTCTTCCGGGCACACCAACCGTTTGTAGCGTGCGACTTTACGCAGCGCTTCGCCCATCGTGGCGGAATGCAGTGCGGCGACTGACGCGATATCGTAATGCTCCGGCGCGACGTCGCCGCCCAGCCGCAGACCAAAGGCGGGATCGTCGCTCAGTTGGGCGAGGGCGCGCCAGACGGCGAAGAACTGGTGGGTGGTCAACCGCACTTTTACGCGCCGCTCGCTGAGCAGCCCGGCGGGCAAACCGGCTAACTGACCGACCCGTTCGAGATCGACGCCTTGCGCCGCGAGGCGCACCGCCAACGCGTTGGAAACCGGAATTTGATCGCTGCTCATGGTTGTTGCCTGCCAGTGATAAGAGAAGGCCTTACTCTAAAACAGCCTGTCCGTGCGCCGATAATCCGATCGCGTCAAGATTTAATCTGATTGCGCCAAACTGCCGTCCGGCATCAGTGCCTGGATGGTGGCGCCGACCCGTTGTACCGCCTGTTCGATCTCCGTCGTCAGCGTCGGCGCATAGTTGATGCGCAGACAGTTGCGGTACTTGCCGGCGGCGGAAAAAATGCTGCCGACGGCGATTTGTACGCCTTGCTGCTCGAGATGGCGGTTTAGCCGCAGGGTATCGAACGCCTCGTCCAATTCGATCCACAGCATAAAACCGCCGCGCGGCCGGCTGACGCGGGTGCCGACCGGGAAGTGTTTCAGGATCAGATCGGTCATGCGATCGCGGTTCTGCTGGTAGCGGGCGCGCATGCGCCGCAGGTGCTGCAGATAGTGCCCGCTGCGGATAAATTCGGCGATCGCCAGCTGCGGCTGGGTGGCGGTGGCGCCGGAGCCGATGAACTTCATGTGTAGCACCCGCTCCAGATAGCGGCCGGGCGCGATCCAGCCCACGCGCAGCCCCGGCGCCAGCGTTTTGGAAAACGAGCTACACAGCAGCACGCGGCCGTCGTCGTCGAACGACTTGATGGTGCGCGGCCGCGGGTAGTGATAGGCGATGTCGCCGTAAACGTCATCCTCGATGATCGCCGCATCGTGGCGTTGCGCCAGCGTCAGCAGCCGCTGTTTATGGGCGTCGGGCATGATGTAGCCCAGCGGGTTGTTGCAGTTGGGCGTCAGCAGAATGGCCTTGATCGGCCACTGTTCAAGGGCCATCTCCAGCGCGGCCAGGCTGACGCCGGTGAGCGGATCGGTGGGGATTTCCAGCGCTTTGATGCCCAATCCCTTCAGCGTTTGCATGGTGCCGTGGAAGCAGGGGGAATCGACCGCCACGATGTCGCCGGGTTGGCAAACGGCGCGCAGCCCGGCGGAGATCGCTTCCTGGCAACCGGTGGTGATCAGCAACTGATCGGCACCGATATGGCAGCCGGAATCCAGCAGCAGACGAGCGACCTGTTCACGCAGCGCGGTCACGCCCTGAATGCTGTCGTAATAAAGGCTGCGCAGGTCGCCGTGGCGGGCGGCGTTGCGCAGGGCGACAATCAGCGGTTTCATCGTCGGCTCGGCGACGTCCGGCATGCCGCGCCCCAGTTGGATCAGGCCTTCGCGCGGCCGGCTGCGCACCAGCTCCAGCACCTGCTCCCATTGCGAAATGTCCACCGGCCGCTGCACCGGCGCCGTCATAGCGGGCAGCTCGGCCTGCGCGCGCCGCGTATGCACGAAGTAGCCCGACTTCGGCCGCGCTTCCACCAGGCGCTGTTCCTCGAGCAGCCGGTAGGCTTGCTGCACCGTGCTGATGCTGACGCCGTGCTCCTGGCTCAATGCGCGCACCGAAGGCAGGCGATGGCCGGCCGGATACAACCCTTGCTGAATGCGTTGGCTGAGAATGGCGGCCAGCGTGGCGTAGCGTGTCATACAGAGGCCTCTCATCGGCGGTAAGAATTAAAAAACCGGTACAGATGCTTTCAAAGTAAACCATTCAGTGGGTTTTTTGGTGCAGCTGTATGAAAAAAATAGCGCCAGCGTGAATCTGTATTGTTTTTCTCTCGGCGAGCATGATGACTGCAACGCGAAAACATCAGGGAGAATAACAAGATGGCTCTGTTTACTGGCGCGCCGCGGCGGCGCTCATTCGGTGGGTCACGCTGGCGTCTGTATCTGCAACGCTACAGGACGCGAAAAGAATTATTATTGCTGGACGATGCGCGGCTGATCGATATTGGTTTGTCGCGTGCAGAAGCGCTGCGTGAAGGATGTAAACCTTTCTGGAAAGAATAGATAAGAGGAAAACCGATGCTGAGAGTCTTGGGCAAGGCTTCATCAATCAACGTGCGCAAAGTGTTATGGACCTGTCAGGAGCTGGGGCTGACGCTGGAACGGGAAGACTGGGGCAGCGGCTTTCGCTCCACGCAGGAGCCGGCGTTTCTGGCGCTGAATCCCAACGGCCTGGTGCCGGTGCTGATTGACGGCGAGCGGGTGCTGTGGGAGTCGAACACCATTTGCCGCTATCTGGTGGGGCGGGAAGGGCGCCGCGATCTGCTGCCGCAGGAACCCGGCGCGCGCGCGGCGGTGGAGATGTGGATGGACTGGCAGGCCACCGATCTGAACGGCGCCTGGCGCTATGTGTTCATGTCGCGCGTGCGCGGGCATGCGGATTACCAGGATGCCGCCAGCCTGGCCGCCGCCGAACGCGAGTGGAATCGGCTGATGGGGCTGCTGGACAGGCGTTTGGCGCAGCACGGCCCTTATGCCGCCGGCGCCACCTTCACGCTGGCGGACGTGGTGCTGGGGCTGTCGCTGAACCGCTGGCTGATGACGCCGTTCGAGCGGCCGAATTATGCGGCGCTGGCGGCCTATCAGCAGCGCCTGCTGCAACGCCCTGGCTACGTGCAACACGGTGCCAACGGTTTGCCGTAATATGAAATAAATGGTTCATTTTATCCCGTCCGGATACGACCAGCCGCGTCCGGGCTTTCCTCATTGCATCATCCCGTCAACGTTTCATGAACGGCATCACGAATATGAACTTTATTTTCCCGCGTGCTTGTTATTGAAATTTATATTCCATATAAACCCGTTATCAATCGGCGCGTTTCATTGAGCCGCGCCTGGTTCTACACAGAATTTCGGTCACGGGAGAAAATGATGAAACAGGTACGCGTTGGGTTAATCGGCACCGGCTATATCGGGCGTTGTCACGCTATCGCCTATGCGCAGGCCCCCACGGTCTTTCCCCTTAAAGGGGATCTGGTGCTGGAGATGCTGGCGGAGGTGACGCCCGAGCTGGCGGCGCAGCGCGCGGCCGAGTTCGGCTTTGCGCGTTCGACCGGCGACTGGCGGCAGCTGGTGGCCGATCCGGCGATCGACGTGGTAGACATCTGCGCCCCTAATTTCTTGCACAAAGAGATGGCGCTGGCGGCGATCCGCCACGGCAAGCACGTATATTCGGAAAAACCGCTGGCGCTGGACGCCGCCGACGCGGCGGAGATGGTGCAGGCCGCCCGCGCCAAGGGCGTGAAAACGCTGGTCGGTTTCAACTACATGAAGAACCCGACCAGCCAGCTGGCGCGCGAGATCATCGCCAACGGCGAAATCGGCGAGGTGGTGCATTTTTACGGCACCCACAATGAGGATTACCTGGCCGACCCGCGCACGCCGATCGACTGGCACTGCCGCCGCGCCAGCGCCGGACTGGGCGCGTTGGGGGATCTGGCGGCGCATATCGTCAATATGGCGCACTACCTGGTGGGCGATATCGTGGCGGTCTCTGGCGATATGCAGACCGTGATCAAGCAGCGCCCGGACCCGCAAGACCCGGCGCGCCTGCTGCCGGTGGAAAACGAAGATCAGGCCAGTGCACTGCTGCGTTTCGCCGGCGGGGCGATGGGCACGATCGAAACGTCGCGCATCGCCTGCGGGCGCAAGATGGGGCTGACCTATGTGGTCACCGGCACTAAAGGCACGCTGAGCTATACCCAGGAACGGATGGCGGAGCTGAAGCTGTATCGGCACGATGAACCGGTGGAGCGGCAGGGGTTCAAGACGCTGCTGGTGGGGCCGAAGCACCCGGACTATGCGGCGTTTTGCATCAGCGCCGGGCACGGCATCGGTTTTAACGATCAGAAGACGGTGGAGATCCGCGATCTGGTCAACGGCATCGCCGCGGGCGATCGCATGTGGCCGGACTTTGAAGAAGGCTGGAAGGTGTCTTGCGTGCTGGATGCGATAGCCGCCTCCGCCGAGCAGCGGCGCTGGCTGGAGATCAACCGCGATTGACAATAAAATGGCGCTCTCCGCGGACAGCGCCATTAATTTGCTACTTTACTAACTTAGTATCTTATTAAGCTAGTTACGTAATAAGTTGCTGGGCTGGCAACTTAGAACGAGAAGCACGAACAGCCGAACGCGCCCCAGAAGGCATTCTCGTCCGACACCGGGATGCTGGAGCGGCGCGCAATGTCATGCTGATGCGCGTGTACACCGCACGGGCCGCAGCATTGGTGCGCCTGGCTCACGACCCCGACGCGAGCTGCCGCCGACGGCGGCGCGGAGCGGTAGTGGCCCGGCACTTGGGTGACCGGTGACCACTCCGGCAGCACCGGCAGCGGCGGTGGCGCCAGCGGCGAGAAGCTGCCAGCGGCGTAGACCACTTTGCCATCCACCATCGTCATCACCGACTCGATGCCTTTGATCTGCTCTTCCGGCACGCTGAAATAGTCCTGCGACAGCACCGCCATATCCGCCAACTGACCGACCTTGATCTGGCCTTTCTTGCCCTGTTCGGTGGAGAACCAGGCGCTCCCTTGCGTCCACAGCATCAGCGCCGTTTCGCGATCCAGCCGGGCGCTGTCGTCGTACATCGCCATGCCGCCGACGGTGCGGCCGGAGACCAGCCAGTACAGCGCCGTCCACGGGTTGTAGCTGGCGACGCGGGTGGCGTCGGTGCCCAGCCCGACCGGCAGCTCAGCCGCCAGCATTTTCGCTACCGGCGGCGTATGTTTGGTGGCTTCGATGCCGTAGCGATCGGCGAAATATTCGCCCTGGAACGCCATGCGATGCTGCACCGCAATGCCGCCGCCCAGCGCCTTGACCCGTTCGATATTGCGTTCGGTAATGGTTTCGGCGTGGTCGAATAGCCAGTGCAGCCCGTTGAACGGAATGTCGCGGTTCACCTTCTCGAACACGTCCAGCATGCGGCTGATGGACTCGTCATAGGTGGCGTGCAGGCGGAACGGCCAGCGGTGCTCGACCAAATGGCGCACCACCCGCTCCAGCTCGTCTTCGGTGCCCGGCGGCAGATCCGGGCGCGGCTGCAGGAAGTCTTCGAAGTCGGCGGCGGAAAACACTAGCATCTCGCCGGCGCCGTTGTGGCGATAGAAATCGGTGCCCTGGCCTGGCTTGAGCATATCAGTCCACAGCTCGAAGTCTTCCAGTTCCTGCTTCGGCCGCTGGGTGAACAGGTTATAGGCGATACGGATGGTCAGCTGCTTTTTCTCGTGCAGCTCGGCGATCACCTGATAATCCTCCGGGTAGTTCTGGAAACCGCCGCCGGCGTCGATGGCGCTGGTGAGGCCGAGGCGGTTCAGCTCACGCATGAACTGGCGGGTGGAGTTGACCTGCTGTTCCAGCGGCAGCTTCGGCCCTTTCGCCAGCGTGGCGTACAGGATCATGGCGTTGGGTTTGGCGATCAGCATGCCGGTCGGGTTGCCGTTGGCGTCGCGCTGGATCTCGCCGCCCGGTGGGTTCGGCGTGTCTTTGGTGTAGCCGACTACCTTCAGCGCCGCGCGGTTGAGCAGCGCGCGATCGTAGAGATGCAGAATAAATACCGGCGTGTCCGGCGCCGCCTGGTTGATTTCGTCCAGTGTCGGCATGCGGCGTTCGGCAAACTGGAATTCGGTCCAGCCGCCGACCACCCGCACCCATTGCGGGCTCGGCGTGCGCAGCGCCTGCTCTTTCAACATGCGCAGCGCGTCGGCCAGCGAAGGCACGCCTTCCCAGCGCAGCTCCAGGTTGTAGTTCAGGCCGCCGCGGATCAGGTGCAGGTGCGAGTCGTTCAGGCCCGGAATGGCGGTGTGGCCGTGCAGATCGATCACCTGGGTTTCCGGCCCGGCGTGCTGCATGACTTCGCCTTCGCTGCCGACCGCCAGAAACTTGCCGTCGCGGATGGCGACCGCCTGTGCGGTAGGATTTTGGCGATCGACGGTGTGAAACTTGCCGTTGGTGATGATCAATGAAGCGTGGTGGTTCATAACATTCTCCCGGCGAACCGCCTAGCGGCGGGTCAGCCATTGATGAAAAACGCGAGTCACGATGGGCATCCACAGGTACACCACCAGGGCGACCACGGTGGCGTCATTGAGAAAATGGCCGAGCAGCGTGCCGTTCAACTGCGGCAGCGCCAGCCCCCAAAACCATGGCACCAGATTGGTGGAAGGGAAGATCACCAGCAGGGTGATGATGAACTGCTTCCACTGGGGCGGCTGGCGCACGTTGGGGTTGGGTGGGGTAAACCAGAACTCCGCGCCGGGGCGGATCTCGATATGGTCGTTCTCCAGCAACAACGGAGTGACTTCTTCGATGTATTGCTTGCGCAGCGGCGAGTTGAGCCAGCGGTAGAGATTGTCGACATTGTCGAAGCGGACCAGCACCGTATAGGCCTGTTCGCTGTCGGATGGGCGGATGACGTTGACGCCCAGATGGCCGGTGAAGCCCGCGGCGTCCGGCATGATGCGGTTCAGCCAGGCCTCATAGGCCTGCTCGTTCCCCGGCGCCAAACGGTGGGTGATCACCAGCGTGACATGCTGCGGATGGGCCATAAAACCGACTCCTGAAAATACCCCGGCGCGGGGCCGGGGCAGGGGGAATTATTTCACCGTGCGGGCCGGTGCGTGGTGCACCATAGTGTAAGCGTAGTCGACGCCCATGCCGTACGCGCCGCTGTGTTCGCGCACCAGCGCCATCACCGCGTCGTAGGTGTCTTTGCGTGCCCAGTCGCGTTGGTACTCCAGCAGCACCTGTTGCCAGGTCACCGGTACGGCGCCGGCCTGCACCATGCGATCGATCGAGCGTTCGTGCGCATCGACGGAGGTGCCGCCGGAGGTGTCGGTCACCACATACACTTCATAGCCGGCTTCCAGCGCCATCAGCGCTGGGAAGGTCAAGCAAACTTCGGTCCACAGCGCGGAGATCACCAGCTTTTTGCGGCCGGTGGCTTCCACGGCTTTAACGAAGGCCGCGTCTTCCCAGGAGTTCATCGAGGTACGTTCAATCGGGGTGATTTCAGGGTGTACCGCCAGCAGTTCCGGCCAGATATAGCCGCTGAAGCTTTCGGTTTCGACCGAGGTGAAAAGGGTGGGGACGTTGAAAATTTTGCCTGCCTTCGCCAAACCAACAACGTTGTTTTTCAGTTGCTGACGATCAATATTAGCCACGCCGAAGGCCATTTGTGGTTGATGATCGATAAAAATCAGTGCGGAGTTGTCTTTATCAAGCAGTTGAAACTTGGACATAATTTACCTTCCCAGTGATATTTCGGTTGAACATCTGATGAGTGTAACGCCGATAAAACCCATGGTAGGCAGAGGGCGATTTCAAAGATACCGCAGAATTTTTGCCGACTTGTTGAGTTTTTTTATACACGGGAGAAAGCATGAGATTAAACCTGGAAGCGCTGCTGATTTTGGACGCGCTGGACCGGCACGGATCTTTCGCCGCCGCGGCCGCCGCACTGTTTAAAACCCCTTCGGCACTGAGCTATATGGTGCAAAAGCTCGAGAACGATCTTGACATCACCCTGCTCGATCGCTCCGGCCATCGGGCGAAGTTCACCGATACCGGCAAGCTGATGCTGGAAAAAGGGCGGGTGTTGCTGCGCGCGGCGCAGGATCTGGAACAGCAGGCGCGCTACGTGGAGAACGGCTGGGAAAGCGAGATCACGCTCGGGATCGACGCCTCCTTCCCGTTTGCCCGCCTGTTGCCGCTGATCGACGAGTTCTATCGGCAGCATCACCATACCCGGCTGCGCTTCAGCCACGAGGTGCTGGCCGGTTCCTGGGAGTCGCTGGTTTACGGCTGCGCCGACATTATCATCGGTGCCATTTGCGAGCCGCCGTCGCGGGTGGGCTATGCGTTCAGCCGCCTGGGGCAGCTGGATTACGTGTTCGCCGTCGCGCCGCAGCATCCGCTGGCGGCGCTGCCGGAACCGTTGCCGAAGGATGAGATCCGTCAGCACCGGGCGGTGGTGGTGCGCGATACCTCGCGCGTCAACGCGCCGCAGAGCCTGAACCTGCTGGAAGAACAGGATACGCTGACGGTCTTCGGCTTTGACGCCAAACTGCAGGCGCAGTTGGCCGGGCTGGGCTGTGGCTATCTGCCGCGCTCTCTGGCGGAACCTTACCTGAACAGCGGCGAACTGGTGGCGAAACGCGTTGAATCTGAGCGCTGCAGCGACGCTGCCTATTTCGGCTGGCGTGAAAGCGCCAGCGGCCTGGCGGCCAAGTGGTGGCGCGAGCGCCTGCAGCGTTACGCGGATGACGGTGAGGCTTACCCAGCGGCGCAGTAAGGGCGCTCGATAAAGATTAATCCCCAATAAGGACATCGGGAATGAAAAAGACACTAGGCCTGTTGGCGCTGTTACTGTTGAGCGGCTGCGGCGCGGGCGCCGGGCGTCAGGCCGGCACCCCCTTGCCGTCGCCGCAGGCCGAGGCGCAGACTGCGATGCCGCTCAGCTATCCGGTGCGGGTGCATAACGCGGTGAGCCGCGAGCTGCGTTTGCCGGAACACGCGCGCGGCCAACGCTGCACCATCAGCATACGGCTGCAGCCGGACGGCAAGCTGGTGAGCAGCAAGATCGTGAGGGGCGATGCGCCCCTGTGTGCGGCGGCCAGCGCGGCGGTGCAGCACGCGCAGTTTCCGCCGATGGCCAACGCCACCGAGTACGCGCTGTTCAACGCCGTGGTGCTCGATTTCGTTCCCTGAAGGGATGTGACCGACGGGCCGCCTGCGCGGCCCGTTTTTTCTCGTTTCGCCGTTTGCGTATTCACGCTTTTCCGCCAATAGTGTTCTCCGGGCATGCACCCAGACAATTTTTCATTGGCCGGCCAACGGGAGCAAAAGACATGAAAGGCGAGCATCATTATCAGGTCTCGGTGACCTGGCAGGGGAATCTGGGCGCAGGCACGGAAGATTATCGCGCTTATGGACGCGATCACCTGATCGGCGCCGTGGGCAAGGCAGATATCGCCGGCTCAGCCGATCCGGCCTTCCGCGGTGACGCGACGCGCTGGAATCCGGAGGATTTGCTGGTGGCATCGCTCAGCGCTTGCCACAAATTATGGTATCTGCATCTGTGCGCCACCTCGGGGATTTCGGTGCTGGCCTATCAGGACGATGCCGTGGGCGTGATGTGCGAAGACGCCGCGCGCGGCGGCTTTTTCACCTCGGTGACGCTGCGGCCGCAGGTCACGGTGCGCGATGGCGACGATCTGCAGCTGGCGCAACAGCTTCACGAGAAGGCGCATCACCTGTGCTTTATCGCCAACTCGGTGAATTTCCCGGTGGCGTGTGAGCCGCATGCCGCGTACGCAACCCGCTGAATTTTAACTTAGCTTTGCCATTTTCGTTATTTTGAACGCCGCAACGGCTCACGGATACTGAGAGAAAATCTCTTACCGCGAGCCGCAGCATGTCCCACGCCCACTATTTGCACCCCGAACAGCGCGAACGAATCAGGCAGCTTTATCGGCGCCGGCATTGGCGGCTGGAGCTGCCCACCTGGGGGATCATGGCGGCGGTGTACGGCGGCTGGTTCGGCGTGGCGTATTCTTGGCAGGCGCTGGGCCCGTGGCTTGGCGCACCGCTGCTGATCCTCCTGACCACCTGGTACCTGTCGTTGCAACACGAGCTGATCCACGGCCACCCGACGCGCTGGCCGCGCGTCAATCAGCTGTTCGGCCTGTTGCCGCTGGCGGTGTGGTATCCCTATGGGCTGTATCGCGATTCGCATCTGCGCCACCACCGCAACGACCACCTGACCGATCCGCACGAAGATCCCGAAAGCTATTACTTCAGCGCCGCGCAGTGGCGGCGTTATCCCCGCCTGTTGCCGCTGTTGGCCGCCGTGCGCAATACGCTGATCGGCCGGGTGCTCCTCGGCCCGGCGCTGGATATCGCCGCGACCCTGGCCGGGGCGGTGAAAGCGCTCGCCGGAGGGGAGCGGCGCGCCTGGGCGAGGTGGTTGGTGCACCTGTCGCTGTTGGCGGTGCTGCTGCACTGGCTGCAGATGCAGGGTATCGGCACGGCGTTTTACCTGTTGGCCATCAGCTACCCGGCGCTGGCGCTGACCAAGGTGAGATCGTTTTTTGAGCATCGCGCCGTGGACGCACCGCAGGCACGTTCTATTATTAATGAGGCGGGCTGGCCGTGGCGGCTGTTGTTTCTCAATTTGAACTACCATTTAGTGCATCACGATCTGCCCGGCCTGCCCTGGTATGGTTTACGCGACGTCTATCTGGCGGAGCGCGAGGCGTATCAGCGGCGCAGTCAGGGATTTGTCACGCAAGGCTACGGCGAGTGGCTGCGCGATTACGCCCTGACGCCGATCGACGTTGGCGTGCATCCGTTGCACGCCGATGAACCGCAGGGGGAAGGCGATGCCCTGCCGACGGAAAAATTTATTGCGCGCTGGAAGCGCGTTTCTCAGGATTTTCCAACCTAACTGGCCCATGAGCCGGAAAACATATAACCAGAGGAAAAGTATGGCAATCACCTTATCACGCGGACGTTCCTTTGCCGTCGCGCTGGCCCTGCTGGCCACCGGCGGCCTGGCGCAGGCGGCCGACTCGGTGCGCGTCGGCTCCAAGATCGATACCGAAGGTTCGCTGCTCGGCAACATCATCGTGCAGGTGCTGGAAGCCAACGGCATCAAGACCACCAACAAGCTGCAGCTCGGCACCACCAAGGTGCTGCGCGGCGCCATCACCTCCGGTGAGATCGACATCTACCCGGAGTACACCGGCAACGGCGCGTTTTTCTTCTCCGATGAGAAAGATCCGGCGTGGAAGAACGCCCAGGCCGGCTTCGAGAAAGTGAAACAGCTCGACTACGACAAAAACAAAATCGTCTGGCTGGACGCGGCGCCGGCCAACAACACCTGGACCATCGCTATTCGCCAGGACGTGGCGGAGGCCAATCATCTGAAAACGCTGTCGGATCTCGGCAAGTGGATCAACGGTGGCGGCAAGTTCAAGCTGGCGGCCTCGGCGGAATTTATCGAACGGCCGGATGCGCTGCCGGCGTTCCAGAGTGCCTACGGTTTCAAACTGAATCAGGATCAGCTGCTGTCCCTGGCCGGCGGTGATACGGCGGTGACCATCAAGGCGGCGGCGGAGCAGACCTCCGGCGTCAACGCGGCGATGGCCTACGGCACCGATGGCCCGGTAGCGGCGCTGGGGTTGCAGACCTTGGCGGACCCGAAAGGCGTACAGCCGATCTACGCGCCGGCGCCGATCGTGCGCGAAGCGGCGCTGAAAGCGCACGCCAATCTACCTGAGCTGCTGAAGCCGGTGTTCGCCTCGCTGGACGGGCCGACGCTGCAAAAACTCAACGCCCAGATCGCCGTGGAAGGCCAGGACGCCAAACAGGTGGCGGCCGCTTACCTGAAAGAGAAAGGGTTTGTTAAGGGATAATGCCGAGGTGCCCCCTCTGCCGTCGGGAGAGGGGGTTAACCGAGGGAGCCGGAGCGTTTCTTTGACTATCGCCGTAAAACATCGCGTCTTGTTGACGCTGTTCATGCTGTTGCTGCTGGCCGCGTTCGGCCTGCCGTTCCTCAGTTATGCCCCCAATCGCCTGTTGTCGGGCAAAAGCCTCTCCTTGTTCTCCCTGCTGCACGGCCCGGCGCTGTGGCTGCTGTTGCCGCTGGCGGCATTGGCGAGCCTCAGCCTGTTGCCGCCGACGCGGGGGCGGGCGCTGCTGGCGGCGCTGGCCGCCTGCGGGGTGTTGACGCTGGCCTTCTGGATCAGTGGGCAGGCCGCCGAACGCCTGGCGCAGGAGGGGTCGCGCCTGGCGCGCACCTCTTGGGGCAGCGGCTGCTGGCTGACGATGGCGCTGAGCCTGCTGATCGCGGCCGACGCCATGGCGCGCCTCACCGCGTCGCACCTGTGGCGCATGCTGGGCAACGCGCTGGTGCTGGTGCCGCCGGCGCTGCTGCTGTTCGGGCATCAGCTCGATCAGCTGTCGCTGCTGAAGGAGTACCACAATCGTCAGGAGGTGTTTGACGCCGCGCTGTTGCAGCACCTGACCATTCTGCTGGCGACGATGGCCCCGGCGCTGGCGATCGGCGTGCCGCTCGGGGTGCTGTGTTTTCGCTCCGAGCGCTGGCAGAGGCCGATTTTTTCCGCGCTGAACATTATCCAGACCGTGCCTTCCATCGCGCTGTTCGGCCTGCTGATTGCGCCGCTGGCGGGGCTGGCGGCGGCGGTGCCCTGGCTGGCGGAGCACGGCGTCAGCGGCATCGGCATGGCGCCGGCGATCGTGGCGCTGGTGCTGTACGCGCTGTTGCCGCTGGTGCGCAGCGTGGTGGCGGGGCTGCAGAGCGTGCCGGCCGGGGTGATCGAATCCGCCACCGGCATGGGGTTGACGCGCGGGCAGATTTTCCTGCGCGTGCAGCTGCCGTTGGCGTTGCCGCTGTTCCTGACCGGCGTGCGCATCCTGGCGGTGCAAACCGTCGGCATGGCGGTGGTAGCGGCGCTGATTGGCGCCGGCGGCTTTGGCGCCATCGTGTTCCAGGGGCTGCTCAGCAGCGCGCTGGATCTGGTTTTGCTGGGGGTGATCCCGGTGGTCATGATGGCGGTCATCGTCGATTCGCTGTTTAAATTTTGGGTTTCAATCCTGGACGTATCGCGCCGATGATTCACTTTGAGCAAGTCAGCAAAATTTTTCAGGGCAAGCCGGCGGTCGACGATCTCACGCTGCACATCGCCGAGGGCGAATTCACCGTGTTGATTGGCACCTCGGGTTCTGGCAAGTCCACGACGTTAAAAATGATCAATCGCCTGATCGAACACGATCGGGGCAAGATCCTCTTTGCCGGCGAAGAGATCCAGTCGTTCAAACCGCAGGATCTGCGGCGACGCATGGGCTATGCGATCCAGTCGATCGGCCTGTTCCCGCACTGGACGGTGGAGGAGAACATCGCCACCGTGCCGCAACTGCTGAAATGGCCGCGTGCGCGCATCCGCGATCGGGTTACCGAGTTGCTGGAGCTGTTGCATCTGGAGCCGGATCTGTTTCGCCGTCGCTACCCGCACCAGCTTTCCGGCGGGCAGCAGCAGCGGGTCGGAGTGGCGCGCGCGCTCGCCGCCGATCCCGAGGTGTTGTTGATGGACGAACCGTTCGGCGCGTTGGATCCGGTCACCCGCGCGGCGCTGCAGGCGGAGATCGCCCGTATTCATCAGATCTCGGGCCGCACCATTGTGCTGGTGACGCACGACATCGACGAGGCGTTGAGCCTGGCGGATCGCCTGGTGCTGCTCGATCAGGGGCGGGTGGTGCAACAGGGCACGCCGCTGACGCTGTTGACCGCCCCGGCCAACGATTTCGTGCGCGATTTCTTCGGGCGCAGCGATCGCGGCATCAAGCTGCTGTCGCTGGGTACGGTGGCGGAGCGGGTGCGGCCCGGCGTCGCTGGGGGCGAGCCGATCGCCGCCGCCATGAGCCTACGCGAGGCGCTGTCGGTGTTCGTGGCGCGCGGCAGCGACTGCCTGCCGGTGGTGGATGAACGGGGCGAAGCGTTGGGGGTGTTGCATTTCAACGATCTGATCGCCGGGCAGGCGCTGTCATGAGCGGGCGCATCGGGCGCCTGCTGCGCGATCCGCTGCCCTGGACGCTGGCGCTGCTGTTGGCACTGGTGTTCGACATGGATCATCTGCGCGGCCTGTTCGCCGCCTGGTTCCCTGATTTGGAGCGGCCCATTTATCAGCAGGACAGCTTTATCGCGCTGGTGGGGGCGCACCTGTCGCTGGTGGCGATCTCCAGCCTGATCGCGGTGGTAATCGGCGTGGCGGCGGGCGTCGCTGTGACCCGACGCAGCGGCCGGGAGTTTCGTTCGCTGGTGGAAACGGTAGTGGCGGTGGGGCAGACCTTCCCGCCGGTGGCGGTGCTGGCGGTAGCGGTACCGGTGATGGGCTTCAGCGAGCAGCCGGCGATCATTGCGTTGGTGCTGTACGGCCTGCTGCCGATCCTGCAGGGCACGCTGGCGGGCATCGAATCGGTACCGCCCGCCACGCGCGAGATCGCCCGCGGCGTGGGGATGAGCGCCTGGCAAATTCTGTGGCGGGTTGAACTGCCGCTGGCGGCGCCGGTGATTGTCGCCGGGATCCGCACGTCGGTGATCATTAACATCGGTACGGCGGCCATCGCTTCCACCGTCGGCACCAAGACGCTCGGCTCGCCGATCATCATCGGCCTGAGCGGGTTTAACACCGCCTATGTGATCCAGGGCGCGGCGGTCGTGGCGTTGTTGGCTATTATCACCGATATGCTGTTCGAACGTTGGGTGCGTTATCTCACCGCCTGGCGCCAGCAGACGCTGGCGACCACTCCGGCGGGGTAAGGGGGAAATGATGCAGGTGTCTCTACCGATGTACGGCGTTGGCCGGGAGCAGGCCGAATCCTTCTGGCAGGTCTTGCGCGGCAAGCTGCTGCGGCTGGGGTTGCCGGCGGCGCCGGAACGGCTTAGCTGGCCGGACGATCTGGCGCAGCATTGGCGGCGCGAGGATCTGCTGCTCAGCCAAACCTGCGGTTATCCGTTGGTCAGCAGCCTGCCGCAGGTGCAGCTGATCGGAACCTATCATTATCGGGTGGAAGGGTGCGACGGGCCAAATTACCGCAGCTGGCTGGTGGTGCGCGCGGGCGACTCCGGCGAACGGCTGGCGGATTTTCGCGGCCGGACGGTGGCGTATAACAGCACCGATTCCCAGTCCGGCTACAACGGCTTGCGCGCGCTGATCGCGCCGCTGGCGCAGGACGGGAAATTCTTCGGTGCGGCTATCGCCTCCGGGGCGCATTACCAGTCGCTGAAGCTGATCCGCAGCGGGCAGGCGGATATCGCCGCCATCGATTCCATCAGCATGGAACTGCTGCGCCGCGCGCAGCCACAGGCGCTGGAGGGGCTGAAAATCATCGGCCGCACGGCGGCGGTGCCCGGTTTGCCGCTGATCACCGCAGCCGGCACGCCACCGGAACAGGTGGACATCCTGCGCGCCGGCGCCCGAGCGATGCTGGATGAGGCGGTCAGCCACCGCCTGCTGATCGGCGATTTCAGCCTGGTGCCGCGCTCGGCTTACCAGATTATCACCGTGCTGGAGCAGCAGGCCGCCGCACAGGGCGTGACGGCGCTCTAGCCGCCGTTACAGCAGGCCGCCGCCGTCGATGTCGATCACGCTGCCGGTGACGAAACCGTTCTCCATCGCCAGCAGGTAACCCGCCGCGACGTCGGCCGCCTGGCCGATCCGGCCGACCGGCAGGCTGCCGCTTACGCGCTCGAACAGCGCCTGACGCTGCGCGGCGCTCATGCCGTCGTAGGCTTCGGTGGCGGTGATGCCGGGGCTGACCACGTTCACCCGCCGCGGCGCCAGCTCCTTCGCCAACTGTTTGCCGACCGCTTCCAGCGCGGCGTTGATGCCGGTTTTGATCAACTGACCGCCAAGGTATTTACGCGACAGTTGGCCGGAGGTCAGGGTGATCGAGCCCTGCGGCGCCAGCGTCGGCAGCGCCGCCTGCACCGCGCGCAAGCTGCCCCAGAATTTGACGTTGAAGTCGGCCTGCGCCTGCTCAAAGGCAGTCTCCGCCAGCGGTTTCGCGTCCACCAACGGCCCGGCGGTGATCACCAGATGGTCGAAAGCGCCGACGGCGGCAAACAGCGCATGCAGTGATGCTTCATCGGTCAGGTCGGCCTGCATCAGATGCAGCGCGTCGTTTTTCTCCCCGGCGTGGGGAAGGCGACGTGAAGCCAGCACCACTTCAGCGCCGCGCGCCGCCGCCGCGTAGGCCACCGCGGCGCCAATGCCGCTGGTGCCGCCCAGGATCACCAGCTTTTGTCGTTTCAGGGGGGAGTCGGGAATCGTCATGTTAAGGCCTCTTTTTAGGTAAGTTTCAACGGGATCTATCTTTCCTGATTGAAAATGAGGAAAAAAGCCCGCCTAATAGCAAACACTTGTAAATTAATATTAATAATTGATTGGGCTAAAAAGAGGGGAAATACATGACCTCATTTGTCGATCTCGAGGTGTTTGTCCGCACGGTGGACGGCGGCAGTTTTTCCGCCGCGGCGCGCGCGCTGGACATGACGCCGGCGGCGGCCAGCATCGCGGTGAAAAGGCTGGAGCAGCAGCTGGGCGCGCGGCTGCTGGTGCGTTCCACCCGCAGCCTGAGGTTGACGGAGGAGGGCGCCCGCTATCTCGACAGCGCGCGCCTGGCGCTGGGCGCGTTGGCCGAAGGAGAGCAGGCGATCCGCGAGAAGCATCAGGGGCTGTCCGGGGTACTGCAGATTTCCGCGCCGTCGGATTTTGGCCGCAATTTGCTGCTCTGCTGGCTGGATGAGTTCCGCCTGCAGCACCCGCATATTCAGCTGCAGCTCCTGATCAACGATCGGCAGGCCGATCTGTTTCGCGAACCGGTGGACGTGGCGCTCCGTTTCGGGCCGTTGGCCGACTCTTCGCTGGTGGCGCTGCCCATTTTGCCGCAGCACCGGCGGCTGATCTGCGCCAGCCCGGATTACCTGCGGCGGCATGGCGCGCCGCAAACGCCGGCCGATCTGGTTCGGCACAGCATTCTGGTGTATCAGCCCAGCGGCAAACGACAGGTGGAATGGCGGCTATGGCGCGGTGAGGAACTGATCGAAGTGCCGTTGAACGGCAGCTATTTTACCGATGACGGCGAGGTGGCGCGGCGCTGGGCGCTGGCCGGGCACGGGGTGGTGCGCAAGTCGGCGATCGACGTGGTGGCCGACATTCGCGCCGGGCGGCTGGTGCAGCTGTTGCCGGAATGGCGCAGCGACGCGGTGCCGATCAATCTGGTCTGCCCGCATCGCTCGCAGGTGTCGGAACGCGTCAGGCAGCTGCAGCGCTTTTTACAGCAGCGCTGTCAGCGTTGGATGGACGATCACTTGGCCTGAAGGGTTTCGGTTTGCGCCGGCGTGGCGGCGCTATCCCCGGCAGGCGCGCTTTCTTCATGCGGGGTGGTGGAACGGGTGTAGATGTTCAACCCGGCGAGGAATACGCCGCCCAGAGAACCGAAGGCGCACAGGGCGATGACGATGAGGAACGCTTTTTTCAGCATAGGAATAATTTCGCAGGTTGCTTGGAACAGCGGGAATTATAGCCCCTTCGCCGGGTGAAACAAGAATCGTTTTTAACGGCGGCCCGCTGACCGCCCTTTGCGATCGCTACCGTTCGCTGTCGATGGCCTGCACGCGGGCCGGGCGGGCGAACAGGTATTTTCCCAGCGTCACCAGCACCACCGCCGCCACGATGATCACCAGCGCCAGCCACTCGCGCGGCGCCAGTGATTCGCCGGCAAAGCCGATGCCGAGCAGCACCGCCACCACCGGGTTGACGTAGGCGTAGCTGGTGGCGACCGCCGGGCGCACATTCTTCAACAAGAACATATAGGCGCTGATCGCCAGCATCGAGCCGAAGACAATCAAGTACCCGAGCGCCAGAAAGCCGCCGGTGCTCGGCATCTGAGCCAGGTGCTCGCCGCTCAGCCGGCTGGCGACCAATAACACCACGCCGGCGACCAGCATCTCCGCCGCGCCGGCCATCGGCCCGGCCGGCAGCGAGATGCGCGATCCCAATACCGAGCCAAAGGCCCAACTGGCCGACGCCAGCAAGATCAACAGCGCGCCGGTCGGGTTGCCCACCAGGTTGTTGCCGGTGTTGAGCAGCACGATGCCCACTAACCCGAGCGCAATACCGGCCCATTCCAGTTTGGTGTTGCGCATGCCCCACAGCAGGCTGAAGCAGAGGGTGAACAGCGGCACCGTCGCCACCATCACCGCGGCGATGCCGGACGGCACATGTTGGTGTTCCGCCACCGTCACCAGGCCGTTGCCTACCGCCAGCAACAGAATGCCAATGGCGCCGGCGGCCAGCCACTGCTTCGGCGTCGGCAGCGCGTGGCCGCGCCAGGCCAGGAAACTGAACAGCACGATGCCGGCAATCAGAAAGCGAATCCCGGCCATCATCAGCGGCGGCCACTGCGCGACGCCGAGGCGAATGACGAAATAGGTGGAACCCCAAACGATATATAACGTGAACAACGCCCCGATCAACGGCAGGACGCTACGGCTTTGTTGGCTAAGCATAGGGATGTGTTTTTGCAGGGATGATTATTATTAGAACGCTCAGTAAACCCGATTGGGCAACCGATAAGCAATGGCTTTCGGCATTATTTTTCCCGACTGCCGCAAGCCGTTCAGCTGTTCCGCCGCTTCCACTGCAGCCAACTGACGGCCGGCAGGTAAATCGACCAGCCGACGGCCAGCAACAGCAGCATGAACTCCGGCGGCACGCCGGGCAGTAACACGCCCAGCTTCCAGGAGACGGCGTAGGCGAAAGGACCGACGGCGGCGCCCAGCACCGCCAGCGGCCAGGGCGCCGCTCTGACCACGTCCAGCAGCCAATACCACCAGCAGCCGAAGCCGATCCACAGCGCGAGGGTCCAGAGCGGCAGGCCGTGTTGCCCGCTGTAGTGCAGCACGCCGCTGTAGCTCCATAGCCCATCCATGCCGATACCGCCCAGGGCAGCCAGAGCCGCGCCCTTACGGCGGGTGGCAGGGGTAAAGATCAGCGCCAGCGCCGCGCCGGCCAGCAGTAGGCCGTTGAGCCGATCGCGAGTCAGCAGCGCCAGCAGCCAGCAAACGCCCAGTCCCAGCGTCGCCAGCCAGAATCCGGCATGCGGCTTCTTCATCGTTCAACTCCCGTGGGGTTACTCTGCCGCTGCGCGCTTAGCGCCGACGGATTTGCCAAGCGGGCGCGAGGCCCGCTGTTTGCCTGAATGTTCGTTAATTCAACCTTAGAAGGGAAGGTGTGGGGTGCACAAGCAGAATAATCTGTACCGGTTGAAAACGTGGGCAAAAACCGGTGTTACAGGAGCGAAATCCGGTAGGCGCAGCGGCGCGAGCCGGCCAGAATGTGTTCGGCGCGCTCCACCTGCGCCTGCAGCACTTCGGTGAAGATACTCAGCTCCGCCCGGCAGAAGCCCTGGCAGACGGTGGCAGCGGCGCAGATCGGGCAGTGGTTTTCCACCAGCAGATAGGCACCGTCCTCCTCCTGGCGCCATTCGGCCATATACCCTTCGCGACAGCGGATCTCGGTCAGGCGCGCCACGCGCTCCTGCAGATCGGCGGCGCCAATCATCGCCTGCTTGTAGTTGATGCGGTTTTCCTGCTCGCGGGTTTCGATCAGCACGTCGAGCGCCTGTTCGCCCAGCTTGTCGCGCACGGTGCGCAGCAGCTGAACCGTCAGGTCCGCATGGGTATCGGGAAAGCGCGCATTGCCGGCCGAGGTCAAATGCCACAGCTGTACCGGGCGGCCTACGCCGCGCGTTTCCGCCACCGCTTCGACCAGCCCCTCTTTCGCCAGCTTGACGAACTGCTGGCGGGCCGCCTCACCGGTGGTGCCGAGCACCTTTCCTGCGTCAGAAGCTTGCTGCGGGCCGCGGGTTTTCAATAGCGTCAGCAAGCGGTCACTGACCGATTGTGCGGTCTTTCCGCTATTTTCCAAGTTTATTCTTGACATATTTCTCCGCCTCGCCCTAACTTATTCCAAGATAACTCTTGTTAAATTTAACGCAATCTTATGATCAACTCAATGCCATTCCTCTGAAAACAGGACGACAACCGTGATAACCCATGACGATAGCCGCTGGAGCGACCTTTTCTCTGGCAAAAATGCGGCCAGTGCGATCGCGCTCTCGCTCGGCGTGGCGCTGCATGCCATCAATATTCTGGTCGCCACCACCATCTTGCCCTCGGTGGTGCAGGATATCGGCGGGCTGGATCTCTATGCCTGGAACACCACGCTGTTCGTGGTGGCGTCTATCCTCGGCTCCGCGCTGTCGGCCCGCTTGCTCAGCGGCTACGGTGCGCGCAGCGCCTATCTGGTGGCTTCGCTGTTCTTCATCGCCGGGGCGGCGCTGTGCGCGCTGGCGCCGAGCATGCCGGTGATGCTGATCGGCCGCACGGTGCAGGGCTTTGGTGGCGGGCTGATCTTTGCGCTCTCCTACGCGATGATCAATCTGGTATTCGAGCAGCGGCTGTGGCCGCGCGCCATGGCGCTCATCTCGGCGATGTGGGGCATCGCCACCCTGGTGGGGCCGGCGGTAGGTGGTATTTTCGCCGAACTGAACGCCTGGCGCTGGGCCTTCGGCATTCTGCTGCCGATCATGGCGCTGTACGCCGCGTTTACCTTCCTGATCCTGCCCAAGGGCAAAGCGCAGCAGGCGGCCGCACCGTTGCCGACCGCACAGCTGCTGTTGCTGACCGTGGCGGTGCTGGTGGTGTCCGCCGGCAGCCTGGCGCACAGTGCCTGGATCAACCTGGCGGGCATCGCGCTCTCGCTGGTGCTGATGGCCTGGTTGCTGAAGCGCGAAGCGCACTCGCGCGCCCGCCTGTTGCCGCACGGCGCACTGCGGCGCGGCTCATCGCTGGCGGCGTTGTACATCACGACCGCGTTGCTGGTGATAGGCATGACCAGCGAAATCTTCGTGCCTTATTTCCTGCAGCTGCTGCACGGCCAGTCGCCGCTGATCTCCGGCTATATCGCCGCCGCTATGGCCGCCGGTTGGACGTTGTCCGAGATCCTCAGCTCCGGCTGGCGCGGAGCGGGCATTCGCCGGGCGATCGTCAGCGGGCCGCTGTTCGTGCTGGTGGGCTTGCTGGCGCTGGCGATCCTGATGCCGATGCCGTCCGGCGGCCACTGGCAGGCGTTGGCGCCGATCGTCATTGCGCTGTTGCTGGTGGGATTCGGCATCGGCTTCGGTTGGCCGCACCTGCTGACGCGCATTTTGCAGGTGGCACCTGAAGCGGACAAAGATATCGCCGGCGCTTCAATTACCACGGTGCAGCTGTTCGCCACCGCATTCGGTGCGGCGCTGGCCGGGATGATCGCCAACCTGGCGGGGCTGAACGATCCGGGTGGCGCGACGGGCGCGGCATCGGCGGCGCGTTGGCTGTTCCTGGCGTTCGCGCTGGCGCCGCTGCTGGCGGTATTCAGCGCCTGGCGCTGCGCGGCGATCGCGCCGCCGGGGGCCGAGACGGGCAATTTTGTACAAAACCCGCCCTCGCGCGAGTGCTAGAATGCCTCTCATTCAGCGGAGGTAGGCAAGATGAAGGCGGAAGGCATAGCGCGCAAAGCATCCCGGGAGCAGGCTCATTTTATGCACGTCGACGATCTTGGCGGGCTGGAAGTGCTGCAGGCCACCTACCGCCGCCAAACCTTCTCGCGCCACAGCCATGAAGGCTTCTGCGTGGGCGTCATCGACGATGGCGCCCAGCGCTTCTACCGCACCGGCGGCGAACACGTGGCGCCGCTGGGCAGCATCATTCTGGTCAACGCCGACGATATTCATACTGGCAGTTCCGCCACCGAAGAGGGCTGGTCGTATCAGGCGATGTACCCGGCGCCGGAGCTACTGGCCTTTTTATCGCGCGATCTGAAAACCGGCGCCGGCGCGACGCCTTATTTTCCCAACCCGGTGGTGCACGACGTCGGCCTGGCTGGCCAGTTGCGCATGGCGTTCAGCCTGCTGCGCAGCGATGAGAACCGGCTGATGAAGGAGACCATGGTGTTCTCGGCGCTGACCTGGCTGATGCTGCGGCACGGCAAAAGCCGTATCGATCCTGCGCCGCAGAGCCGGGCGCAAAGCCAAGTGGCGCGGGTGAAAGCCTTTCTCGACGATTTCCCCGAGGCGGACATTTCGCTGCTGGAGCTGGCGGATCGCGTGGCGCTCAGTCCTTATTACCTGCTGCGGCAGTTTCAGCAGGCCACCGGCCTGCCGCCGCACGCCTATCAAATTCAGGCGCGGCTGCGCAAGGCGCGCGGCATGCTGAAGGCCGGCAACAGCGTGCTGGACAGTGCGTTGAGCTGCGGCTTTCACGATCAAAGCCATTTCCACCGCCATTTTCGCAAGTCGATGGGCGTCACGCCGGGCGACTACGTCAAATCGCTGAAATAGCCGGGCAATCGGGTGCAATACCCGTGTACGCCTGCGCCGTAAGCTGGCTTCTTCAACTCAAGGAGAAGCCCATGACTGATTCAATCCCCCTCATCACGCCGCCCTCCGCCCGCCTGCGCCCCGCGCTGCAGGGCGGGGTGGCTATCTTGCCGCTGTGCCTGGCGGTGGTGCCGTGGGGAGTACTGGCGGGCTCGATGGCCCTGCAAAGCGGCCTGACGCCGGCGCAGGGGCTGGGCATGTCGGCTATCGTGTTCGCCGGGGCGTCGCAGCTGGTGGCGATGGGCATGATCAAGGGCGGTGCCGGGCTGCTGGCGATCCTGCTGTCGACCTTTTTCGTTACCGCCCAGCACTTTCTTTACGCGCTGCGGCTGCGGGAGCGCATCGCGCCGCTGCCGTTGCGCTGGCGGCTGGCGCTGGGATTCTTGCTCACCGATGAACTGTTCGCGCTGACCGGCGAACAGACGCCGGCGCGTTTCAACCGTTGGTATGCGCTGGGCGCCGGGCTGACTTTTTACCTGTGCTGGTTTCTCTCCACGCTGCTCGGCATCGTAGCCGCCGGCAGCGCCGGGGATCTGGACGGTTACGGGTTGGATTTCTCCATCGCCGCCACCTTTATCGCCATCGTGGTGCCGCTGGTGCGCAACCTGCCGGTGTTGGCCTGCGTGCTGACCGCGCTGCTGCTTTCCATCGTGTTGCACCATTTCCAGACGCCGGGCGCATTGGTGATCGCCACCGTGGCGGCGATGCTGGTCGGGCTGCTGTGCAGCGGGGGGCGCCGATGATCTGGCTGACGATCGTTTTGATGGGGCTGGTGGTGTTTTTCAACCGCTACTGTTTTCTGGCGCCCGGGTTGCCGCTGCGTCTGTCGCCGCGCGTTAAAACCCTGCTGAGCTTTTCCGTGCCGGCGGTGCTGACGGCGATCTGCGGGCCGATTGTCGCCTTCAGCGGCGACCAGCTGCGTGCCGCGCCGGATAACCCTTACCTGTGGGGGGCGGTGTTTGCGGTGATACTGGCGTTCTTTCTACGCAATATGCTGGCGGTGGTGTTGCTGAGCATGCTGATTTTCATCGCGCTGCGCGGCATTTTTTAAAATTCGCTTGCCATATCTCTAATTTGAGATTATTTCTCTTATATGGGATTTTTAAGCGGAGTATGAACGATGGATAACGGTTTGGAGATGGCCGACCTGAGGTTGGCGCAGCGGCTGGCGGATTTGCGCCAGCAGCGGGCGTGGTCGCTGGAGGAGTTGGCGCGGCGCACCGGCCTTAGCCGGGCGACGCTCTCGCGGGTGGAGCGCGCCGAGACCAGCCCGACGGCATCGTTGCTGAACCGGCTGTGCGCCGCCTACGGGTTAACCATGTCGCGCCTGTTGAGCGAAATCGAAGACGAACCGCCGGAGCTGCTGCGGCCGCCGCAACAGCCGGTGTGGGTCGATCGCGCCAGCGGTTTTCACCGTCGCTCCGTTTCCCCGCCTGCTGCGCTGTATAAGGCCGAGTTTATCGAAGCCCGGCTGGATGCCGGCGCGCAGATCGATTATGACCTGCCGTCGATTCCGGCGCTGGAACATCACCTTTGGTTGCTGTCCGGGCAGTTGGAATTGACGCTGGAAGGGCGCGTTTTCCGGCTGTCGCCCGGCGACTGCCTGCGCTACCGCCTGTTCGGCGCCTCCCGTTTCCATGTCCCCGGCGATGAGCCGGCCCATTACACGCTCGTTATTAGCAGGCCATAGCCATGATTGAATTGCAACAGTGGGACGCCGATGCGGCGCAAAGTGCCATGGCCGAGTTGGCCGAGATGCTGCACGCCAGCGTGGCGCACGGCGCCAGCATCGGTTTTGTCATGCCTTTTACGGTGGAGCAGGCGCAGGCGTTTTGGCAGGGGCTGCTGCCGGCCCTGGCGCGGGGAGAGCGTGCGATGCTGGTGGCGCTCGAGAACGGTCGGCCGGTCGGCACCGTGCAGCTGCTGTTGGCGATGCCGGACAACGGTCGCCACCGGGCGGAAGTGGTCAAGCTGATGGTGCATCCGCAGGCGCGGCGGCAGGGCATCGCCCGGCTGTTGATGCAGGAAGTGCAGGCGCTGGCGGCGCGTCATCGGCGCAGCCTGTTGGTGCTGGATACCCTGAGCGGCAGCGCGGCGCAGGGATTGTACCGTCAATTGGGGTTCGAGGCGGCAGGCGATATCCCGCAATACGCCCGCGCCAGCGATGGCGGGGCGTTGGAGGCCACCTGCTATATGTACAAACTGCTGTGAGGCTTAGCGCCCGCGCCAGGCTTTGATCGCCTGTTGGCGCACCTGCAGCTTCTGCTGTGGCGTCAGCTTGTTGTAGTCGCGGGCCAGGCCGCTTTCCCAATCGCCGTACAGCGGGTTGGGCAGCACGATGAATTCGGTGCCGAACTTGTTCTGGTTCTCGCTGACGAACGCCCGGCGCTGCGCATTATCCTGGTGGTAAGTCGCGGCGCCGAAGTCGTTCAGGTTGTCGCCCGCGTACACCACGATGTCATAGCCGGCTTGTTTGATGGCGTCGAAGCGCGCCTGCTTATTGGAAGTGTCGGTACTGAGCAAGACGGTCTTTTCCGACATGCCGGTGAAGCCGAGCTTCTGCATGTTGGCCACCGTGGCAGCGTATTCGCTCTGCTTGCGGTTCGAGACGTAGAACATTGTTCCCTGATGAGCGTTAACGTAGCGGGCGAACGACACGGCACCCGGCACCGCGCCGGCCTGTTCGGCCTGCGTCCACTGGGCCCAGGTGGTGCCGTCGTACGGCTGGCCCTGCTGCGCCTGCCAGCCGGAGTAGGCGCTGTTGTCCAGCAGGGTTTCATCCAGATCGACCACCACCGCCTTTTTGCGGCCCGGTGCGGCCTTGGCCTGATCGAAGGCGCGCTGCGCGCTGTTGAACGCCTGATGCGCCAGCGCCTGGTATTCACCGGACTGTTGGAACCAGTTCACCGCCAGCACCGACTGATCCGCCAGCCGCTGCTGGGCCTGAGCGTCGGTATGCGGCGGCTGCGCGCAACCGGCCAGCGTCAGCAGCGCGACGCCAACTGCCGCGCCAAGGGTGAGTTTCCTTGCCTGTTTTCCTGCCATCGTTCTCTCTCTCGGTTTTAGTCTTGTGGGCTGTCCAGCAGCATATCCATCTCGAACTGGCGCAGGGGCTCCTGACGCCAGCCAAGATGCGTAAAGAAGGGGGCGGCCACCTCGGGCACAAAGACGTTGGCGGTCAGCGGCAAAGGGGCGAACTGCGCTTGCAGGGCGGCCAGCAAGGCGCGGGCATGCCCCTGACCGCGGTGCTGCGGGGGCACGTAGATCAGGCGCAGCCAGCAGTGCTCGGCGCCGGGCATCACCACGGCGTAGGCCTGACGATTGAGCGTATAGGCTCGCGGTGTGCCCGGCAGCTTGAACAGCGATTCGGGGGCAATCAGCCAGGGCAGGTCGGTGGCGCCTTCCGCCGTCAGGCGATGGCTGACGGTCAACGTATCGACCGCCTGCAGCACCGCCGTGCCTGGCGGCACTTCCGCCGGCGCCTGGTGGCCGGTCAGGGTGCGCACGATGCGCAGCCCGGCGCGATGGTACAGCGCCAGCGCGGCTTCGTTGCCTTCGATCACTTCCAGCGACAGCCGATGGTCGCCGCGCTGACGGGCATCCGCCACCACCCGCTGCATCAGCGCCTTACCCAGCCCCTGACCGCGCATCTCGGGGCGTATGGAAAAGGCCGCGACCCGGCTGTGTCGGCCGCGACGGGCGATCAGCGCCACCGCCACCGGTTCCTGGCGATGGGTGACGATCAGGCTGTCGTTCAGGCTGAGGTCTTCGGCGCCGAAGCGGGCGGCGAAGGCCGGCCCGTCGAGCACGAAGCGTACAATGTAGTTTTCAAAACAGTGGGTGAGGATATTGGCCAGCTCGTCGCTGCTGTAGCGCACGGCGTTGTGGAAGTCGAAGCGTCCGTCGTTGTGCATGGCTGATTCCGCTCGGGGGAAAGCTATACATGTAGACCCGTTTGTTTTGCAAGGCAAGCGGGGGGATTCGTTGGCGGGGAAAATAAAAACAAAAAAGCCGGACGCAGCCGCCCGGCGAAATAAAACTCTGGGTATCAAGTGACGCTAAAGTTTGCAGTGGTGGTTATTCATTCATCACATCAGAACTGGTAGGTCAGGGCGAGAACAACGACGTCGTCGTTTTTCAGGCCCAGCTTGTTGTCGTCATCGAGCTGGTTGATTTTATATTCGACATAAGTGGACATGTTTTTGTTGAAGTAATAGGTCGCCGCCACGTCGAAATATTTCACCAGATCGACATCGCCGATGCCTTCAATATCTTTGCCTTTCTGCTGAACGTAACCCAGCGATGGGCGCAGACCGAAGTCGAACTGATATTGCGCGACCAATTCAATCCCTTCCGCTTTATTGGCGAAGCCGCTAACGGAAGTCGAATTGTTATTGATGGTGGCGGTGCCGGAAATAGGCGCAATATTGCGGCTCTGCGAATAAGTCGCGGCCAGGTAGACGTTGTTGTTGTCGTATTTCAGACCACCGGCCCAGATATCGGCCTTGTCGCCTTTACCGAAGGTGCCCGCTTTTTGCGTGGCGGTGCGGTTGGAAGAGGCATAGGCGGCACCCACGCTCAGGCCGTCGATGATTTCGTAGCTGGAGGAGAGGCCCCAACCGTCGCCGTTCGCCTTGCTGGCGGAGCGGCCGTCGTTTTCGTTCTTGCCCTGGTACTGCACGGCAAATTTCAGGCCGTCAACCAGACCGAAGAAGTTGTTATTACGGTAGGTGGCGACGCCGTTGGTGCGGCCGTTCATGAAGTTGTCGGTCTTGATATAAGCATCGTCGCCGAATTCAGGGATCATATCCGTCCAGGCGCCGACGTCGTAAATGATGCCGTAGTTGCGGCCGTAGTCGAAGGAGCCGAGATCCTTATATTTCAGACCGGCGAAGCCCAGACGCGTTTTGGTGTCTTTAGTGCCGTCGGATTCAGTATGGTTGGCGGCGATCTGATATTCCCACTGGCCGTAGCCGGTCAGCATATCGTTAATCTGAGTCGCGCCTTTAAAGCCGATACGGACGTAAGTTTTATCACCGTCGTTGCCGGCATCATCGGAGAAATAATGCAGGGCTTTTACACGGCCGTAAAAATCGAGCTTGTTGCCGTCTTTATTGTAGATTTCTGCTGCCTGTGCCGCTTGCGCAAGTAAAAGTGCCGGAATAATAACGGCCAGAAGATTACGTTTCATGGGTTACCCTGCTTTATTCGATTGAAAGACGCTTATCATCAGTTGCATTGCTGTTTCACTGTGCCGCCTGATTGTTGGCGGCGGAGAATTTTTACCGTAGTAATGTGATCCATTTATGACAAAAAATTCATTTTCATGTCGAACGATTAAAAAAGTCGCGCAAAGGGTGAATTTTTTCTTCAGCCGACGGTCGGCGGCTGGTCTACAGTTATCGATACCTTGTTCCGCTGCGGGAGGAATCATGCACGATACTTATACTTTGTTCGGCACGCAGGGTTGCGGTTCGACGATCGTGGCCGCCGCGTTGGCGTTGACCGCGTTCCCCTGGGGCTATGAGGAGGTGGACTACACGCAGGACGGCCCGGAGCGCGATCGCCTGCTGGCGCTAAACCCGCTGGGCCAGGTGCCTACCTTGGTGTTGCCCAATGACGAAGTGATGACGGAGAGCGCGGCGATTATCCTGCTGCTGCACGATCGCGCACCGCATGCTGAACTGGCGCCGCCCGGCGGCTCGCCGCTGTTGCCGCGTTTTCTGCGCTGGCTGCTGTTCATTAACGCGGAGATTTACCCCACCTTCACCTATGCCGACCATCCGCAGCGCTGGCAGCCGCAGGCGGCGGGGGCGGAGCAGCTGAAAAATGCGGTGATGGATTATCGCGAGCGTTTATTGCAGCAGCTGAACGCCGCCGCCGGCGCAGCGGGCCCGTGGTTTCTCGGCAAGAGCTTCAGCGCGTTGGATCTGTACGTGGCGGTGATGTGCAACTGGCGGCCGGGCCGCGCATGGTTCCGGCAGCACTGCCCGCGGCTGTACGCCATCGCCGAACGGGTAGAGCAGCGGCCGGAGCTGAATGCGTTGCTGAGCGCCCATTTCGACGGCGTTGCCCCACTGGAATCGTGAAACCTCCCCGCCGCCCGGCGGGGAACCCTCCCGTTTTTCTGAATCGAGACTGCCGAAAATCCCGATTTTCACTCGCTGCGGCGGCGGGTAGCGTAAGGCTATCCGCAACTGACAGGAGAGTGTGATGCCATCAGAATCCCAGGCCGGGCAACAGGCGTTCGGCGATATTGCCCCCAAGCTGGCGCAGCTCAGCGACAACATATTGTTTGACGATGTCTGGCAGCGGCCAGAGCTGAGCCCGCGCGAGCGCAGCCTGATCACCGTCGCCGCGCTGGTGGCGCTCAACCGCGTGGAACAGCTGCCGTTTCACCTGCAGCTGGCGCAGCGCAACGGCGTGGCGCGTCAGCAACTGGCCGAGCTCATCACCCATCTGGCGTTCTACGCCGGCTGGCCTGCAGCGGCATCGGCCGTGGCGCGCCTGCGCGAGCTGGAACCGGAGGCGCCCCATGCCGTTTAGCCGCATCGCCCTGCATCAGGGCAAATCCGCTGACTACCTGCAAACCTTGTCCGACAGCCTGCATCAGGCGCTGGTAGAGGCGTTCGAGGTGCCGCCGACGGACAAATTTCAGGTGATCGATCAATACCGCCCCGGTGAGCTTATCTACGATCGCGACTATCTCGGCGGGCCGCGCAGCGCGGATTTCGTGCTGTTTTACATCACCGCCGGGCGGCCGCGCGACAGCGACACCAAGCGGCGTTTCTACCGACGGCTGGCGGCGTTGCTGATGGAAAAGCTGCGGCTGAACCCCGAGGATGTGATGGTGGTGATCGCCACCACCCAGTTGGACGAGTGGTCGTTCGGCGGTGGTCGCGTCTCGATGATCGAGCCGCAGGCGTAACTCGGGCTGACGTCGCCGGCGGTCTGTGGGACAATAGCGCTATCATTTCGTTTAGATAAGAGTTGAATGGCGCTCTCCTCCGCAGTTAAAGATCAGATTGGCCAGTGGTACAAAGCCCTGCAGCAGCAAATACCGGATTTCATTTCCCGCGCGCCCCAGCGTCAGATGATCGCCGAGGTGGCGAAGACGTTGGCCGGTGACTACCCGCGCCATCTGGCGATCGAGGCGCCGACCGGCGTCGGTAAAACGCTGTCTTATCTGATCCCGGGCATCGCCGTCGGGCGGGCGGAGAGCAAGCCGCTGGTGGTGAGCACCGCCAACGTGGCGCTACAGGACCAGATCTACAGCAAAGATTTGCCGCTGCTGAAGAAGATTATCCCCGATCTGAAATTTACCGGTGCCTTTGGCCGCGGGCGTTACGTCTGCCCGCGTAACCTGGCGGCGATGAGCACCGACGTCAGTCAACAGGGCGATCTGACGCTGTTCCTCGACGACGAACTGGCGCCGTCCAGCGGCGAAGAGCAGGCGCTGTGCCAGAAACTGACCAAGGCGTTGGCTCGCTTCGAGTGGGACGGGCTGCGCGATCACTATCAGCAGAGCATCGACGATCCGCTGTGGGCCAAGCTGAGCACCGACAAGGCCAACTGCCTGGGGCGCAACTGCCACTACATTCGCGAATGCCCGTTCTATATTGCCCGCAAAGAGATCGAGAGCGCCGACGTGGTGGTGGCCAATCACGCGCTGGTGATGGCGGCGCTGGAGACGGAATCGGTGCTGCCGAACCCGAAAGAGCTGCTGCTGGTGCTGGACGAAGGCCATCATTTGCCTGAGGTGGCGCGCGACGCGCTGGAGATCGACGGGGAAATCACCGCGCTGTCGACCAACCTGCAGTTGGACATGATCGTGCGCCAGGTCGAGCAGTGCATGACGCAGTACCGGCCGAAGAATCCGCCGGGGCTGGCCAACAGCGAACGGCTGAAAAACCATTGCGAGGAGCTGCGCGAGCTGGTGCAGATCTTCGAGCATCAGGTCAGCGCCTACCTGCCCGGCGATAGCGTGGCGGCCGAGCACCGTTTTGAAATGGGCGAGCTGCCTGCGGAGATGGTGGAGAGCTGCGCACGGCTGTTTAAACTGACCGATGCATTACGCGGGCTGGCGGAGTTCGTGCTTAACGATCTTACCGAGCAGACCGGCAAGCACGACATCGTGCGTCTGCATCGCGCGATCATTCAGATGAGCCGCACGCTGGGCTATCTGGAGGCGATGAGCAAGCTGTGGCGGCTGGCGGCGCTCGACAAGTCGTCCAACGCGCCGATCTCCAAATGGGTCACGCGCGAGCTGCGCGATAACGTTACCCATCTGTATTTGCACTGCGTCGGCATCCGCGTCAGCGACCAGCTGGAGAAGCTGCTGTGGCGCAAGGTGCCGCACGTGGTGGTCACCTCGGCCACGCTGCGTTCACTGAACAGCTTCGCGCGTTTGCAGGAGATGAGCGGGCTGAGCGAGAAGGCCGGCGATCGCTTCGAAACGCTCTCTTCGCCGTTCAATCACGTCGAACAGGGCAAGATTGTCATTCCGCAGATGCGCTATGAACCGGCGCTCGCCAACGAGGCGGAGCACCTCGAGGAGATGGCGCGGTTTTTCCGCGCCGAGCAGGCGAGCGGCAAACACAAAGGCATGCTGATCCTGTTCAGCAGCCACCGGGCGATGCAGACTTTCCTCAGCTACGTGACCGATCTGCGGCTGATGCTGCTGGTGCAGGGCGACCAGCCGCGCTACCGGCTGGTGGAAGAGCACCGCAAGCGGGTGGAGAAGGGCGTCGCCAGCGTGCTGGTGGGGCTGCAATCGTTCGCCGAAGGGCTGGATCTGAAAGGCGAACTGCTGACCCAGGTGCATATTCACAAAATCGCGTTCCCGCCGATCGACAGCCCGGTGATCATCACCGAAGGCGAGTGGCTGAAATCACTGAAGCGCTATCCGTTCGAAGTGCAGAGCCTGCCGAGCGCCTCGTTCAACCTGATCCAGCAGGTCGGCCGACTGATCCGCAGTAACCAATGCTACGGCGAGATCGTGATCTACGATCGCCGGCTGTTGACCAAAAACTACGGTTCGCGGCTGTTGGCGTCGCTGCCGGTGTTCCCGATTGAGCAGCGCGCGGTGCCGGAGGCCGACAAGGCGCATCTGGCGGCGCTGAAATCCGCCGCCGACGCGGCCAAAAAAGAGAAGAAGCGCGGCAACCCGTTCGCCCGCAAACGGCGGCGTTGATCAGAGCAGCGGCGGCAGGCGGCGCTTGACCGGCGTGGTTTTCACGATCGAGGTGTTGCTCTGCGCATGCTCGGCCAGCCGATCGAGGGTATGGTCGAGCTGTTCCATCGAGTGCGCCACCAGCCGCACGATAAAGCAGTCTTCGCCGGTCACCTTATCGCATTCGACCACTTCCGGGATCGCCTGAATCAGCTGCTCGACCTTCTTCAGCATGCCCGGCAGCGGCTTGATGCGCACCAGCGACTCGAAGGCATAGCCTACCGCCTGCAGATTGACGTTCAGGGTATAACCCTGGATCACGCCGCTTTCCTCCAGCCGCCGCAGTCTTTCCGACGTGCTCGGCGACGACAGCCCCACCTGCGCGCTCAGCATCTTCAACGATGCACGCGCATCTTCCGCCAGAATGGTCAGGATTTGGCGATCGATATCATCCATAACGCCTCCGTTAGGTATTTTCTTTATTATAGCTGCGAGAAAAAGGCAGTTAAGCATATCTGCCTTTTTTATGCTATGGAAAGCCGCCCCGCGAAGCCGCAAGCTATGTCTCTGGGCAAGCTTCGAGGAATGCAGAATGAATGCAGAGATAAAACGCGGATCGCTGGAGATGGCGGCGGCGATGTTGATTTCCGGCTCTATCGGCTGGTTTGTGTTGATGTCCGGCCAGCCGGTTATCAACGTGGTGTTTTGGCGCTGCGCGGTAGGCGCGCTGGTGCTGCTGGCGGTGTGCGGCGTACTGGGGCAGCTGCGACGCGATGCGCTGACGCGCGCCACGCTGCTGCTGGCGATCGCCGGCGGCGTCGCGCTGGTGATCAACTGGCTGCTGCTGTTTGCCGCCTATTCCTATGCCTCTATTTCCATCGCCACCGCGGTGTATAACACCCAGCCGTTTATGCTGGTGGGGCTGGGGACGCTGTTTTTGGGGGAACGGCTGACCGCCCGCAAGCTGCTGTGGCTGGGGCTGGCGTTCGGCGGCATGATGCTGGTGGTGCTGGCGCAGCCGCGGCAGGCGGGGGAGCAGAGCCATTATCTGGCGGGCATCGCGCTGGCGCTCGGCGCGGCGTTTTTCTACGCCCTGATGGCGCTGGCGGCCAAGCGGCTGAAGGGCACGCCGCCGCATCTCATTGCGCTGATCCAGGTGACGGTAGGGGCGGTGATGTTGTTGCCGCTGGTGGATTTCCATGTTTCGGCTAGCGTTGGGCAGTGGGGGATGCTGGCGACGCTCGGCGTGCTGCACACCGGCCTGATGTACGTGTTGATGTACGGTGCGCTGCAGAAGCTGCCCACCAACCTGATCGGCTCGCTGTCGTTTATCTACCCGATCGCCGCCATGTTGGTGGATCGCCTGGCGTTTGGCCACCGCCTGTCGGCGTGGCAGCTGCTGGGCGCGGCGATCATCCTGCTGGCGGCGGCGGGCATGAACCTGCTGGGCGATCGGCGAGCGCGACTGCTGCCGGCCTCGGACGGCCGGCGCGCCGGCTGATGCTCAGTTCGGTTTTTTCAGCCGGCGCCATAAGGTGGTGCGGCTGATCCCGAGCAACCGGGCGGCGGCGGCGTGGTCGCCCCCGCACCGCGCCAGGGCTTCGTGGGCGGAGATGGGCGCCGCCTGCGTCTCGGGCGGCGTGACCGCCGCCAGCTCCGGCAACAGCCACTGCAGCGTTTCACCGCTCGGCGCTGCGCCGGTGCTCAGCATCAGCGCTACCCGTTCCATCATGTTGCGTAGTTCGCGCAGGTTGCCGGGCCAGGCGTAATGGCTTAGCGCGGCGTAACAGCCGGCCAGGGCGGTGCGCAGCGGCTCCGTCAGCGGCACATCGAGCGCCGCCAGCGACTGTTTCAGAAAGTGTTCCGCCAGCATCGCAATATCGTCGCCGCGCGCCCGCAATGGCGGCAGCTGCAGCCGCAGGGCGCTCAGGCGATAAAACAGATCGGCGCGAAAACCGCCCCGTTGAATCGCCTGCTCCAGGCGGGTGTGGGTGGCGCTGATGACGCGAAAGTCGACCGTTACCGGCTGTTGCCCGCCCACCCGGGTGATAGTTTTCTCTTCCAGCGCGCGCAGCAGTCGCGTTTGCAGGTGCAGCGGCATTTCGCCGATCTCATCCAGAAACAGAGTGCCGCCGTTGGCGGTTTCCAGCAGCCCGCGCCGGCCGCCGCGCCGTGATCCGGTGAAGGCGCCTTCCTCATAGCCGAACAGTTCCGCCTCCAGCAGCGATTCGGCGATGGCGCCGCAGTTGATGGCGACGAACGGCGGCGTCGCCCCCCTGGACGGTGCGCCGCGCCGGGAAAAGTATTCGCGGTGGATTGCCTGCGCCGCCAGCTCTTTGCCAGTGCCGGTTTCTCCTTCAATTAATACCGCCGCCGGCGAGCGGGCGTACAGCATGATGGTGCGCCGGGTCTGCTCCATCTGCGGGGAGTCGCCCTGCAAATCGCCCAGCCCATAGCGTGGCTGCAGGGTATCGCGTGCGGCGTAATCGCCGCCGCGTTTGCCGCCGCTCAGCATCAGGCGCGTTACGTCCAGCGCATCGCTGAAGGCGGCGCGCAGGGTGGCGGCGGAATAGAGAAAAATGGCGGTGAGCCCGGCCTCTTCCGCCAGATCGCTGATGAGGCCGGCGCCGACCACCGCCTGAATACCGGCGGCTTTCAGCTCGGCGATCTGGCCGCGGGCGTCCTCTTCGGTGACGTAACTGCGCTGTTCCAGCGGCAGATCGAAGGTTTGCTGGAACTCCATCAGTGCGGGCAAAGGCGTTTTATAGGTGATGACGCCGATCCGATCGGCGGTTCTGCGCGCCTTGCTCAGCGCCTGCAGCAGGTCGAAGCCGCCGGGCTTGACCAGGATGACCGGCACCGACAGGCGACTTTTCAGGTAGGCGCCGTTGGAGCCGGCGGCGATGATGGCGTCGCACGGTTCGGTCGCCAGGCGTGCGCGGATGTGCTGCACCGCCTCCTCGAAGCCGAGACGGATCGGGGTGATGGTCGCCAGATGGTCGAACTCGAGGCTGATGTCCCGGAACAGATCGAACAGGCGGGTGATGGAGACGGTCCAGATCACCGGTTTGTCCGGCGCGCGGGATGGCGTGATGTGATCGCTCATGGTGGGTTACCGAATGGAAGTGGCTGCATTAGGTGTAGCCCGGTTTCAGTTATGTTTCAAATTTACTGTGTGAAACAACGATTGAAACGTTAACTGAAACGTTTTTTATCCCTTTGCCAGGCCAATGGCGCTGAATATGTTGTAACTCACTTATTTTTATCGTTTTTAATTTTTCCCCTCACCGAAGTGAAACCTGGCCCGCTCCTTGCTCTATCTGTTTCATCTGGCTAATCGGAGAAAACGTCATGACGCTGCGCTCACCCGGGCTCGCCTTTCGTCAGGCCCTGAGTAAAGAAAAACCCCTGCAAATCGCCGGCGCGATCAACGCCAACCATGCCTTGCTGGCTCAGCGGGCCGGATTCCAGGCCATCTATCTTTCCGGCGGCGGTGTGGCGGCCGGTTCGCTGGGATTGCCGGACCTGGGCATTTCGACGCTGGACGATGTGTTGACCGATATTCGCCGCATCACCGACGTCTGCCCGCTGCCGCTGCTGGTGGATGTCGACAGCGGTTTCGGCGCTTCGGCGTTCAATGTCGCCCGCACGGTGCGCTCGGTGAGCAAGGCCGGGGCGGCGGCGCTGCATATCGAAGATCAGGTCGGCGCCAAGCGCTGCGGCCATCGGCCCAATAAGGCCATCGTCTCCACCGAAGAGATGGTGGATCGCATCAAGGCGGCGGTAGATGCGCGCAGCGATCCGGACTTCGTGATCATGGCGCGCACCGACGCGCTGGCGGTGGAGGGGCTGGAGGCGGCCATCGAGCGCGCTCAGGCTTACGTGGCGGCCGGGGCCGACATGCTGTTCCCGGAAGCGATCACCGAACTGGGCATGTACCGCCGTTTCGCCGAAGCGACGCAGGTGCCGATCCTCGCCAACATCACCGAATTCGGCGCGACGCCGCTGTTCACCACCGACGAGCTGCGCAGCGCTCGGGTGGATATGGCGCTGTATCCGCTGTCGGCCTTTCGGGCGATGAACCGGGCGGCGGAGCGGGTGTACCGCGCCCTGCGCGAGGAGGGCACGCAGAAAAGCGTCATCGACACCATGCAGACCCGCAACGAGCTGTACGAAAGCATCAACTACTATTTGTTCGAAGAGAAACTCGACGCTCTGTTCGCTCGCCAACGCGACGAATAGGCGCCATTCACGCAGAAGCCAAATGAGGACAGTATGAGCCAAGCGATCCCCCCGCAAAGCCCGACTGGCGTTAAGCCGAAAAAATCCGTGGCGTTATCCGGCGTGCCCGCCGGAAATACTGCGCTGTGTTCCGTAGGGCGCAGCGGCAACGATCTGCACTACCGCGGTTACGACATCCTCGATCTCGCGCGCCACTGCGAGTTTGAAGAGGTCGCCCATCTGCTGATCCACGGCAAGTTGCCCAACCGCGACGAGCTGCAGGCCTATAAACACCGTCTCAAAGCGCTGCGCGGCCTGCCCGCCAGCGTGCGCACGGTGCTGGAGGCGCTGCCGGCGGCTTCGCATCCGATGGACGTGATGCGCACCGGCGTTTCGGCCCTTGGCTGCACGCTGCCGGAAAAAGAGCAGCACGGCGCGGCCGGCGCGCGCGACATTGCCGATCGGCTGCTGGCGTCGTTGGGATCGATGCTGCTCTACTGGTATCACTACAGCCACAACGGCGAACGTATTCAGCCGGAGACCGACGACGATTCCATCGGTGGCCACTTCCTGCACCTGCTGCACGGCGAGGCGCCTTCCGCCAGCTGGGAACAGGCCATGCACGCGTCATTGATCCTGTACGCCGAGCATGAGTTCAACGCCTCGACCTTCGCCGGCCGGGTGATCGCCGGCACCGGATCCGACGTCTATTCGGCGATCGTCGGCGCCATTGGCGCGCTGCGCGGGCCGAAGCACGGCGGCGCCAACGAGGTGTCGCTGGAGATCCAGCAACGCTATGAAACGCCGGACGAAGCGGAAGCCGACATTCGCCGCCGCATCGACAACAAAGAGGTGGTGATTGGCTTTGGGCACCCGGTGTACACCGTCTCCGATCCGCGCCATCAGGTGATCAAAGAGATCGCGCTGCGCCTGTCGCAGGAAGCGGGCGCGATGAAGCTGTATGACATCGCCGATCGGCTGGAAAGCGTGATGCGTGACACCAAAAAGATGTTCCCCAACCTCGACTGGTTCTCGGCGGTGTCTTACCACCAGCTGGGGGTGCCCACTGAAATGTTCACGCCTCTGTTTGTCATGGCGCGCGTCAGCGGCTGGTCGGCGCACATCATCGAGCAACGGCAGGACAACAAAATCATTCGCCCGTCCGCCAACTATACCGGGCCGGAAGCGCGGGCGTTCGTACCGCTGGATCAGCGCTGAGCGCCGGTCGTTATCGTGTCGTTTTCACTCTGGAGCCTTTGGAAATCATGATGCTTGAGTCTGCCAATACCCGCCGTCCGCCGTTCGATCGCGAAATGGTCGATATCGTCGATTATGTGATGAAAGAGGCCGTCGATAGCCCGGCGGCGTACCGCACCGCTTACTATTGCCTGCTCGACACCCTCGGCTGCGGGCTGGAGGCGCTGAGCTACCCGGCCTGCAAGAAACTGATGGGGCCGGTGGTGCCGGGCGCCGAGGTGCTGAACGGCAGCCGGGTGCCCGGCACCCGTTTCCAGCTGGATCCGGTGCAGGCGGCGTTCAATATCGGCGCCATGATCCGCTGGCTCGACTTCAACGACACCTGGCTGGCGGCGGAGTGGGGCCACCCGTCGGACAACCTGGGCGGGATCCTGGCGGTGGCCGACTGGCTCTCGCGCCAGGCGGTGGCGGCAGGCAAGGCGCCGCTGACCATGCGGCAGGTGATGATCGCCATGATCAAGGCGCATGAGATCCAGGGCTGTCTGGCGCTGGAAAACGCCTTCAACCGGGTGGGGCTGGATCACGTGCTGCTGGTGAAGGTGGCGTCCACCGCAGTGGTGGCACAGCTGCTCGGCCTGAGCCGCGAGGCGATCCTGAACGCGGTGTCGCTGGCGTGGGTGGACGGGCAGTCGCTGCGTACCTATCGCCACGCGCCGAACGCCGGCACCCGCAAATCCTGGGCTGCGGGGGATGCGACCGCCCGCGCGGTGCGGCTGGCGCTGATGGCCGCCACCGGCGAAATGGGCTACCCCTCGGCGCTGACGGCGCCGACCTGGGGATTCTACGACGTCTCGTTTAACGGCAAACCTTTCCGCTTCCAGCGGCCGTACGGCGCGTATGTGATGGAGAACGTGCTGTTTAAAATTTCGTTCCCGGCGGAGTTCCATGCCCAGACCGCCGTGGAGGCGGCCATGACGCTGCACCGCCAGATGCAGGCCGCCGGCAAAACCGCCGCTGACATCGCCAGGGTGAGCATCCGCACCCACGAGGCTTGCCTGCGCATTATCGACAAGCAGGGGCCGCTGGATAACCCGGCGGATCGCGATCACTGCATTCAGTATATGGTGGCGATCCCGTTGCTGTTCGGCCGGCTGACGGCGGCGGATTACGAAGACCGGGTGGCCGAAGATCCGCGTATCGACGCATTGCGTAGTAAGATCCACTGCCATGAAGATCCCGCTTTCACGTGTGATTATCACGATCCGGAAAAGCGCTCGATCGCCAATGCGCTGACGGTGGAGTTCGCCGACGGCAGCCGTCTGGATGAGGTGGCGGTGGAGTATCCTATCGGCCATGCGCGGCGGCGCGAAGAGGGCATCCCGCTGCTGATCGAGAAGTTCAAAATCAACCTGGCGCGCCAGTTCCCAGCCCTGCAGCAGCAGCGCATTCTCGAGGTGTCGCTGGACCGCCAGCGGCTGGCGCAGATGCCGGTCAACGAGTATCTCGATTTGTGGGTGATCTGAGGTGAGCGGCGCTGACAAGCCACGTCGGCGTCGCTATGATGGACGCTCCATCCCCGTCCGTCTTCTTATCAGGTGATTCATGATTGATGCCGCAACGTTGTTGTTGTTTTCCGGTGCCTGCGTGGCGCTGGCGCTGACCCCCGGCCCGGATATGCTGCTGATCGCTTCGCGCAGCGTCAGCCAGGGGCGGCGCGCCGGTTTCGCTTCGCTGGCGGGCATTCAGCTCGGCACATACTGCCACGCGCTGGCGGCGGCGCTGGGGTTGTCGCAACTGTTCGTCGCGGTGCCGCTGGCTTACGACGCGGTGAGAATGTTGGGCGCCGCCTATCTGCTCTACCTGGCGTGGAAAACGCTGCGATCCGGCAGCAGTCTGCAGGCTTCTGCCGGGTTGCAGGCCGTGCCGACGGCGCGAATTTTCCGGCAGGGACTGTTCACCAACATCCTCAACCCGAAAATGGCGCTGTTCGTGCTGGCGCTGTTCCCGCAGTTTATCGATCCGCGTGCCGGCTCGGTGGTGGTACAGATGCTGGCGCTGGCGACGGTGCTGAATCTGGTGGGGTTGCTGATTAACGGCGGGGTGATCCTGGCGGTCAGCGGCATGAAAAGCCGCTTCGCCGGCCGCCGCTTCAGCGCCCGCTGGCCGAACTACCTGCTGAGCGGCGTATTCGCCGGGCTGGCCTGCAAACTCATTTTCGACAGCCGCCGCTAACCCTCGCGCAGCAGCGCTTCAAACGCCGCGCTGGCCGGTTCGTCCTGCAGCGCGCTGTACATCACCAGCCGCAGGTGGTTCTCTTCGTCGACGATGAAAGAGGCGTGGTCAAAGGTGACCGGGCCGATTGCCGGGACGATGAAGCTGCGCCGCCCCTGGCAACGTCCGTGAATGTCATGCTGCCGCCAGAGCTGGCGGAATTGCGGCGATACTTGCTCCAGCGCCTGTACCCGTTGGCGCATCACCTCATCCTCCGGCGCGCGGGCGTAGTCGCGGCGGAAGCTGGCCAGGATTTGCGGCGCCTGCGCCCGCCACTCCAGCAGGCGCGCATTGAGCTGCGGATCGGCAAACAGCATCCACAACATGTTGCGCTCTTGCGCCGGGCGATCGCCGATGGCGAACAGCCGCTGCGCCGCCGGATTCCAGGCGATGATGTCCCAACTCAGGTTCATGACGTAGGCCGGCCGCAGCGTCAAATCGTCCAGCAGGCGCCGCACCAACGGCGAAACCTGGCACCACTGATGCCCAACCGGCACCGGCGGGCGCTGATGCGCCAATAAGAACAGGTGGTAGCGGCCGGCGGCGTCGAGCTGCAGCACCCGCGCCAGATTTTCCAAAAACGTCACCGACGCATTGATTTCCCTGCCTTGCTCCAGCCAGGTGTACCAGGTGAGGCCGACGCCGGCCAGCGCCGCCACCTCCTCGCGCCGCAATCCCGGCGTGCGGCGGCGGCTGCCGCTTGGCAAGCCGACTGACTCTGGTGACAGTTGTTCTCGCTTTTGCCGCAGAAAATCCCCCAGTTCGTGGCGGGTGCGTTCGAGGGTGCGTGGGGGCATGTCGGCCGTCCTGTTGCTGTCAGTAATAGTATAAATGGCTATATAGTAACAGTTTAAACCATGTTCCATACTGCGGCCATCATAATCTCTGGAGGTGGTATGGAACATTCATTATCTCGTGAGCGGCGAGGGCTGCCCGGCCTGCCGGTGCTGCTGTTGGGCGGGTTCGTCACGGTGTTCGATCTGTTCGTGGTCAACGTGGCGGCGCCGGTGATCCAGCGGCAGTTCGCCGCCGATTTCGCCGGGATCGGTTTGATCGTCGCCGGTTATGAGTTGGCGTTTGGGGTGCTGTTGATCGCCGGTGGGCGTCTGGGCGATCGCTTCGGGCGTCGGCGCTTGTTCAGCCTCGGCATGCTGGGATTCACGCTGAGCTCCCTGTTGTGCGGGCTGGCGGGATCGCTCGGCCTGCTGATCGCCGCGCGTATTCTGCAGGGGGCGACGGCGGCGCTGTTGTTCCCGCAAATTTACGCCTTGATGCGGGTCCTGTACGCGCCGCAACAGCGGCGGCGCGCCTTCGCTTGGCTGGGCATGACGCTGGGATTGGCGGCGATCTTCGGCCAGATCCTCGGCGGATTTATCATCGAGGCTAACCTGTTCGGCAGCGGCTGGCGCATGATCTTTTTGATCAATTTGCCGATCGGCGCACTGGCGCTGTGGGCGGCGCGGCGCATTCCCGAATCGCGCGTGGCGCAGGCGCAGCGGCTGGACGGCGTTGGCCTGTGGCTGGTGGCGACCGGCCTGTCGCTGTTGTTGCTGCCGTTGCTGGAGGGGCCGGCGCGCGGCTGGCCGTGGTGGATAGCGCCGATGTTGGCGTTAGCGATGCTGACGCTGTGGGGCTTTCTGCGTTGGGAGCGCCGTCTGGCGCAGCGCGGTGATGATGCGGTGCTCGATCCGGCGCTGTTCCGCCAGGCGGGTTTCGCGCCGGGTATGGCGGTGGTGCTGGCGATTTATGCCACCGCTTCCTCGTTTTTCTTGTGTTTCGCGCTGCTGCTGCAGGCGGGGGCGGGGCTGACGCCTTTTCAGGCGGGCAGCCTGTTCGCCCCGGCCAGCGCGGCCTTCATGCTGGCCTCGATGTTGGCGCCCCGGTTAGCGCTGCGTTGGAGCAATGGCGTACTGAGCGTGGGCGTGGCGATTTACGCAGCCGGGTTGGCGCTATTGATGGCGCAGGCGCTGTGGGGTGAGGCGCTGGCGCACCCTCTGCGGCTGCTGCCGGGGTTAGTGGTGCTGGGGTTCGGTCAGGCGCTGAGCATGACGCCGCTGCTGAATCTGGTGCTCGGTTTGGCGCCGGAGCGGCAGGCGGGCATGGCGGCGGGTCTGGTTGCCACCGTGCAGCAGGTGGGGGGCGCGCTGGGCATCGTGGTCAGCGGCGTCGCTTTTGTGCCGCTGTTGGCGAGCGGCGGCGCAGCGGAGCGCTATGCCCAGGCCTTTGCCGGCGCCATGGTATTTAATCTGTTGGCGATGGGCATCGCCCTGCTGTTGTTAAACCGGATCACTCAAAATACTCAGAAAGCGGATCTTAAGTAGGCCGCCGGCGGGTGCTTTACTGTTGTCATCATAAGAGAGCGATAAGGAGCCACACTGATGTTTCAACCCGCCACATTTCGCGAAGACAATCTGGATGCCCAACTGGCGCTGGTGCGGGCCCACCCGTTGGGGCTATTGGTCAGCCACGGCGAGCAGGGATTGACGGCCGATCCGCTGCCGTTTCTGGCCGATGTCGAACAGGGGCAGATCCGGCTGCGGGCGCACCTGTCGCGCGCCAACGCGCACTGGCGACGGCTGCAGCACGCGGCGGAATGCCTGGTGATTTTTCAGGGCGTGGAGGGCTATGTGTCCCCCGGCTGGTACCCGAGCAAGCGCCAGACCGGCAAAGTGGTGCCGACCTGGAACTACAGCATGGTGCAGCTGTATGGCGTGCCGACGGTGACGGACGATCCGGCCTGGCTGCGCCGCCAGCTGATCGACCTGACGGCACAACAGGAAGGGCGCCGCCCGGCGCCCTGGCGGCTCGACGACGCGCCGGCCAACTATATCGCCGCACAGCTTAAAGGCATCGTCGGTATCGAGATCGCCGTTACCCGGCGCGAAGGCAAATGGAAAATGAGCCAGAACCGCAGCGCCGACGATGCCGGCGGGGTGATCGCCGGGCTGCGCGAGGGCGATGACGCGCAGCGGCGACTGGCGGCGGAGGTTGAGCGGCGGCGCGGATAGGGTATGCTAACCGAAGAGTGAGCTGAGGGAACCTTCGGATGGATTACACCAAAATTATCAAAGAAATAGGCCGCGGCAAAAATCATGCGCGCGACCTGGACCGGCAGACCGCCTTTGAGCTGTATCAGGCGATGCTGGCCGGGGAGGTCCCCGAGCTGGAGCTGGGCGGCATTCTGATCGCGCTGCGCATCAAGGGCGAAGCCGAAGAGGAGATGCTGGGCTTCTATCAGGCGATGCAGCAGCAGGTCTTGCCGCTGCAGGCGCCGCAGGGGCGGCCACTGCCGGTGGTGCTGCCGAGCTACAACGGCGCGCGCAAGCAGGCCAACCTGACGCCGCTGCTGGCGCTGCTGCTCGCGAAAGTGGGCCTGCCGGTGGTGGTGCACGGCATCCTGGACGACAGCACCCGTGTGACCAGCGCCGAGATTTTCCGTGCCCTGGGGCTGCCGTGGTCGGAACAGGCCGCTCATGCCCAGCAGCGCCTCGATAACGGCGAGGCGGTATTCATGCCGGTTTCCGCGCTGTCGGCGCCGTTGGCGCGGCAGCTCGGATTGCGTTGGCGCATGGGGGTGCGCAACAGCGCCCATACGCTGGCCAAGCTGGCGACGCCGTTCGGCGAACAGGATGCGCTGCGCCTCGCCAGCGTCTCTCACCCGGAGTATGTTGGCCGGGTGGCGTCGTTTTTCCGCCAAATCGGCGCCCGCGGGCTGCTGATGCACGGCACCGAAGGTGAAGCCTACGCCAACCCGCTGCGCTGCCCGCAAATTCACCACATCGTCGGCGGCGAACAGCACGTATTGCTGGAGCGCACCTTGCAGGATGAAACGCCGGCATTGCCGGCGGCGAAAGACGCGGAAACCACCGCACGCTGGACCGAGCGCTGCCTGGCGGGCGAGGTGGCGATCCCGCAGGCCATCCAGCGGCAGGTCGCCTGTTGTCTGGTGGCCGCCGGCGAGAGCGAGACGCTCGAGCAGGGGCTGCAGCGGCTGCGTCAGGCCTAAGCGCGACTATACTGGGATATTTCCTCATCGGCTGAGAAGGACGGTTATGCAACAGGCTCTCGATTACTTCAATCAATTGAACCAGGATTACCTCGACGTTCACCGCGCCAAAGAAGAGCTGTTCTGGCAAAACTACATGGGCACCGGCGATGAAGGCGTGTCGGCGCGCTTTTCCGCCGCGGAAAGCGCCTATAAGCGCTTTATCGCCGAACCGCGCCGGCTGGCCGAGATCCGCAATCTGCTGGCCGGATTGGAAACGCTGCCGCAGGAGGCGCAGCGCGATGCGCTGATCCACGGCCTGCAAGGCTGGCTGCGTTTCTTCGACTGTAACGCCATTGAAGATCCGCAGGCGCAGGCGCTGTTGGATCAGATCATTCACGCCGAGTCCGATCTCTACTCGCGCCGCAAGGGCTATCAGGTCACACATCTGAACGCCGACGGCCAGCGGGTGGCGGCCTCGCTCGGCGAGCTGCTGACCAACCAGGCGACCAACCCGAACGAAGACTACCGCCGCAGTTCGCAGCAGGCGCTGCGCGACCTGGAGCAATGGCTGCTGCATAACGGCCTGCCGGAGCTGATCGGCCTGCGCAACCGCTTTGCGCGCCAGATGGGCTATCGCAACTATTTCGACTACAAGGTGAACAAAACCGAGCGCATGACGCCGGAGCAGCTGTTCGCCATTCTGGATCGTTTCGAGCGGGAAACCCGCGAGGCCAACGCGCGCAGCCTGCAACAGCTGGCGGCCGACAAGGGCGGCCAGGCGCTGGAGCCGTGGAACGTCCGCTTCGCCAGCGCTGGCGACGTCACCCGTCAACTGGATCCTTACTTCCCGTTTTCTCGTTCGCTGGAACGCTGGGTCGACAGCTTCAAACGCCTGCACATCGGCTTTGGCGGCGCCGAGATGAACCTCGATCTGCTGGTGCGCAAAGGCAAGTATGAGAACGGCTTTATGCACGGCCCGGTGCCGCCGTTTGTGCGCCAGGGGGAATGGGTGCCGGCGCGCATCAACTTCACCAGCCTGGCGCAGCCGGGGCAGGTGGGCAGCGGCGCTTACGGGCTCAACACCCTGTTCCACGAGGGCGGCCACGCGGCGCACTTCGCCAACATTCGCCAGAATGCGCCGTGCTTCTCGCAGGAGTTCCCACCGACCTCGATGGCCTATGCCGAAACCCAGTCGATGTTCTGCGACAGCCTGCTGGACGACGCCGACTGGCTGAAACGCTATGCGAAAAACGCCGCCGGCGAAGCGGTGCCTGATGCGCTGATCGAGGCCGGCATCGCGGCGCGCCAGCCGATGCGTGCGTTCAACGAACGCCACATCCTGCTGGTGCCGTACTTCGAGTGGGCGCTGTACCAGTGGGATGACGAGCAGCGCACGCCGGAAGCCATTACCGCGCTGGCGCGCGAGGTCGAGCAAAAGATCCTCGGCATCAGCGGCAGCCCGCGTCCGACGTTGGCGATCCCGCACCTGCTGTCGCTAGAATCCGCCTGTTCCTACCAGGGCTATCTGCTGGCGATGATGGCGGTAGAGCAAACCCGTCACTTCTTCCTGCAGCGCGACGGTTACCTGACGGACAACCCGGCCATTGGCCCGGATCTGGCGCAACACTACTGGTTGCCGGGCAACAGCGTCAGCCATGACGACACGCTGCGCAGCCTGACCGGCGAAGGGTTTAATCCTGACTATCTGGCGCAGGCCTGCAACCAGACGGTGGCACAGGCGTGGCATGAGGCGCAGCAGACGATGGCCGCCGCAGCCAAGCGCCCGCAGCCGCCGGCAGATTTCGATTTGCAGGCGCACATCCGGGTGGTGGATGGCGAGACGGTATTGGCGGACAACGCCGAGGGTGACGAGCGGATGTGCCGCGACTTCGCTGCGGCGATAGAGGCGCGCTTGCCTTAAGGCTGACAATAAAATCCACGCCGCGGCGTGGATTTTATTTAATGATAAAAACCGGGCGTTATTTTATTCGAAATAGACGTCGGGATTATCGGCCAGAGACACGAAGCTCTTGGTGTTTCTATCCAGCGTGCGAATTTCGCCGCTTTCGATGTCGTATACCCAGCCGTGTAGGCGCAGCCCACTGTTGCGCAGACCCACCGCCACAGAAGGGTGGGTTTTGATATTATTTAGCTGGGCTATGACGTTTTCTTCCACCATAGCGTTCACTTTGTCTGTTTCGCTATCCCAGGTTTTCTTCTCGACCACCGCTTTGGCCGCATCCGCGTAGTGCAGCCAGTGGGCAACGGCAGGCATGGGATCGAGGCACTGACAGGATGCGATAGCCTTCATGGCGCCACAGTTCGAGTGGCCACAAATCACGATATCAGTCACGCCCAGCGCCACCACCGCGTATTCGATAGTCGCAGAAACCCCACCCGGCTCCGGGCCAAAGGAAGGGACGATGTTACCGGCGTTACGGATAACGAAAAGCTGCCCAGGTTCTTGCTGCGTCACCAGCTCGGGCACCAGACGGCTGTCAGAACAGGAGATGAAAAGCGCTTTAGGATTTTGGCTGGAGGCCAGGCTGCGAAAGAGTTCCTTACGCTGCGGGAAAATCTCTTTCTGGAAACTGAGGAAACCTTCAATGATATGTTGCATACAACGCTCTCTGCATCTGTAGTCTGCGTAACATGATAATCATCCTCTCCCGTTAGTCCAGCAATGGGGTGGTAAAAAAATGTGTGCTTAACTGCCTGCAAACCCCATTAAATAAAGGGTTTCTGCCTGTTGGCGACGGTATTTTCCGGGTCGTTGACGCGTGGGTTGCTGACAAAGTGGACGATAGGAAAATTGCTGTCGTACCCATTCAGCGCTGACGTACGCGAACATAAAAAAAGCCCGCCGGGATGATATCCGGCGGGCTTTTTGACGTCTGGGGCGGCGATTATTTGTAGATAACCGCGGTGGCATGCATCAGGTTATTGCCGCTGGTAGAGGTGATGGTGAAAGCCTTGGCGCCTGCGGCATCGGCTTTGGCGGCCAGCTGAGAGGTCAGGCTGCTCAGGTCGGTTGCGCCGCTGGCGACGATCACGCCGGCTTTTTCGAATTGGGCGGCATCCTGGGCGCTGACGTGTTCAGCGGCAAAAGTGGTGAAAGAAACGGTGGCCAGAGCAATAGCAGCAGCAAAAGTTTTGATAGTTTTCATGTTCGTCATTCCTGTCAAAGTGAATTAGGGAGAAAGGGTTTGCCTTTCGATGGGCAGATTATTGCGCAGTGACAGGCGGGATGAAATCGGAGAGTGTTGATAGTTTTATTCAGAATTTTTGATTGTTAATTGCCCCGTTTATCTTCTGCATAAACGGGGGAAACGATCAGCGTGACGGGCGCGTCAGATCGAAACGGTGCTGTTCGGAAATGCCGTAGTAGGCGGTCGGGCCGCCGGCGCGCAGGATAGGTTCGGCGGCGGCGGTCTGGTAGACGCCGTGTTCATCCAGCAGCGCCGGATCGAGATGCACCGCCACCACCTCGCCCAACACCAGCCAGGTCTCCACCTGTTCCCCGGCGGCGGTTTGCAGTTGGATGCATTGGGTCAGCCGGCATTCGAAGTTCACCGGGCTTTCGGCCACACGCTCGGCTTTGACCCGGCGCCCGGGCAGCGGCGTGACGCCGGCGAAGGCGAATTCGTCCTCACCGCGCGGCAGGGTGATGGAACTGTTGTTCATCGCTTCCGCCAACGGGCGCGTCGCCAGGTTCCAAACGAACTCGCCGGTTTCCACGATATTCGCCACGCTGTCTTTCCAGCCGGTGCTGGCGAAACCGATGATCGGTGGGCGGTAGTTGAAGCAGTTGAAAAAGCTGTAGGGCGCCAGATTACGCAAGCCAGCGGCGCTGCGGGAAGAGATCCAGCCGATGGGGCGCGGGCCGACGATGGCGTTCAGCGGATCGTGCGGCAGGCCGTGGCCGGCGGCGGGTTCATAATAGTAATGAGATTCACGGCTCATGGGGGCCCCTGTGGCAATCGATGAAGCTTTCATTGTGCCGGGTTTCCCGCCGCTGCGCCATTGCGGGCCGGATGTGTTATCTTACGCGCCGGAAATCCCTTCAAGAGAGCCCGTCACGGTGGAAAAAAAGAAAACCTTCCCGCAGCAGAAAAGCGGCCTGCATCCGCGCAACCGTCATCGTTCGCGCTACGACTTCCCGGCGCTGATCGCCAGCTGCCCGGCGCTGGCACCGTTCGTAAAACCGAACGCCTGGGGCGATGTTTCGGTGGACTTCGCCGATCCGGCGGCGGTGAAAATGCTCAACCGTGCGTTGCTGCAACACTTTTACGGCATCGAGCACTGGGATATTCCGGCGGACTACCTGTGCCCGCCGATCCCCGGCCGTGCCGACTATCTGCACCACCTGGCGGATCTGCTGGCGACCAGCAACGGCGGCGAGATCCCGCGTGGCAAGGGCGTGGCGATCCTCGACGTCGGCGTCGGCGCCAACTGCATCTACCCGATCGTCGGCCTGCGCGAATACGGCTGGCGTTTCACCGGGTCTGAAATCGATCCGGTGTCGCTCAACGCGGCCAAGATGATCGTTGAGATGAACCCGACGCTGCGCAATAGCGTGCGTCTGCGGCTGCAAAAACAGCCTGAGCTGATTTTTAGCGGCATCATCGGCGCGGCCGAGAAATTCGACGCCACCCTGTGCAACCCGCCGTTCCACGCGTCCGAGCAGGAAGCGCGCGCCAGCACCCGCCGCAAGCTGCATAAATTGGGCAAAGGGGAAGTGGCCGACAAGCCGGTGCAAAACTTCGGCGGCAAGAACAACGAGCTGTGGTGCGAAGGCGGCGAAGAAGCCTTTGTGCGCAAGATGGTGGAAGAGAGCGTCAGCAAGGCCAACAACTGCCTGTGGTTCACTTCGCTCATCTCGAAAAACACCACGCTGCCGGCCATCTACCATGCGCTGAAAGTGGCGGGGGCGGCCGAGGTACGCACCATCGAGATGGCGCAAGGGCAGAAGATCAGCCGCTTCGTCGCCTGGACCTTCCACGACGCCGAGCAACAGGCCGCCTGGGCAGCCGAACGCTGGCGTTAATCTTCCCGGCGCCGGTTATCCTGCCGGCGCCGACAAAAATCCGCATTTTACCTTTCAATTTTCATCACTTACGTTATTCTCAATACAGTTTTCATAATAAAAATCTTAGGTTGTTGGTTTATTTAAATTCGAATAATTACTTTACTGAATAAATAAATTTAATCCGGTTAAGAGCAATAACCAGAAGGAGCGGCGCTGCCCGTTCCTTCCGCGATGGCACGTCTGCGTGTGGGCGCGGCATGTGGCCAGGAAAAATAAGAAAAGCGCCATCATCTGCCACAAGGACTACACCTTATGCTGTTACGATTCAGTCAGTTAACTACCCACAAAGGCGCCGAGCTGAGCGCGATAGAACACGCCGTTCCGATGATCGTATTTTCGCTCGACGGCACGGTCTTGCGCGCCAACGATCTTTTCCTCAGCACGCTGGGATTTCAACGCGATGACGTGATAGGTCAGCATCACCGTATTTTCTGCGATCCGAACTATGTCGCCAGCCCGTTATATCGCAAACATTGGGAGACGCTGAATAAAGGCCAACCCATCACGGACACCATAAAGCGCATCGCGAAAAACGGCGAGGCGGTGTGGCTGCAGGGCACCTATGCGCCGGTGCTGAATAACCAGGGTAAGGTGGTGGAAATCGTCAAGATCGCCAGCGAAGTGACCGAGCGAGTGACGCAGGCGCAGGAACACCGCAGCCTGCTGGCGGCGTTGAATCGCTCGATGGCGATGATTTCTTTCACGCCGCAGGGCACCATTGTCAGCGCCAACGACAATATGTTGGCGCTGATGGGCTATCGGCTGGAAGAGGCGTGTGGGCAGTCGCATGCGGTGCTGTGCCCGCCGGAGTTCGCCGCTTCCGACGATTATCGGCGGCATTGGCAGCGCCTGGCGCGCGGCGAGTTCATCACCGGGCGTTTTGAGCGCGTCAACCGGCGCGGTGAACGGGTATGGCTGGAGGCCAGCTATAACCCGATCCTCGACAACGACGGCCAGGTGGTGAAAGTGGTGAAGATCGCCCAGGACATCACCCGGCTGATGCAACAGCAGCAGCACGAAGAAGAGATGGTGCGCAACGCGCATCATCTGTCGCTCGATACCGATCGGCAGGCGGCGCAGGGCGCGATCATCGTGCAGCAGGCGGTGAAGGGCATGCAGCAGGTCGAAGCGGCGGCGCGCGAAACCTCAGACGTGGTCACCGAGCTCGGTAAGTGCTCTCAGCAGATCGGCACCATCGTCGAAGCCATTCGTAAAATCGCCTCCCAAACCAACCTGCTGGCGATTAACGCCTCCATCGAAGCCGCCCACGCCGGTGAGCACGGGCGCGGTTTTGCCGTGGTGGCCAACGAAGTGCGCACGCTGGCGGAGCAGTCGCGCAAGGCGGCGACCGAGATCGAACGCATGACCAAGTCTATCCAGCAGGGCGTGGCGGCGGCGATCGCCGGCATGGCGACCTGCGTGGAACAGGCTGGCGGCGGCGTGGCATTGACCCATGACGCCGGAGAAGTGATCAACCAGGTCAACATCGGCATGCACGACGTCGTGAAGCTGATGCAGGCGTTTACGTCGGTGAAGCAGGGCGACGCGCTGCACTGAGTGTGCCGGGCGCCGCTCCTAAAAGCGGGGCGGCGTTTGCCTCTTCCTACCGATTCCTGCGCCGTTGAGCTGCGGTTCAATTTTATCGGTCTATGCTAGACTTGAGAATGAACGAACGTTCGTTCATTTGTTGATGTCAATTTGTGGCGCCAGGCGCCCCTTCACCGTTTCGGGAACTGACGATGGGAAATCGAGAAAAGATTGTCGAGGCCGCGCTGCACAGCTTTACCCATAAGGGATTTCACCAGACCAGCATGCGAGATATCGCGCAGGCAGCGGGCGTCAGCGTCGGCAACCTCTATAACCATTTTTCCGGCAAGGAGGCGTTGATCGGCGAAATTGCGCTGCTGGAAAACGGCATATTCGCCGAGTTCGCCGCCGGATTGCGGGCCGACAGAACGCGGCCGAAACAGGCGCTGTCGGCCTTTTTCACCGCCTATCACGCCTTTGTCGCCGAGCCGGCCAATGTGCAACTGTCGGCGGAGATCGTGGCGGAGGTGGCACGCAACCCGGCGTTGGCCGAGCCGTTCAGCGCCAACCAGCGGCAACTGATTGAGGCGCTGGCGACGACGATCGCCGAGGCTCAGCAAACCGGTGAGATCGCAGCGGCGATAGCGCCGTTACCGCTCGCGCAGCTGGTGCTGGACGTGATCGAAAGCCAGGCCTGGCGGCAGGCGATCTTTGCGTCGCCTGCGCCGGAGGAGACCGCGCCGGTGCGGCTGTTGGAGCAGCTGCTCTACCGCCAACCCTAGACGAGGTTGATATGTTGCATATTGATCCTTATCGCGACGCTGATCGCCTGCAAACGGCGGCGCTGATCTACGCCGCGTTCAGCGACAAGTTTCAGCGCGCGCGCCGTCTCAGCGCCCGCCTTCAGTGGCGTCTGTTCTATCGGCTGTGGAGTTGGCAGCAAAGCGGCAGCCGGGAGCGCAGCTTCGTGGTGAAGCAAGATGAACAGGTGGTGGCGGCCTTTGCGCTCAATGCGGCCGCTGGCGAGAACAACGTCGGGCTGCGTCCGCGCACCTTGCCGATTTGGCGGCTGTGCCGCCGCTATGGCTGGCTGAACGTTTGGCGCATGTATCTGCAAATTGCGGTGCTGCAGCACACTCCGGCGGCCGGTGAGCTGTATCTCTCTTACCTGGCGGTGGCCGAGAACCAGCGCGGTAAAGGGGTGGGCAGGCGGCTGCTGCAGTGGATGAACGACTACGCCGCCGAACAAGGCACAGGCCGGCGTCTGAGCCTGCACGTCAGCCGGCGCAACGTGGATGCGCAGCGTCTGTACCGGCGCTGCGGCTTTCAGGTGCGGCGCGAAGAGCATTACGCCTCGCTGGGCTTACTGTTCGGCCAGGCCGATTGGATATTGATGGAGAAACGCAACGGGGAGGCGACGTGCGCAAAATAGGGCTGTGCCTCGTGGCGCTGGTTTTGGCGGCGTTTGGCTGGGTGATTTACGTCAACGACTTTCGCTTTGTCACCGAACCGGTCGTGGTGACCGCCGGCGGCAACCGGTTGACCGGCACGCTGGTGTTGCCGCAGCATGCGCCGATCAAGCCCGGTATCGTGGTGTTCGTGCACGGCGATGGGCCGGCTAACGCCAGCCGCGACGAAGGCTATTACGGCATTTGGGAGGCGATGGCGCAGCAGGGCTATGCGGTTTTATCCTTCGATAAGCCGGGCGTTGGCGGCTCCGGCGGCAACTGGCTGCATCAGACCATGGCGGATCGCGCACGGGAAACCGCCGATATCATCGACTGGGCCCGGCGGGACGGGCGCTTCGATGCGCGCTGCGTGGGGCTCTGGGGCACCAGCCAGGCGGGGTGGGTGATGCCGGAGGTGGCGCGTTTGCGCCCCGACATCGCCTTCACGCTGGCGTTGGCGCCGGCGATCAACTGGCTGCGGCAAGGGCGTTATAACACCCGGGCAGCGATGGTGGCGGCAGGGGACAATGAAGCGTCGATCGCCGCGCGCGAGGCGCACTGGCGCCACATTCAAACGCTGCTCGAACAACCGGACGGCTACGCGCAGTACCGCCGTGAGTATGGCGCCACCGCCGCATTGAGCGCCGACCGCTGGCGCTTTATTCGCGCCAACATGGCCAGCGATGCGACGGCGGGATTACGAAATTTCAACACGCCGGTACACCTGATACTGGGCGGGCGTGACGTCAACGTGGACACGGACGAAACCGAGCGCGTTTATCGGCAAACGGTCCCGGCCTCGCTGTTGACGGTGACGCGCATCGACGAAGCCGACCACGTGATGATCAAACCGCTGTTCGCGCGCCATCCGTGGCTGATCAACGTGGTGGGCCTGTTTGCGCCGCGCTCGGTGCAATACGATGCCTACCGACAGGACGTGGCGGCCTTCCTGGCCGCTCAGCCCTGCGGGCGCGGGCGCTAACCTCAGATCGCCGCGGGCGGCGCCTGTTCTTCGTGCGGCTGCGGCGCGCGGGAGATCTGCATAGCCTGTTGCGGCATGCCGATACCGGCCCGATCGAAATGGATTTTCACCAGCCGGTCGAGGGCGTATTGCACCACCCACTGTTTCAGCGCCTGCGTGCGCACCGTCACGCGGGTGGTGAACGAGCGATCGCCCAGCGCCACCACGCCGTTGAAGACCGGCTCGCCAATCAGGAAATGCTTCACCTGTTCATCCTGCTTCAGCGCCTCGATGGCCTGATGCAGCACCTCATTGACCCGATCGATGTCCTCGTCGCGGCTGACGGTGTAGTTGGCGCGATACACCCCGAACTCACGCGCATAGTTGGCCAGCGTGGTGATCGAAGAGTACGGCACGATGTGATAGACGCCGTAGTCGTCGCGCAGGCCGATCGAGCGGATGGTCATGCGCTCCACGGTGCCGGTGATGCCGCTGACGGTGACATATTCGCCGGTGTTCATGCCGTTTTCAAACTGGATGAACACGCCGGTGATCACGTCTTTCACCAGCGTCTGGGCACCGAAGCTGATGGCCAGCCCCAGCGCGCCGGCGCCCGCCAGCAGCGGCGCGATGTTCAGCCCGACCTGCGACAGTACGATCATCACGGTGATGGTGCTGATAACGATAGCCAGCACGTTGCGAAACAGCGTCAGCAACGTGCGTTCACGCGCGCTCGGCCGCACGCCGTTGCTCAGTTCCAGCGCCAGGCGGTGTTCGATGATGCTGGCCATCAGCGTCCAACTGAAGACGGCGATCAGCAGGATCAGCAGGATATGCACCAGCCCGCCGAGCGTCCGCTGGCCATTTTCGCTGCCCGCCCACTGGTACAGGTTGATCAGGTGCCAGGCGTCGAGCAGAAACAGTGTCACCGCCAGCACCACCATCACCCGCAGTATCTTCAACCCGTTGGGGATGTAGGAGTTGATGCGCCGCTCGAGCATCGGATAGCGCAGATTGACGTCGGTCGGCAGCGAAATGCGGCGGAAAATCCAGCGGGTCAGCATGCCGGACAGCAGAGCGCCGACGCCGACCACCAGCAGGCTTTTTACCGTGGCGCTCATCATAAAGCGCAGGCTGTTGCCGATGTCGAACTGGGACAGCACGAACAGCACCAGAAAATAGGCGATCGCCAGCAGGTGCCAGACATGCCCCAGCCCGCGCAGGATCACGCTGAAAAACGCCATCGACCGTTCGGCCAGCAGGTTGATCTGTTGCTGTATCGGTTTGCGGTTGTGCAGGATCAGCCAAATGGCGTACAGCGTCAGCGCCAGCATCACCACCAGATTGACGGCGGCGGCGGCCGAATAGCTGATCTGCACCGCCACCACCGGCACCATCACCATCAGGCCATAGCCGATCAGGCCGCTGAGCCAGGCGAGGCGGGTGTTCCAATAGCGCGCGCTCCGATCGCTGAAGGGGAACGGGCGCAGATAGTCGAAGCTGGGGGCGAAAATCAGCCGCAGCACCGCCTTGAAAAATTCAATTACCGCGAAGGCGCTGAGAAACAGGGTCTGCAGCCGCAGGATGGTGGCGCTGTCGGCGTGGACGTGGCGGGCAAACAGGTTGCCTGCCGCCAGCGCCAGCAGCAGCACCAGCAGATCGATGGCGAAAGCGCCGAGAATGGCGGCGGGGCGCTTATACCACGGGCCGCGCTGCAGTCTGGCGTTGTGCCCCCAACTGCCCATGCGCTTGTACAGCGGCGCGATCAGCCGGCGGATCAGGTGGAACAGCGCAAAGGTGACCGCCACCGTCAGCAGAAAGTAGCCCAGCGCGCGGAAAAAGCCGGCGGGATTGAAAACGCGCTTCGGGCCGGAGTCGATCAGCTTTTGCAGCGCGCCGAGCTTCTGGTTAAAGGTGCCGATGCCTTCCTGCGCCAGCGAGTTCAGGCTGTCGCTCAGCGTAGCGGGCGTCGATTCCTCCGGCGTTGCCGGCGCGGCGGCCGCAGCGTCGCCGGCGGTCTGTTTCAGGTGGTCGATGAGTTCCGCGCGCGCTTGGTCGTCTTGCAGCAGATCGGCTAGCGCGGCGTAGGCGGCTTTCTGCTGCTCGCTCTTGTCGGCGGGCGCAGGCGGCGCGTTTTGCGCCAGCGCCGGTGGTGCGAAGACGCTCAGGGTCAGCAACAGCAGCAGGAAAAGCAGGTGTTCTCGCAGATGAGAACCTCGTCGGGAGTATGCGTTTGGCGGCATTGTTCCTCTCTTTGGCGTTCTGTGATCGGCGGATGTCAGAGCAATACGATGAAAACAATGAATATAGTAGGAAAGGAAACGCGATGGGGCGTGGGAACGCGTGCGGAATGAAAGCGGCGGGCGCGTGGCGCGCCCGCCGTTAAACCGCCAGGATCAGGAAACGTGCTGCAGGAACTCCTGCAGACGCGGGCTTGGCGGATGGTTGATCAGGTCGTGCGGGTTGCCGTCTTCGGCAATCCGGCCCTTATCGATAAAGATCAGGCGCGACGCCACTTTTTCGGCAAAGCCGACTTCGTGGGTGACGATGACCATCGTCATGCCTTCCTCGGCCAGATCCTGCATCACCTTCAGCACTTCGTGGCGCAGCTCCGGATCGAGCGCAGAGGTCGGCTCGTCGAACAGCATCATTTTCGGCTTCACCGCCAGCGCGCGCGCAATGGCCACGCGCTGCTGCTGGCCGCCCGACAGTTCGGACGGGTAGTGGTGGGCGCGCTCCGCCAAACCGACCTTAGCCAGCAGCTCGCGCGCCAGCTTTTCCGCATCGGACTTCTTCGCGCCGCGCACGCGGATCGGGCCAAAGGCGACGTTTTCCAGCGCCGTCAGGTGCGGGAATAGGTAGAACTGCTGGAATACCATGCCGGCTTCCTGGCGGATCAACCGATCGTCCACTTTCGGATCGTTGGCTTTTAGGCCATCGACGATCAGATCGCCGCTGGTCACCTCTTCCAGCTTGTTGATGCAGCGCAGCAGGGTGGATTTGCCAGAGCCGGATGGCCCGATGATCACCACCACTTCGCCTTTGTCGATCTTCAAATCGATGTTGTGCAGCACCTGGGTTTGGCCAAAATGCTTGGAGACGTTTTTAAATTCAATCACAGGATTTTCATCCTTCTTTCCAGACGACGCAGCACGAAGCTCAGCACCAGGGTAATAATCAGGTAGATAACCGCCACGGCGCTCCAGATTTCCAGCGCGCGGAAGTTACCGGCAATAATTTCCTGACCCTGACGGGTCAGCTCCGCCACGCCGATCACGATGAACAGCGAGGTGTCTTTGATGCTGATGATCCACTGGTTGCCCAGCGGCGGCAGCATGCGACGCAGCGCCAGCGGCATAATGACGTAGCGGATGGTTTCGCGGCGCGACAGGCCGAGCGCCAGGCCGGCTTCGCGGAAACCGTTATGAATCGACAGCACCGCGCCGCGGGTGATTTCCGCGATGTAAGCGCCGGAGTTGATCATGATGGTCACCACTGCCGCGGTGAACGGATCGATACGCAAGTCGCTAAATGCCATCGGCAGGGCGAAGTAGATGAACATCACCTGCACCACGATCGGCGTGCCGCGGATCACTTCGATAAACACCAACGCGATGTGGTTGGCGATCCATCCGCCGTAGGTGCGGGCAAAGCCGGCGACGAGGCCGATGATCAGGCCGCCAATCAGACCGAGGACCGAAATCCACAGGGTCATTTTGGCGCCCTCTAACAAGATAGGAATGGCGGGCCAGATGGCGCTCCAGTCGAACTGCATGATATTTCTCCCGGTGATCCCAAACGTGGGTATCAGATACAACGAAGCGCAGGGGGTTAAGCGACCCCCTGTGCTTAAGTTAATAGCTTGCCAAATTCACAGCTTACTTAGGTTCGGTACCGAACCACTTCTTGTAGATTTCGTTATAGGTGCCGTTCTCGCGCAGGGTTTTCAGCGCGCCGTTCACCTTCTCGCGCAGCTCGTCGCTGCCTTTAGGGAAGGCGATGCCATACTGCTGCGCTTCCAGCGAATCGCCGACGGTTTTGAACTTGCCGGCGCCGGCCGTCTTGATGAAGTATAGGATGTTTGGCGTGTCGTGCAGCACCGCATCGGCGCGCTTGGTGCCCAGCTCCATGTAGGCGTTGTCGATGTTAGGGAACTGACGCAGATCCTTGGTTTTGATGTGCTGCTTGGCGTAATCCACCGAACCGGTGCCGCTCTTCACCGCCACCACTTTACCATTTAGATCGTCGATGCTTTTCACGCTGTTGTTGTCGGCGTTGACCATTACCAGCAGGCCGCTCTTGTAGTAGCCGTCGGAGAAGTCGATAGCTTTCTTGCGCTCATCGGTGATGGTGATGCCGGCCAGCGCCAGATCGACGTTTTTGGTCTGCAGCGCCGGAATGATGCCGCCGAAGTCCATCGGTTTCAGGGTGTAGTCCAGCTTCAGTTCTTTGGCGACAGCCGCCCACAGATCGATGTCGAAGCCGACGTATTTGTCGCCTTGTTTGAACTCAAAAGGAACGAAAGCGGTGTCGGTGGCAACCACCAGTTTGTCTGCTGCGTGGGAACTTACGGCAAAGGCCAGAGAGAGTGCGGCCAGGGAGACTTTAAAAATCGACTTCATGAGAGGAATTCCTGTACAGGTTGCGGATTACCCATTTTTTATATTGCAGTTGGTGCCATGAAAAAATCGTGCCATGTTTTCAACTACTATAAAAACAAAGAGTTACTTCGTGATGTTGTGCCGAAAAGGCGAATTGTTATGGTTGTGCACCACAATGAGGCACCGAAATGGTGCGTAAGAATTATCTTGGTGCACGGGGCTATCATTAACCAAATTTTGGCTGTGAAACAACCGTTCTTTAACGTTTTTGCTTCAATATTGATAACTAACTCTAACTTTCATGATGCACCGACGGTGCAAGCGGGGGCCGCGAGAGGAGAAAAAGGGGAGCAGATAATGCTAACGCAACTGGCTGTCTTTGCTGCCGCGCCGGTTGTACAGGCTATTGGCCGCGTGTTTTTTGTCTTGTTCTGCCTGGCAGGCGAGACAAAAACGCACGCCTGTTAACGCCTTGCGGCGCGCCTCGGGGATCGGTTCTCCGCATTCCTGGCAATAGCGTTCGCTCTCGCCATGCCCGAGCGCATCACGCGCACGCTGCACCGCATCGTCGACGGTGGAGTCAATCTGATCTTGTACGGCGCCGTCTGCCGCCCAGCCGCTGGCCATCATCACCTCCTAACAAGGGAACCCTACGGTTTAATATGGGCCGTTTTTTGCACAATTCAACGACCGCGCAAAAGAAAACAGGCCGGGCGAAGCCCAGCCTGTTCTGCCCGGCACGACGGGCGGTCTGCAACGCGTTGCGGCGTTATTCGATATTAGATTCGATGAACCACAGGAACTTGTCCAGATCGCGCGATGCGGCGGTGAACATGTCGGCGGTGTCTTCATCTTCCACTTCAGTAATGGCCTTACGGATGTCATTCGCCACCGCGCCGTAGCGATCGGCCAGCGCTTTCAGGTGTTCTTGCACGCTGTGGATATTGGTCGGATAGCTTTTCAGCGGCGTCTGATCGTTAACGACCTGTACGGTGCCCAGCGCCACGCCGCCCAGTTGCACTACGCGCTCGGCGAAGGTGTCCTGATGCTCGATGATGGCGGTACGGAAGCCGTCCAGCATTTCATGAACCGCGATGAAGTTCGCGCCGCGCATGTTCCAGTGCGCCTGTTTGGTGATCAACGAAAGATCGATAAATTGCACGACCTGATGGTTCAGCGCCTTGATGGCGGCCAGTTTGACTTTTTCGTCCAGATCGTTACGGGTATACAGCAGATCAGAAGATTTCGTTTTCACCAGTTTAGCGGTACTCATATCAGATATCCTCTTGATTAGTCGTTGTCCTATTTCGTTACGGGATCAATTATAGCAGGGGTATTTATTTTTGCCGTACGAAAATGGCTATTGCACAAATAGGCTTGGTCTAATGTCAATATTTTAATTTGGTTTGTGTTTCTATGTAATGCAATGAATTTAATTGCTATTTTTATTTTTTTGTTATTGTTTTGGTTAGTGACGATTTATCCCTGTTATCTTATTTTCTGCGGATAGGCTGATTCGACTAAATATCCATATTGTTATCGTGCTGTTAATTGTAAGCCTATTCAGATTGATAGCCGTAATTGATGCGGTTAAAGTAAGGGAATTATCCCAGTTTTTATTGGCGAGTGATGAAAATTAACGTCGTCGGCACCAGCGGCAGCGGTAAAAGCACCCTGGCGCGTCAATTGGCGGAACGGCTTGACGTTCCCTATATCGAGATGGACAGCCTGTATTGGCGGCCCGAGTGGCAGGGTACGCCCGATGACGCGTTCCTGGCGCGGTTAGAGCAGACGCTGGCCGAAGCGGGAGGAGGCTGGGTGCTGGACGGCAACTACAGCCGCACGCAACCGATTAAGTGGCGCGAAGTCGATTATATCCTGTGGTTGGACTACGGCTTCTGCCGCACGCTGTGGCAGGCCGTGCGCCGGGCGTGCCGACGCGCGGCCAGCAAACGTGAGCTGTGGCCGGGCACCGGCAATCGTGAAAGTTTCCGCCGTTCTTTCTTCAGCCGTGAGTCGATCGTGCTCTGGACGATCCGCACTTACTCGAAGAACCGGCGAAAATACCTGGCGGAGATGGCCCGTACCGATGTAGGGCGCCATTTCAAGCGCTTGCGCTCTCCCCGCCAGGCCGCCGATTTTCTACGGGCGCTGCCGCAGGGTCACAGCAGCAGGCGGTGATGGATCCTCACCACCGCTTTCTTAATGTGCTGCGGGCGCTGCCATAGGCAGCCGGTCTTGTGCGGTTCCATCTGGAAAAAGATCGCGAACATACCGTGCGTCATGTGCAGCGTTTGCGGGTGGCGTTTGATGTCCAGCAGCAGCAGATCGCTATTTTCCGCGTGGGGGTATTCACGATGCCCGTTGCCCGCCAGGCCGTATTCGATTCGTTCTTCACCGGTGATCAGCAGATGCAGCGCGATGTATTCCTGATGCATTTCGGCGCGCTTTTCCGCCGCCGGCGCGGTGGTCAGCGTCATCACGTCCATAAAGATGTTGTCGCCGTCGATCGGGTGATGCCCCAGCGCCAGTTCGGGCAGGTCGCATCGGCGCAACTCGGTCAGGGTTGAAACCAGCGCCGGCGCGAGTCCGCGGCCGAAGCGTGGGTTGAACAGGCTGTTGTGAATCACTGTTATTCTCCATGTGAGCGAAAGTCCAAAGAGCCTGCGATACAGGCTAAGGGGAAGTATGCCGACTTGTCACGAGGAAAACAGTTAACCCGCCTGCATTCCGACGTTGCGGTCTGCAGGCGGGTCGGGCGATCAGGAAAGGCTTTCGAGGCGAGGTTTGGGGCGAATGGTGAGGGCGGAGCCCATGGAGGCGGCGATGATCGCCGCCAGCGCCAGCCATTGCACGCCGCTCAGGTGTTCGCCGAGGAACAGCATGCCGGATAACGCCGCCATCGCCGGTTCCAGGCTCATCAAGGTGCCGAAGGTGCGCGCCGGAATTTTGGGCAGCGCGATGATCTCCAGCGAATAAGGCAGCGCGGTGGAGAGGATGGCTACCGCCAGGGCTATCGGCAGAATCTCAACGTTGAACAGCACGCTGCCGGTTTGCCAGGCGCCGATCGGGCAGAACACCAACGCGGCGATCAGCGAGCCGAGCGCCACCGTGCCGGGGCCGTGATCGCCACCGGCCTTCTGGCCGAAGATGATATAGACCGCCCAGCAGGCGCCGGCGCCGAGCGCGCAGGCGGCACCGAAAGGATCGATCCCGCCCACGCCGTGGCCGAGCGGCAGCAGGAACCATAGCCCGGCGATCGCCAATGCCACCCAGAGGAAGTCAATCGGCCGCCGCGAGGAGAACATGGCCACCGCCAGCGGGCCGGTAAACTCCAGCGCCACGGCGATGCCGAGCGGCACGGTGCGCAGCGACAGGTAGAACAGGTAGTTCATCGCGCCGAGCGACAGGCCGTAAATCAGCAGCGGCAAGCGGCTGCAGGCGGCGATGCGCATACGCCATGGGCGGAAGATAATGAACAGAATCAGGGTGCCGATGAAAAGACGCAGCGTCGTAATGCCTTCCGCACCCACGATCGGGAACAGGCTTTTGGCCAACGAGGCACCGCTCTGGATAGACACCATGGCGATGATTAACAGACAGATAGGCAGCAGCGCGGAGGGCGCTCTGCCGGAAGTAGATAACGACATCCTTAACGGGCCTTTTTTGCGCCGTTCCTCAGCCTTGAGAAAACGGTCGAAACGGGGATGCGAGCAGTGTAAATGAAATGGCGAAAATCTGTCTGAGAAAAGCGCGTATCGCGGTGAAATCCGCCGATCCTCGGATGAGATAAGGTGAATTTGGTCAAAAAGTGCGCTTTTTCTTAAGAATTATCTGGATATTAAATTGGTGATTTTTGTCACAGAAAGCCGTAGAATATGGCCGAAAATAGAGCGAAAAGAAGCAGATACACTGTTCTTGAAATCTTCTGTTACACGATATAAAGCATTAGACACTCATTTCAAGGCAGAGTTTCACGCTAATTTTTGTTATATTTTCAAAGCATGAACAAATGGATGTACTTAATAATAAAACGCGTTTGAGGTGGTTATGAAAAAAATTGCATGTCTTTCCGCAGTAGCAGCTTGCGTATTAGCAGTTAGCGCAGGTACCGCATTCGCTGGTCAGAGCACCGTATCCGCTGGCTATGCGCAGGGTGATTTCCAAGGCGTTGCTAACAAAGCCGACGGTTTCAACCTGAAATACCGTTACGAGTTCGACAACAACCCACTGGGCGTAATCGGTTCCTTTACCCACCTGGAAAAGGACGGTTCTCAGGACGGTTTCTACAACAAAGCTCAGTACAACTCTATCTCTGCCGGTCCAGCATACCGCATCAATGACTGGGCGAGCATCTACGGTCTGGTTGGTCTGGGTTACGGTAAATTCACTACCAACGCTCAGAACGGTACTTCTCGTCACGATACCGCTGACTACGGCTTCACCTACGGTGCCGGTCTGCAGTTCAACCCAATCGAGAACGTTGCCCTGGATGTCGGTTACGAGCAGAACCGCATTCGTAGCGTTGACGTTGGCACCTGGAACGTTGGCGTAGGCTACCGCTTCTAAGTGTGTTCGTGCCTGAGGGCATGAACCTGCGACAGCTTTTGTCGCACCGATAAAAAATCCGCCTCCGGGCGGATTTTTTTTATCTGTTATCGGCTGCCGCGCCCCGTCGGCTGTGTCGAAAAGCGCGCGCTGCGGGCATCGCGTTCATAGCCTTGCGGTTCGGTCAACAACCCGTACAGCTCGGGGCGGCGTCCGTAAATCCAGCGGCGGCCGGTGCTGAGCGGGATCAGCGTCAGATCGAGATCGGCGCTGACCAGCCGGTCTTCCGCCGCCCAGGTCTCCGCTACGATGCGGCCGTAAGGATCGAGGATCATCGCGTTGCCGGTGCGTATTTCATCGTCATCTCGGCCCACGCCGTTGCTGAACAGCAAGAACAGCCCGTTGTCGTGAGCGCGCGACGGCAGCCAGCGCATCAGCCAGCCGCGGCCGTGTTCGCCGCGAAAGGCGGCTTCTATCGCCTGCGGATCTTCCACCCGCCGCTGCCACAGCGCCTGCGGGATCGGCTTCATGCCGTGCGGGCTGCGCGAATGGGTGCCGCCGGTCTGGTGCGGGGCGATCAGCACGTCCGCGCCCAGCAGCGCCGTTGCGCGCACATTCTCCACCAGATTGTTGTCCCAGCAGATCAATACGCCCACGCGTACGCCCCAGGGGGTATCGAACACCGTATAGCGGTCGCCGCTGGCGATAGCCGGGTGCTCGAAGGCGTGCAGTTTGCGGTGCACATGCAGTTCGCCGTCCGGCAGACAAACGGCATAGGCGTTGTAACACCGGCCATCATCGCCCAGCTCGATCAGCCCGACGCCAATCGCCATGTTGTAACGCTCAGCCAGCGGGCGAATGCGCGCCAGCGAGGGGCTGCTCACGATCGGCTCCGCCAGCGCCCGCACTTCGGCGTCGGACAGATGGCGCACGTGCCAATAGCCGGTGACGCACATTTCCGGGAAGGCCAGCAGCTGTACCTGCTGCTCGGCCGCCTGAGCGATAAAGCGCTCCATGGTCGACAGGTTGTAATTTTTATCGTTGGCGCGATGCTGGAATTGCACCGTGGCGGCGCGTAATGAGATGGTCATGGTGTCTCTCCGGTTAGGGTCTGCGTTGATTACATCAGGCGAATTGATTACTGTATAATCAATTAAATTCCCTATTCGATAACTTAATGGAATGGATATAAAACAACTGCGCGCCCTGGTGGCGCTGGCCGAGCAGGGCAACTATCGTCAGGCGGCGAGCCGGCTATGCATCAGCCAACCGGCGCTGAGCAAGCAAATTCAGGCGCTGGAAACCCAGCTCGGCGTTCGATTGTTCGAGCGTGGCCGACAGGGGGCGGTGCTCACCGCCAGCGGGCAGCGGCTCTACCCGGAGGCGCAGGTGCTGGTGGCGCAGTACCAGCAGTTTCAGCAGCGCGCTCGGCGGGTGGCGCTCGGGGAAGCGGGGCGGCTGTCGCTGGGATTTGGCCTTTCCAGTTTTCATCTGGCACCGCAGCTGGTGGCCGCCTTTCGCCAACGGTTCCCCGAGGTAGCGATCGGCCTGGAAGACTTGCCGTCCGAACGCCAGTATCAGCTGTTGCTGCAGGGAGAGTTGCAGGCGGGGTTCGTGCGCTTGCCGGTCAATACGCCGCTGTGCGGCGTCGCGTTGTTGAGCGATCGGTTGGTGCTGGCTGCGCCGGGTGCGCTGGCGCTACGTGCCGACGACCTGATGGCGCGTTTCAATCTGCTGCCGCTGTTGCAGTTGACGCCGAAACGCGGGCGCGGGCTGAGCGATCAGTCGCTGCGGTTTATCGCCGCTCACCGGTTGACGCCGAACGTGGTGCAGCAGGCCGGTGATATCCAAACGTTGTTGGCGCTGGTCGCCGCCGGCGTCGGTGTCGCGCTGCTGCCGCACAGCATCACGCATATCGCGCCGGCCGGCATCGACATTTTACCGCTGAGCGGCGAGGAGACGGAGTGGCAGGTCGGTATCGCCTGGGATCCGCAGCGCACCGACGCGCTGCGGGACAACTTCATTCAGACGGCGTTGGCGGTGCAACGCGCTTAGGCATTCAAAGCGGGCAATGCATCACCACGATCGGGCTCTGGTGATACTCGCTGCGGTGGCTTTCGCTGAAGCCGACCTTTTTCGCCAACGCCAGCGAAGCCTGGTTTTCAGGCGAGATGATGCAGACGGTTTTTTCCCCCGGCAGGTGCGTTTTCCCCCAGGCCAGCGCCGCCCGCAGCGCCTCGGTGGCATAGCCTTTGCCGTGCGCCGAACTCACCAGCGTCCAGCCCATCTCCGGCGCATCGAGCGCTGGGGTGATGTCGCGCAGGAAGTCGGAGAAGCCGATGCTGCCGAGATACTCGCCGCTCTGTTTGTCACGCACCGCCCAATACCCGTACCCCAACAGCGCCCAGTGGCCGACGTAGCGCATCAGGCGCCCCCAGGAGTCTTCTCGGTCGCGCGGGGTGCCGCCGATATAGCGTACCACCAGCGGATCGGCCCACAGAGCGGCCAGCGAGTCGAAGTCGTCCAGCGTGTGTGCGTCCAGCCGCAGGCGTTCGGTGACAAGCGTTGGCGCGGTGTTGATTACGGTCATGTTGCTGCTCCTGCACAGGGTGAAAGGCGATGAAAAACAACGGCGTTCAGTATGCCAGAGAAATCACACCGCCAGCCACAATAGCCAGGTGAACAGAAAGCCGCTCAGACCGAGCAGGGTGGTCAGCACCGTCCAGGTCTTCAGGCCATCGGCCACCGACAGCCCCAAATAGCGCGTGACGATCCAAAAACCGGAGTCGTTGACGTGGGAAAGCCCCAGCCCGCCAAAACAGGTCGCCAACGTCACCAGCACCAGCTGCAGCTGATTCAGCCCGCTGACCGCTTCCGACAACAGGCCACCGGTGGTCAGGATCGCCACGGTGGCGGAACCCTGTGAAGCGCGCAGCGCCAGCGAAATGATAAAGGCGGCGGGTACCAGCGGCAGGCCGATGGCCGTCAGTACTTCGGCCAGCGCCTTGCCGACGCCGGATTCCACCAGCACCTTGCCGAACACGCCGCCCGCGCCAGTCACCAGGATCACCACCGCGGCGGTTGGCAGCGCGGCGCCCATCACGTCGCTGGCGTGTTGCAGGCTCCAGCCGCGGCGCAGCGCCAGGAAATAGAAGGCCAGCAGCAGGGCTATCATCAGCGCCACCGCCGGCGAGCCCAGCAGAGACAGCGCATCGCGCAGCGCCGAACCTGCCGGCAACAGCGTGGCGGAGACGGTGCCGAGCATGATGATGGCGATCGGGATGACGATCAGCGCCGCCACCAGGCCGGCGCCAGGCGGGTTGATGCGATCGCTGAGGGGCGCTTGCCCTTCCGGACGCGGCTCCGGCGCAGCCAGCTGCAGCTGTTCCAGCACCTCTATCGATAATGGATAGGTTTTGCGGTTGAGGTAGTTGGCGGCGAAATAGCCGATCACGCCGACCGGGATACAGATCGCGAGGCCGATGATGGTCAGCCAACCGATGTCGGCGTTGAGCAAGCCGGCGGCGGCGACCGGGCCGGGGTGTGGCGGTAGCGCGACGTGTACCGTCAACATCACGCCGGCCATCGGCAGGCCGAACTTCAGCGGTGACACTTTGGCGACCTTGGCGAAGCCGTAAATAATCGGCGCCAGAATGATAAAGCCGACGTCGAAGAACACCGGAATGCCGAGGATAAATGCAGCGAGGGTCAGCGCGGCGACGGTATGTTTCGGCCCCAGCCCCTGGCTGAAGCGCTGCGCCAGCGACTCGGCGCCGCCTGAGTGTTCGATCATGCGCCCGAGCATCGCCCCCAGACCGATGATGATGGTCACCGAGCCGAGCACGCCGCCCATCCCGGCGGTCATTACTTTCATCACTTCACCGGTCGGAATGCCGCTGGCCAACGCCACCAGCAGACTGACCACCAACAGCGCGACAAAGGGCTGCACCTTCGCCTTAATCACCATCAATAACAGCAGCACCACGCCGAGTACGGCAATCAGCAACAGCAGAGAGGTAGACATGAAAAAAGCCTTTCGTTGGGTAAGCGTTGGGCACCGCGATCGCCGCGTGGCGATACGGGTGCGTTTCATTGTTATAAAATCGATTTCCTGGTGTCGGCGTGCGGCTTTAGCGGTAAGGCTTCAGCCAGCCGAGCCCGGCGGCGGTGTCGCCGCGCGGGCGGTATTCGCAACCGATCCAGCCCTGATAGCCGAGCGCATCCAGCTTGTCGAACAGCCACGGGTAATTCAGTTCGCCCTCGTCAGGCTCATGGCGATCCGGCACCGAGGCTATCTGGATATGCGCGTAGCGCCCGGCCAGCGTCTCCAGCAGCCCGCTGATATTGCCGTCCACCAACTGCGCGTGGAAAAAGTCGAACTGAATGAACACGTTCGGTCTTTCGATCGCCGCCACCGCTTCCGCCGCCTGATGTTGACTGGCAAACAGGTAGTCGGGCTTGACCGGCGGGCTGAGCGCTTCGATCAGCACCTTGACGCCGTGCGGGGCGAAGGCGTCGGCGGCATAGCGCGCATTGGCGATAAAGGTGTCGAGATAACGCTGTCGATCAGCGCCCGCGGGCACTACGCCGGCCATCAGGTGCACGCAGGGGCAGGAAAGAGCGATGGCGTAGGCCAGCGCGCGATCGATATCGGCGCGCGCATCCCGCTCGCGGCCCGGCAGCGCCGCCAGCCCCCACTCACCGGTGGCGGCATCACCGGGCGCGGTGTTGAACAGCACTTGTTGCAGGCCGTGTTCGCGCAGCTTCTCGGCCAACAGCTCCGCGGGATGCTCGTAAGGGAACAGGAATTCCACCGCGTTGAAGCCCTGTGCGGCAGCGGCGGCGAAGCGATCGAGGAATGGCACCTCGGTAAACATCATCGACAAATTGGCGGCAAATTTAGGCATGGTTCAGCTCCGTAATTCGGCAATTTCATCATCGGTCAAATAGCGGATCGGACGATCGCCGAGGGTGAAGATCAGTCGCGCCGCATCTTCCATCTCTTCGGCATTGTCCGCCGCCGCTCGCAGGTCTTTACCGGTCACCACCGGCCCGTGGTTGGCCAGCAAAAAGGCACGGTGGGTCGGCGCCAGGCGGGCCAGATCCTGTGCCAGCCTTTCGTCGCCGGGCCGGTAGTAAGGCACCACCGGCACCTTGCCGACGCGCATCACCACATAGGGGGTGAACGGTTTGATGGCGTTGTCGGCGTCCAGCCCCTGCAGGCAAGAGAGCGCCGTGAGGTAGGTGCAATGCAAGTGCACTACCGCTTTGCATTCCGGGTTGTTCAGATAGAGCGCCCGATGAAAGCTGATCTCTTTCGACGGTTTGTCGCCGGAGAGCCAGTCGCCGTTCAGGCTCACTTTAGACAAGCGATCGGCCTGCAGCTCGCCGAGACAGGAGCCGGTCGGCGTCGCCAGCAGCGCGCCGTCCGGCAGCAACAGCGAGAGGTTGCCGGCAGAGCCGGTGGCGTAGCCGCGTTGGAAAAACGAGGCGCCAAGGCGCACCATCTCTTCACGCGCCTGCTGTTCGGTGGTCATGCTCATACTGAAAACTCCGTTTGCGCGCGTGAGAAGAAGGCTTCATCGCCAAAATTGCCTGATTTCAACGCCAGGGAAATGGCCCGATCGCTGGCGCGCACCCAGGGAACGCCGGGGGAAATGCTGGGGCCGATATGGAAGCCGCGAATGCCCAGCGCCTGCGTGACTACGCCGGAGGTTTCGCCGCCGGCGACGATAAAGCGGTTGAAACCCAACTGATGCAGTTGCACCACCAGTTCGGCGAACAAGGCTTCTACCGCTTCGCTGGCGGCGGCGCCATGCCGTTGTTGCGTTTGCTGCAGCGACTCCGGCGATGCAGTGGCGTAGATCAGCGGGGCAAGCGCTTCCCCGGTATGGCGCTGCGCCCAATGCGCCAACTCGGCGGCGTAGGCCGCTCGCGCCTGCGGATCGAGACAGCGGCCGATATCGATGGCCTGCGCCGCCGCGCGTTCACGGTAGTGCGCCACCTGCCGGTTGGTCATCACAGAACACGAGCCCGACAGCACCGCCGCTTTTTCCCCCTGCGGCGCACCGGCCGCCTCTGCCGAACGTTCGCCATTCTGCGCCCATTGACGCGCCAGGCCGATCGCCAGGCCCGAACCGCCGGTCACCAGCTTCATCGTTTTCAACGCTTCACCCTGGGTGAGCAGATGCCGTTCGTTGAGCGTATCCAGCACTGCGTAGCGCACGCCGTCCTGCGCCAATTGCTGCAGCTTCTCGCTGACCGCCTCGGCGCCGCGATCCATTTCTGCCGCCGTCACCAACCCACAGCGTCCGGTGGCCTGGGATTCCATCAGGCGAAGCAGGTTGCTGTCGGTCATTGGTGTGACAGGGTGATGACGCATGCCGGATTCAGACAACAGCTGTTCCCCGACAAACAGGTGGCCCTGATAGACCGTGCGGCCGTTTACCGGCAACGCCGGTGAGACAACCGTGAAATTTTCTCCCAGCGCGGCGAGCAGGGCGTCGGTCACCGGGCCGATATTGCCCTGTGCGGTGCTGTCGAAGGTGGAGCAGTACTTGAAGTAGAACTGACGGCAGCCCTGTTCTTGCAGCCAGGCCAGCGCCTGCAACGACTGTTCGACCGCCTGCTCTGCCGGGCAGGAACGCGATTTCAGGCTAATGACCGCCGCCTGTGCGTTTATTTGCGTTTCGTCTTGCGGCACGCCATTCAGCTGCACCGTCGGCAGGCCATTTTGCACCAGAAAACTGGCGATGTCGGTCGCGCCGGTAAAGTCATCCGCGATTACGCCAAGCAGCATCAGAGCGCCTCCTTTTTTTGCGGCAAATCAATGCCGGCAAAGATTTTGATTACCGCACTGTCGTCTTCTTTACCGTAGCCGGCGTTGCTGGCGGCGGTAAACATGGTGAAGGCGGTGGAGGCCAGCGGCAGCGGGAAATGCAGTGCCTTGGCGGTATCCGCCACCAGCCCCAGATCCTTGACGAAGATATCCACCGCCGATTTGGGCGTATAGTCGCCGTCGACCACGTGGCGCATGCGATTTTCGAACATCCAGGAGTTGCCGGCGGCGTGGGTGACCACGTCGTACATCACGTCCAGCGGGATGCCGGCGCGGGCGGCCAGCGCCATGGCTTCCGCGCCGGCGGCGATGTGTACGCCAGCCAACAGCTGGTGGATGATTTTTACCGTCGCGCCAAGGCCGATCGTTTCGCCGATGCGGTAAACCTTGCCGGCGATGGCGTCCAGCACGGGTTGCAGGCGCTCGAAGGTGGCGTCTGCGCCGGCGGCCATCACCGTCATCTGGCCTTCCTCTGCCTTGGCCGCTCCGCCGGAAACCGGCGCATCCAGCATCGGCAGCCCGTAGTCCAGCAGCCGTTGCTCGATCTGTTTGGCGTCATCGGCGGAAATGGTCGAACAGACCATCACCGCGGTGCCTGGCTTGAGCTTTGGCGCCAGGCCTTGTTCGCCGAACAGGATCTGCTTCACCTGGGCGGCGTTCACCACCAGCAGCAGCACGACGTCCAACTCGGCGGCGAAGTCGCACGCGCTGGAGGACGTTTGCTTAGCGCCGGCCTGTTGCAGCGCCGCCAGTGCCTGCGGATTCAGGTCCGCCCCGTAGGTGGTCAATCCGGCGCGGAGGCACGAGCGCGCCGCGCCCATGCCCATCGCCCCCAGCCCGATAACGCAAACGGCATAATTCCCTGGGTGTGTCATACTGCACTCCTGTTAATTTTAGTGATAATTTGTTTTGTTGTGTTAAATGTAAGCGCTTAGTGGCCGTTTATCCGCGATCGATATCACAATAATTAACAATGTGTGAAACGAATTTTTCGGGTGATTTCTGGTCCGTATCAACATTACTATTATGTTTTTAAATAAGATTATGTTTACCTGACCTAACTGCGCTCGCCGTCACGCCGCGAAAAATTAGGGCTATCGGCGAACGAAAATTGACGTAAAATCACAATTATTATCACCGCAGCAACGAGAGGGAACCGTGATACCTGTAGAACGCCATCAACAAATTCTTGCGCTGGTATCCGAACGCGGCGTCGTCAGCATTGCCGAGCTGACCGAACGGCTGGGGGTGTCGCACATGACGATCCGCCGCGATTTGCAAAAGCTGGAGGAACAGGGCGCGGTGCAGTCGGTCTCGGGCGGCGTGCAGGCGCCTGAGCGGGTGGCAAGCGAACCTTCGCACCAGGCCAAAGAAGGGATGTTCAGCCGGCAGAAAATCGCCATTGGCCGGCTGGCGGCGCGGCAAATTCCCGCCAACAGCTGTATTTATCTGGATGCCGGTACCACCACGCTGGCGCTGGCGAAACAGATCGGTGAACGTGAAGATTTGACGGTGGTGACCAACGACTTTGTCATCGCCGGGTTCCTGATAGAGCATAGCCAGTGCCGAATCATCCACACCGGCGGCACCGTGTGCCGGGAAAACCGTTCCTGCGTTGGCGAAGCGGCGGCGCAGGCGCTGCGCGGTCTGTTTATCGATCTGGCGTTTATCTCCGCCTCTTCGTGGAGCATGCGCGGCCTGTCGACGCCGAACGAAGACAAGGTGATGGTGAAGAAGGCCATCGTCGAGGCCAGCCGCCGCCGCATTCTGCTCAGCGATACGTCCAAATACGGCAAGGTCGCGACCTACCTGGCGCTGCCGATTGCTGCCTTTGACGCTGTCATTACCGACGAGGGGTTGCCCGCCGCCGCGCGGGAGGCCATTGAGCAAGCGGGGATTGCATTGCTGACGGCGGGAGAAGAAGAATAAGGACGAACCGGAATCAGGATGAAAGTTCGGTATCGATGCTACGTGCGGGCGGTTCACTGGCTTCAACGCCGCCGCGTTCACGCCATTCGCGGCGCCTTTGTTCAGCCCATTCTTCGTGGAAGGCTTGCATCTCTTTTTGGTGCCGTTTCTTTATGCTCATAGGGGTTGGGTGGGATTCTGCCGTTAACAGGCGGGATTTCGATGACATATAATCCGTCCTCAATAAGCCCTTGGTTGTACAAATAATGTACGCGATGCGCATGTTTTTTCAAGAGCGAGTCATAAATTCTGGCTAACGCTGGCCTGAGCGGTACGCTGAAAACCAATAATCGCGACGGGGAAGATCCCTCCAGCCGCCGATGAGGCTTATGCGCAGCGCCGCGCAAAACTAAATGCCGCTGAACCAGTTGTAGCCCTGATCTTCCCAATACCCGCCCGGATTGACGTCGCTGACGAAGATCGCGGCGATATGTTTGGCGTTTTTGAACCCCAGCTTGGTTGGCACGCGTAGCCGCAGCGGGTAGCCATAGCCCGCCGGCAGTGCCTTGCCGCCGAAATCCAGCGCCAGGATGGTCTGCGGGTGCAGCGCGGTGGCCATGTCGAGGCTGGAGTAGTAACGATCGGCGCATTTGAAGCCGACGTAACCGGCATTCAGATCCGCGCCGACGTGCTGCAGAAAGGTGCGCAGCGGCACGCCGCCCCATTGACCAATGGCGCTCCAGCCCTCAATGCAGATCAGGCGAGTGATCTGGCTTTGCTGCGGCAGCCGCTGCAGCTGTTCCAGCGTCCAGGGCGCTTTTTTCTCCACTTTCCCCGCGACCTCAAGCCGATAGCCGGCAAGATCGATCTCGGGGACGTTGTATTCCGGGTAAAACGCGTTGAAGGGGAAAGGCTGGGTAATTTGATCGGGCCGGTAAGTTTGCGCCAGCCGCTGACCGCTGAACAGCCAGGCCTGCACCCGGTCGTTCCAGCGCGACATGGCCCACAGCACCTTATCCACCTGATCGCCGTCTTGCAGGTTGCAACCGGTGAGCATGGCGATGCCGCCCAGCGTCAGGCCGGAGCGCAGCATCAGCCGGCGCTGCAGATTGACCAGTTGCTTTTTTTGGTCCGGTTCCAGTTTTGGCGCGGTTGCCCGCTGTTTTTTCTCATTCATGTTTGCCACCCGTTATCATCGCCCACAGCGTTTTGGGCACGACGATCACCATAAAGACGTGGATCGCGACGAACAGGCCGATGCCGGCCATGGCGAAGAAATGCACGTAGCGCGCGAAATCGAAGCCGCCAAACAGGGCGACCAATCCCTGCAGCTGAACCGGCTTCCAAATCGCCAGGCCGGACAGCACCAGTAATAGCCCCAGCGCCAGTACGCCGAGGTACATCAGTTTCTGAATGGCGTTATAGCGGCCATGCCGGTGGCGCAGGCGCAGCGTCAACGCCAGCCAGATATCCTGCCGCAGCGCGCCGAGGCGAAGCGGCAACAGATCGCGGCGAAAATGACCGCTGAACAGGCTCCACAACAGATAGCAGACGGCGTTGAGCGCCAATAGCCACATCACCGCCAAATGCCAACCAATCGCGCCGCCCAGCCAACCGCCCAGCGTCATCTGCGGCGGAAAGCGGAAATCGAACAGCGGCGAGGCGTTGTAGATTTCCCAACCGCTCATGAACATGCACACCATGGCGAACAGGTTGATCCAATGAGTGATTCGAACCGGCCAGCGATGCACCGGCGGCGACGCGTTGGTCTTCATGGCTTTCCTCCGGTTACATCGGCGGCACAGTGCCGTCTTTGCCGGCGGAAATGCGGGTGGCGATGCGTTCGCCCTTATCGTCGGCGGCGGAGAACAGCACGATGTGCACGCCCGGTTTCAGCAGGCTCAGATCGCCCGGATCCAGCGTCACGATCGGCACGTCTTCCGGCACGACGACGGTTTTCTGCTGGTTGCCGTAGGTGACGGTCAGGGTGCGGCCGTTGGATTTCACCAGTTTACCGACGGTGCCGTTGGTCATGGTGTCCACTTTGCCGTCGGCGGATTCCCAGGCCGAGTGCCCTTCGCCGGTGCCGCGCAGGCTGGCGGCGAACACGTGCACTTCCAGCGCTTTGAGCGTGCCGTCCGGCTGCGGCACGGCGGCGGTGCCGATAAAGCTGTCCGGTTTGATATCGTCCAGCGTGGCTTTGGAAACGCTGAGCACTTTGGTCTGATCGTTCAGCTTGACGCTGAGTGTCTCGCCCTTGCGGTCGGTCAGCTGCAGATTGCCGTCGGCAACCTGCGTGATGGTGCCGCGCACCGGCGCAATCACCTTGCCCGGCGGTTGGGCGGCGGCGGCCAATCCGCTGGAAAGCAGTAACGTGGACAACAGTAAACCGGCTATACGATGACGGGTAATCATAACGTTCTCCTGAAATGAGTTTGCCGGTTAAGCATGGTTGACCTACTGGGTCAGCGCCATGGCCGTTTGATGACATTAATGTCATCAAGTTTGTCCGCCGAAGCTGCTAGTATTTTTGCAGACGTAACGAGGTGGTGAGCATGCGAATACTGGTAGTTGAAGACGATATCGGCACAGGGGATTACCTGAAGAAAGGGCTGGGGGAAGCGGGCTACGGCGTCGATTTGGCGCGCACCGGCACCGACGGGCTGTTTCGCGCGTTGGAGCAGGACTACGATGCGATCGTGCTCGATGTGATGCTGCCGGGGCTGGACGGTTGGCAGATCATCGAGGTATTGCGCAAGAAAAGCGACGTGCCGATCCTGTTTCTCACCGCCCGTGATGGCGTGCAGGATCGCATCCACGGCCTGGAGCTGGGCGCGGACGACTATCTTATCAAGCCGTTTTCCTTTACCGAGCTGGTGCTGCGTTTACGCACCTTGCTGCGCCGCGGGCCGGCGCGCGAAGCCGATCATTACGCTATCGCCGATCTGCAGCTGGACGTGCTGCGCCGTCGGGCGGTGCGCCAGGATCAGGTGATCCCGTTGACCAACAAGGAATTCATGCTGCTGCACCTGCTGGTGCGGCGCGAGGGCGAAGTGCTGTCGCGTACGCAGATCGCCTCTCAGGTGTGGGACATGAATTTTGACAGCGACACCAATGTGGTTGACGTGGCGATCAAACGCCTGCGCGCCAAAATAGACCGGCCGTTCGACGTCAAGCTGATCCACAGCGTGCGCGGCATCGGCTATGTCTGCGAGCCACGCTCGTGAGCGGGCGCACGTCACGTCGGCCGGTGTCGCTGACGCTGCGCACCGCTACGCTGTTCGCGCTGGTGGCCGCGTTGGTGGTGAGCGGGACAGGCGGGTATCTGTTTAGCGCCATGCGCCAGGAAATGACACTGCGCAGCGATCTGCAGGTGACCGGGCGCGTAGAGTATTTCCGCCATTTACTGGGGCAGCGCTTTCCTTTGGCGCGCCTGACCGCCAATAACGGCCTGTTTGAAAACATGCTGGGCAATGAACAGGACGTGCTGATTTTCCAAATCCCGGGGCAAAAACCGCTCATCAACGTGAACCCCGCCAGGGTGGCCCTGCCGCCGATCGCGCCGACGCCGCCTGAACAGGCGCAGACGTTGGCCGCCATACGCGGCGGAGAAACGGCGCAGGGGGTGCCGCTGCGCGCCGCTTCGGCGATGGTGCGTCTGGAAGACGGCAGCCTGTTGCAGATCTCCGCCGCGCATGTGATGGCCAACGAGCAGAAGATGCTGGCGCGTTACCTGTGGCGCATCGTCGCGGCGGTCGCGGTGGCTTTCCTGCTGATTGCGCTGCTGGGCTATGGGGTCATGCGGCGGGGATTGAAGCCGTTATGGCGCATGGCGGCGCAGGCGTCGCAGATTGCGCCCAATACGCTGTCGACACGCCTCAGCGAGCAGGGGGCGCCGAAGGAGTTGCAGCAGCTGACCCGTTCGTTCAATGCGATGCTCGATCGGTTGAATGAAGGCTATCAGCGGCTGACGCAATTTTCCGCCGATCTGGCCCATGAGATCCGCACGCCGGTAGGGGCGTTGATGGGCCAGTGCCAGGTGGCGCTTTACCAGCCCCGCAGCGTGGAGGAGTACGAAACCCTGCTGTCGAACAATATGGATGAGCTGGAGCGCATTTCCCGCATGGTGGAAAACATTCTGTTTCTGGCGCGCGCCGGCGAAGCGCAGTCTGCGCTGAACTACAGCCGCCTGGATGTGGCGACCGAGCTGCGGCGGGTGGCGGATTATTTCGAAGGGCTGGCGGAGGAACGCGGCATTGCGTTGAGCTGCGAAGGGGAAGGCGCGCTGGAGGCGGACGCGATGTTGTTCCAGCGGGCGCTGAGCAACCTGGTGGCCAACGCGGTGCGTTATGCCGACGAAAACAGCCTGATCGTCCTGCGGGCTGAACGGCGCGCCGATGCCTGGTGGGTGCAGGTCATCAATCAGGGGCCGCCGATCGCGCCGGCACAGTTGGAAAAACTGTTCGATCGTTTCTATCGCGCCGATCCCGCACGCAGCGCCGGCAATCATGCCAGTGGGCTGGGGCTGTCTATCGTGCGCGCCATCATGACGCTGCACGGCGGTGAGGTGCGCGCCGAATGTATCGGGCGCGCGCCTGTCGCCAACATCCTCTTCAGCCTGCGGTTCCCGATCGCACAATAACCGTTGTGCCGTGTTAACGCGGCGGAATGGCGAAGCGGAAGCAGGCGCCGCTTTGCGCTTGTTCGATCAGCTGAATATCGCTGTCGTGCAGCTGCAGAATACGCCGCACGATCATCAACCCCAGTCCGCCGGAAGGGCGCCGGGCGCCGCTCAGGACAGACGGGCGCACGAACAGATCGGCGCGCAGCGTCTGCGGAATGCCGGGGCCGCTGTCGCTGACCTGGACCATGACCCGATCGTCCTGCCGCCACAGCCGCACGCCGATGTCGCCGCCGGGCGGCGTATGGCGAATGGCGTTGTCCAACAGGTTGGTCAGCACCCGCTCAATCATGCTGAGATCGGCGAACACCGGCGGCACGCCGGGGGCGATGTCGGCGTGCAGCCGCTGGTTGCGCGCCTCCGCCGCCAGCTCGAACTTCTGGAACACGTCCTGCAACAGCTCGCTGAGGGAGAAGGGCTCTTTCTGCGGCTTCACCACGCCATACTCTAATCGAGCCAGCTCGAACAGCTCCTGCGCCAGCTTGCCCACCTTGCGGCTTTGCGCCAGCGCGATCTCCAGATAGCGCCGCCGATCGGCTTCGCTCAGGGTGGCGGCCTTAACCGACAGCGTCTCCAGATAGCCGTGCAGCGAAGTGAGCGGGGTGCGCAGATCGTGCGAGACGTTGGCGATGAATTCACGCCGCAGCCGATCCTGCTGCGCCAGCGTTTGCCATTGTTCGGCCAGGCGCTGCGCCATGCGGTGGAAGGCCTGTTGCAGCTGGCTGACTTCGTCGCGCCCGGCCCGTACCGCCGGCAGCGCCGCGTAGGCCTGCACCGCTTCGATGCCGCCGCTGTCCAGCGCGCTGACCTGCCGGGTCAGGCGACGGATCGGGCGCGTTACCCAATAAAACGCGAAACCGCCGGCCAGCAGGCTGAACAGCACCATCACCCCGGAGGTCCACAGCGCCATCCTGACCGCCGAGTTGAACTGGGCGTTGCTGGCCAGCGCCGTGTACTCTTCGCCGAGCAAGACCACGTACAGATAGCCTTCGACCCGGCCGTCGACCTTCAGCGGCGCGACGCTGAACACCTTGCGCCCGTCCGCGCTGCGCGGATCGTCGCCATACACCGGCATCTGCGCGCCATCGAGCAGCGCCTGCAGCGGCGCCAGCGCGACCCGCTGCCGCTTCAGATGCCCGGCCGGCGCGGCGTTGCCGATAATCGCGCCCTGTTTGTCGAGCAGGTAAACCTCCACGCTGGGGTTCACCGCCATCAGCTGGTCGAATAGGGTATGCACCGCCTGCGGATCCGGCCCGTTCACTCCCAGCAGCGGATTGCTGTCGGCGATATGCTGCGCCAGGTTGCCTGACAGGCGCTGGATCACTGCCTGGCTGTACTGGGTGCTGCTGCGTACCTGCATCCAGCCGGAAAAGGCGCAGCCGATGACGATCAGCAGCGTGAAGATCAGCGTGAGGCGTTGCGCTAACGTCAGGTTTTTCATGGCTTACTCATGCGGCGTGGCCGCGAATTTATAGCCCATGCCCCACACCGTGAGGATGCGCTCGGGTTCCGCCGGGTTGCGCTCGATCTTGATGCGCAGCCGGTTGATATGGGTGTTGACGGTGTGCTCATACCCTTCGTGCTGATAGCCCCAGACCTGATTCAACAGGCTGAGGCGCGAGAACACCTGGCCCGGGTGGCGGACGAAAAAGTACAGCAGGTCGAATTCGCGCGGCGTCAGCTCGACCGGTTGTTGGTGCAGGTGCACCTCGCGGGCGATGGGGTCGATGGTCAGATCGTTGAAGCTGAGCACGCCGGCGTCCATGCGCAGGTTGCGGCTCATGGCCTCCTGGCGGCGAAACAGCGCCTTGACTCGTGCCACCAGCTCCAGCATGGAGAAGGGTTTGGCCAGATAGTCATCGGCGCCCAGCTCCAGCCCCAGCACGCGGTGCACCTCGCTGGAGCGCGCGCTGGTGATGATGATCGGCGTGTAGCGCGTCATGGTGCGCGCCCGGCGGCAAATCTCCAATCCGTCCACGCCCGGCAGCATCAGATCGAGGATGAGGGCATCCCAGCCGCCCTGTTCCAGCATCGCCATGCCCTGATTGCCGTCGGCGGCGTGGCTGATGGCGTAACCCTCGTCACGCAGATGCAGCTGCAGCAGCTCGGCGATGTCGCCGTCGTCCTCGACGATCAAAATTCGTTTTGGCTTGTCCATTCTCATTACCGCTGATTGCCCGATCCTCTCTGAAGTCTACACAACCCCCACCGGTGGAGTTATCACATTTTATTTAACTTTGCGTGAGGTCTTGGGGAACAAATCCGGGGAATACTCGACTCATCGCATCGTTAGCTGGCAGGAATCGTTATGAGCCTCACCCTCACTCCGGAACAACGACAGACCGTACATCCGCTGTGGCTGCGGTTGACGCATTGGCTGAATGCGCTGGCGATGCTGATCATGGTGACCAGCGGCTGGCGCATCTACAACGCTTCGCCGCTGTTCAACTTCAGCTTTTTCAACGAGCTGACGCTCGGGGGCTGGTTGGGCGGCGCGCTGCAGTGGCACTTTGCCGGCATGTGGCTGTTTGGCATCAACGGGCTGTGCTACCTGCTGCTGAACCTCACCAGCGGGCGCTTCAAACGCAAATATTGGCCGCTCAGCCCGAAGCAGTTTCTCGCCGATGTCGGCGCGGCGCTGCGCGGCAGGCTGCAGCACGCCGATCTGCGCCACTACAACATGGTACAGCGCGTGGCCTATCTGTCGGTGATGCTCCTCGGCGTGATAAGCGCGCTGTCCGGACTGGTGCTGTGGAAATCGGTGCAGTTTCCGCTGCTGCGCACGCTGCTCGGTGGCTATGAGGCGGCGCGTTATATCCACTTTTTCGCCATGTCGGCGCTGGTGGCCTTCGTCGCGATCCACCTGGTGATGGTGGCGCTGGTGCCGCGGACGCTGCTGGCTATGCTGCGCGGACGTTAAGGAGTTCACGATGAAAAAGGATAAACAGATCATGACGATCGGCGAAGGGCAGGCGATCGTCAAAGAAGCGCAGCGGCTGTTGAGCGCGCCTTCGCGCCGCCGCTTTTTGCGCAATGGTCTGACGCTGGGCGGCATCGCCATGCTCACCGGCTGCGATCTCAGCGACAACGCCAACGTCGAGCAGGCGCTAAGCCGCATGTCGCGCCTCAATGATCGGGTGCAGGGCTGGCTGTTCAACGGCGATCGCCTGGCGCCGGTCTACCCGGAATCGATGATCACCCGGCCGTTCCCGTTCAACGCCTTTTACGCCGAGGAGGACGCGCCGGACATCAACGGCGACGACTATCGGCTGGAAGTGGCGGGGTTGGTGCAGGACAAGCGCGCCTGGAGCCTGCCGCAGCTGCATCGGATGGCGCAGGTCAGCCAGGTGACGCGCCATATTTGCGTTGAGGGTTGGAGCGCCATCGGCAAGTGGGGCGGTGTGCCGTTCGCCACCTTTCTCAAGGCGATCGGCGCGGATCTGAGCGCCCGCTACGTCAGCTTCAAATGCGCCGATGACTACTACACCAGCATCGACATGGCCACCGCGCTGCATCCGCAGACGATTATCGCGCTGACCTACGACGGCCAGATCTTGCCGCGCAAGTACGGCTATCCGATGAAGCTGCGCATGCCGACCAAGCTGGGCTACAAGAATCCGAAGCACATTCAGGTGATCGAGGTCACCAACCACTTCCCGGGCGGTTACTGGGAAGATCAGGGTTACAACTGGTTTGGCGGCAGCTGAGGCGGCCGCCGGCCATTCTCCGGCACTCCGGTGCCTTTGACATGACGGAAGGAAATACCATGAAAAAGTTATTCGCAATCATGATGTGTAGCGCGCTGATGCTGGGTGTGGCCGGCGCCAACGCCGCGGACGGCATGAGCAAAGACGCGATGAAAAAGGACGGCATGAGCCAGATGTCGCACGACGGCATGGCGAAAGATGGGATGAAGAAAGAGTGCATGGGCAAGGAGTGCATGAAGAAAGACAAGATGGGGAAAGACGCCATGAAAAAGGATGGTATGGCGAAAGACGGTATGGCCAAAGACGGCATGAAGAAAGACGAGATGAAAAAGGACGCGATGGGGCACTAAGCCGCCGCACCCCGCGGTCGCAAGCGGCAAACCGCGGCGGCCGCGGGCAACATAAGGAGAGAGGATGATGCTGGCGACATGGCTGCGGCGCTTTCGGCGCTCGAACGGGGACGTTATCTTTATGCGTGCGGCGTTGGTGGTGATCTTCGCCGCCTTCGGCTACGCCAAATGGTTTGATTACGAAGCGCAGGGGTTAGTGCCTCTGATCGGCAACAGCCCGCTGCTGAGCTGGATGCATCAGGCGTTCGGCATTCGCGGCGCCAGTTATGCATTGGGCGTCGCCGAATGGAGCTTCGGTTTACTGTTGCTGGCGGGGTTCTGGTCGCGGCGGCTGGGTTTGCTGGGGGCGATCGGATCGACGGTGACCTACCTGACCACGCTGACGCTGATCTTTTCCACGCCGGGTGCCTGGGAGCCCTCCGCCGGCGGTTTTCCCGCCATGGCCGGGGCCACCAGTTTTTTAATTAAGGATCTGGTGTTGCTGGCCGGTTCCCTGGTGCTGCTGAAGGCCGATTTACCGGCCGAGCAGGCATAAAAAAGGGCGTAGCCTGGCTACGCCCTGTGGTTATTTCTCGGCCATCACATATCCGGGAAGGTCAGGGTGCCCCCCGGCGCCTCGCGATGAATGTGCAGGAAGTTCAGGTGCTTCTCGTACTGGTCGAGAATGTCACCAATCACCTGTTCCTTGCTGTAGTCCATCAGGTCGTTGCCCTGGGTGCCTTCCATCAGGAAGGTTTCCAGCCGGTAGTAGTGCGATTTACCGGAGCGGGCGCGGTAGGTGAAGCCCGGCACCGAGTAGCGCATCGGCCAGATCTGATAGATGAAGTTCTGTTCCTCGCCCAGGTGCACCAGCAGTTCCAGGTGGTTCAGGCGCTCGTCTTCGGTCGGCGGCACTTCGCTGAACTCCACTTTCGCGCCGCGCAACTCCAGCTCGCGCGCCACGTCCTGCATCGCCGGGCGGCAAACCTTATCCAGCATTTTCTGCGTGTACTGCGTGCCCGGGTAGTTCATCACCCGCGACAGACGCTGTTTCCAATTGAGCACATCGTGGCTGGAGACCGGCACCGGCGCCAGGGTGCTGAGCGCGCTGGCCTTGCGGTAGTCTTCCACCCGCAGCGATTTATACAGCCCGGCCATCACGAAGAAGATCACGAAGCTGAACGGCAGGCCCATGATCACCGTGGTTTTCTGCAGCGCCGGTACGCCGTCGGTCATCAGCATGCCGATGGTCAGCAGGCCGATGGCCACCGACCAGAAAATCCGCAGCCAGTTCGGTGCATCATTATTGATATCGGCCAGGCGCGAGGTGAAGTTACCCAGCACCAGCGAGCCAGAGTCCGCCGAGGTGACGTAGAACAGCAGGCCGGTGATGGTGGCCACCGAGGCGCTGAAGGTGAAGCCGGGGTATTGCGCCAGCAGGCTGTAGAAGCCGCGCTCCGGGAACTGCATCACTTCCTGAGCAAACTCGGCGTTGCCGTGGATGATCTGGTACAGCGCGCTGTTGCCGAAGATAGACAGCCACAGCAGGGTGAACACGAACGGAATGATCAGCGTGCCGACCACGAACTGGCGAATGGTGCGCCCGCGCGAGATGCGCGCCAGGAACAGGCCGACGAACGGCGACCACGCCACCCACCAGGCCCAGAAGAACAGCGTCCAGTTGTTCATCCACTCCACCGGCCGATCGAACGCGAAGCTGTTGAGCGTCATGCCCATAAAGCGGTTGACGTAATCGCCGACGTTAAGCACCAGCGCGTTGAGCAGGAACTCGGTGTCGCCGAAGAACAGCACGAACAGGATCAGGCCCAGCGCCAGCAGCACGTTTAGCTCGGACAGGATGCGGATGCCCTTGTTGACGCCGGAAGTCACCGAGATGGTGGCCATAATCACCGACAGCAGGATCAGCGAGCCCTGCACCGTCAGGTTTTCTGGGATCTCGAACAGCACCTTAAGGCCGTAGTTGAGCTGCACCACGCCGATGCCCAGCGTGGTGGCGATGCCGAAGATGGTGCCGAGCACCGCGGCGATGTCCACGCTGTGGCCGATCGGGCCGTTGATGCGCTTACCGAAGATCGGGTACAGCGCCGAGCGGATGGTCAGCGGCAGATTGTAGCGATAGCTGAAGTAGCCGAGGGCGATGCCCATCAGCGCATACATCGACCAGCCGGTCAGGCCGTAGTGGAACAGCGTCCAGACCATCGCCTGGCGCGCGGCCTCCAGCGTTTGCGCGTCGCCTTCCGGCGGCATCATGTACTGGGTCACCGGCTCGGCGACCGAGAAGAACATCAGGTCGATGCCGATGCCGGCGGCGAACAGCATCGCCGCCCAACTCATCAGGCTGAACTCCGGTTTGGACTGTTCCGGCCCGAGCTTGATGGAACCGAAGCGCGAGGCGGCGATAAACACCACGAACACGATGTACAGCGTCGCCGCCAGCAGGTAGTACCAACCGAAGGTGGTCGACACCCAATTCAGCGTGCGGGTGATCCACTGCCCTGAGAAGTCGGTGAAAAAGATGGTCATCAGCGAGAAGGCCAGGATCAGCCCCGCCGAGGTGAAGAAAACCACAGGGTTGAGGCGGTCCTGCTGCGGTTTGGAGGAGGTTTCGCGTGTTGTCATCGTCATCCTCTGAACTGAGTAAAATCGTGCCGCTCCGCATTTCGGGGCGCGTTGGCGCCGCCGGAAAACGGGCGAATGAAGGCGGCGACCATCCCCATGGGAATGGCCTGAAAAACGCCGCTTTCGCCTGTTGCTGAAGCACCGGAGCGCTTCGTAGCGGGAACCGCTTACAGCCACTGATTTTGGTCAGATTCGTTAATTACCTCACAAAAATCAGCCAGTTCCACAACCAGATAGTACAAATTTTTAACCAGGCGGCAATAAAATATATGCAATTTTTATTGAACGTTCAATCAAAAAAAAGTTTAATAGTCCTCATGATGACCTGAATCACGGGCGAAACGGCAGTGAAATTTGCCCGCTGAGATAAGGCCGAAGTCGGTTTTGTGAGAGTCGAAATATGCCAAAGGTAGGAATGCAGCCAATCAGAAGGCAGCAGTTGATTGATGCCACGCTCGCCGCGGTAAACGAAGTGGGAATGCATGACGCCACCATCGCGCAGATCGCGCGGCGGGCCGGCGTTTCCAACGGCATCATCAGCCATTATTTCAAGGACAAGAACGGCCTGCTGGAAGCCACGATGCGCTATCTGATCAGCCATCTGGGCGAGGCGGTGAAGCTGCGGTTGCAGGCGCTGACCGATAACAGCCCGGCGGCGCGGCTGCAGGCGATCGTCGCCGGCAACTTCGACGACAGCCAGATCAACAGCGCGGCGATGAAGACCTGGCTGGCCTTTTGGGCCAGCAGCCTGCACCAGCCGCAGCTCAACCGGCTGCAACAGGTGAACGGCCGCCGGCTTTATTCCAACCTGTGCGCCGAGTTTCGCCGCGTTATGCCGCAGCCGCAGGCGCGGTTGGCGGCCAAGGGGCTGGCGGCACTGATCGATGGGCTGTGGCTGCGCAGCGCGCTGCGCGGCTCGGCGTTCAATCAGTCGCAGGCGTTGACGCTCACGACCGAATACATCACGTTCCAACTCCGGGGGCAAACGCCGCCCGGAGGTTAACTCAAGGAGATCCTATGTCCCGTTTTGGCTTGCAGAAGCTCTATATTCATGGCGCCTATGTAGACAGCACCGCTGGAAAAACCTTCAACGCCATTAACCCGGCGAACGGCGAAGTTCTGGCTGAAGTCCAGTCCGCCGGCGCTGAAGACGTCGATCGTGCGGTGGCCAGCGCGGCCAGCGGGCAGAAGGTGTGGGCGGCGATGACGGCGATGGCGCGTTCGCGCATCCTGCGTCGCGCGGTGGATATTCTGCGCGAGCGCAACGATGAACTGGCGGCGCTGGAAACGCTGGATACCGGCAAAGCGATGTCGGAAACCACCGCGGTGGATATCGTCACCGGCGCTGACGTGCTGGAGTATTATGCCGGCCTGATCCCGGCCATTGAAGGCGAGCAGATCCCGCTGCGCGACACTTCGTTCGTTTACACCCGCCGCGAACCGCTGGGCGTGGTGGCCGGCATCGGCGCCTGGAACTACCCGATTCAAATCGCGCTGTGGAAGTCCGCGCCGGCGCTGGCGGCGGGCAACGCGATGATCTTCAAGCCGAGTGAAGTTACGTCGTTGACGGCGTTGAAGCTGGCGGAAATCTACACCGAAGCCGGCCTGCCGGACGGCGTGTTCAACGTGGTGACCGGCAGCGGTGCGGAGGTGGGGCAGTACCTGACCGACCATCCGGGCATCGCCAAAGTCTCTTTCACCGGCGGGGTGAAAACCGGCAAGAAGGTGATGGCCAACGCCTCGGGTTCGACGCTGAAGGAAGTCACCATGGAGCTGGGCGGCAAGTCGCCGCTGATTATCTTCGACGACGCCGATCTGGATCGCGCCGCCGATATCGCCATGATGGCCAACTTCTACAGCTCCGGCCAGGTGTGCACCAACGGCACCCGCGTCTTTGTGCCGGCGGCGTTGCAGGCGCAGTTTGAGGCGAAGATCCTCGAACGCGTGAAGCGCATTCGCCTCGGCGATCCGACCGATCCGCAGACCAACTTCGGGCCGCTGGTCAGCTTCGCGCACATGGAGTCGGTGCTGCGCTTTATCGAAAGCGGTAAGAACAGCGGCGCGCGCCTGCTGTGCGGCGGCGAACGCGTCACCCATGGCGAATTCGGCAAGGGCGCTTATGTGGCGCCGACGGTATTCAGCGACTGCCGCGACGACATGGAAATCGTGCGTGAGGAGATCTTCGGGCCGGTGATGAGCATTCTCAGCTACCAGAGTGAAGAGGAAGTGGTGCGCCGCGCCAATGATACCACCTTCGGCCTGGCCGCGGGCGTGGTGACCCACGATCTGGCCCGCGCACACCGCGTGATTCATCAGTTGGAAGCCGGCATTTGCTGGATCAACACCTGGGGCGAGTCGGCGGCGGAAATGCCGGTCGGCGGCTATAAGCAGTCCGGCGTCGGCCGCGAAAACGGCCTGACCACGCTGGAGCACTACACCCAGATCAAATCGGTGCAGGTCGAGCTGGGCGAATACGCCTCGGTATTCTGATCTTCCCGTCGCCTTTCGAGCCGCAGCCGCGTTGGCTGCGGCCGACACTCCTCGAGAGCCAAATACACCGCCTGCTGCGGATCAGCGCTTCGCGTTTTCGCATCGTGCAGGCCTATAAAGTAAGGAGATAATGAATGGAATTTGACTACATCATTATCGGTGCCGGTTCCGCCGGCAACGTGTTAGCCACCCGATTGACCGAGGACGCCGACGTCAGCGTGCTGCTGCTGGAAGCCGGCGGCCCCGATTACCGGATGGATTTCCGTACTCAGATGCCGGCTGCGCTGGCGTTTCCGCTGCAGGGCCGCCGCTATAACTGGGCGTATGAAACCGATCCTGAGCCGCACATGAACAACCGCCGGATGGAATGCGGCCGCGGCAAAGGGCTGGGCGGTTCGTCCCTGATCAACGGCATGTGTTATATTCGCGGCAACGCGATGGATTTCGACAACTGGGCCAAGGCGCCGGGTCTGGAAGACTGGACCTATCTGGACTGCCTGCCGTATTTCCGCAAGGCGGAAACGCGCGATATCGGCCCGAACGATTACCACGGCGGCGATGGCCCGGTGAGCGTCACCACGCCGAAGGCCGGTAACAACGAACTGTTCCACGCCATGGTGGAAGCCGGCGTGCAGGCGGGCTACCCGCGCACCGACGATCTGAACGGTTACCAGCAGGAAGGCTTCGGCCCGATGGATCGCACCGTGACCCCGAAAGGGCGCCGCGCCAGCACCGCCCGCGGTTATCTGGATCAGGCGCGTTCGCGGCCGAACCTGAAGATCGTCACCCATGCGCTGACCGACCATATCGTGTTCGACGGCAAGCGCGCAGTGGGCGTCAACTATCTGCAGGGCGACAGCAATCAGCTGACCTATGCCAAAGCGCGCCGCGAAGTGCTGCTGTGCGCCGGCGCCATCGCCTCGCCGCAAATTCTGCAGCGTTCGGGCGTCGGCCCGGCGGCGCTGCTGAAAAGCCTGGACATCAACGTGGTGCACGATCTGCCGGGCGTCGGGGAAAACCTGCAGGACCACCTGGAGATGTACCTGCAATACGCCTGCAAGAAACCGGTGTCGCTGTACCCGGCGCTGCAATGGTTTAACCAGCCGAAGATCGGTGCGGAGTGGCTGTTCAACGGCACCGGCGTCGGCGCCAGCAACCAGTTCGAGGCCGGCGGCTTCATCCGCAGCCGCGCAGAGTTCGCCTGGCCGAACATTCAGTATCACTTCCTGCCGGTGGCGATTAACTATAACGGCAGCAACGCGGTGAAAGAGCACGGCTTCCAGGCGCACGTCGGCTCGATGCGTTCGCCGAGCCGCGGCCGGGTGCAGGTGAAATCGAAAGATCCGCGTCAGCACCCGAGCATTCTGTTCAACTACATGGCGACTGAACAGGATTGGCAGGAGTTCCGCGACGCTATCCGCATCACGCGCGAAATCATGGCGCAGCCGGCCCTGGACGAATACCGCGGCCGCGAGATAAGCCCAGGGCCAGAGGTGCAGACCGACGAGCAGCTGGACGCCTTCGTGCGCGAGCACGCCGAAACCGCCTTCCACCCGTCCTGCTCGTGCAAGATGGGCGAGGACGAGATGGCGGTGGTCGACGGCCAGGGCCGGGTGCACGGCATGGAAGGATTGCGGGTGGTGGATGCGTCGATTATGCCGCTGATCATCACCGGCAACCTGAACGCCACCACCATCATGATCGCCGAGAAGATCGCCGATCGCATTCGCCAGCGTGCGCCGCTGCCGCGTAGCACCGCCGACTACTACGTCGCCGGCGATGCGCCGGTGCGCAAGCAGTAACCGACACGCCCTCTCGCCGTTGAGGGGGAGGGCCGCCGTAGCAAGCAACCCCTCTCCATATGCTCTTCCCCAAGGCGAGGGGGCAACTCTCTTTTTATCCCTTATCCCATCATGCCGCCGGCAGCGAGATCGCCTGATCGAAACTGTTGGGCGTCGCCATGCGCCACATGCGGGCGTAGAACTCGCTTTTGATCTCCGGCTGCAGCAGCGCGCCCGGCTCCAGGTAGTAATAGATATCGGCATACACCTTGATCTCGGTCGGCGTGATGCGGCGCAGCATATGGTGCGAGGTCAGCTGCTCCGGGCGGCTGACGCCGGCCGCCGCCAGCATGTCCGCCAGCGCTTTCACCGTATTTTGATGGAAGTGATAGACGCGCTCCGCCTTGTTCGGCACCACCAACGCCTTCTGACGCAGCGGATCTTGCGTCGCGACGCCGGTCGGGCAGTGGTTGGTGTGGCAGCTTTGCGACTGGATGCAGCCGACGGCGAACATAAAGCCGCGCGCCGAGTTCACCCAGTCGGCGCCGAGCACCAGTACGCTGGCGATGTCAAAGGCGCTGATGATCTTGCCGCTGGCGCCAATCTTGATTTGGTCGCGCAGGCCGCAGCCCACCAGCGTGTTATGCACGAACAGCAGCCCTTCGCGCAGCGGCATACCCATATAGTTGGAGAGTTCGAGCGGCGCGGCGCCGGTGCCGCCTTCCTTGCCGTCCACCACGATAAAGTCCGGCAGAATGCGGGTGTGCAGCATCGCCTTGACGATGGCGACGAACTCCCACGGGTGGCCGATGCACAGCTTGAAACCGACCGGTTTGCCGCCTGACAGCTCGCGCAACTGCTGGATGAAATGCATCATTTCCAGCGGGGTGGTGAAGGCGCTGTGCGAAGCCGGCGAGATGCAATCGACGCCTTCCGGCACGCCGCGGGTGGCGGCGATTTCCGCATCCACCTTCTTCGCCGGCAGAATGCCGCCGTGGCCCGGTTTGGCGCCCTGGCTGAGCTTGATTTCAATCATTTTCACCTGCGGGCTTTGCGCCTGTTCGGCAAAGCGGCGCGGATCGAAATGGCCGTCGGCGGTGCGGCAGCCGAAATAGCCGCTGCCCAGCTCCCACACCAGATCGCCGTTGTTTTCGCGGTGATAGCGGCTGATGCTGCCCTCGCCGGTGTCGTGGTAGAAGTTGCCTTTGGCCGCGCCGAGGTTGAGCGCGCGGATGGCGTTGGCGGAGAGCGCGCCGAAGCTCATCGCCGAAATGTTGAAGATTGACGCGGAGTAGGGCTGGCGGCAGTCGGCGCCGCCGATGGTGACGCGAAAACTGGTCGGATCGGCGGCTTCCACCGGCCGCATGGAATGGCCGATGCACTCATAGCCGGTTTGGTACACATCCAGCAGGGTGCCGAACGGCTTGTCGCCCATCTCGTTTTTCGCTCGGCGATACACCAGCGTGCGCTGGGTGCGCGAAAACGGGATTTCTTCATTGTCCTGCTCGAGGAAATACTGGCGCAGTTCCGGGCGGATGAACTCGAAGAAGAAGCGCAAGCGGCCGATGATCGGGTAGTTGCGGCAAATGGCGTGGCGTTGCTGCGTGAGATCGTAGATACCCAGCACCATCAGGCAACCGCAGGCCAGGGCCGGCAGCCAGAACCACGGATGATTGTGCATCATGATCAAGAAAACCAGGGTGAGCAAGATGCTCAGCACAAAGCAGGTATAGCGGCTGAATAAGGACGACTTCATAACATCTCCTGATGTTTATTTTAATCCACACGACATGACTCACGGATAATCCGTGTGCAAATCGTAACCAACAGGAGGGGATGTTGTGTGTCTGTTGCTGCTTTGTCGCCAGTTGTTACATTAATTTAACGTGACGGAAGGGGGGGCGGGTTGCCGCGCGGCGAACCGCGCAACAAGCCTGGGTATTTATTTGCCTGCGACGAAGATGGTGCTCATGCTGCGCAGCCGCAGTTTTTTCATCGCGCTGTATTTCTGCGAGAAGATGGTTTTCGGGTGCGTGCCGCGCTTTTCCGCAATGTGCAGCAGGCTGTCGCCACGCAGCAGGTTGAAGATCACGTCGCTTTCCGCCGGACTGAGCTCGCGGGTTTTCTGCACCCGGATACCGCCCGGTTCCTTGCTTTCCAGCAGCCGCTGGATTTTTTCCTGCAGCGAATAAAGCGGAATGCGGGTGGAGACCAACTCGACGGAAATCCCCAGGATCGACAACAGTTTCACTACCCGCTCGTCGTCATAAAACACCAGCAGGCGCGTCTTGCTGTTGTACTGCTGATGCAGGGACACCAGGCTTTCGATCACGTTGACGCTCTGTTCCAGGTTTTGCGAGGTGAAAATCAGCGCAATATCGTGCTTGGTGATCTTCTCTGCTTTGGCGCCGCCGTGCATGAAATCGGAAAACAGGCGGATATCGTACGCGCCGTAGTGTTTCTTTAGCAGCACCGACAGGCCAACATAGCTGTACTTACACTCACTAATCACAAGAACGTTGTTTTTAGACATAGGGCAAACACCAATACCGAGTTAAAAGTATTCAGCTGTAAGAAGCGAGTTCAAATCCTTGATGCTGGATTCCTTCCACAGCTTTCCCTGCAGTGCGTAATATGGCATTTCATCCAGCCATTTCTTGTGTTCGGGAGTTTCAACTCCTTCGATAATTACCTTGTAATGATTAAGGTAAAAAAAGCGCAGTAACGCGCGCATCAAGCCCTCGCCGCCGGACTTTTTCATGAAGTCCCAAAGCAGAAAACGGTCGAGCTTAACGAAGCGGAACTGGCTGTTGTACAACGCGGAAAAACCCGCATAGCCAGAACCAAAATCATCGAGCCAAAATGAATAACTATTCAATGACGGATCGCCGTGCACGCGATCTTTCACCAGCCGGGTTGAATTCTCGCTGATCTCAAAATGAATACAGCGCAGGGCATTAATTCTTTCGGCAAAGTGAGTATTCGCCAGCGATTGCAGGGAATAATCGTCAACATTCAAAGTGGCTATCACTTGGTTTTCATGAAACCAGTGTTTGTATTTATCGATCAGATTGATCTGATCCATCAAAATCTCAATCCGGGTGGCGCTGTCGGCGTGACGAAAGAACTGTTCAGGAGAAAAATGGGCGTATTCGCTATTAAACGTAAAGCGAGACAGGCATTCAACGGCCAGCAATTGTCCCGATTTCGCGAACATTGGCTGAAAAACATAATTAATGCCGTTATTTTTCTCTCTGAAAGAACCGCTCATTTCCCAATCCTTGGATTGATATTTAACTTGTTGATTTTAAATGCTTAAAAAGAAAGTTACTCCAAGTTTATTGGTAAATTTCTTATTTAAAACGTCAGGATGGCCGAAGCGTGTCGACAGACCATTGAACGCGTAATTCGTGCCAAATTCCAAACGTCGCAATATGTTACTAAATGTAAATATTTGGGATAATATTCTGATTTTCAGGCCTTAATGCAAAATCTTGAACTCTGAAGCTTTCCCAAACACAGATTATTCCTATTCATATGAATCGTCAACATCGATCGATAGGTATCCTCCGATAGTTTATTCCTATCAAGAGGGGCCTTATGAATGTTTTAAACGATTTAACATTAAGAATATGCTTAGTCTATATTTCGTCCGGCAATGGATTCATCGGGCTTCATTCCTGACAAGGAGTAGCATCGCTGAATGTACTTTATAAGCGTATTAATTCATCGAGAGTCTAAATATGAAAATCTCTAAACTGTCTGCTGTATTGGCATTGGCTGTAAGCACTGCTGCTATTTCTTCTTTCTCTGCTCAAGCTGCTGACGGGACTATTACTTTCAACGGTAAAGTGACTGACCAAACTTGTACTATCAGCACCCCAGGCGGTAAAGATTTCACCGTAACTCTGCCAACTGTTTCTGCTTCTACTCTGGCAACTCAGAGCGCAACTGCTGGCCGTACTCCGTTCGCGATCAACCTGACCAAATGCTCTAAAGGCCAGGTAGCTACTTATTTCGAACCGGGCGCTACTGTTGATTTCAATACTGGCCGTCTGAACAACCAGGCGCAGACTGATGCTGCAACTAACGTGCAGATCCAGCTTCTGGGCAGCAACAACCAATTCCTGCCTATCCTGGCTGCTGGTGCTAATGGTGCGCAGAATAACTCCCAGTGGGTTACCGTTGCTAACGAAGGCGACTCTGCTGACCTGAACTACTACGCTGAATATTACGCTACCAACGCTGCCGGCGCTGGTGATGTGACTTCTAGCGTTCAGTACACCATCATTTACCAGTAAGTAATATTTCTTTAAGTAATATTCTTATTCGGGTGGGGGAATTATGCCCCCACCGTTTTCCCTTACCGTAGCGATAAGATAATGAAGAACTCATTTAAAAAATACAGCATATTGCTGAGCGCCATGCTTTTCAGTAGCAGCGTTTTTTCCAGTGTCATTATTAACGGTACTCGTATTATTTATCCGGGAAAGCAACGGGAAGTTACCGTCCAATTATCAAATAATGGTGCTTCACCGGCACTTATTCAGTCTTGGATTGATGAAGGCGACGCAAAAACCACACCAGAAAACAGCAAAGCGCCATTTATCGTTTCACCGCCAATCAGCCGTGTTGAACCGGCTACCGGCCAAGCGCTGCGCGTTTCATTGACCACGGCGAGTTTGCCGCAAGACAAAGAATCCTTGTTTTGGTTGAACGTACTGGAGATCCCGCCAGCACCAACCGGGGCAAACAATGGCGCACCTGAAAACTTTTTACAGGTGGCATTCCGTACCCGCGTAAAACTGCTGTATCGGCCGACCGGTCTGGCGGGAGAAGCGAATGATGCGCCGGAAAAACTGCAGTGGAGCTTCAGCGCTGGGGGCGTCAGCGTGAAAAACCCAACGCCGTACTATGTGTCATTTACCGAGATTAATGCTGTCGTGAACCAAAAACGTGTGCCGTTGGCCCCGCACGGCGACATGCTGGCACCCGGACAGGAAAAGACATTGTCGTTCTCCGGCGACAGCGCGCGCATTGCTGACATTGCCTACACCACTATTAATGATTTTGGCGGACGCGTGTCCCGTACTAAGAATAAGCAAAAGTAACTCTTGGAACAGAGCCTCAGGCCCAGAGCAATTTATTTCAGAGGGCGAGCTTAATTTGGTAAAGGAATGCTTTATATGAAAGAGTTACCTATCTCTGCAGCTGTTAAAATGGCGCTGTCCAATTATAAATCGATTCTGCTGTTAACCGGTAGCGCGCTCTGTCTGGCGGCCCCTGCGACGTCTTGGGCGGAGGGGGTTGCCGATAGCAAAAAGCCGGCAGCACCGGTTGAAGCGACTTTTAACAGCAGCTTCCTGATTGGGGAAGCGCAGGGCGTGGATCTTTCACGCTTCCGTGATGGTAACCCGATCTTGGCGGGAAAATATTCGCTCGACGTGTATGTGAACGGCGAGTGGAAAGGCAAAAAAAGTATCGACTTTAAAAACGTGCCGGGGAAAAACAGCGCCGATACCTGTTTTAGCTTACTGTCGTTGGATGAGTTCGGTGTGGATACCGCCACAATGAGCGGGGATCCTGCCGTTAATACCGAGACGTGCAAAACGCTGACTCAATGGGTACCGGAAGCCTATTACCGCTTGGACACCAGTACGCTGCGCATGGATATCAGCATCCCTCAGGCGGCGCTGCGCCGCAGCGCTCGCGGTTATGTCGATCCGCGCTTCTGGGATCGCGGTATTACCGCCGGCAGCCTGTCGTATAATTTCAATGCGTTCAATACCCACAGCTCTGCCAACGGCAGCAACTCCGATTCAACTAATGCATATTTAACGTTGAATGCCGGGTTAAACGTGGCGGGTTGGCAGCTGCGTCACGATTCCAACGTGAACTGGCGTTCTAACGACAGCACCCATTGGCAAAACACCGCGACTTACGCGCAGCGGGCAATGCCGTCTATCCGCGGCATGCTGACGTTGGGCGACAGTTACACCAGCGGTGATTTCTTCAACTCCATCGGTTTTCGCGGCGTGCAGATCGCCACGGACGATCGCATGCTGCCTGATTCATTGAACGGGTATGCGCCGGTTGTGCGTGGGGTCGCGCAAAGCAACGCCCTGGTGGAAGTACGTCAGAATAACCAGCTGATCTACCAAACTACCGTCGCTCCGGGCGAGTTCATCATCAACGATCTCTACCCTACGGGTTACGGCGGCGATCTGAATGTCACCATTAACGAGGCCGACGGCAGCAAACGCCAGTTCAGCGTTCCCTATGCTTCGGTAGCGCAGATGCTTCGTCCAGGTATTCAGCGTTATGCCATCACTGCGGGTCGAGTACGCGATGATAATTTAAGCAAGGAACCCGACATGTTCCAGGCGACTTATCAGCGCGGTTTTACCAACATTCTTACGGGATACACAGGCGGGATCGTCAGCGATGGCTATGGTGCAGTGCTGGTGGGCAGCGCGGTCGCGACACCGGTTGGCGCATTTGCGCTGGACGTCACGCAGTCCAATACCCGCTTGAAGCAGGGCGACCAATCAGGCCAGAGCTATAAGCTCAGCTATAGCAAGTTGATGACCGAAACCAACACCAACTTCACGATCGCTGCTTATCGCTATTCGACTTCCGGCTACCTCTCTTTGCAGGATGCCGTCTACTCCCGTGACAATGAGCGCAAGGGTTTAAGCGCAGATGCGGTTAACCGCCAGCGTAGCGAATACCAGCTGACGCTGAACCAAGGGCTGGGCGACAATTATGGTTCCTTGTACATCACCGGTTCGGTACGCGACTACTGGAACCGTGGCGGGAGCACCAAGCAGTACCAGGTGGGCTATAACAACTATTATGGTCGCGTGACCTATGGCCTTTCCGCCATGCGCACCTCGGATATGTATAACCGAGATGAGACTCGTTATTACCTGACACTGTCGATTCCATTCAGCGTCGGTTCGCAAACCCTGAGCCTGAACAGTTCACTGGGCTACACCGACAACGGTTACGACAGCAGCCGTGTTGGCATGAATGGTTCAACCGGCGAAGACAACAACATCAGCTATAGCGCTACGTTAGCCAACGATCGTTCAGGCGGCACCAACAGCAGCGTGAGCGGTGAATACCGTAGCCGTTTCGCCACGATGAACGGGTCCTACAGCTATGGTAAAGATTACCGTCAGTCGTCGATCGGTGCATCGGGCAGCGTGGTTGCCCATAGCGGCGGCGTCACGCTGACACCGCAACGCGGACAGACCATGGTGCTGGTGGAAGCGCCAGACGCCGCTGGCGCGATTGTGACCAACTCGCCAGGCGTTCGTATCGATGACAACGGTTATGCTGTGGTTCCTTATGTTGCACCATATCGCATGACGAGCGTAACGCTCGATCCGAGCGGCATGTCACGCGATGTTGAATTGGAAAGCAGCAGCCAACAGGTTGCGCCATATGCCGGCGCGGTTGCCCGGTTGGAATTCAAAACAACGAAAGGCCAGGCATTGATCATTCATGCGCTCGGCCCTGATGGCAACGCGCTGCCGTTTGGCGCTGAAGTGCTGGATACCCGTAATCAGGTGGTCGGCATTGTTGGGCAGGGCAGTCGCATCTACTTGCGTACCGAAGCTAAGAAAGGTTTGTTGCAGATTAAGTGGGGCACACAGCCAACGCAGCAGTGCTCTGTCAGCTATAGCGCCAAGGCGCAAAGCAATAATCCTGACTACGAAATTATTGAAGCGAGTTGCAAATGATAAAGTTTACGCGTGTTCCACCGCTGAATAAAGCGCCAGCGAAATGCCTGATGCTGCTCGGACTGCTGATGGCGGGCGGCCAGAGCGCTTACGCCGCCTGTTACGTTAATAATGGTTACAAGGCGCAGGTGATCAACATGAAGCTTGGGCGCGTGCTGGTTACGCCAAGCAGCCAGGTTGGAGACACCTTGGTCACCGGTCAGTTCGCGATTAACCCGGTCTCCGGTTATGGCCGTTGTTATAACGGCGGTAGCGCGATTGGGCAGATCCTCCAGGGCAGCCGGACGAGCTTCAGCAATGTATGGAGCACCAATATTCCAGGTATCGGGATTCGTTTATACCGTGAAGCGGGGACAATAAGTACTTATTATCCCCACACGTTGGCATTACGGGGTAATACAACCGTCAACCTGAATGGCGGTTACTTTAAGATCGACATTGTGAAAACCGCCGCGCAAACCGGCACCGGCCAACTGGTCCCAGGCAAGTACACGACTTACTATATGGATGGTTCCGGTCAGGGATTGCCGATGCTGGAATCGATCGTCGATGCCAACAGCCTGACGATCGTGACGTCGACTTGCAACGTGGACAGCGGTTCCAAGAACAAGGTGGTTAATCTGGATACTGTCACTGCAGCCTCGTTTGGCGGCGTAGGTTCAACGCAGGGTGAAAAAGCATTTGATATCAATATCAATTGCGTTGGCGGCGTTGGTGAGGATCTGTTGCCAGGCAGTGCGGGACAAGGGATCGTCAATGTGCGTTTTGACTATACGCAGGATGCTTCCAATGCACCTGGGGTGATCAAATCCGAGCCTGGCGCCAACACAGCATCCGGTGTTGCCGTCCAGCTGTTGACCGGCAATACGACCCAGCCGATCAAAAATGGCGATGCGGTCAATGCCGGACGTACCATTCCCAACCAGGCCAATACCTTAACGCTGCCGCTGAAGGCACGCTACTATCGCACCGGTTCGACGATTAAAGGCGGCAATATCAAGTCGACCGCCACCTTTACCATCGAGTACAACTAAGTCGCGTTCCGACGAAAAAGCCAATGGGTTTTATCCATTGGCTTTTTTGCGTTATCGATTAACGCAGCCCCATCCAGCTGGTGCAAACGCCTTCCGGCGGTTTGCCGGCGTACCAGCGTGGCAGCGTGGGGGCATCATGGTGCGATTCAGCCTGCGCCTCTATCGGCTGTGCCGGCCACTCCGCAACATCCCAGCGGGTGGTACGGCGATACACCGCCGGGGTTTTACCGAACTGTTTCTTGAAGGCGCGTGAGAACGAAGGCTGAGAATCGAAATGGTATTGCAGGGCGATATCCAGGATCGGACGCGGGGTGGAGCGCAGCGCCTGCGCCGCCTGCGACAGGCGCCGCTCGCGGATATAGCTGCCGAGCGCGTGGCCGGTGGTGCTGCGGAACATGCGCTGCAGGTGCCATTTGGAGTAGCCCGACTTGGCGGCGACGTTATCCAGCAGCAGCGGTTGGTCCAGATGAGTTTCAATCCAGTCTAGTAAATCGTGAATGATATTGACGCGATCCATGGTTTTAGTTCTCCCGCAAAAACGACATTCAGGTCACAGTGACTTAGCTTAATTATCCAAGAATATGCTTTGATAATAGGCGTGAGTGCGCCGTTACGCAAGGGTAAACCGGGGGTAAAAAGGTGGCCAAAAATGCTCTTTGAACGGCAGGGGGATAAAAGAAAGGCCGCATAAAGCGGCCTTATCAGTAGGAAGCGATGGAAAATCAGTTAGTTTCCGGTTTCACTTCAATGTAGTTCAGACCCAGCACGCTGCTGGTGTAACCGCGGATCTTGTTGGTCATCTCGATATCGCCGTTCAGCTTGTGGCCGTAAGACGGGATGATCTCTTTCAGCTTGCTCTGCCATTCCGGCGTCGCCACTTTGTCTTTGAACACGGTTTCCATCAGATGCAGCATGATCGGCGCAGCGGTAGAAGCGCCCGGCGAAGCACCCAGCAGAGCGGCGATGCTGCCGTCTTCAGAGCTGACGACTTCGGTGCCGAACTGCAGCACGCCGCCTTTATCCGCGTCTTTCTTGATGATCTGTACGCGCTGGCCTGCGGTCCACAGCTTCCAGTCTGCCTGCTTGGCGTCCGGGAAGTACTCTTTCAACGCGGCGAAGCGATCGTCGTCGTTCATCATCAGCTGGCCGACCAGGTATTTCACCAGATCGAAGTTATCCAGACCGACGTGGGTCATCGGCATCAGGTTCGAGGTGCTCAGCGAGTGCATCAGATCGAACAGCGAACCGTTCTTCAGGAACTTGCTGGAGAAGGTGGCGAACGGCCCAAACAGCAGCACGCGCTTGCCGTCCAGCATGCGGGTATCCAGGTGCGGCACGGACATCGGCGGCGAACCTACGCTGGCCAGGCCATACACTTTGGCCAGGTGCTGGTTGGCGATCTCCGGATTGGTGGTGACCAGGAACTGGCCGCCGACCGGGAAGCCGCCGTAGCCGTCGGCTTCTGGGATGCCGGATTTCTGCAGCAGGGTCAGGGACGCGCCGCCTGCGCCGATGAACACGAACTTGGCGTTAACGGTGGTTTCTTTACCGTCGCGGTTCAGATCGGCAACGGTCACGCTCCAGGTTTGGTCGGCGTTGCGCTTAATGTCGCGCACTTCGTGGCTCAGGTTCAGCTTGAACTTGTCGCTGGCGCTCAGCGCGTCAACCAACTGGTGGGTGATCACGCCGAAGTTGACGTCGGTACCCAGCGGCATGCGGGTCGCGGCGATTTTCTGCGCCGGATCGCGGCCGTTCATCACCAGCGGCGCCCACTGCTTGATTTGCGCAGGGTCTTCGGAATATTCCATGCCGCGGAACAGGGTGCTGTGCTGCAGCGCCGCGTAGCGTTTACGCAGGAAGTTGACGTTGTCGTCACCCCACACGAAGCTCATGTGCGGCACGCTGTTAATGAAGGATTTCGGATCTTTCAGGACAGCGTTTTTCACCTGATAAGACCAGAATTGGCGAGAGATTTCGAAAGACTCGTTGACCTTCACCGCCTTGCTGATGTCGATGGTGCCATCGGCTTTTTCCGGCGTGTAGTTCATTTCGCTAAAGGCGGAGTGGCCGGTACCGGCGTTGTTCCAGCCGTTGGAGCTCTCTTCCGCCACGCCGTTCATGCGCTCGTACATGTCGATGGTCCAGGTCGGCTCCAGCTCATGCAGATAGGTACCCAAAGTGGCGCTCATGATGCCGCCGCCGATCAACACCACGTCGACGGTTTTATTCTTCTCTTCAGCCGCCGCCTGCTGCGTAACGCTAAACAGGCTGAGACTGAAAATCAGGACGAGTAATTTTCTCATTGAATTAAATCTCTTGTGTGTAAATTCTACTCATTGCAGGTGAAAGAATTTAGCGGGAGTTACCCTGGAAAATAATGAAGCCGACCGCCCGGCGTGAGCCGATAGGCAGCGATAATGCCTTTTTGTTAATAGGGTATTTAACGAAAAGTGAACTATTGCAGGCCGTCCGGATGCAAATTGATCGGTTCACGTTACTGGCGGGGTATTATTGTTTGCGAGAATGTTAAAAACTACTTTTGTAACTAAAAAAAATGAATATAAGCAAAAATAGGGCGGTTGCTGTCGCAGGAATAAACAGAGAGGGAAGAAAGGCTGTATAACCGCGTTATTTTAAGGGGTTAATTGTCACGCAATTAAACGTTATTTCGTTATCACACAATAATTGCGGTTAAATTGCAAATACCTATCGGTAACCAATCATAAATGGCCGCCGTTGCGAGCGGCCATCGTTCAGCTGGCGGTTACTTGATGCCCATCGCATCGCGCATGGTGAAGAACAGATCGGTCTGATCGGTCAATCCCACCACGTTGGCGGCGTGCGGGCCGTAGGCCGCGACGCGCAACTGAGTGCCGGTATGCCCCTGCGACTCTTCTTCCGAGTTGCCGTAGCTGAGGGTCATCGGTGCGCCGTCTTTGGTGGTCAGTATCTGGGTCAGGCCCGGCGCTTTGGCGTCGGCGGCGACGATCTGGCTGGAGTGCGCGTGGTCGGCGGTGACGATCACCAGCGTGTTGCCGTCGGCGCGCGCGAAGGCCAGCGCTTTTTGCACCGCTTCGTCCAGATCGACGGTTTCACCAATCTGCCCGCACGGGTTGGCGGCGTGATCTTGCTTATCGATCGACGCCCCCTCGACCTGCAGGAAGAAACCGTTCGGGTTGTCTTTCAGCAGCGCGATCGCTTTGTCGGTCATCGCCGCCAGCGTTGGCGTGGCTGCGGTGCGCGCCGGGTTGTTTTCACAGGTTACCGCCGGCTTGTCGAGGTTGCCGTGATAGCTGGCTTTCGGCCCCAGCCAGCGCACCGGCATGTTGCCGTCGGCGAACAGGCCCAGCAGCGGTTTTTGCTGATTGGCCAGGGTAACGGCCTGCAGTTCATCTGCGTTGCTCACCCACTGATAACCCTGTGCCGCCGCCTGGTCCTTCAGCGATTTTCCTTGCCATTCGCCGCTTTTCGCCAGCTGGTTGAAGGACTTCGCACCGCCTCCCAGCGTGACGTCGGCACGGGTTTTCAGCAGTTGCTCGGTGATCGAGCCGCGGCCGCCGTTTTCCAGCGCGTTAGCGGCACATTTCTCGCTGGTTTCTTCCGGGCCGTAGCATTTGCGAGGTGACGTGCGACACCAGCGCCGCCGGCGTGGCGTCCTGCAGTTCGGCGGTGGAGACGTTGCCGGTGGCCTTGCCGGCCGCCTTGGCGATCTCCAGCAGCGTTGGCTGGTCTTTACCGTTCACGTCCACGCCGAGCGCACCGTTATAGGTTTTCACCCCGGTGGCCCAGGCGGTGGCCGAGGCGGCGGAGTCGGTCACGTAATCCGGCTTGTGGGTTTTCTTGTCCAGCGAGTAGTGGGTGTATTGCCCGGTCAGCGGCAGGGCGTCGATGCCCTTGAAGTAACCGCCTGCGCCTTCAGCGTAGTTGCGCGCGGCGGTGATCTCGGAATCCCCCATGCCGTCGCCGATCAGCAGGATCACGTTTTTCACCGTTTTGTCCGACAGCGACGCCTTCAGCGCGGCGGTCTGATCGCCGGCCAGGCGACGGGCGCCGCCCGGCTCGGTGAGGGTACCGCGCGCGGCGCGCTCGGTCAGGCCATCGGCATTGGCCGAGGTTTCCGCCGCGATGGTGGAGGAACAGAGCAGGGCGGACAGCACGGCGCCGGCGATCAGGGATACAGCAGGTTGCATGGGTAAGCTCCTTGTCGTAATACAACAATGTAAATAACATCAAATTGTTACGAAAGGAGAGTAGAGCAGGGGGATGACAATTTTATGACAATGAAAGACGGGACGGTCCGATGGCCATCCCGTGTGACGATCAGGCCGCGCGCGCCGGGATAGCGAGCCCACGCTGCACCGCCGGCCGCGCTAAACCGCGCTCCAGCCACTGCGCGACGCGCGGGAAGCTGTCGAACTCCACCAGATCGCGCGCCTCATAGAAGCCGATCAGGTTACGCACCCAGCCCAGCAGCGAGATATCGGCGATGGTGTAGTCTGCGCCCATGATCCAGTCACGGCCCTCCAGGCGCGTTTCCAACACACCAAGCAGGCGTTTCGATTCGTTTTTGTAACGCTCCAGCGGCCGCTTGTCTTCATATTCGCGCCCGGCGAATTTATGGAAGAAACCGAGCTGGCCGAACATCGGGCCGACGGCGGCCATCTGGAAGAACACCCACTGAATGGTTTCATAACGCTGGGCTGGATCCTGCGGCAGGAAGCGGCCGCTCTTTTCCGCCAGGTAGAGCAGAATGGCGCCGGATTCGAACAGCGGCAGCGGCCGGCCGCCGGGGCCGTCGGGATCGATGATCGCCGGGATCTTGCCGTTCGGATTCAGCGCCAGGAATTCCGGCATCCAGGTTTCGTTGTTGCCGATGTCGATTAGGTGCGCTTCATAAGGCAGGCCGATCTCTTCCAGCATGATGGAGACTTTGACGCCGTTCGGCGTCGGCAGAGAGTAGAGCTGCAGCCATTCCGGATGCTGAGCCGGCCAGCGTTTGACGATCGGGAATTGGGTGGAATCGAGCATGGAAACTCCTCGGGTTGGCGGGGTCGCTTAAGCGTACCCCTAGAGTATTGCAGTAAAACTACCCTGTCGCCGGGTTACACCGTGAGGTCAAAATGTGCGGCCAGCGCTTTTTTACCGGCGGGGGTCAGCTGCAGCTCGCGGCTGTCGAGCCGGCGAAGGATCCAGCCGCGTTGGATAAAGGCGGCCAACAGCGCGGCGCCCAGCGCGCCGCCGAGGTGAGATCGGCGCTCGCTCCAGTCCAGACAGCCGCAGGCGAAACGGCGGCGAGTGGGGGCGGGAGAGCAATCGACGCCCAGCCGCGTCAGCGCGGCCTGACCGGCGTCGCTTAATCGGTAGTCTTCCTCACCGGCCAGCCAGTTCAGCGCATGCAGCCGATCGTGCAGCTTCACCGCTACCTCGCCCGCCATATGGTCGTAGCAGGTGCGAGCATATTGCAGCGTGGTGGGCGTGCTGCTTTTCACCGACGGGCGCGGTACGCCCGCCAGCGCCATCAGGCCTTCCAGCGCGTCGGCCACCGGCTGACCGGCCAGCCGGAAATAGCGATAGCGCCCCTGTTTGACGCAGGCGATCAGCCGCTGCTCCAGCAGTTTCGCCAGATGCGCGCTGGCGGTGGACGGGGCGACCTCGACCGCCGCGCTGAGCTCGGTGGCGGTGTAGGCGCGCCCGTCCATCAACAGGCACAGCATGCGCGCCCGGGTGCGGTCGGCGATGGCGGCGCTCAGCGCCGCTAAACGATCTTCAATGTCGATGTTATGCATACTTCGAGGTTAGACGAAGTATGACTGCGCGTCCATCGCTAACCTGTGGTTATCGCACTCTGGTGCAGTGCGTCTGCGTTCGCTGGATATTGATGAGCGGGCGTTGGAATCGGTGCGGTGGCGCCATTCTTACCATGCGCGCGTACCGGAATTTTACCGTGAGAGGAGACGATAATGATCGCCGTGATTTTTGAACTGCAGGCCGCTGATGGGCAGCGTGATACCTATCTGGCGCTGGCGGCGGAGCTGAAGCCGCTGCTGGCGCAGATCGACGGATTCATTTCCATCGAGCGCTTTCAAAGCCTGGCCGATCCTGCGCGCCTGCTGTCGCTCTCCTTCTGGCGCGACGAGGCGGCGGTGCAGCAGTGGCGCAATCTCGAGCAGCATCGCGCGGCACAGGCGCGCGGCCGTGGCGAGGTGCTGGCGCAGTACCGGCTGCGGGTGGCGGAGGTGGTGCGGGATTACGGGCTGGAGAGACGCGACCAGGCGCCGCAGGATAGCCGTTGCTATCACCGCACCTGAAAAAAGCCCGCTGACGGCGGGCTTTCACCCGTTTATTTCGCTTCGCTGCCCACCTTCATCGCCCCGGCGTAGCGGGCGCCCATTCCCCAGGCGGCGCCGTGGTCGCGGGCGATCTGCAATACGCCCCCCGCCGTGGCCTTGCGGCTCCAGTCCTGCTGCCATTCCAGCATCAACGCCACCCAGTTGATAGGGGTGGCGCCTGCTTGTACCAGGCGCTGCATGGCGTTGTTTTGACTATCTGGCGTAATGTCGCCGGTGACGTCCGACAATATGTAGACCTCATACCCCTCGCCCAGAGCGGACAGCGCCGGCAGCATCACGCAGCTGGCGGTCCACAGCCCGCCGATGATGATTTTCTTGCGGCCGGATTGTTTGATCAGATCCACCACGCGCCGATCCTGCCAGACGTTGATGGCGGTGCGATCGTACACCTGCAGATCCGGGCGTGCCTGCGTCACCTGCTGGAATACCGGCCCGGCGAAGCTTTTGGCGTTGGCCGAGGCCAGAATGGTCGGCACGTTGAACACCTTGGCGGCCTTGGCGATGCCGGCGGCGTTATTCACCAGGTTGGTTTGATCGATAGAGGAAATGGTCATGCCGAACATGTCCTGCAGATCGACCAGCAGCAACAGGCTGTTGTCGGCGGTCAGCGGTTGCACATAACCCGCCTGGCGGCTATCGGCGGCGGGGGATTGCGCCAGCGCGGCGACGGGGGCGGTGGCGGCGCTCAGGCCGAGCATCAGGGCGATTAGGGTCTTTTTCATTATTAACTCCATGATTATCAGTAGATTAAATTCACGTCCCACTCAGGGAAGCGGTTGAATGAAGTCTACTGATATTTATTTGGTTAATAATCTATGGTTTATTGAATTAATAATTAACCTGAAGGACGTAATATGGACGTGCTACTGACGATGCGCGCCTTTCGCCGCGTGGTTGAGCGCAACAGTTTCTATAAGGCGGCGGAGGATCTGGCGATCACGCCGGCGGCATTGAGCAAGCAGATTAAGCAGTTGGAAAGTCGGTTGGGGACGCTGTTGCTGGTGCGCACCACCCGCAGCATGAGCCTGACCGAAGCCGGGCAGCTCTATTACCAGGAAGCCTGCCGGTTGCTTGGCGAGTTCGACGCGCTGGAGCAGACGGTTGCCGCCAGCGCGCAGCAGGTCTCCGGCACGCTGCGGGTCAATGCGCCGCTCTCGTTCGGCCTGACGGTGCTGTCGCCGCTGCTGCCGCCGTTTATGCAACGTTATCCGCAGCTGCAGGTGGAACTGACGCTGGACGACAGGGTATTGGACGTGGTGGCGGCCGGTTTCGATATTTCCTTGCGCATTCGCCGACGACTGCCGGATTCTTCCCTCAGCGCCCGGGCGCTGGGTGACGTGCACCAGCGAATTTGCGCCGCGCCCGGCTATTTGGCGCAGCACGGCGTGCCGCAAACGCCCAATGAATTGCCGCGGCACAGCTGTCTGGCCTATTCCCTGGCGGAAAAACCGGGGCAGTGGCAGTTCACCGCCGGCGAGGAGAGCCTGAGCGTGACGTTCACTCCCCGGCTGATCGCCAACAACAGCCTGATGCTGCGGGATATGCTGGTGGCGGGACTGGGCATCGGTTCGCTGCCGTCGTTTGTGGCGGATCCCGAGATTGCTGCCGGCAGACTGGTGCAGCTGTTCCCTGAACAGATTGCCGACGTGCATCAGGTCTTCGCGGTTTACCCGACGCGCCGGCATGTGCAGCAGAAAGTGAGTTTATTCACCGAGTTTGTGCGAGAACAGGGATTGATGACGGCGAATTGACAACGGTGCACGGTTGTCATATTCATTAGCTATGAAAAAATCCTACCGCCCATTCGCGCAAATTATTATCACCCTTCTCCAGAGGGTGGGATAGCGCGTGTGTCGCCAATAAAAACCCGCCGGCAGGCGGGTTTTTTTATCCCCTTCCGGCAACGACCGGAGAACGTCATGCAAACCTACCCTGCAGTTTTACACCTGATGTGCGGCAAGGCCGGCGCAGGCAAATCGACGCTGGCGCAGAGTTTGGCGCAGCAACCGCAAACGCTGTTGCTGAGCGAAGATGCGTGGCTGGCGACGCTGTATGAACAGGAGATGGCCAGTCTGCAAGACTACGCGCGCTGTTCCGACCGGTTGCGGCGGGCGCTGGGCGGGCACCTCGTTCAGCTGCTGCGCGGCGGTTGGTCCGTGGCGCTCGATTTTCCGATGAATACGCCGGACAGGCGGCGCTGGGCCAAAGCCTTGGCGGAGGAGGCCGGCGTCGCACACTGCCTGCACTTTCTCGATGTCAGCCATGCGCAGTGCCTGAGCCGGATAACGCTGAGAAATGCGCGCGGCGAGCACCCGTTTGCCCTGAGCGAAGCGGAGTTTGAGCGCCTGGCGCAGTACTTTGTTCCCCCGGCGGAAGAGGAAGGGATGACCGTCTTGCGTTATGGCGAACGGGACTGAAAACCGGCGCCATGACGGCGCCGGCAACAGGGTTAGGCCTCGGCGTTAAACGCGTTGTGGAAGGTGACCTCCGCGCACGGCAGCGCGCCCTGGAAGGCGATGGCGCGGAAGTAGTCTTGCGGCACGCCCGGCAGGGCCAGCGCGCACTGCGCCTGGAAGCCGAAACGGCCGTAATAGTTCGGATCGCCCAGCACTACGCAGCCTGCGGCGCCGCGTTCCTGCAGCTCGGCCAGCAGCCGGCGGATCAGCCGGCTACCGATCCCCTGGCTCTGATAGGCCGGCAGCACCGACACCGGCGCCAGCCCGTACCACCCGGCGGCGCCGTTGCTGAGCACGATCGGCGAGACGGACGCGTGCCCGATCGGTGTGCCATTGTGCTCGGCGACCAGCGACAGGGTGAGAGCGCCTGCCGCGCGCAGCGCGCTGACGATAAACTGCTCGGTGTGGCTGCTGTGCTCGGCATGCAGGAACGCGGCGGCGGTCAGGGTGGCGATGGCGCCGACGTCGGCCGGCGTTTCGTGGCGTAACGTGATGTTCATGGTTGTATCCTGATTAAATAAGGCTGTGCCGACCGGGCTGCCTGCTCGGCCGGTATCGATGATTAACGGTTATCCAGCTGCGCCCGCACGGCCTTGAGCCCGGCGAAGGTGACGCGATAAGGGCGCCCCTGGCGAGAGAGGATCAGGCGTTTGGTTTTGAGCTTGGTGAAGACGGCCAGCGAGCAGTCGGCCAGGCCGAGCCCTTCGCGGGTGTAGCATTCGACGTGGGTGACGCGACCGGCGTCGTTGCGGGTGAAGGCGATATAGCCGCCTTTGGCCAACACGTGCAGCACGCGTTGTTCCGCTTTGGAAATGTTCATGTTGGGAGATCCTGTAATAACCCCAGATACGCGCATCCCCGCGCAAACGCGCGTCGGATACGTCAGAGTCCCTCGCCATACGGCAAGGAAGCGACTATCGGGTGGTTACAATCTCCAACATACAGGCCTCGGGCAGTGAAAAACGCCAGGGCGGCGTTTAAGCGCAGTTAATGTAGCCAATGGCAGGTTGGCTGTCAATTTGCCGGCAGCGCGGGCCGCCGGCGAAAGGCCAATTAGAAAGGCTTGGTTGGCAGGTATTTGCCGTCCAGGGTGATCACCGCGCGTTCACCACCTTCGGGATCGGCGACCTTCTTGATATCCAGCTTGAAGTTGATGGCGCTGATGATGCCGTCGCCAAACTGCTCGTGCACCAGCGCTTTCAGCGTGGAACCGTAAACCTGCAGCATTTCATAGAAGCGATAAATGGTCGGATCGGTTGGCACGCCGCCGGGAATGCTGCCGCGCAGCGGGATGGTTTGCAGCAGCAGCACCGCTTCTTCGTCCAGCCCCAGCTTGGCCGCTACCGTGCGCGCCGCCGGTTCCGGCAGCGCATGCTGCCCCAGCAGGGCGGCGGTGACAAACGCCAGGCTGAGACCGGTGCCCTCGGCCAGCGCTTCGAACGTCAGATTATGGCGGATCTTGGCGGCCATGATGGTGTCGGTGAGCGCTTCGCGCGGGGCGGTGTTGTGCAGAGAGTGTGTCATGTTGACTCCTTTTGTGGGCTTAAAAACGGGCGATCGCCGGGGTGGCGGTCACCTCGGGATGGGTGGCGAGCGGCACGAAGCGGCGGGTTTCGCCGTCCAGCGCCTCGATAGCGCCGCTGGCGATGTCATAGACCCAGCCGTGCAGCGCCAGGCGACCCTGATCCAGCGCCAGGGCGACGGAAGGGTGCGTTTTGATGTTGTTGAGCTGGGCGATGACGTTTTCGCGCACCATCGATGCGACCCGGGCTGCGTCGGAGGCGTGCGGATAAGCCTGGTTGACCGCCTTGGCGGAATCGGCGTAACGCAGCCAGCCGGCGACCGTCGGCAGGTGATCCAGACACTGGCAGGTGGCGATGGCGGTCATCGCGCCGCAGTCGGAATGGCCGCAGATCACGATGTCTTCTACGCCCAGCGCAGCGACGGCGTACTCGACCGAGGCGGTCACCCCGCCGGGTTCGGGGCCAAAAGAAGGCACGATGTTACCGGCGTTGCGGATCACGAACAGATCGCCCGGCTCGCGCTGGGTGACCAGCTCCGGCACCAGGCGGCTGTCGGAACATGAGATAAACAGGGTGCGCGGGTTTTGGCGGGTCGCCAACTGCTGAAACAGCGCCGTGCGTTCAACAAAGGCTTCGCGCTGGAACTTCAGGAAGCCTTCAATCACCTCTTTCATCCGTTTCTCCATTGGGTGTCGTTATGCGATGGCGGCATGATGAACGCTTCTGGCTATAGGGTCTAAGACCCATTTATAATGCTGGCTATAGGTTTTACTAATAGCTGGGGCGCTATGCTGCTGCGACACATCCGTTATTTTCTGGCCGTTGCCGAACAGGGCAACTTCACCCGCGCCGCCGAAGCGTTGCACGTCTCGCAACCGACGTTGTCCCAGCAGATCAAACAGTTGGAAGACGCACTGGGAGCGCCGTTGTTCGATCGCAGTGGCAGAGCCGTGCGCCTGACCGACGCCGGTGAGGCGTGGATGCGCTATGCGCGGCTGGCGCTGCAGGATTTGGACGCCGGCGCGCGGGCGATCCATGACGTGGCGACGCTGGCGCGCGGCCATTTGCGGCTGGCGATGACGCCAACCTTCACCGCCTATCTGGTGGGGCCGACGATCGATGCGTTCTACCGCCGCTACCCGGGGATTACCCTGAGCATTGAGGAGATGGCGCAAGAGCGGATCGAGGCGCTGCTGGCGCAGGATCGGCTGGACCTGGGGATCGCCTTCGAGATGGCGCAGTCGGCGGAGGTAGAAGCCACGCCGTTGTTCAGCGAGACGCTGGAGCTGATGGTCGGCGCCGATCATCCCCTGGCGGCGCATCGCCGGCCGCTGACGCTGGCGGAGTGGCAACATCTGCCGCTGGCTTTGCTGAGTGGCGACTTCGCCACGCGGCAGTTTATCGATCGCTACTGCACGCAACAGGGGTTTCGGCCGCAGGTGGCGGTAGAGGCCAATGCGCTGGGCGCCATCGTCGAGATCGTGCGGCGCGGGCAGCTTGCCACGCTGCTGCCAGCCGCCATTGCACGCGAGAACCGGCAGTTGAAAAAAGTGGCGTTGGCCAACGCCATGCCGGTGCGACAGGCGGTATGGCTGCAGCGCAAAGGCGCTTACCGCAGCGCCGCCGCGCAGGCGTTTATCGCCGTTTTGCAGCAACAGGGCGTTACGCCAACGCACTCCAGCGTTGCGTCATCCCCAGCAGATGCACCAGCCCGAAGCCGAGGCAAATCAGCGAGCTGACGACGATAAAACGCTGGCTGCGGCCGGTATCGCGCAGGGCGAAGGGGCCGGCGACGCCGCGCAACAGGTAGATGAAGGTAATGATAAACAGCACGGGCCGCAGCAGTGGCAGCGGCGCGATCAGGCCCGCGCCGGAAAGCGCATACAGCGCCCAAATAAACAGCATCAGCGCGATACCGGCGGTGACGACAGCCGGGAACTTTTTACCCGCTTCCGCCGCCTTAATGAAGCGATCGCCGGCGCCGCACAGCCGATAGCCGCGCGGCCCGGCGGCGATCACCCAAATATGCAGCAGGGCGGCGATGGTGCTCAGCGCGGCGCCGATCAGCAGTGCGGTGTTATAGAGGTGTGGCATGGTAAGGCTTCCCTGTCAGAAACGTGATTGGCATGAAGCGTAGACCAGAAAAGACGAATTAACCGAACGCAACAGGGAAGAGGAGCAAGTGATGAGAGTGGCGACAGGCATGCTGAGCGTATTGGCGCTGTGGAGCGGGTTGGCGATGGCGCAATCTGCAGCGCTGACGCTGCCGCGGGAGGATGGTTCGAGTATTCATTACTATCTGGACGCTGCGGTGCCCGGGCAATCGTCGGCGGCGCTGTTGGTGATCCTGCAAGGTTCGGATTGCAACAGCGTGCGGCATATCCGCCTGGTCACGCCGATGCGGCAGGTGTTACCCGCCGCAGACCTGCTGACGGTGGAGAAATACGGCATCGACGACACCTTGCCGTACCGCGAAGAGGTGCCGCGGCAGGATTGCCCGGACGCTTTCGTGCAGCATGATACGCCGCAGCGGCGGGTGAGCGATGTCACCCAGGTGCTGCAGGCGGTGAGTGCGCGCAACGGCTATCAAAAGGTCGCGGTGCTGGGGGGCAGCGAAGGGGCGGTGATCGCCAATCTGGTGACGGCCTCCTCGGGCCTGGTTGACGCCACCCTCGCGTTCAGCGGCGGCGGACGCTGGTTTATTGACGATGTGCGCCACAGCGTGGCCGACGCGCCAAAAGAAGAGAAAGCCGGGCTGAACGCATTTTTACAACAGGTGCTGACGGCGCCGCCGTTCCCCCTGAACGCCAGCGATCATGGCTATGCCTGGTGGCATGGCATGCTGAACATCGATCAGCTTGCCTCCCTGCGCAGCATCAAGACGCCGGTGCTGATCGTGCAGGGTGACCAGGATCGCGCCGTTTCGCCGGGGGCGGTCGGGAAAATGATCGCCGAGCTGCGGGCCGACGGCAAAACGAATATCACTTACCTGAATTATCCGGCTTTAGACCATGTGATGCGGCGCGAAAATGGCGAGAGTGAAATGACGCGGGTGCTGGCGGATATGCGCGCGTGGCTGGAGCAGCAGCTGCACTGAGCGTCGGTATTAGGACAAACTATGTAATAATTGACGCGAGTTTCTTGGGACTGAGTGATCTGCTGCTCAATTGAACACAATGTTATTTAATCAGGGCTTCCGTCGTGTATTTTTTTAACCGCAAACCTGAAAATGAAATACCCTAAGAAAATTCCAGCTATGGAGGTCGCAACCCACAGATACTTAAAACTGTCGTCGGAATAAAACATGAACCAGACAATGGCTAACAGCGAGAGGGCCACAACGCCGCACCCAATGCCCTGAATAATTCTGGATAAAGCCGCCAGCATAAAGTTCTTCATACGTTAACCTTTGCAAAAAAGTACTGACAAATTTGGCTGAATTTCTTTCGATCTTTTTCCCAAACCGAGACGGCATCCTCGAATGGTCGGACTTTGTTTTCTAACAGAAAGTACAGCAGATCGAGGTTTCCCAGGCGTCTGAGTTGATCATACATCCGTGAGTTTCTTGCCCTCAAGTCGCGTGATGTATAGACAGAGCGCGATATGCTTGCCCCAGCGGTGAGAATTGAGCCAACGGCAACACCGGAGACAAGCCGTGGGATGATTTGTTTAGAGAATATATATCCCATGTTTGCGGTGGCTAACTGATTAAAGGCGAATTTGCCGATGAGTTTGCCTGATGTTCTTATGGTCATGTCCTTAACATCTTCAAACTTGACCTTACTGGCGAAGTTTTCGATGAAGATATGAGCCACTTTCTCGATGCTTGCTTTATTGGCCAGGCCTGACTTGATGAGTCTGATAAATCGCTCTTTATCTTGCGAGTTTAACCATCTGTTTTCAGTATCAATATAGTCGTAGCCCAGGTAGTAGAAATCGACCGGTACGCTGATAAAACCTTGTGCAAACCCGCGCACTGAATTGCTGTCAATGTTTACGGCATCCGCCATGTCGTTGGCTATCTGCTTTACGCTTTTCATAGAAATCCTTTTCAATATGAACCGCCGAATCTAGCAGACTTTTTGTACGCAAGCCAATGCCCACCGGCAAACGGCACCAGCCTGACGCTCAAAATGTCACCGAAACTTCCCGCGATCTCTGCACCCCGTTGTGGCATAATGCGCGCCAAATCACATTCCCTATGTATAAAGAGCGAGCGCTGTGTTAAGCACTAACAACATCACCATGCAGTTCGGCAGTAAGCCGTTGTTTGAAAACATCTCTGTTAAATTCGGCGGCGGCAACCGTTACGGCCTGATCGGCGCCAACGGCTGCGGCAAGTCCACCTTTATGAAAATCCTCGGCGGCGATCTGGTGCCGAGCGGCGGCAACGTGTTCCTCGATCCGAACGAGCGCCTGGGTAAACTGCGTCAGGATCAGTTCGCCTTCGAGCAGTACAGCGTGCTGGACACCGTGATCATGGGTCACACCGAACTGTGGGCGGTGAAGGAAGAGCGCGACCGCATCTACGCATTGGCGGAGATGAGCGAAGAAGACGGCTATAAAGTAGCCGACCTGGAAGTGGCCTACGGCGAAATGGACGGTTATACCGCCGAAGCGCGTGCCGGCGAACTGCTGCTTGGCGTGGGCATTCCGGTGGAACAGCACTATGGCCCGATGAGCGAAATCGCGCCGGGCTTCAAGCTGCGTGTGTTGCTGGCGCAGGCGCTGTTCTCCGATCCGGAAATCCTGCTGCTCGACGAACCGACCAACAACCTGGACATCGACACCATTCGTTGGCTGGAGCAGGTGCTGAACGAACGCAACAGCACCATGATCATCATCTCGCACGACCGTCACTTCCTGAACATGGTCTGCACCCACATGGCGGATCTGGACTACGGCGAGCTGCGCGTCTACCCGGGCAACTACGACGAATACATGACCGCCGCCACCCAGGCGCGTGAGCGTTTGATGGCGGACAACGCTAAGAAGAAAGCGCAGATCAGCGAGCTGCAATCGTTCGTCAGCCGCTTTAGCGCCAACGCCTCCAAATCCAAGCAGGCCACGTCGCGCGCCCGCCAGATCGACAAGATCCAGCTGGAAGAGGTGAAAGCCTCCAGCCGCCAGAACCCGTTCATCCGTTTCGAGCAGGACAAAAAGCTGTTCCGTAACGCATTGGAAGTGGAAGCGCTCACCAAGGGCTTCGACGAAGGCCCGCTGTTCAACAAGCTGAACCTGATGGTGGAAGTGGGCGAGAAGGTCGCGGTGCTGGGTGCCAACGGCATCGGTAAAACCACCCTGCTGAAAACGCTGGTGGGCGACGCGCAGCCGGACAGCGGCACCGTGAAGTGGTCGGAAAATGCCCGTATCGGTTATTACGCGCAGGATCACGAATACGAGTTCGACGACACCCTGACCGTGTTCGACTGGATGAGCCAGTGGAAGCAGGAAAAAGACGACGAGCAGGCGGTGCGCAGTGTGCTGGGCCGTTTGCTGTTCAGCCAGGACGACATCAAGAAGCGCGTGAAGGTGCTGTCCGGTGGTGAGAAGGGCCGCATGCTGTTCGGCAAGCTGATGATGCAGCGCCCGAATATTCTGGTGATGGACGAACCGACCAACCACCTGGATATGGAATCCATCGAATCGCTGAACATGGCGCTGGAGATGTACGAAGGCACGCTGATCTTCGTCTCCCACGACCGTGAGTTCGTCAGCTCGCTGGCGACCCGGATTCTGGAAATCACCCCGAACAAGGTGATCGACTTTACCGGCAACTACGAAGACTATCTGCGCAGCCAGGGCATCGTGTAACCCTCGCGGTAACGCATCAGGGCGGGAATTATCCCGCCCTTTTTTTATCCGTCACGCCCCGCCGCACACTTCGCAGTGCGGATCCTTCGGCAGCTTCATCTCGCGGAACTGCATGCTCATCGCATCGAACATCAACAGCTTGCCGCGCAGCGGCTGACCATAGTCGGCCAGCAGCTTGATGGCTTCCATCGTCTGCAGGGTGCCGATGGTGCCGACCAGCGGCGCCATCACGCCTGCTTCTACGCAGGTGAGGGCGCTGTCGCCGAACAGCCGGCTCAGGCAGCGGTAGCAGGGCTCGCCCGGCTGATAGGTGAATACGCTGAGCTGGCCTTCCATACGGATCGCTGCGCCGGAAACCAGCGGCTTGCGCTGTGCGTGGCACAGGCGATTCAGGGCGTCGCGCGCCGCCACGTTGTCGGTGCAGTCGAGCACCAGATCGCAGGCGGCGATCTCTGCCGCGATCGCGTCATCTTCCAGACGGCCGTCGATGGCGTCGATGCGAATATGCGGATTGATGGCGCTCAGTTCCTGCCTGGCGGAGGCGACTTTGCTCTGGCCGATGCGATCGTCGCGGTGCAGGATCTGGCGCTGCAGGTTGGAGAGCGAGACGGTGTCGAAATCCACTAGCACCAGATGGCCGACGCCGGCCGCCGCCAGATATGGCGCAGCGGCGCAGCCCAGCCCGCCCAGCCCGGCGATCAGCACGCGGGCGGCCTTCAGCTTCTCCTGGCCGTCGAAGTCAAAGCCGCGCAGTACGATCTGGCGGTTGTAGCGCAGCGCTTCGGCGTCGGTCAATTCCGGCAGCATATTCAGCTCCTCAGCAGGGCGTTGAACGGCTCGATCTCCACCGTTTCACCCACCGCCACCGAACCGCGTTCGCGTTCCAGCACGATGAAACAGTTGCCTTGGCTGTAGGAGCTGAAGACGTGCGAGCCCTGGTGGCCGGTAGTGCTGACCTCCAGTTCACCCGTGGCGTTGCTGCTGAACACCCCGCGCTGGAAATCGAGGCGGCCCGGCGATTTCTTCAGCGGGGTTAGCGCGCATGCGCGCAGGCGGGGCGGCAGGCGCCAATCGCTGTGGCCGGCCAGTTTCGCCAGCAGCGGTTGCACCAGTTGGTAGAAGGTCAGGGCGGCGGAAACCGGGTTGCCCGGCAGGCCGCAGAACCAGGCGTGGCCCAGTTTGCCGAAGGCGAACGGTTTGCCGGGTTTGATCGCCAGCTTCCAGAAGCTGACCTGGCCCAGTTCGTCGAGCATCTGTTTGGTGTAGTCGGCCTCGCCGACCGAGACGCCGCCGCTGCTGATCACTACGTCGGCCTGGCTGTCCGCCTGTGTGAAGGCGTCGCGCAGCGCATCGCGATCGTCGCGGATAATGCCGAGATCGAGCACTTCACAGCCCATCTGCTCCAGCATCAGGCGCACCGCGAAGCGGTTGGTATCATAGATTTGGCCCGCCTGCAGCGGCTGGCCGACCGGCTGCAGTTCGTCGCCGGTGGAGAACACCGCGACCTTCAGCTTACGCATTACCTGCACTTCGGCGACGCCGAGCGAAGCCAGCAGCGGCAGCTGCGCGGCGCCCAGCTTCACGCCGGCTGGCAACACGCTCGCGCCTTGGCGAATGTCTTCACCCGCCAAACGGATATTCTGGCCGGCTTCAACCGGTGCGGTAAAACGCACGCCCTGGTCGCTCACTTCGGCCTGCTCCTGCATGATCACCGCGTCCGCCCCGGCCGGGATCGGCGCGCCGGTCATGATGCGCACGCAGCTGTTGGCCGGCCATTCGCCGTCGAACGGCGAGCCGGCGAAGGCTTTCCCGGCGACCGGCAGCGGCGCATTGGCCGCCAGATCGGCGAGGCGCACCGCATAGCCGTCCATCGCCGAGTTGGCGAACGGCGGCACGTCGAGCGGCGAGACCGCCGGCGCGGCGGTGATGCGGCCGGCGGCGGCGGTCAGGGCGACGGATTCGGTCTGCTGCAGCGGGGCGATCTGCCCGAGCATTTTTTCCAGCGCTTGCTCCAGGGAGATGAGATCGGAAGTATGGCAATGATCCATAAGGGGAACTCCGTAATCAGGGTGCGCATTGATAGCGACAAAGTGCGGGTATTATGGCAGAGAACGCCGGGGGGGAGAACGGGTTATGCCCGCCATCTTTCGCACTGCGCCGGAAGCGCGAACGGGTATAAACTGGGTAAAACAGAGGAGAATCATGATGCATAAACAGGTTATCGAGTTCTGGTTCGACGAGATCGAACCGGTGATGTGGTTCAAAAAGGACGACGATTTCGATCGTCTGCTGCACAGCCGTTTCGGCGAAATCTGGCGGGCGGCGGCGGCGGGGGAGCTGGCGCACTGGCGCGACACCATCGAAGGACGCCTGGCGGAGGTGATCGTGCTCGATCAGTTCAGCCGCAACCTGTTCCGCGGCACGCCGCAGTCGTTTGCCTGCGACGGCATGGCGCTGGTCCTGGCGCAGGAGGCGATCCGCAGCGGCGAGTGCGAACGGCTGAGCCGCGAGCAGCGAGGTTTTCTCTATCTGCCGTTCATGCATTCGGAATCGCCGCTGATCCACCAGCAGGCGCTGGTGCTGTATACCGAGCTCAATAACGGTGACCAGTTGGAGTTCGAGCTGCGGCATAAGGCGATCATCGATCGTTTCGGCCGCTACCCGCATCGCAATGCGATATTGGGGCGCACCAGCACGCCGGAAGAAGAGGCCTTTTTACAGCAGCCAGGATCGGGTTTTTAATCGTTGGATTATCTGCGCCCGGCCGGGTAAAAACAGCAGGCCGGGCGCCGCAATAAGCGTGACTCAGCGCGAACGTTTATTTCATTACGCTCTACCGCTATTTCCTCTCGCGAAATTACCAATAATCCCGGCCGCACTACCAGCGGTTTACTGCTTTTTATAACCTGCTGTTTTTATTCCAATAAGCTATTTCAAGGTGCGAAATGGTCTAAGCGCGCTACGCTAAAAGCGGGGTGTGGACGTTATGCTGTACTTCCACTGTAGGACTAAATAGAGTCGAAAAAGACTGAATAATAATGATACCGCGCTCAGCTTATTCGCTGCGCAACGGCGGGATTAACACAGGGTGTCAGGCAAATGAGCAAACCAGTGATTGCCATTCATGGCGGCGCGGGCGCAATTACCCGGGCGGCGCTGAGTGCGGAAAAAGAACGGCAGTATATCCAGGCGCTGTCCGAGATCGTGGCCGCCGGGCAGGCGGTATTGGCACAGGGCGGCAGCGCGCTGGATGCGGTGACCGAAGCGGTGCGGCTGCTCGAAGAGTGCCCGCTGTTCAACGCCGGCAAAGGCTCGGTGTTTACCCATCAGGGCACCCACGAACTGGATGCCTGCGTGATGGACGGCCGCACCTGCGACGCCGGCGCTGTCGCCGGCGTCAGCCATATCCGCAACCCGGTGCTGGCGGCGCGCGCGGTGCTGGAAAACAGCGAACACGTGCTGTTTGCCGCCGAAGGCGCCGAGAAGTTTGCCGCCGCCCACGGCCTGGAAATGGTTACTCCCGACTTCTTCTTTACCCAAGAACGCTTTGATCAGCTGCACCGCGCCCAGGCGGAGCAGGGCCGGGTATTGCTCGATCACGACGGCGCGGCACAGGCCGGCGATCCGCTCGATCCCGATCGCAAATTCGGCACCGTCGGCGCGGTGGCGCTGGATGCGCTGGGCAACCTTGCCGCCGCCACCTCCACCGGCGGCATGACCAACAAGCAGGCAGGGCGAGTGGGCGACACGCCGATTATCGGCGCCGGTTGCTATGCCAACAACGCCACCGTGGCGGTCTCCAGCACCGGCACCGGCGAGATCTTCATGCGCGGCGTGGCGGCCTATGACGTCTCCGCCCTGATCGAATACGGCGGCCTCAGCCTGCAGGCGGCCAGCGATCGGGTGGTGATGGAGAAGCTGCCTGCACTGGGTGGCAGCGGCGGCATGATCGCCGTCGATCGCCACGGCAATATCGCGCTGCCGTTTAACTGCGAGGGGATGTATCGCGGTTTTGGTTATGTCGGCGATGCGCCGTCCGTCGGGATTTATCGCTAAGCGTTCACCGGGAGGGTGTATGACCGACGTTTCATTCCGGCCCGCCGGCGACGGGTTGTCATTGCCGCCGCAGCGGGTGCTGACGGTGCGCGATCTGAGCATCCGTTTTCCTCAAGCGGACGGCGCCGTGGAAGCGGTGCGCAACCTGTCGTTCGATCTCGATCGCGGCGAGACGCTGGCGATCGTCGGTGAGTCCGGCTCTGGCAAATCGGTGACTTCACTGGGACTGATGCGGCTGGTGGAGCAGGGCGGTGGGCGCATCGTCAGCGGCGCCATGACGCTGCGCCGGCGCGACGGCGCGTTGCTCGAGCTGGCGCATGCCTCGCAGAGCACGCTGCGCACGGTGCGCGGCGCCGACATGGCGATGATCTTCCAGGAGCCGATGACCTCGCTCAACCCGGTATTTCCGGTCGGCGAGCAGATCGCCGAATCGCTGCGCCTGCATCAGGGCATGGACCACCGCAGCGCGCGTCAGGAGGCGCTGCGCATACTCGATCTGGTGCGCATTCCTGAGGCCAAAGAGGTGCTGGGGCGTTACCCGCATCAGCTTTCCGGCGGCATGCGCCAGCGGGTGATGATCGCTATGGCGCTCTCTTGCAAGCCGGCGTTGCTGATTGCCGATGAACCCACTACCGCCCTCGACGTCACCATTCAGGCGCAGATCCTGCAGCTGATCCGCGTGCTGCAACAGGAGATGCAGATGGGGGTGATCTTCATCACTCACGACATGGGCGTGGTGGCAGAGATAGCCGACCGGGTGCTGGTGATGCGCCGCGGCGAGCAGGTGGAACAGAATCGGGTGCGTGAATTATTCGCCGCGCCGCAACAAGCCTATACCCGGGCGCTGCTGGCGGCGGTGCCGAAGCTGGGGGAGATGGCCGATCGGCCGCTGCCGGCGAAGTTTCCGCTGGCGGATGGCGAGGGGGATACGGCGCCGCAGGATACCGTGCCGCCAGACGCTGCGCCGATCCTGCGGGTGGAGCATCTGGTCACGCGTTTTGATCTGCGCGGCGGGTTGTTCAATCGGGTCACTCGCCGGGTGCACGCGGTAGAAAACGTCAGTTTCGATCTTTACCCTGGCGAGACGCTGGGGCTGGTGGGCGAGTCCGGCTGCGGTAAGTCCACCACCGGGCGCGCTTTGCTGAAGCTGGTGGACAGCCAGAGCGGCACCATCACCTTCGCCGGGCGGCGGATAGACCAATTGAAGGGGTCGGCGCTGCAGCATCTGCGGCGCGATATTCAGTTCATCTTTCAAGATCCTTACGCCTCGCTCGATCCGCGCCTGACGGTTGGTTTCTCCATCATGGAGCCGCTGTTGGTGCACAACGTGATGCGCGGCCGTGAGGCGGAACGGCGGGTGGCCTGGCTGCTGGAACGCGTCGGTCTGCAGCCGGAGCATGCGCGCCGCTATCCGCACGAATTTTCCGGCGGCCAGCGCCAACGCATCTGCATCGCGCGCGCGCTGGCGCTGAACCCGAAAGTGGTGATCGCCGATGAAGCGGTCTCGGCGCTGGACGTGTCGATTCAGGCGCAGATCGTCAATCTGCTGCTCGATCTGCAGCGTGAGTTCGGCATCGCTTTTCTGTTCATTTCACACGACATGGCGGTGGTGGAGCGTATCAGCCACCGGGTGGCGGTGATGTACCTCGGGCAAATTGTCGAGATCGGCCCGCGGCAGGCGGTATTCGACAATCCGCAGCACCCCTATACCCGCAAGTTGATGGCGGCGGTGCCGGTAGCCGATCCCGCTCATGCCCACAAACGGCAGCCGCTGCCGGCCGATGAGATCCCGAGCCCAGTGCGCGCACTGGGCGATGAACCCGTTACCGCACCGCTGGTGCAGGTTGGCGCCGGGCACTTTGTCGCCCGCCACCCGATCGCCGGTGCTTTTTAAAGACCTCAGGAGAGACAAGCGACATGAAGCACACATTCAAACGCAATGCGCTGTTGGCCGCCATACTGCTGGCGGCGGGAACCGGCCCGGTTTGGGCGGCGAAGGACGCGGTGATTGCCGTGGCGTCCAATTTCACCACTCTTGATCCTTACGACGCCAACGACACGCTGTCGCAGGCGGTGGCCAAGTCTTTCTATCAGGGGTTGTTCGGCTTCGACAAGGACATGAAGCTGGTGAACGTGCTGGCGGACAGCTATGAGGTCAGCAAAGACGGCCTGACCTATACCGTCAAACTGCGTCAGGGCATTAAATTCCACGACGGCACCGCGTTCAACGCCGAGGCGGTGAAGGCCAACCTCGATCGCGCCAGTAACCCGGACAGCCACCTCAAGCGCTACAACCTGTTCAAGATGATCGACAAAACCGAGGCGGTGGACGCCAATACGGTGAAGATCGTGCTGAAGGCGCCGTTCTCGGCGTTCGTCAACAATCTGGCGCACCCGGCGGCGGCGATCATCTCCCCGGCGGCGCTGAAGCAATACGGCAAAGAGATCGGTTTCCACCCGGTCGGCACCGGGCCGTATCAGTTCGTGACCTGGAACCAGACCGATTTCGTCAAGGTGAAGAAGTTCGACGGCTACTGGCAGCCGGGGCTGCCGAAGCTCGACAGCATCACCTGGCGCCCGGTGGTGGATAACAACACCCGCGCGGCGATGCTGCAGACCGGCGAGGCGACCTTCGCCTTCCCGATCCCTTACGAGCAGGCCAAGGTGCTGGAGGGCAACGCCAAGCTGGACGTGGTGGCTGCGCCGTCGATCCTGCAGCGTTACATCAGCATGAACGTCACTCAAAAGCCGTTCGACAACCCGAAGGTGCGCCAGGCGCTCAACTACGCGATTAACAAGGACGCGCTGATCAAGGTGGCGTTCGCCGGTTATGCGGTGCCGGCGGAAGGGCCGGTGCCGCCGGCCATCGATTTCGCCGCCCGCTACAAGCCGTGGCCGTACGATCCGGCCAAGGCGCGCGAGCTGTTGAAAGAGGCCGGCTACCCGAACGGCTTCACCACCACGCTGTGGTCGTCCCACAACCACAGCACCGCGCAGAAAGTGCTGCAGTTCACCCAACAGCAGCTGGCGCAGGTGGGGGTGAAAGTGACGGTGACGGCGATGGATGCCGGGCAGCGCGCGGCGCAGGTGGAGAGCGTCGGGGTGAAAGACACCGGCGTGCGGCTGTTCTACACCGGCTGGTCGGCCTCGACCGGGGAAGCGGACTGGGCGCTGTCGCCGCTGTTCTCCACCCAGGCGGCGCCGCCGAAGCAGTTCAACACCGCGTTCTACAGCAACCCGCAGGTGGACAAGGATCTGACCGACGCGCTGGCGACCACCGATCGCGCCGAGAAGCAGAAACTGTATCAGGACGCACAGGATCGCATCTGGGCCGACGCGCCCTGGATCTTCCTGGCGACCGAACGTCTGTTGTCGGCCAACAGCAAACAGCTGAGCGGCTTCTACGTGATGCCGGATACCTCGTTCAACTTTGATAACGCCGATCTGAAATAAGGCGCCCATCCCCGCCTGCGGCCAGACGGCGGCAGGTGGGGGAAGGAATGAGATGCTCAATTATTTTCTGAAACGACTGCTGGGCCTGATCCCGACGCTGCTGATCGTGGCGGTGCTGGTGTTCCTGTTCGTCCACCTGCTGCCGGGCGATCCGGCGCGGCTGGCGGCGGGGCCGGAGGCCGACGAGGCGGTGGTGCAGCTGGTGCGCAAGGATCTGGGGTTGGATAAGCCGCTGCCGCAGCAGTTCGCGCACTTTTTCGTCAACGCGCTGCGGGGCGACTTCGGCATCTCGATGGTGTCCAAGCGCCCGGTGAGCGAAGAGATCGCCTCGCGCTTTATGCCGACCTTCTGGCTGACCGTCGCCAGCATGCTGTGGGCGGTAGCGTTCGGCCTGGCGATCGGCGTGGTGTCGGCGGTGTGGCGTAACCGTTGGCCGGATCGTCTCGGCATGACGCTGGCGGTATCGGGGATCTCGTTCCCGGCCTTTGCGCTCGGCATGCTGCTGATGCAGGTGTTCTCGGTCGAGCTGGGGTGGCTGCCGACGGTGGGCGCCGACAGCTGGCGGCACTACATTCTGCCTTCTATCACCTTGGGGGCGGCGGTGGCGGCGGTGATGGCGCGTTTTACCCGCGCTTCGTTCGTCGAGGTGTTGCAGGAGGACTACATGCGCACCGCGCGCGCCAAGGGCGTTCGGGAAAGCGTGGTGGTGATGAAGCACGGCCTGCGCAACGCGATGATCCCGGTAGTGACCATGATGGGGCTGCAGTTCGGCTTCCTGCTCGGCGGTTCGATCGTGGTGGAGAAGGTGTTCAACTGGCCGGGGCTGGGGCGCTTGCTGGTGGACTCGGTGGAGATGCGCGATTACCCGGTGATCCAGGCCGAGGTGCTGCTGTTCTCGCTGGAGTTCATCCTGATCAACCTGCTGGTGGATATGTTGTACGCGGCGATCAACCCGGCGATTCGTTACCAATGAGGAGGCGGCATGATTAAGCATTGGCGGCGCAACGCCGCACTGAAGGCGATGCCGCTTATCGACCCCAACGCGGTACGCACGCCGTGGGGCGAGTTTTGGCGGCGTTTTCGCCGCCAGCGGGCGGCCCTGGTCGCCGGCCTGTTGGTGCTGCTGCTGATTGCGGCGGCGCTGCTGGCGCCTTATCTGGCGCCGTTCGATGCGGAAAACTATTTCGATTACGACCGGCTGAACGAAGGGCCTTCGCTGATGCACTGGCTGGGGGTGGATTCCCTCGGACGCGATATTTTCAGCCGCATCCTGATGGGCGCGCGCATTTCGCTGGCGGCCGGGGTGTTCTCGGTGCTGGCGGGCGGGGCGATCGGCACCCTGCTGGGGCTGCTGGCCGGTTACTATGAAGGCTGGTGGGATCGCCTCACCATGCGCGTCTGCGACGTGCTGTTCGCGTTTCCCGGCATTTTGCTGGCGATCGGCGTGGTGGCGATCATGGGCAGCGGCATGGCCAACGTGATCGTCGCGGTGGCGATCTTTAGCATTCCGGCCTTCGCCCGCCTGGTGCGCGGCAATACGCTGGTGCTGAAGCACCTGACCTATATCGAGTCGGCGCGCAGCATCGGCGCCTCGGACTGGACCATCATCCTGCGGCACATCCTGCCAGGCACCCTGTCTTCGATCGTGGTCTATTTCACCCTGCGCATCGGCACCTCGATCATCACCGCCGCCAGCCTGTCGTTTTTGGGCCTGGGCGCCCAGCCGCCGACGCCGGAGTGGGGGGCGATGCTCAACGAAGCGCGCGCCGATATGGTGATCGCGCCGCACGTGGCGATCTTCCCCAGCCTGGCGATATTCATCACCGTGCTGGCGTTCAACCTGTTGGGTGACGGATTGCGCGACGCGCTCGATCCGAAATTGAAGGGGTGAGGGCATCGCTGAATTGGCATACCCCTGTTTTACGAGTATAATTGATGAAAATTTGACCCGTGTATATTACAGGGATGAGGTATGGATATGGCAAATAGCAATGTGACGAAAAAGACCGTCAACGTAACCATCGATCGCGATCTTTTCCAGCGCGCAAAATCCCTGGGCGTCAATGTGTCATCCGTATTGACGGACGCATTGAGCGTCCGCGTCAGGGATATTGAGATTCAACAGTGGCGCGAGCAAAATCGCGCGGCGTTAGAAGAACTTAATCGTATCACTGAAGAAAATGGTTTGTTGTCTGATGAATATCGGACATTTTAAATATGCAATTTACCGTATATGACAATACGTATCCGGCATCAGCCTATCCCTACTTACTGGACGTTCAAAGCGATCTTATTGATGTCCTCTCGACCCGGTTAATGATCCCCCTTTATGCTTTGGATAACGTCAGGGTTAAAATTTCTGCACGTTTATGCCCGGAGATTGAGGTCAACGGCGAAAAGTTTCTTGTTATGACGCATGAGATGGCTGCCATACGTATTTCGCAGATTGGGAAGGCCGTTGGTAATGTCAATGAGCACAGGAATCAAATTAAAGCCGCTATCGATTTTCTGATTGATGGCTTTTGAATAAATCCGGACGGGTTAATAACCGCCCGGATTTTTTTATTAGCGGAACAGGTGCTCGGCGTGGAAGCGCAGGTGATCTTCCACGAAGGTGGCGATGGTGAAGTAGCTGTGATCGTACCCCGGCTGAATGCGCAGCGTCAGCGGCCAGTCGCGCTGGCGCGCCAGCTCGGCCAGCCGCGCCGGCTGCAGCTGATCGGCCAGGAACTGGTCGTCATCGCCCTGGTCGATCAGGACCGGCATTTTTTCCGCGCCGCTGGCCAGCAGATGGCAGCTGTCGTACTGCAGCCACTGGCTCTCGTCGCTGCCCAGATAGGCGGTGAACGCCTTGCGGCCCCACGGCACCTGGCACGGGTTGACGATCGGCGCGAACGCCGATACCGAGCGGAAGCGCTGCGGATTGCGAAATGCCATCATCAGCGCGCCGTGGCCGCCCATCGAGTGGCCGAAGATCGACTGACGATCGCTGACGCTGAAGTGCTGTTCGATCAGCGCCGGCAGTTCGGCGCTGATGTAGTCGTACATGCGGAAGTGGCGATCCCACGGCGCCTGGGTGGCGTTCAGGTAGAACCCGGCGCCCTGGCCCAGATCGTAACCTTCGTCGTTCGGCACCTCGTCACCGCGCGGGCTGGTGTCCGGCATCACCAGCACCAGGCCCAGCTCGGCGGCGATGCGCTGCGCGCCGGCTTTCAACGTGAAGTTCTCGTCGTTGCAGGTCAGCCCCGACAGCCAGTACAGCACCGGCGGCGGGTTGTCATCGCGCGGCGGCGGCAGGTAGATGCTGAATGTCATGTTGCAATTCAGGCTCTGCGCCGCGTGGCGATAACGCTGTTGCCAGCCGCCGAACATGCGGTGCTCTTCGAGAAGTTCCAATGACAGCGTCATCTCTGCCTCCTGGCTTATTTGTCGAAGTGGATGACGGAACGGATCGATTTGCCTTCGTGCATCAAATCGAACGCTTCGTTGATCTGCTCCAGCCCCATGGTGTGGGTGATAAAGTCGTTCAGCGCGAATTCGCCGTCCAGATAGCGCTCGACGATGCCCGGCAGCTGCGAACGGCCCTTGACGCCGCCGAATGCCGAGCCGCGCCAGACGCGGCCGGTGACCAGCTGGAACGGCCGGGTCGAGATTTCTTCGCCGGCGCCCGCGACGCCGATGATCACCGATTCACCCCAGCCCTTGTGGCAGCACTCCAACGCGGAACGCATCACGTTGACGTTGCCGATGCACTCGAAGGAGAAGTCGACGCCGCCGTCGGTCAGCTCGACGATCACGTCCTGAATCGGTTTGTCATAGTCTTTCGGGTTGATCAGATCGGTAGCGCCCAGCTTGCGCGCCAGATCGAACTTGCTGGTGTTGATGTCGATGCCGATGATGCGGCCCGCGCCGGCAATCTGCGCGCCGATGATCGCCGACAGGCCGATGCCGCCCAGGCCGAAGATCGCCACGGTGTCGCCCGGCTGCACTTTGGCGGTGTTCATCACCGCACCCATGCCGGTGGTGACGCCACAGCCCAGCAGGCACACTTCTTCCAGCGGCGCTTCCTTGTTGATTTTCGCCAGTGAAATCTCCGGCACCACGGTGTATTCGGAGAAGGTGGAAGTGCCCATGTAGTGGAAGATCGGCTTGCCGTCCTTGAAGAAGCGGGTGGTGCCGTCCGGCATCAGGCCTTTACCCTGGGTGGCGCGGATCGCCTGGCACAGGTTGGTCTTGCCGGATTTACAGAATTTGCACTCGCCGCACTCCGGGGTGTAGAGCGGGATCACGTGATCGCCGACCGCCACGCTGGTGACGCCTTCACCGACCGCTTCCACCACGCCGCCGCCCTCGTGGCCGAGGATTGCCGGGAACACGCCTTCCGGATCTTTGCCGGACAGGGTGTAGGCGTCGGTGTGACAAACGCCGGTGGCGACGATCCGCACCAGTACTTCGCCTTTTTGCGGTGGCATCAGCTCGACTTCTTCGATCTTCAGCGGCTGGTTCGGGCCCCAGGCAACGGCGGCGCGGGTTTTGATCATCTCCATCATAGTCTCCTCAGTGGTTTTCTTTTTAAATCAGGCGATATCGACAACGTCTGATAAATCGTTGGGGGTGCTTTCATCAACAGCGGCGGTCTCCGTCTGTTCAATAATCAATTCTTTCAACGCGCGCACGTTCGGCCCGAACGCGTCGCGGCGCCACAGCAGCCAGGTGGCGGTGTCGGCCACGTCCGGCGGCAGGGTGTGAACCCGGACCCGCTCATGGCCCGGCAGCAGGCTGAGCACCGAATGCGGGATCATCGCCAGCCCGGCGCCGCTGGCGACGCAGGCCAGCATGGCGTGATAGGACTGGATCTCCATGATCTGCCCCGGCCGTGCGCCTTCGCGCTTGAACCAGGCCTCCAGCCGCAGGCGATAGGAGCAGCTGGCGCGAAAGGCGAACAGCGTTTCGCCGTTGGCGTCTTTGGCGCTGTGGATCGGCGCGTGATCGAGACAGGAGATCACTACCATATGTTCAGGATAGGCGATGCAGCCGTTCAGCTCGTCATAGGGCACCGGGCCGTCGACCAGCGCCGCCGCCAGCGTGCCGGCGCGCACCCGATCGGCGATTTCGCCGGAGGTGCCGGTAGTCAGCGACAGAGACACCTGCGAGAAACGCTGGTGGTAAGCCGCCAGCAGCGAGGGCAGGCGGGTGGCGGCGGTGCTCTCCATCGAGCCGAGGGCGAAGTTGCCCGCCGGTTCGCCGGCGTGGGTGATGCTCATCGCCTCGTCGCTCAGCGCCAGGATGCGGTTGGCGTAGCACAGAAAGTTATGGCCCATCGGCGACAGGCGCAGGCGCTGTTTTTCGCGGATAAACAGATCGGCGCCCAGCTCCTGCTCAAGCTGGCGCAGCCGGGTGGTCAGGTTCGACGGCACGCGGTGCAGCTGCTCGGCGGCGCGGGCGACCGAGCCGGTTTCCGCTACGCAGCAGAACATGCGAAGCTGGGTCAGATCCATAATATTCTCGTTTCGTGATGAACTTGATAACTATTATTCAGTTTTTGTGAGTTTAATACTGCGGCATGATACTGGCAACTTTCTTTTAACCTTTTGGATACCGGTATGGCTTTACGTATTGCCTTGAGCGGTTTTGCCGCGCTGATCGTCGCGATGGGCATTGGCCGCTTCGCTTTCACCCCGCAGGTGCCGCTGATGATCGCGGAACATCAGTTCAGCCTCACCGGCGCCGGGCTGGTGGCGGCGATCAACTATTTGGGCTACCTGTGCGGCGCCTACGACGCGATGCGCGCCACGCGCCACGTCGAGCGGCGCCTGTGGCTGGGCGTATGGGGCGCGATGGCGCTGACGCTGCTGTCGGCGCTGGCGCAGGATGCATGGACGCACGGCGCGCTGCGCTTCGTCATCGGCTGGGCCAGCGGCTGGGCGATGGTGCTGGTGGCGGCCTGGACCAACGAGCGGTTGGCGCACTACGGCCGGCCGGCGCTGAGCGCGGCGGTATTCGCCGGGCCGGGCGCCGGCATCTTCCTTAGCGGCATGCTGGCGGTGGGCATCAACGCGCTGGGGCTGACGGCGGCGCAGGCCTGGCTGGTGTATGGCGGGCTGGCGCTGGTGCTGGTCGGGGGGATTAGCGCCTTTCTGCCGCGCAGCGGCGAGCTGCATCGCCCGGACGTGGCCCCGGAGCCGCTGCTGCTGACGCCGGCGCTCAAACGCCTGGTGTGGAGCTATAGCCTGGCCGGCTTCGGCTACATCCTGCCGGCGACCTTTTTGTCGCAGATGGCGGCGGCGCGCTTTCCCGCCAGCCTGTTCGCGCAGTTTGTCTGGCCGGTGTTCGGTGGTGCGGCGGTGCTGGGGATTGTCATCGGCATTCTGACCCGCCATCGGCTAACTACCCAGACCCGGTTGGCGATCACGCTGTGGATACAGGCGTTGGGCGTGCTGAGCGCCGAAGCGGTGCCGGGCGTGGCCGGCCTGGCGCTCGGGGCGGTGCTGACCGGCGGCGGCTTCCTCTGCGTGGTGCAGCTCGCCCTTCAGCACGGCCGTGAACTGGCGCCGCGCCATGCGCGCTACATGGCTGGATTGCTGACCACCGGTTATGCGATCGGCCAACTGGTCGGGCCGATGCTGTCGGCGCTGTCGACCGCCATGATTCATCGGCTGGAGCCGGCGCTGTACGTGGCGGTGGCGGCGCTGTTGGTGGCCGGTGCGCTGGTAGTGAATACCCCGGCGCGGCGATTGGCGCAAAAAACGGCGATGCGCTGATTAAAATCCATACAAAAAAAGCGGGATCCCGCAGCCGGTCTGATTGTGCTAAATGCGAATATTTCACCTGCGGATGAAGCACAATCACTGGATAATCGCCGCGCTCTCATCTACAGTGGGGCAAAATCTTGACCGGGTTCACGTTATCCATCACGAAAACTCTGCCGTCACGAGAGCAAGCAATTCGCCGGCCGCACGCCCTACCAGGCCGCCGGCGGGTTCCGTCCGCAGGAGAACAAATACATGACATCATTAAGTAAAGAAGCCGCGCTGGTGCATGCGGCACTGGAAGAGCGTGGTCTGGAGACACCGCTGCGCGGGGAAGTGCTGGATCGCGAAACGCGCAAGCGTCGCATCAAAGAGCACATGACTGAAATCATGCAGCTGCTGAATCTCGATTTGTCTGACGACAGCCTGGCGGAAACGCCGCATCGCATCGCCAAAATGTATGTCGACGAGATCTTCTCCGGGCTGGACTACGCCAACTTCCCGAAAATCACCGTCATCGAGAACAAGATGAAAGTGGATGAGATGGTGACGGTGCGCGATATCACGCTGACCAGCACCTGCGAGCACCACTTCGTCACCATCGACGGCAAGGCTACCGTGGCCTATATCCCGAAAGACTCTGTGATCGGTCTGTCGAAGATCAACCGCATCGTGCAGTTCTTCTCCCAGCGTCCGCAGGTGCAAGAGCGTCTGACCCAGCAGATCCTGGTCGCGCTGCAGACCCTGCTCGGTACCAATAACGTGGCGGTATCGATCGACGCGGTCCATTATTGTGTCAAGGCGCGCGGCATTCGCGACGCGACCAGCGCCACCACCACCACCTCGTTGGGGGGGCTGTTCAAGTCCAGCCAGAATACCCGCCAGGAGTTCCTGCGCGCGGTGCGTCATCACCAGGGGTGATGGCGTTGCGGGGCGACTCGCAATAGCATAACAGGCGCCTGCGGGCGCCTTTTTCATGAGCGGAAGACAGCGATAAAAAATGAACAGTCATCCTCTGCCGCGCATCGCTACGCTGGACTGCGTGCGCGGCATCGCCATCCTCGGCATCTTATTGCTGAACATCAGCGCCTTCGGCTTGCCGAAGGCCGCCTATCTCAACCCGGCCTATTTGGGGATGCCGTCGTCGCGCGATGCCTGGACCTGGGCGCTGCTGGATCTCTTCGCCCAGGCCAAGTTCCTGGCGATGTTCGCGCTGTTGTTCGGCGCCGGGTTGCAAATGCTGCTGCGGCGCGGCAAAAGCTGGATCCGCGCGAGGCTGTCGTGGTTGGTGCTGTTCGGCCTCGCGCACGCCATCTTCCTGTGGGACGGCGATATTCTGCTGGCCTACGGGCTGATCGGCCTGGTGTGCTGGCGCATGATCCGCGAGGCCAAAGAAACTTTCCAGCTGCTGAAAACCGGCGTGGTGCTCTACCTGATCGGCGTGGCGGTGCTGCTGCTGCTCGGTTTTATCTCGCACGGTGAACCGGGCAGCTTCTGGCAGCCGGGCGTGGCGGAGTTGCAGTACGAGAAGTTCTGGAAGCTGCAGGGCGGTTTCGAAGCCTGGCGCAGCCGCGCTGATCTGCTCTCGTCCAGCCTGCTGGCCATCGGCGCGCAGTATGGCTGGGAGCTGGCGGGGCTGATGCTATTCGGCGCCGGGCTGATGCGCAGCGGCTGGCTGCGCGGCAGCTACTCATCCGGCTATTACCTGAGGCAGGCGGCGTGGCTGCTGCCGCTTTCGGTGCTGATCCAGCTGCCGGCGGTGGCGCTGCAATGGCAGGTGCAGTGGGACTATCGCTGGAGCGGTTTCCTGCTGCAGGTGCCGCGTGAGCTGGGCGCCCCGCTGCAGGCGATGGGCTATCTGGCGCTGTGTTACGGTTTCTGGCCCGCACTGTCGCGCCTGCGCATCGCCCACTGGCTGAGCCAGGTGGGGCGCATGGCGCTGAGCAACTACCTGCTGCAAACGCTGATCTGCACCACGTTGTTTTATCGCTTCGGTCTCTATGAGCAGTTCGACCGGCTGCAGCTGTTGGCGTTCGTGCCGCTGGTCTGGCTGGCCAACCTGGCGTTTTCCGTACTGTGGCTGCGTTATTTCGCTCAGGGGCCGATGGAGTGGCTGTGGCGCAAGCTGACGCAGCTGGCCGCCGGCGAAGCGGAGCCCAAAACGCTGAAATGAGTGCCCATCGGCAGGTTAAAAAAATGTATGTAAACGTTTTCTTTCCTGTGACGTAATTCACGCGAGCAGCGGGCCAATCGGGGTAGGATAGCGCCACCGGCCACTACCCCGATTTCAGGATCCCGCATGCCTCCAGTTCATCCGATCACCATTCGCGACGTGGCGAAACGCGCCGGGGTCTCCGTGGCGACCGTCTCCCGCGTGTTGAACCACAGCGCGCTGACCAGCAAGGAGACGCGCGAGCAGGTGCTGCAGGCGGTGGCGGATCTGGGCTATCGCCCCAACGCCAACGCGCAGGCGCTGGCGACCCAAAGCAGCGATACCCTGGGCGTGGTGGTGATGGACGTCTCCGATCCGTTCTTCGGCGCGCTGGTGAAAGCGGTTGACACGGTGGCGCAGAAACACCACAAATACCTGCTGATCGGCAACAGCTATCATCAGGCGGACAAAGAGCGCCATGCGATCGAAGTGCTGATCCGTCAGCGCTGTAATGCCCTGATTGTTCACGCCAAAGCCCTGAGCGACGCCGAGCTGATCGGCTTTCTGGAGCAGGTGCCGGGCATGGTGCTGATCAATCGGATTATCCCCGGCTATGAGCCACGCTGCGTCGGGCTGGATAACGTCTGCGGCGCGGAAATGGCAATGCGTCTTTTGCTGTCGCAGGGCCATCGGCGCATCGGCTACCTGGGCTCCAATCACCCGATCGAAGACGGGCCGCTACGCCAGCGGGGCTATGCGCAGGCGATGGCCGCCGCCGGGCTGGCCACGCCGGACAACTGGCGCGCGTACGGTTCGCCGGATCTGCAGGGCGGCGAGGCGGCGATGGTGGAACTGCTGGGGCGTAATCTACAGCTGAGCGCGGTGTTCGCTTACAACGACGCCATGGCCGCCGGCGCCATGGCGGTGCTGAAAGAAAACGGTATCACGGTACCGCAGCATTTCTCGCTGATCGGCTTCGACGACATTCCCATCGCGCGTTACACCAGCCCCAAACTCACCACGGTGCGTTACCCGATCGTTTCGATGGCCACGCTGGCCACCGAGCTAGCATTGCAGGGCGCAGCAGGCCTGGCGGAGCCGCAGGCCGCTCATCTGTTCATGCCGACGCTGGTGCGGCGCCATTCTGTCGCCCCCTGGCAAAGTGAGGCGACGGTCACTCTCTGACGATTTAATCCTGTGTAACCGTTTTCAATCTGTGAGAAAATTCACAGAATATTAACATCACGCCGTCTATGCTCTAGGCGTTTTCCGGCGCAAAGGCCCTTGCCGCTGCAACCTTTATCTCGCGCTGACACAGCATTTCTCGGAAATAACAAGATCCACGGACGACAGGTGTTGAGTGGAAATCGCCTGGCCTGGGGTGTGCGCACTGCCGGTGACCATTGGCTCAAAGACGAGTAATACCCTACACAGAACCGGAGACTGACAATGAATAAGAAGGTTTTCACCCTGGCCGCCATGGCCGCAGCCATGATGTTTGGCGCCGCAGCCCATGCTGATACCCGTATTGGCGTCACGATTTACAAATACGACGACAACTTCATGTCGGTGGTGCGCAAGGCGATCGAGAAAGATGCCAAGGCTTCGCCGGACGTCACTCTGCTGATGAATGACTCGCAGAACGACCAGTCCAAACAGAACGATCAGATCGACGTGCTGCTGGCCAAGGGCGTGAAAGCGCTGGCGATCAACCTGGTCGACCCGGCCGCGGCACCGGTGGTTATCGATAAGGCGCGCGCAAACGATATCCCGGTGGTGTTCTACAACAAAGAACCTTCCCGCAAGGCGTTGGACAGCTATGACAAGGCATATTACGTCGGCACCGACTCCAAAGAGTCCGGCGTGATCCAGGGCGAGCTGATCGCCAAACACTGGCAAGCCAACCCGGCCTGGGATCTGAACAAAGACGGCCAGATCCAGTTCGTGCTGCTGAAGGGCGAACCGGGCCACCCGGATGCCGAAGCGCGCACTACCTACGTGGTGAAGACGCTGAACGAAAAAGGCATCAAGACCCAGCAGCTGCAGATGGATACCGCGATGTGGGATACCGCGCAGGCGAAAGACAAGATGGACGCCTGGCTCTCCGGCCCGAATGCCAACAAGATTGAAGTGGTGATCGCCAACAACGACGCCATGGCGATGGGCGCGGTGGAAGCGCTGAAAGCGCACAACAAGACCAGTATCCCGGTGTTCGGCGTCGATGCGCTGCCTGAAGCGCTGGCGCTGGTGAAATCCGGCGCGATGGCGGGCACGGTGCTGAACGACGCCGACAACCAGGCGAAAGCCACCTTCGAGCTCGCGAAAAACCTGGCGGCAGGCAAACCGGCCACCGAAGGCACCCAATATAAAGTCGAAAATAAAGTCGTGCGTATCCCTTACGTCGGCGTAGATAAAGACAACCTGTCTCAGTTCGTTAAATAAGAATTGAGATCCCGCTAAGACCCCGCCTGCGGCGCCAACACCAGGGATACCGCCGGCGGGGATGTTTACGACTGCAAGATCGTTAAGCCAGGTGTATTTATGGCCGATAGCTCACGCGAATTTTTGCTGGAAATGACGGATATCTGTAAGTCATTTCCCGGCGTCAAAGCTTTGGACAATGTCAATTTACGCGTCCGTCCGCACTCGATTCACGCCCTGATGGGGGAGAACGGGGCGGGGAAATCGACGTTGCTGAAATGCCTGTTCGGCATTTATAAAAAAGACAGCGGCAGCATTGTGTTTCAGGGTCGGGAAATCGATTTCAAGAGCTCGAAGGAAGCGTTGGAACACGGCGTTTCGATGGTGCATCAGGAGCTGAACCTGGTGCTGCAACGCACCGTGATGGACAACATGTGGCTGGGGCGCTATCCGACCAAAGGCCTGTTCGTCGATCAGGACAAGATGTTCAAAGACACCCAGGCGATCTTTGACGAGCTGGATATCGACATCAACCCGCGCGAAAAGGTGGGCAACCTGTCGGTGTCGCAGATGCAGATGATCGAGATCGCCAAGGCGTTTTCCTACGACGCCAAGATCGTCATCATGGATGAACCGACCTCTTCGCTGACGGAGAAAGAGGTCAATCATCTGTTCACCATCATCCGCAAGCTGAAAGAACGCGGCTGCGGCATCGTCTATATCTCGCACAAGATGGAAGAGATCTTCCAGCTGTGCGACGAGATAACGGTGCTGCGCGATGGCCAGTGGATCGCCACCCAGCCGCTGGAAGGGCTGGATATGGACAAGATCATCGCCATGATGGTCGGCCGCTCGCTGAGCCAGCGCTTCCCGGACAGGCAAAACACGCCGGGTGAGGTGATCCTTGAGGTGAAGAACCTGACATCGCTGCGCCAGCCTTCGATCCGCGATGTGTCCTTCGATCTGCACCAGGGCGAGATCCTCGGCATCGCCGGGCTGGTGGGCGCCAAGCGCACCGACATCGTCGAGACGCTGTTCGGCATTCGTGAAAAGGTGGCGGGCACTATAAAGCTGCACGGCAAGGCGATCGACAACCACAGTGCCAACGAAGCGATCAACCACGGGTTTGCGTTGGTGACCGAAGAGCGCCGATCCACCGGGATTTACGCTTACCTCGATGTGGGTTTCAACTCGTTGATCTCCAATATCCGCAATTATAAAAACAAGCTCGGCCTGCTGGATAACGCGCGGATGAAGAGCGACACCCAGTGGGTGATCGACGCCATGCGGGTGAAAACGCCGGGGCATCACACCCATATCGGCTCGCTGTCCGGCGGCAACCAGCAGAAGGTGATCATCGGCCGCTGGCTGCTGACGCAGCCGGAGATCCTGATGCTGGATGAACCGACGCGCGGCATCGACGTGGGCGCCAAGTTCGAGATTTATCAGCTGATGACCGAACTGGCGAAGAAGGGCAAGGGGATCATTATCGTCTCGTCCGAAATGCCGGAGCTTTTGGGGATCACCGACCGTATTTTGGTGATGAGCAACGGTCAGGTTGCGGGCATCGTTAACACCAAACAGACCTCGCAAAATGAAATCTTACGTCTCGCCTCCCTGCACCTTTAAGGATCGGAATTATGAACGCGCTAAATAAAAAAACCTTATTTACCTATTTCAAGGAAGGCGGCATTTACGTGGTGTTGCTGGTGCTGTTGGCCATCATCATCATTCAGGATCCTACCTTCCTTAGCCTGATGAACCTGAGCAACATCCTGACGCAGTCTTCGGTGCGCATCATCATCGCGCTGGGCGTGGCGGGATTGATCGTGACTCAGGGCACCGACCTGTCTGCCGGGCGGCAGGTGGGGCTGGCGGCGGTGGTGGCGGCCACGCTGCTGCAGTCGATGGATAACGTCAACAAGGTATTCCCGCACATGGAAACCTGGTCGATTCCCCTGGTCATCTTGCTGGTGTGTGCGGTCGGCGCGGTGATCGGCCTGGTTAACGGCCTGATTATCGCCTATCTCAACGTGACGCCGTTCATCACCACCTTAGGCACCATGATCATCGTCTACGGCATCAACTCGTTGTATTACGATTCGGTCGGCGCGTCGCCGGTCGCGGGTTTCGATCCGAAGTTTTCCACCTTTGCCCAGGGCTTCTTGCGCTTCGGCGACTTTAAGCTGTCGTACATTACTTTTTACGCGCTGATCGCCATCATATTCGTCTGGATCCTGTGGACCAAGACCCGCTTCGGCAAGAACATCTTCGCCATCGGCGGCAACCCGGAAGCGGCTAAGGTGTCCGGCGTCAACGTGCCGTTGAACCTGATCATGATCTATGCGCTGTCCGGCGTGTTCTACGCCTTCGGCGGCTTGCTGGAAGCGGGACGCATCGGCAGCGCCACCAATAACCTCGGCTTTATGTATGAGCTGGACGCCATCGCCGCCTGCGTGGTGGGGGGCGTCTCGTTTGCCGGCGGGGTGGGTACGGTGTGGGGCGTGGTGACCGGGGTGATCATCTTTACCGTCATCAACTACGGCCTGACCTATATCGGCATCAACCCGTACTGGCAGTACATCATCAAGGGCAGCATCATCATCTTCGCCGTGGCGTTGGACTCGTTGAAATACGCCAAGAAGAAGTAGAGCTACCGCAGCACAGACAACAAGGCCGGCCTATTGCCGGCCTTGTTGCATTCTAGGAGGCAGGGCGCAGCAAAACAGTAAGGCATTATTTGGCAATGGCTGGCTGGGTTGTTTCGGGTAAGGGAATTGCCCGATCTTGAGGTTGGGTTGGTTACAGCGTGACACAGTTTTCGGGCTACCCACATGACATGAAGCCAGTAAACTGCTTTTATCTACCGTTCTCAGGGAGCAAACTATGCCTGTATTTACCATTACGCTGAAAAGTCGTAATACGCTTGATAAGAAAAGAATTTCATCAGCTATTCACGCGGCGGTAGTAAAAACCGGCTATCCTGCGAACGATCAATTCCAGCGCTTTATCCGTCTTGGGGAAGACGATTTATATGTGGACCCCACTTATCCCGATCTGGAATCCCCCCGCAGCGCTAACTTCGTGTTGATTGAAGCCATGCTTTCCTCTGGTTCCCCTGATGCCCGCAAACAATTGCTCTTGCAATCACTGGTACAGGAACTCGCCCTGATTGGACTGGACAGCAATGATCTGATGGTCCTTTTCATTGAACTGGATCGTTTGAATAGTTCATTCGGCGGCGGCAGAAGGGCATCGCCGCTTTCTATGTCGCAATAAGCTGTCAACGTACGTAGAGAGTGCTTTACGCAAATCATCCGGTATTCGTTAACACTGCGTATTTCTCGGATAATACGCCCTTTTAGCGTATTGCTGGGGACGCGTGTAAAACCCTCTGCCGGATGATTAAGGCTGTTTGGCTTTTTGCTTCTCTTCTTTCAGCTTGTGCTCCAGTTCCACCAACTGTTCCGGTGACACGGCGGGATAACCCTGGGCGTCTTCCGGCACGGTGTGCATGGCGGAGATCGGGATCAGCGGGCCGAGGAAGCGCGGCTCGCGCTTGAGGATGTACAGATCGGTCAGCGCGCCCAGGCGAGCGAAGATCTCGCGGGCGCGCACCGTCATCATGTCCTTCGGCGACGGCACCGCGTAGCACTGCGCCTGAATGCCCATGTGCAAGGCGATGAACAGCGCGCGCTCGCAGTGGAAGCGCTGGGTGATGATGATGAAATCGTTGGTGTCGAACACCTTGCGGGTGCGCACGATGGAGTCTAGAGTGCGGAAGCCGGCGTAGTCCAGCACGATATCGCTCGGCGCCACGCCGGCGGCGATCAGATCGCGACGCATGGTCATCGGTTCGTTGTAGCTTTGCTGGGCATTGTCGCCGCTCAGCAGCAGGTATTTCACCTTGCCGCTGTTATAGGCGTTGATCGCCCCTTGAATGCGGTAACGGTAGTACTGGTTGATCACCCCGGTGCGGTAATACTTGGCCGTGCCGAGCACCACGCCAACCTGGCGGTGCGGCAGCTCCTGCAGTTCGTCGTAGACGTAAGGCGCGGTTTTCCAGCTGATCCAGCGATCGAGCGCAATAGCCGAACCCATCAACACCGCAATGATGATGAACAGGCTGATGATCAGGCGTTTCCACATGTTGTTGCCTTACGCGCGCCGGGCTGAAAAAGATGGATCAAGGCTACTTTACCTGACCGATCGACGCAAGACGCGAAACGCCTGAAGCACGCGCAACGCCGCATTTTTCGGCGGTTCAGGCTGAAAAAAATGTTGATCGGTCTGGTGTTGAAAGACACGCAGAAGGAATGGATAGATAACAATGAAAAGGCAACCCTGAAACTCAGTGCTCAGGGCTGCTTTTGAGTGACGTTTTAAAAGTAAGAGAAAATAAATCTGGCTAAAGTTTTTTTCCTAACACTCATCCAGCCAATATCTTTGATGACGTTCAGGTACTCTTTTCTCATTTCTTTCGGGATACGCGTGAAACAAGCTCTGGCGTCGTTCAGTGATGAGCTAACACAATGAGAAATAAAACTATTTAAGCAAACGTTCAGTTCATCATCCGTTTGAGAACGTAATGCGGTCATTTTTTTTGCTACCGTTAAATAACCAATGGCATTTCGTTCACTTTTCTTTGATGTCATGACTGAATTCGGGCGTATGCGCCTTCTGTACAGAATATCATTTATACAAATAATATTGGATTTCTGCGATAGCAGGATCTTGGTAGTAAATAAGTTATCTTCATGCACTATGCCAGGATAAAATGGATTATCTCTTACAAGCTGAGTCCTGGAAACGAACATGCACGGACTTACCGTATAGTTTTTTAACTTCCATGACCTTTTGAAAAATGTATAACTATCCATCGCTTCTTCGCACAATTGGGTATTTCTAATGTACTTAGGAGCATAACTTGCTGTAAGTTCATCATCTGCATTATCGTAAAAGCTTTCACCATTGAAGAAAACGATGTCGCTATTAGTCACATTGAGTGCCGAGATGCATTTTGATATCAATGAGTTATCAATGGTATCATCACTATCGAGAAAAAGGACGAACTCGCCTGTAGCCAGCGTTAGTCCATTGTTTCTGGCGACTGACTGCCCCTGATTTTTTTGCGTCAAAATTTTCAGTCTAGTGTTATTGCGAGCAAGTTCAGATAGTAACGCTTCAGTATTGTCTGTTGATCCATCGTTGACAACGATGACTTCAATGTTTTCGTAATCCTGCCCAAGCGCAGAGTCTACACACTCAACAATGTATTTGTCCGTGTTGTAACTTGCTATAATAATGCTAACTTTCGGGGTCATATTGATTAAACTCAATCGGGATTAGTTTTGATAAGACTACCATGGAAATCAGCGGTTTTAAACATAAAAAACGAACCAACTTAATTTTTACAGGCAGAAAAACGGGCTGGTGACTCATTTATGATAAATGGATGACGCTGAGGTGACTGATTGATTTTCTATTTCATAGAAGCAGATCCAAGAACTCGTTCTTGGATCTGTTGAGTTAAATTATTCCTTATTAAATACAGCCTTCTTGAAGTAAACAATTCTGTCACGTAAGAAAATCATGGATGCGAGGAGATATACAAAGGCGCCGAACAATGATATGCAAACCAATGAAAATACGCTATTTATCACGATATTTAAGTGAGAGGCATGTAATAGCCAGTAGAGCGCAGCGAACATGATTCCTGAACAAATTCCCGGCGCAATGAGTCTGGCAATAACCTCAAAAAGGTTACCTCCTAATAGTCGCATTGTGATGGACATTGCCGGAACGAAGTTTATTATGTTGGCGACGAAATAAAGCATGGTGAGTGTAATAATGTCGTATTGCACACCGATGATAAATGCACTTAATAGCAGGAAAGAGCCCAGGAAACCAAGCATCAATAATATCCCTGCACGTCCCTTAGACATTAAAACCGCACCGCTAGAGCTGGTCACTGCTTGAACAATCCCTGTCGGCGCCAGCCAGAGCATAATTGTCGCACTCAGTGCCCATTCAGGTCCGAAGACAATATTAAAGAACGGCTCTCGTAACGTTGCCAGACCTACCATCAGAGGAAAAACAAGGAATGTGATGACATCAATCGATTTCAGAAATAGTTTTTTGACCTCTGCTTCATTATCTTGCTGACGGCTCATTATAGGAAACAGCGATCGGGATGCGATGAAAGTTAAGTTTTGAAGCGGGAACAACATGATTCTGTAGGCCAGAGAGTAAGAGCCGAGAATGTTGGCACTCATATAGCGGCCGATAAGCATGCTGTCGGCATTTCTGGAGAAGTAATTAACAAAATTGAATAATGTAAGATTGCTGCTAAAGGAAAAAATTAACTTCAACTCATCTTTATTGAAAATTTTCTTTATGTTCGGGCGCCAATCACTTTTTATCCAAAGTAGAGTCGTTGATATAATTGCTGTCAGTAAGTTTGATATGACAAGGCTATAAACGCCAGCGCCCATATATGCCAGTATAATCGCAGCAATAAGAGATATAATACCTGCCGACAACTCAATCAAAGAGACTGTCATGAATTTTGAATTTCTTTCCAATAACGCTAGGTGGGTAGAGCCGCTGCTGGCAATAGGAAATGAAATAGATAGGAGAAGTAAAACGTCGACTAGTCGAGGTTCCTTGAATAAATGTGCGATTAGCGGTGACAAAATTACAATTGCAATGGCGATGATTGTCCCCATTGTAATGTTGAGACCGAAAATAGCGTTAATTGTGCTGTTCTTTAACTCTCGATGTTGAATGATGGCCGCAGAGGTACCCAAATCCCTGATCAAAAGGGAAAAGTTAATCACTACGTAAGCCATGGCCATTAAACCGAACTCCCCCGGAGGAATCAGCCTTGCCAGAACGAGCATGCTCATTAGCTGGGTGAAAACCTTACCCAGTTGTGACAGAGTTACCCACTTTGCATTACTTAATGCGTTCATAAAAAACCTTAAAACTAATTCAGACCCTGAAAATAATGCCCACATTTAAACAATAATCAATAAGGACATCGTAAATAAGTAAGTTGCTGAATTTACATCAATTTCAAAATGTTGTTAAAAATGCGAAATATCGTCAAAAATAATACTGTGTTCTTTTATTTTTCAAAATCATATGCCTTAAAAATAACTTATGGGGTATTTAGACATAGCAAGTCACATTTTTCAAGGATTCTGTAGGCGAAGAGAGCATTATCAGAATAAGTTGAGACTGACAGGAGGGCCAACGTCAAAGTCGAGCCGTGAAGTTTACTGGCTAGGTGGTTAAAATCCATTCATAGCTGTGAGGGCGTCGGCATTACAACTGTAATGCAAGTATACTGAAGGATGGTACGGCAATAATAACTTGGCACTCAGGCGGTGTACTCTGATAGAAAGCCCTTGGCAGAACCACAAGGGCTAAGAAAAATTGCAGGCCTATCATTACAGACGCAGGGAAGTTCGCGATAGGCTTGGCTAATTTAGAACGAGGTGCGCTTGTAGCTGCGGTACTGCGGCCGCCAGAAGTTGTGCTCGATGGCTTTCGACAGCGCGTCTTCGGAGGTAACGATCGCCACACCCTGCAGCTGCGCCGCTTTACCCACTTCCATGGCGATGCACTTCGACACGCCCTGAATATCGTCGATATTCGGCAGCAGTGCGCCGTGGCCGTCGGTGGCCAGCGGCGAACAGTCCGCCAGCGCGCGGCTGGCGGCCATCAGCATAGCGTCGGTGACGCGGGTGGCGCCGGAGGCCAGCACGCCGAGGCCAATCCCCGGGAAGATGTAGGAGTTATTGCACTGGGCGATCGGGTACAGCTGCTCTTTATAGCTCACCGGTGCGAACGGGCTGCCGGTCGCGACCAGGGCGGCGCCGTCGGTCCAGTTGATGATGTCTTCTGGGCGGGCTTCCACGCGCGAGGTCGGGTTGGACAGCGGCATCACGATAGGGCGTTCGCAGTGTTTGTGCATTTCGCGGATCAGCTCTTCGGTAAACAGCCCCGGCTGGCCGGAAACGCCGATCAGAATGGTCGGCTTGGCGTTGCGCACCACGTCCAGCAGCGAGATGGCGTCGCTGGCGGTTTCCCAACCGGTCAGGTTGTCGCTCTTCTGTACCAGCTTGCTCTGGAAATCGAGCAGGTTCGGCAGTTTGTCGGTCAGCAGGCCGAAGCGGTCGACCATGAATACGCGGGCGCGCGCTTCGTCTTCGCTCAACCCTTCGGACTTCATCTGCGCGATGATCTGCTCGGCGATGCCACAGCCGGCGGAACCGGCACCGAGGAAGGTGACGGTCTGATCGCGCAGCTGGCTGCCGGCGGCGCGGCTGGCGGCGATCAGGCTGCCGAGGGTCACCGCGGCAGTGCCCTGAATGTCATCGTTGAAGCAGCAGATCTCGTCGCGATAGCGGTTCAACAACGGGGTGGCGTTGTTCTGTGCGAAGTCTTCGAACTGCAGCAGCACGTTCGGCCAGCGGCGTTTGACCGCCTGAATAAACTCTTCGACGAAGGCGTGGTACTCCTCGCCGGAGATGCGCGGATGGCGCCAGCCCATGTACAGCGGATCGTTGAGGCGCTGCGGGTTGTTGGTGCCGACGTCCAGCACCACCGGCAGGGTATAGGCCGGGCTGATGCCGCCGCAGGCGGTGTACAGCGACAGCTTGCCGATGGGAATGCCCATGCCGCCGATGCCCTGGTCGCCCAGGCCGAGGATACGCTCGCCGTCGGTGACCACGATCACCTTGACGTTCTGCTTGGTGGCGTTTTGCAGCATGTCATCGATGCGATCGCGGTTCGGGTAGGAGATGAACAGCCCGCGCGCGCGGCGATAGATATCGGAGAAGTGTTCGCAGGCCTCGCCGACGGTCGGGGTGTAAATGATCGGCATCATCTCGCTCAGGTGCGAGTCCAGCAGGCGGTAGAACAGGGTTTCGTTGGTGTCCTGGATGTTGCGCAGGTAGATGTGCTTGTCGTTATCGTTCTTGAAATCCTGATACTGACGGTAGGCGCGTTCCACCTGTTCTTCGATGGTTTCCACCGCCTCCGGCAGCAGGCCGTGCAGGTTGAAGTGGCTACGTTCTTCCTCGGTGAAAGCGCTGCCTTTGTTCAGCAGCGGAAATTCCAGCAGAATCGGGCCGGCGTAAGGGATATAGAGCGGGCGTTTGCTTTCGTATTCTAGTTCCATCAGTTTTACTCTTCACGTATCAGATAACTTTATTGCCGACGATCCTAAGAGATAAAGAGAAGATGTACAGCATTTGTTGCCAGATGATGAACCAGGTTGGCGTAATTATCGACAATCAAATGATTTTTTAACTAAAGAAAGTGTTTCTTGCGGCGTCGGGGCATTGTATTTGGCGGGCGGGGCTGTTAACGGCGGAACCGGATGGCCCCGCCGTGGTGCGCTTAGAAAGTGGCGCGGCTGACGTTCTGGCAGCCTAGCGCCGCCAGGGTGGCGCGGGTGGCGTCCCACTGGCTGAGGATCGCCTCCTGCGGCTCGACCAGTACGGCGCGGCGAATGTTCAGGCAATCGTCGCCGGAGAGGTTCAGCAGGATCAGCGCGGCCTGCAGCGGCGGCAGGCTAGGGTTGAAGGCGGCGTTTTCCGCATAACGGCCGGCATAGATAATGCCGTCTGTCGTTTCCAGCGCCACGCCGCTGTGGGCGTTGCTGTACGGTGCGTGACTCTGATTGGCCGCCGCCAGTGCCGCCTGTGTCAGTGCGTCGTCCAGCGCCAGCTGGTGACCGTGATCGACCTTGTCCATCAGCAGCGAAGCGATATCCAGATCTTTCGGGCCGAAGGCGTCCGGCAGATAGTCCGCCAGCGTAGCCGGCGCGCGGCCCGGCAGACGGATCTGCAGTTCGCCGCCGCTGTTCAGCTCATTCATAAACTGGCGGCAATGACCGCACGGCGTGTAATTGACGGTGACCGAGGCCAGCGCCGATTCACCGCGCAGCCAGGCATGGGTAACCGCGCACTGTTCCGCATGCACGGTTTGCTGCAGCGGTGCGCCGCTGAATTCCATATTGGCGCCGAAATAGAGGTTGCCACTTTGCCCGCGCGCGATGGCGCCGACGTGGAAATGCGATATCGGGGTTAACGAGCAGGCCGCCGCCAGCGGCAGCAGCGCGAATGCCAGCGCATCATCGTCCAGCCCGCAACCTGTGCGGATCGCCGCCGCTTGCTCGGCCGTGAACATCGCCGGAAAGTCAGGCGCGTCCAGATAGGGCCGCAGGGCGGATTGCAGTGTCGCGGGCAGTGCGCTGAAAGCGGTGTGAAAACGCGGATGCATAGAAGGTCTCTCTACGAGTTAACGGGGTAACATTCTAGGCAGGCCAGAGACATTAAAGTGTGATTAATGTCTCTTAATTGGTGAAATTAATGCAATGAAATAAATAAATGCGAGATGTATCGCAAGTTTCGCCGTATTCAGCCGAACAGATGCAGCAGCACCGGGAACAGGAACGGCGCCAGCAGTGAGGTGATGATGCCGCAGATCACCAGCGCCAGCGAGCCGAATGCGCCTTCCTGGTAGTCCATCTCCGCGCAGCGTGCGGTGCCCAGCGCGTGGGATGCGGTGCCCATCGCCAGGCCGCGCGCAGAGTGGGTGGTGATTTTCAACAGGTTGAACAGCGTATGGCCGAACACGGCGCCGAGGATACCGACGAAAATGACGCAGACTGCGCTGATCGCCGGAATACCGCCGAGCGAGTCCGCGACGGCCATGGCGATTGGCGTAGTGACCGATTTCGGCAGGATAGAGGCGGCGATTTCCGGCGTGGCGCCCAGCCACAGGGCGATGGCGCCGCCGCTGATCATGGCGGTCAGGCTTCCGATGAAGCACACCGCGATAATCGACTTCCAGCGCGCGCGGATCTGGTGCAGCTGTTCATACAGCGGGAAGGCCAGTGCGACAACCGCCGGCTGCAGCAGATCGTTGAGGATTTTGCTGCCCTGAAAGTAGCGCTCATAGGGGATGCCGGTGAGCAGCAGCAGCGGGATGATCACCGCCATGGACACCAGCAGCGGATTGAGCAGCGGCATGTTCAGCTTGCGCGCCAGCCAGCGCGCGGCGAAATAGACCGCCAGCGTCAGCGGCAGCGACCACCAGATTTCATGGATCATGGGTTGCCCTCCGTGTCGTCGGGCTTACCGGCGATGCGGCGCTCGCGGTGAAAATAGTGTGAGGTATAGCCGACCACCACCAGCACCATCAGCGTGCTGATGAGGCAAGAGATGACCAGCGGGCCCAGATGCGCGACGATCTGATCGTAGTATTTCATCACCCCGACGCCGATAGGCACGAACAGCAGCACCATATAGCGGATCAGCAAATGGCAGCCGGGTTTAACCCATTTGGCCGGCATAATCTGGGTCGAGAGCAGGGCGAACAGCAACAGCATGCCGAGAATGCTGCCGGGAATGGCGAACGGCAGCAGCGCCGCCACTGCATTGCCGACGAACAGACACAGGTAGATGAGGAGCAGGGCTCTCAGGTATTTCCAGCACAGTGTGAGCACGTTGGCCATTGTCTTTCCCCGTTTAATTGCTGCATTCATCATACAATTAAACTGTGAGCCATGCCACAGATCGCACCATGAATTATCGCTATGGGTGCCATACCCGATCGGCGGGTTGACAGCCTGCAATGGCTACCACGCGCGGGTTCAGCGCGTGTCTTCGGCCGCTGCCGCCGCGTGTTCTGCCAGCCGGTGGCCGAGGAAGAAAAACAGCAGGCTGAGCAGCGCGGCGACGATCAGCATCACGAACATCAGCGGCGGCGCGGCATAGCTGAGCAGCACCCCGCACAGTACCGGGTTGATGGCGCCGCCCAGCGCGCTGAGATTCTGTACTCCATAGTAGCTGCCTTTCAGGTGCGGGGGCGCGATAAAGTCGATGAACATGTATTCCACCGGGATCACGATGATTTCGCCGAGGGTAAACACCGCCATCGCCGCCAGCCACAGCCAGACCGCCTGGCCGGCCGCCATGAAACCGAGCAGCCCGACGATGAAAAACAGCGTGCCCAGCACCAGCCAGCGCAGCATGTTTTCCTGGCGCATACCGCGGCTGAGCAGGTATTGCAGGGCGATAACGATGCTGGCGTTGACGATCATCACCAGCCCGATGATTTTGTAGGCGAACTCGGCGCTGGAGACGGTGATCAGATACTGCGACAGATAGCCGGTGAACTGACCGAACACCACGGCGCCCAGGGTGCTGCCGAGGGTGAAGTAGATAAGCCGCCGATCGCTCCGCAGGATTGTCAGCGTCTGGCGGAAGTTGGGGAGCGCGGCCGGTGCGGCGGCTGGCGTTGCGCGCTGTTGCCGACCGCGCAAGCGCAGGCTTAGCGCCGCCACCGTCGCCAGCGCCAACCCGCCCGACAGGTAAAACGGCAGCAGCGGGCTAAGCCCGGCCACCAGAACGCCGAGCGCAGAACCGATCGCCCAGCCGACGTTGACCAGCGTGTAGTTGATTGAAAAAGCCTTGATGCGCTGCTCAACCGGCAACCCGTCGGCGAAGCAGGCCTTAATGGTGATGCTCAGCACCGAATAACAGGTATGCAAGATGGCCAGCACCACGATCACGCCGCCGGGGCGCGGGATCCAGGGAATGGCGAAGAAGCTCAGCGCAAACAATACAATCGACAGCAGGATCAGGCGGTTCTTGCTGAATTTGTCCACTAGATAGCCGCCGTACAGGCTGGCAAGGATGCCGAGGGTCAGGCTGACGCCCAGGATCACGCCCACGCTCTTCGGCAGCAGATGGAAATGCTCGGTGAGGTAGATGGTAATGAACGGCAGCGTCACGCCGCGGCCGATGGTCAACACCAGCGAACTGGCCAGCAGCATGTTAATCAGCGAGGGGAATCCCTTCATTCGAAGCCTGTTTATGCATACAGTTATTGGGCGATGCAGATAACATAGCGTATTTTGGCGAGGACGGAAGGGGGAAGCCGAAAATTAGTTTAAAAACAGAGGCTGCGTCGGCAGCCTCGTCAAAAACAGCATTATTTACCGTGTTCGGCCTGCAGCGTGGCGAACCACGGTTGCACGAAGTCGCTGCTGCTGCCCCAGCCGGGGATGATCTTCGCCAGCCCGGCGACGTTGACCGGCCCCGGCTGCGCCAGCAGCAGCGCCTGCGGAATGACCGTCGCTTTGAACTGATAGCTGTCCGGCGTGCTTTCCCCGGCGATCTTGTTGGCCACCAGGCGCACGTTGACTGCGCCGATAAGCTTCGGATCCACCGCCACGCTGACCTGCCACGGGCTGCCGGCTTCGCGCATCAGCTGCAAGTCCTGGTTGGAGATATCGATGCTGTACAGCTTGATCTCGGTGCGGCCGTTCTCTTTCAACGCTTTGTAAGCGCCCTGAGTGAAGGCGTCCCAGGTGCCCCAGATGGCGTCGATCTTGCCTTTCGGGTATTTCGCCAGCACCGCGCCCACCTTGTTGGCGGTATCGCCCTGCACGTCGGATGAAACCGCGCCAATCGATTCCAGCTCGTGAATGCCCGGATGCTGTTTCAGCAGCTGCTGATAGGCGGCCTGGCGGCGTTCCATTGGTGGGAAGCCGGCTACCCAGAGTTTGATGATGTTGGCCTGGCCGTTGAAATCCTTCACTAACTGGCCGAAGGAGGCGTTGGCCAGCGAAGCGTCGTCCTGCTGCGAGACGGTGACGCCGGGAACGCTGCCACTGACGTCGGTATCGAACGCCGCGACGGCGATGCCGGCTGCCGCGATGCGTTTAACCAGCTCGGTGGAATAGGGGGCTCGCCCCTGTGAGAGAATGATGCCGTCATATTTCTGGCTGATAGCCTGGTTGACGAAGTCCTGGAAGCGCGCGTCGTCGCCGTTGCTGAGGAAGGTGTCCACCTTGAAGCCCAGCTTGCGTCCTTCCTGGATGGCACCCGCCAAAAATTGCGTGGTGTTGTCGTCGGAACCGAGGTTGCGGATCACCGCGATGCGCACCGGCCCCTGATGCTGAGCGATGGCAGCTGGCACGGCGGCGTTTTCCGCTGCCTGCAGCGGCAGGGCAGCCAGCAGGCTGAGGGCGAGCAGCGAAGTCTTGACGTTTTTCATTATTATAGGCTCCAAAAAGCAGGGAAACGATCCCGGTGAAGGTCTGTTATAGCAGTCTTTCTGTCTGGACGTCTATTTGTTGTTGCGGAGCATCATAGCGAGATGCGGCAGGCGAGGGAATCAGAGCGGTTATGACTTTTTCTTACTGCTTATAACGTCGGGTTTGAGACATTAAAAAAGGGCCGAGCAAGCTCGACCCTCGATGTTACGCACCGGTGCGGTTATTTGACCTGCATACCAGGCTGCGCGCCGCTGTCCGGGCTCAGCAGGAAGATCTCTTTCCCGCCAGGGCCCGCCGCCATCACCATGCCTTCCGAAACGCCGAAACGCATTTTGCGCGGCGCCAGGTTGGCGACCATGATGGTCAGACGGCCTTCCAGCGCTTTCGGATCCGGGTAAGCGGAGCGAATGCCGGAGAAGATCTGGCGCAGTTCGCCGCCCAGATCCAGCTGTAGTTTCAGCAGCTTGTCGGAGCCTTCGACAAAGTCGGCGCTCTTGATCAGAGCGATGCGCATGTCTACCTTGGCAAAGTCGTCGAAGGTGATGGTTTCCTGAATAGGATCATCGGCCAATGGACCGGTCACCGGTTTGGCGGCGGCCATGTCTTCCTTCGAGGCGTTGACCATCTCGCTGACCTTATCCAGATCGATACGGTTGAACAGCGCTTTGAATGCGTTCACCTGGTGGCCCAGCAGCGGTTGCGGGATTGCGTCCCAGCTCAGCTCGGCGTTGAGGAACGCTTCGGCGCGTTCGGTCAGCGAAGGCAGCACCGGCTTCAGGTAAGTCATCAGCACGCGGAACAGGTTGATGCCCATCGAGCAGATGGCCTGCAGATCGGCATCGCGGCCTTCTTCCTTCGCCACCACCCAAGGTGCCTGCTCATCCACGTAACGGTTGGCCAGATCGGCCAGCGCCATGATTTCGCGGATCGCGCGGCTGAACTCGCGGCTGGCATAAGCTTCGGCGATGCTCTGCGCCGCGTCGACGAAGGTCTGGTACAACGCCGGATCGGCCAGGCTGTCGGCCAGCTTGCCGCCGAAGCGCTTGTTGATAAAGCCGGCGTTGCGCGAAGCGAGGTTCACCACCTTGTTGACAATGTCGGCATTCACGCGCTGCACGAAGTCTTCCAGATTGAGATCGATGTCATCAATGCGTGAAGAGAGCTTGGCGGCGTAGTAATAGCGCAGGCAGTCGGCGTCGAGGTGCTGCAGGTAGGTGCCGGCCTTGATGAAGGTGCCGCGCGACTTGGACATCTTGGCGCCGTTCACCGTCACGTAACCGTGCACGAACAGGTTGGTCGGTTTGCGGAAGTTGCTGCCTTCCAGCATCGCCGGCCAGAACAGGCTGTGGAAGTAGACGATGTCCTTGCCGATGAAGTGATAGAGCTCGGTGGTGGCGTCTTTGCGCCAGAACTCGTCGAAGTCCAGATCGCCGCGTTTGTCGCACAGGTTCTTGAAGGAACCCATGTAGCCGATCGGTGCGTCCAGCCAGACGTAGAAGTATTTGCCCGGCGCATCCGGAATTTCGAAGCCGAAGTAAGGCGCATCGCGGGAGATGTCCCACTGCTGCAGGCCGGATTCGAACCACTCCTGCATCTTGTTCGCCACTTGCTCTTGCAGCGCGCCGGAGCGCGTCCACGCCTGCAGCATTTCGCTGAAGGCCGGCAGATCGAAGAAGAAGTGCTCGGAGTCGCGCATTACCGGCGTCGCGCCGGAAACCACGGACTTCGGATCGATCAGTTCCGTCGGGCTGTAGGTGGCGCCACACACTTCGCAGTTGTCGCCGTATTGGTCCGGCGATTTGCATTTCGGGCAGGTGCCCTTCACGAAACGGTCCGGCAGGAACATGCCTTTCTCCGGATCGTACAGCTGAGAAATGGTGCGGTTCTTGATAAAACCGTTTTCTTTCAGGCGGCTGTAAATCAGGGTGGACAGCTCACGGTTTTCATCGCTATGGGTCGAGTGATAGTTGTCATAGCTGATGCCAAAGCCGGCGAAATCCTGTTGGTGCTCCTGGCTCATCTCCGCGATCATTTCTTCCGGTTTTACGCCCAGCTGCTGCGCTTTCAGCATGATCGGCGTGCCGTGCGCGTCGTCCGCGCAAATGAAATGCACTTCGTGGCCGCGCATTCGTTGGTAACGCACCCAGATATCCGCCTGGATGTGCTCGAGCATGTGGCCGAGATGGATGGAACCATTTGCGTACGGTAGCGCGCACGTCACCAATAATTTTTTCGCGACTTGAGCCATAGTGAGAACTTGCTTTCTGTAATGAATAAAAGGGCCTTCGATGTTAACCGATCGCGCCCTTCGCTGCTAGGGCGGTTTCTTGCAGGTTATACGCGCCAGCCGCCGGGCAGTTCTGATATGCTTAGCCGGAAGCTACCCATTCAAAATCAAGGAGCCGGGATGAACGCAAAATCCCCTGAGCAGACCAATCCCGAAGTTCTGCGCGCCCTGGTGACCGGTGTACTGGCCGCCTTTGAACACCCGACGTTGAAAAACAACCTGACCGCATTGAAGGCTATCCATCACTGCGCGTTGCTGGACGATGTGCTGCATATCGAACTGACGATGCCGTTTGCCTGGCTGAGCGGCTTTGAAGCGCTGCAGGCAAGCGTTGGCCCCGAGCTGCTGCGCGTGACCGGCGCCAGCGCCATCGATTGGAAGCTTAAACACGATATCACGACGCTGAAGCGTGCCAACGGCCAGGCCGGTATCAAAGGCGTGCGCAATATCATCGCCGTCAGCTCCGGTAAAGGCGGGGTGGGGAAATCCACCACCGCCGTCAACCTGGCGCTGGCGCTGGTCGCCGAAGGGGCCAAGGTCGGCATTCTGGACGCCGACATATACGGCCCGTCGATCCCCAATATGCTGGGCACCGAACACGAGCGGCCGACTTCGCCGGACGGTCAACATATGGCACCAATCATGGCGCACGGCCTGGCGACCAACTCTATCGGCTATCTGGTGACCGACGACAATGCTATGGTGTGGCGCGGACCGATGGCCAGTAAGGCGCTGATGCAGCTGTTGCAGGATACGCTGTGGCCGGATCTGGATTATCTGGTGCTGGACATGCCGCCGGGTACCGGCGACATTCAGCTGACGCTGTCGCAGAACATTCCGGTGACCGGCGCACTGGTGGTTACCACCCCGCAGGATATCGCTTTGCTGGATGCCGCCAAGGGCATCGTGATGTTCGAGAAAGTGCATGTGCCGGTGCTGGGCATCGTGGAGAACATGAGCGTGCATATCTGCAGCAACTGCGGTCACCATGAGCCGATTTTTGGCACCGGTGGCGCCGAGAAGCTGGTGCAGAAATACAACAGTCGTCTGCTGGGGCAGATGCCGTTGCATATTTCGCTGCGCGAAGATCTGGATCGCGGTACGCCGACGGTGATCAGCCGACCGGACAGCGAATTCGCCGACATGTATCGTCAATTGGCCGGCCGTGTGGCTGCGCAGATGTATTGGCAGGGCGAGGCGATCCCGACAGAGATTGCGTTCCGCGCGCTGTAATCAGCCTATCGCAATGCAAGAACCCGGCTTAAACGCCGGGTTTTTTTATAGGATGCGGGCAGGGTTGTGCAAATCTGCCCGGGTATAAGGACGTTCGATCTGTGCCAGCGTTTTGGCGATATGCTCCAGCAATCCCTGGGTGGGAGCCGGCTGCCGCTGTCCCATCAGCGCCAATGGCAAGGCCAGCGCGATGGCGAAGTGCGGCCAAGAGAGATGCGGGCGCGTTTTGCTCCGCTGCAACCACAGGAACAGTGCGCTGGCCAGGTAGCCTAAAATCAGCCCGCTGATCACCTCGGATACCGAGTGCACGCGAATTTCCAGCCGCGAAACGCCGATGGCGAAAGGTAATATCCACCCGGTCAGTAAAGCGATGCTACGTATGGGGTGGGAAAAGCGACCGGTCAACGTCCAAAGCAATGGCGGCCAGATGCTTGCCGCGAGGGCTGAATGGCCGCTGAATCCGGTGAAGTCATAACTTGCGCTACCAATGCCCCAGCCCATAAAGGCCAGTTTGGACAGGCAGACCAGCCCGCCGGTGAAACCGAAGATCAGCGCCCATTGCCAGCCTGCCGCGCGAGTGGCGGGAGACGCGATCAGCAACAAAAACAGAATCAGCGCGCAGGGCAGCAGCAGCATGCTGTCGCCGAAAAAAGTCAGAAAATACCAATCCAGCACATCAATCTCCGATGAAAGGGGACGGGGAGCAAAAGTCAGCGCCGTGGAGTGTAACCCGTTACGGCGCGTTGCCCTAGGCGTGAGATTCTTAAAATGCCGCTTGCCCGTGGCGTGACAGCCCGAATTCGCCCGCCGTTGCGCAATATACAGTGGCGCAAACCCCGGCGACTCCCTATAATTGTCGCGTTTTAGTTCCCCCCTTCACACTATGAAATCAGGTCTTTAATTTTATGACTGACAATCCGCATCAGTGCGTCATTATTGGTATAGCTGGCGCATCTGCCTCCGGAAAAAGCCTTATCGCCAGCACGTTGTACCGCGAACTCCGCGAGCAGGTCGGCGATGAGCACATCGGCGTTATTCCAGAAGACAGTTACTATAAAGACCAGACTCACCTGACCATGGAAGAACGGGTCAAAACCAACTACGACCACCCGAGCGCCATGGATCACAACCTGCTGTTCCAGCATCTGCAGATGCTGAAGGCCGGTAAGGCGATCGAGCTGCCGCTGTACAGCTACACCGAACACACGCGCAAGAAAGAAACTGTCCACCTGGAACCTAAAAAAGTCATTATTCTGGAAGGGATCTTGCTGCTGACGGATATCCGCCTGCGCCAGGAAATGAACTTCTCGATCTTTGTCGACACGCCATTGGATATTTGCCTGATGCGCCGCATGAAGCGCGACGTCAACGAGCGCGGCCGCTCGATGGATTCGGTGATGGCGCAATACCAGAAGACCGTGCGCCCGATGTTCCTGCAATTTATCGAACCTTCCAAACAATACGCCGATATCATCGTCCCGCGCGGTGGCAAAAACCGCATCGCGATCGATATTCTGAAAGCCAAAATCAGCCAATTCTTTGAATAATGCCCCTTAATGGCCGGAAATGTGCATTTCCGGCCGGCGGCCAACTATTTGCACCCCGGCGTAGACCTTTCGCCCGTTGTGTGGCAATTTTTGTTTAGTTATGCGTTTTGATGGAGAAGAGAGACATGAGACTGTGTGACCGCGATATAGAAGCCTGGCTGGATAGCGAGAAACTGGTGATTTCCCCGCGCCCGCCGCTCGAACGCATCAACGGGGCCACAGTAGATGTCCGCTTGGGCAATCAGTTCCGCGTGTTCAGTGGCCATACCGCGCCTTTTATCGATCTTAGCGGACCGAAAGACGAAGTCAGCGCCGCGTTGGATCGCGTGATGAGCGACGAGATTGTCCTGCCGGAAGGCGAAGCGTTCTTCCTTCATCCCGGCGAGCTGGCCCTGGCGGTGACGTTCGAATCCGTGACGTTGCCGGACGATCTCGTGGGGTGGCTCGACGGCCGTTCTTCTCTGGCGCGCCTGGGGCTGATGGTACACGTCACTGCGCACCGTATCGATCCGGGCTGGCATGGGCGCATCGTGCTGGAGTTTTACAACTCCGGCAAGCTGCCGCTGGCGCTGCGGCCGGGGATGCTGATTGGCGCCTTGAGCTTTGAGCCGTTGTCCGGCCCGGCGGCCCGGCCTTATAACAGCCGGCAGGACGCAAAATATCGCGATCAGCAGGGCGCAGTAGCCAGTCGAATCGACAAGGACTAACGGCGCGGGATGCACCGTCGGTGTGGCGCTGACAAGAGGGTGGCATGAGAAGATTACTGACGACATTGGCGATTTTATTGGTGGTCGTGGTGGCGGGGATGTCCGCGCTGGTACTGCTGGTCAATCCGAATGATTTTCGCGGTTACATGGTCAAAAAGGTCGAACAGAAGAGCGGCTACCAACTGACGCTCGAAGGCGACCTACGTTGGCATATCTGGCCACAGCTCAGCATTCTGGCCGGGCGCATGACGCTGACCGCGCCGGGTGCCAAGGCGCCGGTAGTGAGCGCGGAAAACATGCGCCTCGATGTCAAACTATTGCCTCTATTGTCGCATCAGCTGTTTGTTAAACAGGTGATGCTGAAAAATGCCGTCATTCGCCTCACGCCCGACAGTGAAGAGCACTCTCAGGTGGACGCCCCGATCGCACCCGCCGGTAGCGGTACTGACGCGGCAGACGCGGCCTGGAAGTTCGATATCGACAACCTACGGGTCGTGGACAGCCTGCTGGTTTGGCAGCGCGCCGACAACGAGCAAATCAATGTCCGGGATATCAATCTCACTCTGCAACAAACGGAGAAACGGCAGGCGCAGCTGGAACTTTCCAGTCGGGTTAACCGCGATCAGCGTGACCTGACCTTCAGCATGGCGGCCGATGTCGATCTACAGCAGTTCCCACGCCAGATCGGCGCCAAAGTGACTCAGTTCAATTACCAACTGGTGGGCGCGGATATTCTTAATGGCGGTATTCAGGGAGAGGGCAATGCACAGGTGGTCTATCAGCACACGCCAGCGCAGATTGCCATCAGCCAACTGAACGTCAGTGCCAATAACAGCCAATTGGCCGGCGATATCAGCGCCAGCCTCGGGACGGTGCCTGGCTATGTGGTGAATCTGAATTCGGCTAATCTCGATCTCGACGCGCTTTCCGGTTGGCAATCCAGCACTAATACCGCCGAGCAGTCCGCCGTGACCGCCGCGCCGGTGATCGCCAGCCAGGTTGACGATCGGCAGCAGAACCTGGAAGCGCTGCGCAATTTCAATGCACAGTTGAATCTGCAGGCGGCGCAGTTGACCTACCGCGGTATGAACGTTACCCAGTTAGCCGTCGCGGCGGATAATCAACGCGGCCTACTGACGCTGCATAAACTTGTCGGGCAATTGGCCGGCGGTGATTTCTCCTTGCCGGGCTCGCTGGACGCGCGCGGTAATAAACCGGTGATCAGCGTGCAGCCGACGTTGAACCAGGTTGAACTCGGCACGGTGCTCAAAGCCTTCGACATGCCGCAGATGCTGACCGGCAAATTCAGCATGAAAGGGGATCTGACCGGCGATCGTCTTTCTTCACAGTCATTTGAGCACCGCTGGCGCGGTACGGCGCAGCTGGCGATGCAGGATGCGCAGTTGCACGGCCTGAACATTCAGCAACTGATCCAACAGGCGGTGGCGCGCAACGATAACAGCGTGCGCGGGCAAGACAGCTATCAGCGCTATACCGAGGTCAAAAGCGTCTCTGCGCAGGCCAGCCTGAATCAAGGCACGGTCAAGCTCAGCGGTCTGACGGCGGATTCTCCTTTGCTGGCGCTGACCGGCGCCGGCAGCATCGATATGCCGGGCAAGCAGTGCGATATGGCGCTTAACGTGCGAGTCACCGGCGGATGGCAAGGGCGCGGCGAGCTGATCGAACAACTGCAAAAAACGCCGATTCCGCTGCGGGTTTACGGGCCTTGGCAACAGCTGAATTATCAACTGCAAGTCGATCAAGTGCTGCGAAAAACGCTGCAGGATCGGGCCAAGGATGCGTTGAACAAGTGGGCTGAAAAGAACAAGGATTCGCGCGAAGGCCAGGATCTGAAGAAGCTGCTCGACAAACTGTAATCCCTACGACGCGGGCCACATTGTGGCCCGCGTCAATATCGAGATTCCCGCGGTAATTTCTCTCCGTTACCTTGATGAAGGTCATGAAGGCTCGCGCGCAGTTTGTGCAGAGTAAGGGCTGTTCTGCTATGACTATGCGCCTGAGCGCGAAAACATGACGAGTTGAGGAAACATGATAGAGCTTCTTATTGGCGCCGCAGTCGCGGCGGGCGTGGGCCGTTACATCATCAAGGGATATTCCGCTACCGGCGTTTTGTTGGTGGGGGGGCTGCTGCTGCTCGGCATCAGTGCCCTGATGGGGAAAACGCTGTTGCCGTCCGGCGCCACCTCAACCGGCTGGCGCGCGACCGACATGATCGAATACGTCAAGATTTTGCTGATGAGCCGTGGCGGCGATCTGGGCATGATGATCATGATGCTGTGCGGCTTTGCCGCGTACATGACGCATATCGGCGCTAACGACGTGGTGGTCAAGCTGGCCTCGCGCCCGTTGCAGATGATCAACTCGCCTTATCTGCTGATGGTGGCGGCATACTTTGTCGCTTGCCTGATGTCATTGGCGGTCTCTTCCGCCACCGGCCTCGGCGTATTGCTGATGGCGACGCTGTTCCCATTGATGGTGAACGTCGGCATTAGCCGCGGGGCGGCGGCGGCCATTTGCGCTTCGCCGGCGGCGATTATTCTGGCACCAACCTCCGGCGACGTGGTGCTGGCAGCCAAGGCGGCGGAGATGCCGCTGGTGGACTTTGCGTTCAAAACCACGCTGCCTATCTCGATTGCCGCCATCGTCTGTATGGCCGTGGCGCACTTTTTCTGGCAGCGCTACCTCGACAAAAAGAACAATGAACAGCATCACATCATGGACGTCAGCGAAATCAAAACGCATGCGCCGGGGTTCTACGCGATATTGCCGTTTACGCCGATCCTTGGCGTGCTGATCTTCGACGGAAAATGGGGGCCGGAGCTGCACATCATTACCGTGCTGGTAGGGTGCATGCTGCTGGCGGCCGTGATCGAGTTTGCGCGCAGCTTCAGCGCCAAACAAGTGTTCAGCGGCCTGGAGGTAGCCTATCGCGGCATGGCGGATGCTTTTGCCAGCGTGGTGATGTTGCTGGTGGCCGCGGGTGTCTTCGCGCAGGGGCTGAGTACCGTCGGCTTTATCAGCGGGCTGATTGGCCTTGCGCAGTCGTTTGGCACCGGCGGTTTGATCATGATGCTGGTGCTGGTGGTGATCACCATGCTGGCGGCCATGACCACCGGTTCCGGCAATGCGCCGTTCTATGCGTTTGTCGAACTGATCCCGAAACTGGCGGCGCAGATGGGCGTGAATCCGGCCTATCTGGTGATCCCGATGCTGCAGGCGTCTAACCTCGGCCGCACGCTGTCACCGGTCTCCGGTGTGGTGGTAGCGGTTTCCGGCATGGCGAAAATCTCGCCGTTCGACGTGGTAAAACGCACTTCGGTGCCAGTGATTGTCGGGCTGGTGGTGGTGATCGTGGCGACGGAACTGCTGGTTCCCCAGTAAAAGAAAGGCCGGGGGATGCCCGGCCTCAATGCTAAACCTCGTAGTCCTCCGGTGGAGGCGGCGGGGTGATCTTCACCTTCAGGATACGGTGGCTGTTGACCTCCAGCGGTTCGAACAGGTAGTCACCGATTCTGATTTGCTCGCCTTCTTGCGGCACACGCTGGCTGTGCTCCATCAGCAGCCCCGCCAGCGTGTGGTATTCGCGCTTTTCTTCCAGCGGCATCGGCAGGTACAGCACCAGATCTTCCAGCGGCATATAGCCGTTGGCGATCCAGCTGCCGTCCTCGTTTTGCTGAATGTCGTGGCGTGCGTCCACCTCTTCGCCGGCCTCCGGCAGGTTACCGGCGATGGTTTCCATCACGTCCGTCAGGGTGACGATGCCTTCGACGGAGCCGAACTCATCAACCACAAAGGCAAAGTGCGTCTGCGCCTGACGGAATTGTTCCAGGGCGCTTAACAGCGTGAGCTGCTCCGGGAAGATCAGCGGTTGACGTATCAGCGCACGCAGATCCAGCGGCGCCTGCGCCAATTGCTGTTTGAGGACGTCGATAGTATGGATAACGCCCAGCGGTTCGTCGCTGGCGCTGCTTTCCACCACCACGATGCGCGTGTGCTGATTACGCTCCAGCAACTGCGTCAGCTTCTCCTGCGGATCGTTTAGCTCAAGGTATTCGACGTCGTGACGCGAGGTCATGATGCTGCTGACCGTGCGCTGCGCCATGCCGAGTACGCGTTCGATCATGCGCCGTTCCTGCTGATTGAAGATCTCGCCGCTTTCGCTGTCGCTATCGGCCAGCAGGTTCGCGGAGTGGCTGTCGACCTCTGCTTCTTCATGTTTGCCGCTCAGCATACGCAACACCGCCTCGGCGGTGCGTTCGCGCAGTGGCCGCACCTTTGACAGGAAGCGACGGCGGTTGAACTGCGCCAGCTGGTTCAGCGCCTCGATCATTACCGAGAAGCCGATCGCTGCGTAGAGGTAGCCTTTCGGAATATGATAGCCGAAGCCCTCCGCCACCAGGCTAAAGCCAATCATCAGCAGGAAGCTCAGGCACAGGATAACGATAGTCGGGTGAGCGTTGACGAAGCGTGTCAACGGCTTGCTGGCCAGCAGCATCAGACCGATGGCGATGCAGACCGCGATCATCATCACCGCCAGATGATCGACCATGCCGACCGCGGTGATCACCGAGTCGAGCGAGAAGACGGCGTCCAGCACCACGATCTGCGCCACGACCGGCCAGAAACGTGCGCCTTTGCGCGCGCCATGCTGCTCTTCATCCTTGCCTTCCAGCCGCTCATTGAGCTCCATGGTGGCTTTGAACAGCAGGAATATCCCGCCGACCAGCATGATCAGATCGCGGCCGCTGAAGGGGTGCTCCGCGACGATGAACATCGGTTTGGTCAGCGTCGCCAGCCACGATATGGAGGCGAGCAGAGCCAGACGCATGACCAGCGCCAGCAACAGACCGACGACACGGGCCTTATCTCGTTGTTGTTTCGGTAGTTTGTCCGCCAGAATGGCGATGAAGACAAGGTTGTCTATACCCAGCACGATTTCCAGCACGACCAAAGTGGCCAGGCCGGCCCAAATTGTTGGATCAGCGATCCATTCCATACGCCCAATTTCACCTGTAAGTTCTACGGCTTATACCGCACGGGAATGATGGGCGTTGAGGCGGCAAAATTCAACTTTAATCGGGAGGACGTGGATCAGCACAGGCGTATTGCCGTAAACATCGATCGGCGCCGAGTGGCCCAAGGAATCAAGGGCCGAGGGAGCAAATATCTGCCGGGATGCCATGCGCTCAGAAAAGAAACGTCTTATTAAATATATTTAAATCAAAATATTAAAAAAATTTTCTTCAACTATGATTCTTATCGGTATGTGGCATGAGTAGTCTTATTCTGAAAACGGCTGACTGGGGGGATCTAAGGCTTGTATCACTTAGGCATTAGTATAAGAATCTTAGTCATATAACGGCAGTAACTAGCATCGTTTGGTTATAAAGGCACCGATTTTTTTATTTTTTTGTGAACAGCATGACAGTTCAAACGAAGAATGAGTGCCGTTTTGCATAAAAATTACTGGCTCATACAATGACGTGGTTGGATGCGTCAATACAGTACTTTGGTAGCTGCAAGCCAAGGGCGGTAGCGTGCCTGATTGAATCCCCTTGTTCACGCTGCACAGGTGAGTGCAGCGCTACGATGAATTGGAATGAAAATGCAAACAAGACTTAAGGCAGTGATCCCCGTTGCGGGCTTGGGAACCCGTATGTTGCCAGCGACCAAGGCTATTCCTAAAGAAATGTTGCCCGTGGTCGATAAGCCCTTAATCCAGTACATTGTTGCTGAATGCGTCGCGGCGGGGATTAAAGATATCGTATTGGTCACGCATTCATCGAAAAACGCGATTGAAAACCATTTTGACACTTCTTTTGAGCTGGAGGCCATGCTCGAAGCGCGCGTGAAGCGTCAGCTCCTGAGTGAAGTGCAAAGTATTTGTCCGCCGGATGTTACCGTGATGCAGGTGCGTCAGGGACAGGCGAAAGGGTTGGGGCATGCGGTGCTTTGCGCCAAACCAATGGTGGGTGATTCTCCTTTCGTTGTGCTGTTACCCGATGTTTTATTGGATGATTCTACGGCGGATTTGCGTAAAGAAAATCTGGCTAAAATGATCCAACGTTTTGATGATACGGGTTATAGCCAAATCATGGTTGAACCGGTGCCGGAACAAGATGTGTCCAAATATGGTGTGGTAGATTGCGCAGGCGCGACGATCGCTGCTGGAGAAAGCGCACCGATGACGGCGGTGGTTGAGAAGCCGGCCCGTGAGGATGCACCTTCCAATTTAGCGGTTGTCGGCCGGTATGTACTTTCAGCAGAAATTTGGCCGCTGCTTGAAAAGACCGCTCCTGGCGCAGGCGACGAGATCCAACTGACCGACGCGATCGCGATGTTGATGAAAGAGCAAACGGTGGAAGCGTTCCATATGAGCGGTAAATCCCATGATTGCGGTGACAAGCTTGGTTATATGAAGGCGTTTGTGCAATATGGTCTGCGTCACGGTTCGGAAGGTGAGAATTTCAGCCACTGGTTGAAGCAGACGTTGGGAAAGTAACAGGTTGTCGCCACCGCGGCTGAGAGCGAACACGAGAATGAATGAGGTTTACCATGACGAAGTTGAAAGCGGTTATTCCCGTTGCCGGATTGGGCATGCGCATGCTGCCGGCGACCAAAGCGATTCCGAAAGAGATGTTGCCAATCGTTGATAAACCGTTGATTCAATACATTGTCAACGAATGCGTCGCGGCAGGGATCAAAGAGATCATCCTGGTGACGCATTCTTCCAAGAACGCCATCGAAAACCATTTCGATACCTCATTCGAGCTGGAGGCGATGCTGGAGGCCCGTGTGAAGCGGCAGCTGTTGGATGAAGTGCAGTCGATAACGCCAAAAGGCGTGACGCTGATGCACATTCGCCAGGGGCAACCAAAAGGACTGGGACATGCCGTTCTCTGCGCTAAACCGTTGGTCGGTGATTCGCCATTTGTTGTTCTGTTGCCAGATGTTTTGCTTGACGATGCCAACGCTGACCTGAGAAAAGATAATTTGCCGCATCTTATTTCTCGTTTCGAAGAAACGGGCCATAGCCAGATACTGGTTCAAACGGTCGACGAGCATACTCTGCGTGAGTATTCTGTTGTCGAATGTGAGAATAACGCACTGCAACCTGGCGATTCTTCACGTATCAGTTCAATAATCGAGAAGCCGGGCCGCGATGTTCCGCTAAAATCAAACTACTCAGCCGTTGGGCGATATGTGCTATCTGCGGATATTTGGCCTATTCTCGAGAAAATTGAGCCGGGCGCTTGGGGACGCATTCAGCTGACAGATGCTATTGCTGAGCTGACTCAGCAGCAAATAGTAGAGGCCACTGAATTGGTTGGTGAGTCGTTCAATTGCGGTGAGAAGATGGGCTATCTGCGGGCATTCGTGACTTACGGATTGCGCCATCCTACGCAGGGTAAAGCCTTCCGCGAGTGGGCAGAAGAACTTTCTTTGTAAGGCTTCTCTCGATACCTCCATGGCTGTCGTGGCACAGTATTGAAGCGATTGTGGCTAAGTTTAAGGCAAAACGATGGGACGGTCTTTTTTTTTAGAACTATGCAATAATGCTCCGAGAGTCTAAGCCTAACAAATCTGAATTCAACGCTTGCTCAATGAAAGTGTCTTTTAAAGCGACTTGCGCAAGTGTTGATAACTCATTTTGCTAAGTGCCATGGTTGGCCTGGGGCTTGGCATTGCATGCATTTTTTACTTTGAAAGTGATGATAACTCGATGGCAAAAAAACAATGGAAACTGATACCGCTCTTGGTATCCATCAGTGTGGTTAGCGGCTGTACTATCGTGCCGGGCTCTCATCTTTCAACCAGTGGTAAAGAGGTTGTCAAACAGCAAGATAGCGATTTTAACCTTGATAAATTGGTTAATATTTACCCTATGACGCCAGGTCTGGTTGAAAAAATGCGGCCTAAACCTGTTGTAGCACAAACTAACGCTTCACTTGAACGTGAATTGCAGACCTACGAATATCGCATCGGTATCGGCGATGTTTTAATGGTCACGGTTTGGGATCACCCGGAATTGACGACGCCGGCGGGGCAATACCGCAGTGCTAGCGATACAGGGAACTGGGTAAATTCCGACGGTACGATTTTCTACCCTTATATCGGGAAGGTTAAAGTCGTCGGTAAAACTATGAGCCAGGTTCGTAATGAAATCGCTAACCGATTGGCTCAATATATTGAAAGCCCACAGGTAGATGTTAGTATTGCCGCCTTCCGCTCACAAAAAACTTACGTCACTGGTGAAGTTGCCAAGTCAGGTCAACAACCGATAACGAATGTACCATTAACAGTAATAGATGCGATCAACGCCGCAGGAGGGTTATCGGAAAATGCGGATTGGCGTAACGTAGTGCTAACACATAATGGTAGAGAGCAGCGTATTTCTCTACAGGCATTGATGCAACGTGGCGATTTGACGCAAAACCGTTTGCTCTATCCTGGCGATATTCTCTATGTACCTCGCAATGACGATCTTAAGGTATTCGTCATGGGAGAAGTCAAAAAGCAGGCTACTCTGAAAATGGACCGTAGCGGAATGACCTTGACCGAGGCATTAGGTAACGCTGAAGGAATGGATCAAAGTTTCGCTGATGCTACAGGGGTATTTGTCATTCGTCCTCTTCGAGGAACTGAAGGTCAAAAACTAGCTAATATTTATCAGCTTAATGCTTCAGATGCAGCAGCTATGGTTATGGGAACTGAGTTCCAATTACAACCCTATGACATCGTATATGTTACTACTGCACCTGTAGTTCGTTGGAACCGCGTTATTAGCCAATTAGTACCAACAATCACTGGATTCAACGATCTAAGCGAAGGATCGTTGCGTATTCGCAACTGGCCTTAGTCGTTTGGGAGAGGCTTATAATGTTTGATTCAGTTCTAGTTATATGTGTTGGCAATATATGCCGCTCCCCAACTGGGGAGCGTTTGCTACAGCGTGAGTTACCCGAAAAAAAAATCCATTCTGCAGGTATCAGCGCGGTTGTTGGCCATGGGGCAGATAGCAGCGCAGAAGAGGTCGCAAGATCTTATGGATTAAGTTTAGATGGGCATGTAGCAAAACAGCTAACAAAAGAAATGTGCAGAGATCATGATTTATTACTTGTAATGGAAAGGAAACATATTGAGGCCGTATGCCAAATTGTTCCTGAAATGCGAGGAAAGATAATGCTCTTCGGCCACTGGGATAATCACAGAGAAATAGCCGATCCTTATAAGCAAAGTCGAGAAGCATTTGATTTTGTATATCGATCACTTGAAGCCTCATCGAAACTGTGGGCTACGGCGTTAAAGAACTGAATTGGAATAGTTATGTCAGATAAAAAGAAATCGGTTCCATCTTCGGATGTCTTGAGTGAGTTGGATATAACTCGATTGATGGCTACTTTAGTTGATAGTCGATGGTTAATTTGTGCGGTAACAGCATTAATAACCATGATTGGGATTATGTATGCATTATTCGCAACGCCAATATATCGTGCAGATGCATTAGTTCAGGTTGAAAAAAATATCGGTAGCTCATTGTTGAATGACATATCATCAATGTTACCGACAAACTCATCAGCTTCCGCGTCTGAAATAGAACTCATTCAATCACGTATGGTTATCGGTAAGACAGTCGATGATCTGAATCTAGACATTGAAACAAACCCGGACTATTTTCCGGTATTCGGGAAAGGATTTAGTAGACTTGTTGGTGACAAACCTGCAGAGATTGCTGTATCGCGTCTTTCTTTGCCCGAAGCTTGGTCTGAAAGAGACCAGAAAATAAAGATTACTGTTCTTGATGAAAATAATTATGAAGTGTCTTCTGATGGCAAGGGTTTATTTAAAGGGGTAGTTAATAATTTTGAGTCTCATAGTGGTGTGAGTTTATTAATCAGTGGCATTAATGCTCCAGCAGGTACGACTTTCACCATTGAGAAACATACACGCTTAGAGTCTATCAACGATGTTTTGGACAGGCTTACTGTTTCAGATAAAGGAAAAGAAACAGGTGTATTAGAGATATCTTTAACTGGTCAAGATCCTGTCCTTATTCGTAAAATTGTTGATGGGATTAGTCAAAACTATTTGCGTCAAAATGTTGAGAGAAAATCTGAAGAAGCTGCTAAAAGTCTTGAATTTCTTAAAGAGCAGCTACCGATTATTCGTGCCAATCTTGATAGCTCGGAAAATAAGCTTAATAGCTATCGCCAGCAGAATGATTCAGTTGATCTATCTCTGGAGGCTAAGTCTGTCCTTGATACAATGGTTTCAGTTGAGTCGCAGCTGAATCAATTGACATTTAGCGAGGCCGAAATATCAAAGCTTTATACTAAAGAGCATCCTGCATATAAAGCTCTTTTAGAAAAAAGAAAAACGCTTGAAAATGAAAAGGAAAAACTGAACAAACGAGTCAGTAGCATGCCAAAAACTCAGCAAGAAATCTTGCGATTGACACGTGATGTTCAATCAGGACAAGAGGTTTATATGCAGTTGTTGAATAAACAACAAGAACTGAATATAAACAAAGCAAGTACTATTGGTAATGTTAGAATTGTTGATAATGCAATAACACAACCTAAACCTGTAAAACCAAAGAAAACAATCCTAGTATTAGCTGCGATGATAGCTGGCTTAGTTCTATCATCTGGCTACGTTGTTCTTATGAGTTTGTTACACCGTGGCATTGAAAGTGCGGAGCAGCTTGAAGAAAATGGCATAAGTGTATATGCAAGTATTCCTCTTTCGGAATGGCAGGTTAGTCAGGCTACGAAGAATCTGGCTAAGATGAAGTTCTCCAAGAATCAGGTTGGCAATGACTTACTTGCGATGGGCAATCCAGCTGACTTGGCAATGGAAGCCATTAGAAGCCTTCGGACAAGTTTGCATTTTGCTATGATGGAGGCAAAAAACAATGTAATAGTTATCTCCGGTGCCAGTCCTGGAATCGGTAAAACATTTGTCTGTGCCAACTTGGCTGCAACAGTGGCGTTAAGCGGATTACGCGTGCTTTTCATTGATGGTGACATGCGTAAAGGCTATTCTCATAAACTGTTTACGGACGGAAAAAATAATACCGGACTATCATCTGTGTTATCCGGTAAAGACTCGATTGAAAATGCAATCACAAAAACGAAAATTGACGGACTAGATTTTATGGGGAGAGGGCAAGTCCCTCCAAATCCATCTGAATTACTGATGCATAAGAATTTCGAACAGCTGGTAAAAGTAGTCTCTGAAAATTACGATATTGTATTAATTGATACACCACCAATATTGGCTGTTACCGACGCAGCTATCATTGGCAAGCAAGCTGGAACATCATTGATGGTCGCTCGTTTTGATGTAACGCCTCTGAAAGAGATTGAGGTGAGTATTCGTCGGTTTGAGCAAAGTGGTGTGGAAATTAAAGGAGTCATCCTCAATGCCGTGCGCAAAAAAGCGTCAGGATATTATGGCTATTATCAATATGACTACAAGTCATCGAATACATAATCTTAGTGGCTAAATGGCTCGTTAGTTTTTATCAGGTTCTGACCTTGTTCAGAACCTGATCTTAATTCAGAGTGTGAATATGAATAATGCGCTGATTTCAGTATACATCCCCACGCATAACCGCAGTGAAATGCTTAAACGGGCAGTATTTTCAGTTATTAAACAGACCTATAAAAATGTCGAGATAATCATTTGCGACGATGGATCATCTGATAATACAGAGCAAGTGGTTATTGCACTGCAAGAAAAATATAAAAACATTCGCTATCTAAAAAATGACACTCCGAAAGGAGCATGTGCTGCCCGAAATCTAGGCATATTCGAGGCAAAGGGAGAATATATCACAGGTTTAGATGATGATGATGAATTTTCCGATAATAGACTCGAGGAGTTACTTAACTTTTTTTGTTTGGCCAGTGGAAGATATGCATTTGTTTGTAGCGGTATTGAAATGAGAGAGAGAGATGTCACCTCATTTGGCTATACAAAACCCGGAGCAGTTAACCTGGATGACTTGCTTAGCTCAAATGTAGTAGGGAATCAAGTCCTGACTAAAACGAAATATCTGCAAGAGATTGGTGGTTTTGATACGACATTCCCTGCTTGGCAAGATTATGATTGTTGGGTTCGGCTCTGTAATAGGTTTGGTAGCGGGTATAGAGTAGGTAACGTAAGTTATATCATGCATATGGAACATGAGCAGCAAAGGATTTCTACCAGCAGTAAAGTGAGAAGTGGCTATGAACGTTTTATCAGTGCTCACTCAGTACTGATGAGCGCAAGACAGAGAAAATCCCTCTATGTCAACTTTAAACTGGGACAAAACGAAAAGTTTTCTTTTGCTGAAATAATAAAATTTACTTCTTATAAAACACTCCCTTTAGTTTTCAAAGCGTATTTAAAAAAGCGGTTGTTTTTTATTAGAAAGTTGTACAATTATGTACGGGCACAACAGCTATCAAATAGACAAAATTCTTTAGAAGAAAAGGACTGATAGTGTTAACTGAATATGAAAACAGGACGATAAAGACGGATGCCAGTCTGATATTTTTCTTAGGTTCGTTTCTTCTATGGGGGATTGCGGCATTTTCTCCATTATTAGGTTTCTATTGCTCACTGATCTATCTCGCTGCGCAGGGATTCTCATTGAGGGTTCTTCGGGTTAATGTGGCTATTATAGCCATAATAAGCGGTTCATTTATTGCTGCATCCCGTAATACGTTGATGGTCTTGGGTGATGACTTCAATGTAAATTATTATGTATATCAACTGATGCAACATGGAGAGTCAGTTTTTTATCATGACTTTTCAGGTGGTATTGAGTTTATACTACCATTGTATTTTAAGATAATTGGTTTTGTTTTTGGTATTGAAAACCCTGTTTATATCTTCTTTGCGGTTACGGCACTTTGCCTGACGTTATTCTATATTTGGCTGGAGAAGTATGGGCTGAAGAATATTGAAGCTGATAAGAGAGCATTATGTGTTGCTGCGTCTTTGGGATTGTTTGTTCTATTTAGCACTACACAGTTAATGCGACAGATGATCTCCACCGTTTTTCTTTTATATGCCCTATCACTTTGGTTTGAAAGAAAAAAAACACCTTTCCTCATATTCTTTGCTTTGGCGATATTTTCTCATTTGAGTTCAGTTTTATTGTTTTTTATCATCATAACTCTTATGGGAGAGAGTCGGTATAAAAAATACATGGTGCTAATGATAAGTGCAGGTTTTGTTTCCTTATTTACAATATTCTTATCATATGTATTGGGAAGTAACTTGCTAGGGGCTGCAACCTATAAATTTAATTATTATGCATCCACAGAATTATCAGGATTTAATTTAGATTCATTTTTCAAGTTTCTTGTTATTATGTATTGCGGGGCTATCTTTTTTAGAGACAAAGCTAACGCCAAATGGAATAGCTTGTTGGTATATGGTGGTGCATTATATGTCATATTCCTTCCACTTCCGTTAGCATCGGATCGGATTTTAATGCTGATGGTTTCGTACCTTCCTGGTTTCCTCATGTTTATTGCCTTTTATAGGGCTGCCTTGGTTTTTAAAGTAATACTTATTACTTTTTTTACTCTGAAGATATTGCTTTTGGGGCCATTGTACAGTGGTGGCGCTTTAGAGGGTATGGAACTATGGAAAAGTTATCCTTGGTTTAATAAAGAGTTTTTCTATTATCTTGTTTGACTGATCAGGGATGGGAATTTATTTATGAAAGTAGTTATGATTGTACAATGTGTTCATAAAATTGGTGGAACAGAGAAAGCAACGATTGAATTAGCTAATCTTTTACAATCGAATGGTCATGATGTCACAATTGTTAGTCTTTATAAAAAAGTTGAGAATGCAGATTTAGATCTAAGTCTCGTTCAAGGAATTAATATTTGCTACGTGTTTCCTCATGTAGTTCTCTTTAAGTATAATGATAAGTTTTACCGCCTGCACGATCTTTTACTAAAAAAAAATATTAACAGATGTGTAGATTCTTTTTCTCCAGATGTGGTATTCCATACCAGTATAAAGAATGTAGACTTCAACAATAATAATCATAAGAAAATATTGATGGTTCATTTTTCTCTAGAACATTATTTAACCGGAAAAGTAACGTCAACACTATTGAAGAAAAAACACCGATTCATTGATAAAATTGTTTTTCTGTCGAAAAAAGATGCAGAGCTGTATCATGAAAAATTCAATACCAGCAATGGAACTTATGTGCCTAATAGTACTGCTGTCAAGATAGTTGATAGGCAGAGTTCTGAAAGTAATAAGAGGATCATATTTCTTGGCCGTATCGATGAGGGGCAAAAACAACTCTCCCACGCTATAGACATAATTGGTTCCCTTAAAATTCACAATAAATTAAATGGCTGGCGGCTTGATATATATGGCAGTGGGCCTGATGAAAAAGCACTTGCTGAATTGATAGATAGTAAGAATTGCAGTGATGTGATTACTATGCACGGTTTTTCAAATGATATAGGTAATGTTCTTAGAACTGCTGATATTATGATTTTGACGTCAAGGTATGAGGGCTTGCCCATGTGCTTGATCGAGGCTGCTGCTAGTGGAATGCCACTAATCAGCTATGACTGTGCACCTGGTATTCGTGATATTATAATTGATGGCTATAATGGATACATTATAGCCCAGGATGATAAGGAGGCATTTATTGAAAAATTATCATGCCTTATTAATGAACCAGCACTACAGGCTACGATGGGAAAGAATAGTAGAGAAGTTGCTGATTCTAAGTTTAGTCAATCGAGCATTAAACTGCGTTGGAATGAAATATTGGAAAGCGTGGAAAAGAATTTTTGAAAATTAAGGAATTAAAGACTGTGATATATATAAATGGACGGTTCCTTACTCAAGAACTTACAGGTGTCCAGCGCTTTGCTGAAGAAATATCCCGTCATTTACAAAAGATTCGTAATGATATAGTAATCTTGTGCCCTCCTAACATTGACCAGTCAAGAATTGCTCAGCTTGATAATGTTGAAATAATTGGTAAAAACACAGGGCATATTTGGGAGCAATATGATCTCCCTATTTATTTAAGAGCGAAAGGTGGCTCGCTGCTAGTTAACCTAAGCAATACCGCTCCTGTTTTTTATAAGAATAAGTTAGTAACTCACCATGACATAACTTATAAGCGGTACCCAAACAGCTATTCATTAAAATTCAAGTTATTTTATAACTCAATTATACCTGTTATCTTAAAAACTAGTAGAGCACTAATTACTGTCAGTGATTTCTCTAAAGGTGAAATCTGCGAAGCATATAATTACGATCCTAAAAAGACACATGTTATATATAACTCGACTAGCAATAAATTTTCCCCTAAGATTAATGATGAAAACTCTGAGTCGTACTTTCTAGCTGTGTCCTCTTCTAATTTTCACAAAAATTTTCACGGGCTTATAAAAGCCTTTGAAAAAATGTCTAATGAGCAAGGTGTACAATTAAAAATAATTGGTGGTTGGAATAAAAACTTTTCCAACCCAGAATTGGATTCGATACTAGAAAATGGCGATTCGAAGGGGATAGTTTTTTTAGGAAGAGTGTCTGACGAGGAATTGGTTAAGCTTTATTCAAATGCATTGGCGTTTATATTTCCGTCATTTTATGAAGGCTTTGGTATACCTCCATTAGAGGCTCAGGCTTGTGGGTGCCCTGTAGCGTCATCAAATAGAGCATCGTTGCCAGAAGTTTTGTCTGATAGTGTGCTATATTTCTCCCCAGATAATGAGGCGGAGATAATAACTACAATGGAGTTGCTCATCGCCAGTCAGTCCATAAGGAATGACTTAATTGAACGTGGTTATAAAAATGTTAAAAGATTCTCTTGGGATAATTCAGCAACAAAGTTAAATAATTTAATTAGAGGCCTAGAGTGATCTCAATATTTATTGAGATGTCTTTTTTGTGATTTTAAGGTGATAAGATGAATAGTAGTCAAATGAATATAGGCGTTGTTGCTGACTGGCTCGTTACTTTTGCAGGTGCAGAAAAGGTTATTCAAGAAATTATCAATATATATCCGGCAGCTACACTATATTCAGTTGTCGACTTTTTGTCAGAAAATGCACGTGGCAAGTTACAAGGTAAGAAAGCAAACACAACATTCATACAAAAGCTTCCAAAGGCAAAAAATTCTTATCAGAAATACCTACCTCTAATGCCTTTTGCGATTGAGCAATTAGATGTTTCTTCCCATGACGTCATTATTTCTAGCAGTCATGCTGTTGCTAAAGGAGTACTGACTGGTCCGGATCAATTGCATATTAGTTACGTGCATTCTCCGATCCGTTATGCTTGGGATTTGCAACACCAATATTTGAAAGAAGCTAATTTAGATAAAGGTATTAAAGGGCATCTTGCGCGATGGATTCTACATAAAATGAGAATGTGGGACTATCGTACTGCTAACAGTGTTGATCATTTTATCGCTAACTCGAAATTTATTGCTCGAAGGATTAAGAAGGTTTATGGACGAGATGCAGACGTAATATATCCACCAGTTGATGTTGAGCGTTTCAGTTATCGAGAAAGTAAAGAGGAATTTTATTTTACGGCTTCACGAATGGTTCCTTATAAACGAATCGATCTGATCGTTGAGGCGTTTAGTCACATGCCTGATAAAAGGCTTGTTGTGATCGGTGATGGTTCAGAGATGGCTAAAGTTAAGTCAAAGGCCAAAAGTAATATAGAGATTCTCGGCTATCAATCAAACGAGGTAATGCTTGAATATATGCAGAAAGCTAAAGCATTTGTTTTTGCGGCCGAAGAGGACTTCGGTATTACCCCCGTTGAAGCTCAAGCCTGCGGTACACCTGTGATCGCTTTTGGAAAAGGAGGGGCTTTAGAAACTGTGCGTCCGTTTGGTACGTCGAAAGCGACAGGATTATTCTTTGCTACTCAAGATATAGCCTCAGTTGTTGATGCGGTTTCTAGTTTTGAGAAAGCCAGTACCTCTATTCTTCCTCACGATTGCCGCGACAATGCTTTACGGTTTTCTGTTTCTCGTTTTCAGCACGAAATGGAGCAATACGTAAATAATAAGTGGGGAGCCTTTAGTAGCTCAAAAATTATCAGTTATTGATTTCACTAGTTTATTTATATACAGCGTATTGACTTTATGAATAAGGTGTCATCATGAAAAAAATAGTTCACCTCTTTGCGATTGTTTCTATTTACATGGTTTCAGGTCTTGGATATTCATACGCTTTTTATCCTGGAGTCGGAGTTCACCCCAATGAATTCAAGGGGAGCGCTGAAGAACTTGTTGGTTTAATGAAAAAATATCGAATAGAGTCGTTCAGAACTGACTATCCGTGGAGTAACGTAGAGGTTCAGAAAGGAATATTGGCGAGTTCAAACGATACTACAGACAAAATTATTAGTATTGCCAAGGATAATGGAATTTATCCATTAATTATATTAGATTATGGCAATAAAAACTATGGTGGCGGAAAACCCCTCTCATCATCGGCGATTGAAGCCTTTGTAAATTATGCAGCATGGACAGCGAGACATTTTAGAGAGAAGGCTGACATTTTTGAAGTTTGGAATGAATGGTCTCATCGTAGTGGGCAATCTCAAGATGCGGCTAGTAATGCTTCAGCGGAGGCTTATTTTCAACTAGTTAAAGCAACTTCGCTGGCTGTGAAAAAAGAAAATCCGAGGGCAATTGTTATTGCTGGCGGTTTCAATCCTCTAGACAATACAGATAAAAACTGGGGTATAACACTCGTAAAATTAGGCATACTTGACTATATCGACGGAATTTCTCTGCATCCTTATTCTTACCAGAATAGAACTGTTGCAGATCCTATGTTTAATCTTAAAAGAATTGATCTTTATCAAGACGAGTTGGTTAAAATTACAGGAAAAAAAATCCCGTTCTATATTACAGAGGTTGGCTATCCAGCATATGATGGTGGGGCTAATCTGTCTGATGAAGAGGTTGCTAAGTACGCCTACGAATATATGACGTTGGCCAGTAAAATGGATTATGTGGTAGGTGTTTGGTGGTATGATTTTATCGATGATGGTGTTGATAAGAGAAATAGAGAATATAATTTTGGTATCTTGAAAAATGATCTTTCTGAGAAGTTGATAACTAAAGAGTTTAGCGGTGCGCTGCAAGAAATTACGAGAGATGCCAACAGGTAAAATGTAGCAGTTTAAGTTTTATCAAACTTAGTAAAAGGCCAAATTTGATTTTCAAATTTGGCCTTTTTTATTACTAGGTTAAAACCACGGCCTTCGGTCGTGGTTTTCGGCTAGGTTTTGGCTCTGCCTGTAAAAACTACTCATGCCAAAATCCCTATCTGTTGTCCTCAAAATTGATAAGGAAACTAAATATGAGTAGGTTTCAAAGAGATCCCAGCGTACTATGGCATTGTCAATATACTATAGTCTGGAAGCCTAAGTGCATTTTCAGAATTCTCTAGGTAATATTGATAATGAAGTGTGCCGACAGGTATGGATACTCAGTGAGCGACTGAAGATTCAAATTACTGAATTAAAATTGCAGTTAGATCATGTGTATCTTTTGGTGAATATAATGCCGAAGTTGTCAGTATCAGAAATGATGGGTACTTGAGGATAGGACAGCAATAAGGCTCTTCAGCAAGCTTCCCTGCTTACGTAACAAAGACAATGGGAACACACTTCTGGACAAAAGGATACTACGTAGACACGGTAGGTGTGAATGCAGAAATGTTCCGTAGATACGTTGAGTATCAAGAAAAGCATAAGCGGATGATAAGCAGCTATCACTGCATGAAGTGTGAAGGGAGAGCTCTATGAGTCCGAGATTAGAGCGCCCCTCTGAGCCGTAATCGAAGCCGCCTTCTATGAAGGTATGCAGGCAGATTTTTACTGATCAAGTAATGAATTTATGACTGTGTTACCATTTTTATTATCTGCTTTTCACACTGAGTATGGTTGGGGTAATGATTCAGTTTATCGTGGCTGTAGGTTTCATGCTCTTAATCTCGAACTTCGTTTTTGATTTGTATTGACGCTGAATCTATCTTTCTCATTCTTATCATGCTAAGAATATTGTTGTATTTAAAATTTGTGAGCTAGTACCTAAATATTAATAACAAAACTGGACGTTTTAATGTGGTTAGAGTAGTATTTTTTTATGTTTCTTCCCCCAATACTATACTTCACTATGTCGATAGTGGTTTAGTTGTTTTATGAGGGTGTATGTTGAAAGGTAGGAAGGTCGCAGTTATTTTCACAGCATCAATCCTCGGAGGCCATGAAGTTATGGCTGTTTCCCATCTAAGTCGATATATTAAAAAAGATGTGAGAGTAACGTGCTACATTCCATCAGGGAGTAGTAAGCTAGCTGAATTATTGATAGCTTCTTCCATTTGTTATGAGTTTCATGATGTTCGTCATAACAATATGGAGATAATTCATTCATTCTTTAACCCTGGTCATATTTTTCGTGCTGCTAGTTTTCTTATTTCAATAAAAGAAAGATTTGATTTTATTTTTATAATTCAAGGTGATATAGAGTTTGGTTCTGTTTTTATCAATGTGGGGAAAATGCTAGGAATAAAAAACATCATTAGCTATCTTCCCTATACTCATAGTTTTAGAAAAATGGAAAGTTGGGCCCCCTCTATTAAAGACTTTCTTGCAAAGTTTGTATATAGAAATTGTGACTCCTTTGTTACCATCTGCGAGACGACAGCTAAAGATATCATTGCCAAAAATAAAAATGCTTCTGTTAGGGTTCTTGAAAATTTTGTTGCCAAGCCGCGATGCTCTGAAATAAGAGGCATTGGATATGAATTTTCACCTTCAAATGAAACATTGAAAGTTATCATGGCAGGAAGGGTCCTTTTCCGTCAAAAAGGGCAGGATATATTGTTCAATGCTTTGAAATATATAGACTTTCCTATTGAGTTGCAGGTTTTCGGTGACGGCCCAGATCTTAAACGGCTCAGAGAACTTGCCGCTAATCTCTCGCCGAATATTAAAGTTGTTTTCTTGGGGTGGAGAAATAATGTTTGGGAGAACTCGAGAGATATTGATTTCATTGTTGTTCCATCCAGATATGAAGGTGTTCCATTAATAATGCTTGAGTCTTTAGCAAGAAATATACCAGTTATTTCGCCAGCCAGAGATGGAATGGTTAATTATTTAACAGCCGAGTCGCTTTATAATACTGGTAGTGCGGATTTTGAGTCTCGAGAATTAAGTAAGAAAATATCTGACTTTTTCTTTAAAAGAGAAGGTGAAAAATGATGTGGGTGGATTATACCTTTCTATTTTTATGATGTGAGAAAATTTTCCTGTTCTCCAAGATGTGATGCGAGTGAACGATAGAGGGGAAAGGTATGAATAATAGGCGAATAATGCTACTTAATTCTTTTGCTTTATATGGTCGAACGTTGATATTGATGTTTGTCACTTTGTATACCTCGCGTATGGCGCTAAATTCTCTTGGCGTCTCTGATTTTGGTCTCTATAGCCTTGTTAGTAGTGTCATCTTTTTGTTTACTTTCATTCAAAACGTTTTTTCACTTTCAACGCAAAGATTTCTTACTGTTGAGGTGGCAAAAGAAAGTGAGCAATTTGAAAAAAGGTTTGCCTCTATTATTATTATGTACTTGGGGATCTGTATCCTTGTCTTTTTTTTGGCGGAAACGGTAGGCTTATGGTTTGTTTTGTCGCAAGTGAGTTCTTCAACTGTAAGCACTAACGATATCTTCCTGTTATACCAATTCACAATAATAACCCTCCTTTTTCAAATTATGCAGACACCCTTTATGGGATACTTTCTTGCCACGGAAAAGATGTCTGTTTTTGCTAAGGTTGGAGTATTTGATGCCTTTCAACGTTGGTTGATGGTTTTTATATTCTCGTCTTTCGACTTTCAAAACAAAGTTGTTTCTTACTCTTGCCTTGTTCTCATTGGATTTGTTTTTGTTTTTATTGTGTACGTTTATTTTTGTTCAAAATACGTTCGGTTATATAGAGGATTTTTCTCAAGAGATATTGACATGATCTTTTTAAAGGAGGTTCTGTCGTTCTCTCGTTGGCCATTGTTAGGTGCGTTCAGTATTGTAAGCGTTTCCCAATCAATTGCATTCTTAGCTTATTACTTTGTAGGGTTGGTCGCTAATGCTTCTATCTGGTTAGCTGAACAGGTCCTGAACGCCTTTAATCGGGTTACTGGTGCTTTGCAAATGGCCTTTGCGCCGAAAATAATTAAGAGTGGCTCTTTGGGGTATTATGATGAGATGAATGACTTAATTTTCCTATCTTGCAAGCTGACTGCATTTGTCACGATATTGTCAGGTGTGCCTGTTTTTGTTTTTGCTGATTTCGTAAGTACTGTATGGCTTGGTGATGTGCCTGATTATCTTCCCAGTTTCATTCGAATTATCATTGTTTATGTGTTCATTGATTCCTTATCCAATCCTTTTGTTACTGCTATATATACAAAGGGGGAGTTAAAAAGATATCAATTGGTAATATCTCTTATTCTTGGGTTTTCCGTTCTTTTGATGTCCGCTTTGTTTTTCTTGCATTATTCAATCTATTTTGTTCTTTTGATAAGGGTGTTGTGCGTGCTGGTGCTGCTCGTGTTGAGGGTTTTGTGGACGCAAAGTATTTTTCCTCTCTGTAATCTGAATGTTTTTTTGGTTAAGATTTTTCCAAAGTTTTTTATTGTGGCAATAATTTCAGTTTTGACTTGTCTTTATATTAAAAATGAGGTTCTTGATGGTTATTTTTCTTTGTTAATGGTTTCTTTTTTTAACTTGCTTCTTGTTGTTGTAATGTTCTTCTTTATCGTTTTTGATGCTGATGATAGAGCATCATTTCTCAAGTTGCTTAGGAAACTGAAGTACAGTTAGAGGGGGTTGTAATGACAAAGTATGGGTTTCTGACTTACGAAAGTGATCTTTACCGTAAAAGAGGATGGATTAATTTAGGTGATTATGTACAAACTCTTGCCGCCAGGCAGTTTCTCCCCTCGTGTGATATCCCAATTCCACGTGATGCTATAGGTAGTTATCATGGGGAACCTGTGAAGGTGATAATGAATGCATGGTATATGGACTCACCAGAAAATTTCCCTCCCTCCTGTAACGTTTTTCCCTTTTATACGTCTGTGCATATCAATGCTTCGGTAGAAAATAAAATATTTTCTGCTGAAACTATTTATCACCTGAAGCAACATGCTCCTATAGGATGCCGGGATTTCTATACGGTAAGCTTGCTCGAGAAATATGGTATACCTGCATATTACTCAGGGTGTATGACTTTGACATTAGGTAAAACATATAAGCGAAATTCTTGCTCGAATGATATTTATTTTGTTGATGTTATGTATGATGCCCTAACACCATTCGAACTAATGCGACAACCTTTGCGCTTGGCCAAACGAATTCTTAATGGACGTGCGGCAGAGTTTTATCATAAGAAAAAGGTTCTTAAGGAATGCTTCGATGCGGAACTATTAAGGAAAGCCAAAGTAATAACTCAAATAGTTCCTTACGTTCCCTATGAAGTCGGTATTGAAATGGCTCATGATTTTTTAATAAAACTTTCTTCGGCTAAGTTGGTTGTCACGTCACGTATTCATACCGCATTGCCTTGTTTAGCGATGGGGACACCTGTCATTTTCATCAATGGCGGCTTTAAAAACAAGATAGATAATTGCCGCTTTGATGGTCTGCTTGATTTTTTTAATCGAATTGATGTTGATAATAGAGGAAGGGGGATGCGAAATTTTGGTTTGCCAAATGATAAAATAAATAGTGATACGGTTGTCACGAATGGCGATAAGCATCTTGATTATTCATATTCTTTGATTATGGATTGTATGAGATTTATTGGTTAATGTTTTTTAATATTATTGTAGAGGGTTTATTTTCTTTTTTAAGCATGGTCTATACTGTTTCGCATGTTATTATTAACATGTTAATTTATTGATTGTTAAGTAAATGTTTATGTTAATTGTTTTCCTTCATTAATTTTTTTCTTTTAGGATTATCTTTATCTTGCTTCTTTTTGTTGTTTGACAATCCTGCTTTTTTGATCTTTCCTTAACTGGCATGCATTCGCATGCTTATTTTTTGATTTGTGTTAACTTTTTGATATCTGAAATAATTTTTTAATTTTGAGGATATACTTATGGCTTCTCAAGTTTTGCTGTACCAGAAAGTTGTGGCAGCGATTCAATATGCTGTTCTGGGTCATAGTACTTTTACCGGTCCAGCGGCTTTTGATGCTGATGCTGGCCAAATTCGGACGGGACAAATTACTGCGCAGACATACGTGGGTAACCTGCTGGCTTCTGCTGAAGGGCAAGCCTTGTATGGTTCAAGCACTTCATTGGATATTTTGAGAACGGTTTATGCCAAGGTTTATGGCACCGCCCCGGCTGACAGCGTTCTTCAGGGCATCCTGGGTACTACGTCGCTGAATAGTGCTATCTATAGCGCAATCGATAACTTATTAAACTATAAGCAGTTCGATAGTACTAACCTGGCTGCACAAGCCAACTTCGACAACCACGTTGATGCTCTGCTGTATAGTAATTACGGTACCGCCGCGTGGAATCAGTGGAGTGTAGCGCTGGCTAATCAAGAGCAGGTTGCCTCGCTTTATTTAGCTGCTCCTTATCGAGCTGCCGACGCCAGTGGTTTGAGTTTTTGGACTACTTACTTATTGCAGCCAGGAAATACATTCGCGCTTCTGACTAAAAAACTTCTGGCTTCCTCCGAGTTTCAGCAGAAAGGGGCCAATTTGACCGGTGATGCGTTCATTCAGCACATTTTTAATGGTGTGTATGGTGTGAACGCGACTGCTTCTCAACTAGCAACGTATAACGCCTTGGGAACGGACAAGTCTGTCATTACGCAGGCTATCATCAATGACTTACGTAACTCGACGGCTACCGATGCCACTACGGTTACACAACAGCATGCCTTTGAGTACCAGATTGGTACCAGTCTGGTTTACAACACTGCTGCAGCCTTGTCGTCATCTGCTTCCGGTGGTAATGCCATTGGTACGGTCAATTCGGGGCTGTCCCACCAGATCAGCAACGCCGAAACGGCGGTACTGACGGATGTCCAACTGAATGCCAACGCCGCCAGCCTGGTCAACCTGAAGTTCGCCGATCACCTGGCTAACCTGACCATCAACGGCACCAGCGCAGCAACGGTGAACCTGTCCGATAACGGCGTCAACCCTGGCGTGGCGGTGACTGTCAACAACGGCAACGTCATTCTGAACGCCAGCTCCGGTTCAGACAACGTGGTCGTGACTTCGACGGCCAACATCGCGACCGGTACCGCACAGTTCAACCTCGGCGCCGGCAACGACAGCCTGCACTGGGTGGGCAACGGGGTTTCCGGTGGGGCGAACACTGTCGCGAACACGGTTAAGGCTGATGGTGGTGCGGGTACGGACTCCATCTCCGCCAACTTCATCACCAAAACTGTAGTAACCAACCAAAACGCCCTGGGCGTTCGCACCAGTACCGTGACCAGCAACGCCAACAACTTCTCGAACTTTGAGAAAATTGACCTGACCGGCTATATCGGCAAGTCCGTCGGTACGCTGATTACGACTCCGCTAATCGGTTCACCGACCACCACCAGCGTCACAACGCCGACCCACACCTTTGACTTTGGCCTGACCAACGGCACATCTACGGTGGAAGGCACCACGGGCGGCACGGTTACGCAGAACGCGGCGGCCACCAACCTGGGCTCACAAGGTTTCGTGATCTCCGGTCTGGCTAACGTCAACGTCATTAACGCCGCCGGCGGCAACGCCGCGCAGTTGGAAGTGAAAGGGGACGCGACTTCCGCCAGTACGCTGAACTTCACCTTCGTGCAGAACGCCACCGATCATTTCAATATCAACTTTGATGCGGTGAGTTCTTCCAATGTGAATGCCGGCGCCATTACCCTTAACAGCAGCAGCAGCGCCTTGTTGGGCACCGCTCTGACCACGGTGAACGTGGCCTCAGGCGGTACCGGCAGCTTTGACAACATTCTGTCACTGGCCGGCACCAATGCGCAGGTTCAGACCATCAACGTGACCGGTGATCACGCGCTGGATCTGACGCTGGGCAGCGGTTTCAGCAACGTGCGTGATATCAATGCGTCCACCAACACCGGGGGGCTGAATCTCGACTCCAGCCATGGCGGTACCGGTGACGGTATCATCGTTCAATTACTGAACATTCTGCCGCTGAGTGTCATTACCACCAACCTGTTGGCGCCGGTGTTGACGGCGTTGGGCCTGAACGGTTACCAGATGACCGTAGAAGGCTCCAGTGCTGCCGATACCCTGGGCGTGATTGGCAACACCACGCTGACCGGTGGCGCAGGTGCCAACACCTATGACATCAAGGCGAGTAACACGCAGGCGGGTGTGACCATCAAGGACTTTAATAGCCTCAAGGACTCGATTGTCGACGTGAACCATGGCGGCCTGACTATTTCCGATGACGCCAGCGGCACTGCGGTAGCGAACTACGGTACGCGCTCTGCCGACACGTTGGATGCGTTGTTGGGGACACTGGTGGGCGGTTTGACCAACGGCGTTATCGGCCTGTTGGGTGGTATCTTGGGTCTGGATAGCAGCAACTCGCTGACGGCGAAAGTGGGTGTGGCATCCGTTGTATTCAGCGGTGGCGGTAACACTGCAAGCTCGTATGTAATTATCGACAACAACGATAACCACACGCTGGACCTCAACGATACCGTGGTATACCTGACAGGGCAAAACCACCAGCAATTGGTGGATACTCTGCACTACGCGTAAGGATGAATTCCAGTGGGTTATAATGCCCATTGAAACTGTTAGTCAATCAATAATACGGGGTGTGTAAACACCCCGTATTCTTTGAAAATTGTGAACTACGTCATTATCTCTAATTTATTCCCTTTCGTACTAAACTCGCGTTGCCTTGTCTACTATTTACCTCACTGTTTTCATTTGTTTTTTTCTGTAGTTCGTGAGGCGATTTTTTTTGCTTACGGCCTTGCTGATATCCGCTTTCTCTACCTATAGTTAGAAAAAGTATCTGCAGTCTCGAGCATGTCTGGGGTGGGGGTTCTTTAGGATTTATTTTATTTTTCCCTTTTTAGGATTTTCCTTATAAGAGTCCAATGCGGATTTTGACTGACAGTGCACATGATGTAAGGGCAGAAAGTGAATCAATTTATACCGCGCAATGAAATTGCGGATGTTATACGGACTCGCAGTAAGGTTTTTTGGACCGTTGGCATATTTACCGCATTTATTAATTTATTAATGCTAGTTCCTTCTATCTATATGCTCCAGGTTTACGACCGGGTGCTTCCTTCGCGTAATGAAATCACGCTGTTGATGCTGACGCTGATCATGCTGGGCATGTTCGGCATGATGTCGCTGTTGGAATACGTGCGCAGCATGGTGGTGATCCGTATCGGCAGTCAGCTGGATATGCGTCTCAACACGCGAGTCTACACTGCGGCCTACGAGGCGAATCTGAAAAACGGTTCTTCTGACGCCGGCCAGATGCTGAGTGACTTGACCAATCTGCGCCAATTCCTCACCGGCAGCGCGCTGTTCGCCTTCTTTGATGCACCGTGGTTTCCGATCTATCTGTTGGTGATATTCCTCTTTAACCCTTGGTTGGGGCTGTTCGCCCTGGTCGGTGCACTGTTGTTGATCGCATTGGCGGTGATCAACGAAATGGTGTCGAAAAAGCCGCTGGCGGAAGCCAGCAAGCTGTCGATTATGTCCGGTACGTTGGCCAGCACCAATCTGCGAAATGCCGAAGTGATCGAGGCTTTAGGGATGTTGCCTAACCTGAAACGCCGGTGGTTCGGTCTGCACCAGCGATTCTTGAACAGCCAACGAATCGCCAGCGAACGCGCATCGCGGGTCACGTCGATCACCAAGTTTGTGCGCATGTCGCTGCAATCACTGGTGTTGGGGCTGGGGGGGTGGCTGGCTATCGATGGGCACATCACGCCCGGTATGATGATTGCCGGCTCCATTCTGATGGGGCGAACGCTGGCGCCGATTGAGCAGGTTATTAACGTCTGGAAGAGCTACAGCGCGGCGAAGCTTTCTTATGGCCGGTTGGTTAAGCTGCTGGAAACGCACCCGCAACGTGGTACCGGTATGTCCTTGCCGCGTCCGGAAGGGGTGCTTGCCGTAGAAGGCGTCACCGCCACGCCGCCGGGATCCAAAGGCGATGCGGTATTGCATAACGTGAGTTTTGCCATTCAGCCTGGTGACGTGCTGGGGATCATTGGCCCGAGCGCATCGGGGAAATCGACGCTGGCTCGTTTGCTGGTCGGCATTTGGCCGGTCAGTGAAGGGATTGTTCGGTTGGATAATGCTGACATCTATCAGTGGAACAAGGATGAGTTGGGGCCGTATATCGGCTATCTGCCGCAGGACATTGAGCTGTTTGCCGGGACTATCGCCGAGAATATCGCTCGCTTTAACGAGATCGACTCAGAGAAGGTCATTGAAGCCGCTAAGTTGGCCGGTGTGCACGAACTGATCCTGCGTTTCCCGAACGGCTACGATTCGGTGCTCGGCAACGGTGGCGCTGGGCTGTCCGGTGGGCAGAAACAGCGTATCGGCCTGGCGCGCGCACTGTACGGCGACCCTTCGCTGGTGGTTTTGGATGAGCCTAACTCCAATCTGGATGATGCGGGCGAGAAAGCGTTGAACCAGGCCATTATGTTCCTCAAGCAACGTAATAAAACGGTGGTTCTGATTACCCATCGCACCAATTTGCTGTCGATGACCAGCAAGCTGTTGCTCTTGGTGAATGGCAACGTCAACGCGTTCGGCCCGACTCAACAAGTGCTTCAGGCGTTAGCCAATGCGCAAAAAGCGCAGACGCAACAGCCTCAGCAAGCGGTGAGGGCGGTAAATTCTGAGCCAGATGAAGGCAATATCCCAAAAACGCAAATTAATTAAGCCGTGAATTGCCTATGGCTTTATTGCCGTCCGCAGTTTAAAGGAGTTGGTATGTCGACGCACATTGGCGAGCCGCAAGACTCGTATATTGAAGAGATCCCACAGGATGAACGGCGGTTTACCCGGATGGGCTGGCTGGTCGTGGGAATTGGTCTGTTCGGATTTTTGGCTTGGGCAGCGTTCGCGCCCCTGGATAAAGGGGTGGCATCACCGGGATCGGTAACCGTTTCCGGCAACCGCAAAACGGTGCAGGCTCCGGCCAGCGGCATCATCAAAAATATCGCGGTGAAAGAGGGCGACAAGGTGAAAGCCGGTGAAGTCCTGGTGCAGTTGAGCCAGGTGCAGGCACAGGCGCAGGTCGATTCCCTGCGCGACCAGTACTACACCACGCTGGCCACCGAAGGGCGTTTACTCGCCGAACGCGATGGTTTGAGCAGCGTCACTTTTTCTCCCATTTTTACCCAGATCAAGGATCAGCCGCGTGTGGCTGAAATTATCGCGTTGCAAACGCAGCTGTTCGCTTCCCGCCGCCAGGGGCTGCAAAGTGAAATTGACGGTTATAAGCAGTCGATGGACGGGATTCGTTTCCAATTGAAAGGCCTGCAGGATTCACGCGTCAACAAGCAGATCCAACTTTCCAGCCTGCGTGAACAGATGAACAGCATGAAGCAGCTGGCTGCGGACGGCTACCTGCCACGCAATCGCTATCTGGAAGTTCAGCGTCAGTTCGCCGAAGTGAATAGCAGCATCGATGAAACTATCGGGCGGATTGGCCAATTGCAAAAGCAGCTGCAAGAATCTCAGCAGCGTATCGATCAACGTTTCGCCGACTATCAACGCGAGGTCAGAACGCAACTGGCACAAACCCAAATGGACGCCAGTGAGTTTCGCAATAAGCTGCAAATGGCCGATTTCGATCTGGGCAACACCGCCATCACCTCACCGGTGGACGGCACCGTGGTCGGATTGAATATCTTCACTCAGGGGGGCGTCGTGGGAGCGGGTGACCACCTGATGGACGTTGTACCCAGCCAGGCGACGCTGGTGGTGGATTCTCGCCTGAAAGTCGATCTGATCGATAAGGTGTACAACGGGTTGCCGGTGGATCTGATGTTTACCGCCTTCAACCAAAACAAAACCCCGAAAATTCCAGGAACGGTCACATTGGTTTCCGCCGACCGTCTGGTCGACAAAGCCAACGGTGAGCCTTACTACCAGATGCAGGTTACGGTCTCACCGGAGGGTATGAAGATGCTCAGTGGCGAGGACATCAAGCCGGGGATGCCGGTAGAGGTGTTCGTGAAAACGGGGTCGCGCTCACTGCTGAGCTATCTGTTTAAACCTATTTTGGATCGCGCTCATACTTCATTAACCGAGGAATAATTTTGATTCAATCAAAACGACAGGCTGCCGGTCTGGTTATCGGCACCCTTTTGTTTGCGATATCTGCGCCGGTTTATTCGATAGGGATTTTAGACGCATATTCGCTGGCATTAGAAAAGGACCCGACCTTTCGGGCGGCTATAAAAGAGAAAGAAGCGGGAGATGAGAACGAAAACATCGGCAGGGCGGGGCTGCTGCCGAAAGTGTCGTTGAACTATCAGAATTCGCCGCGCAATTGGCAGACGCAAAAATACCCGCAGAGCGACTTTTTCGGCAATGTTTCGGAGGTCACCCGGCGGCAACAATATCGTAGTTATTCAAGTTCGATCACGCTGACACAGCCGCTGTTCGATTATGAAGCGTACGCGCGTTACAAAGCCGGCGTAGCGCAGACGATGATGTCGGACGAGCGCTATCGCAGTAAGTTGCTGGATCTTGCGGTTAGGGTGATTAACGCCTATGTCGAAGTGGCCTATTCCAAGGATCAAATCGCGTTGGCCGAAGCGCAAAAGGCGGCTTACAAGGAACAGTTGACCTTGAACGATCGCCTGATGAGCGCCGGTGAAGGCACCATTACCGACGTATCGGAAACCCAGGCGCGCTACAGCCTGGCCGAAGCGCAGGTAATCGAAGCGCGCGATGCGCTGGATGCCGCCCAGCGCGAATTGGAAGTGATTATCGGCATACCGCTGAACCAACTGGATGAATTGCAGGTTTTGCGACCGGGCAAGTTTAAGGTGGCGCCGCTGATCCCGTCCAAATTTGAAGAGTGGCAAAAGATCGCGCTGGAGAACAACCCGGTGCTAGCCGCCTCGCGTCATGGCGTGGATGCCGCTAAGTATGACGTCGAAAGGAATCGGGCGGGCTTTATGCCGCAGGTTCAGCTGTATGCTTCGCATTCGGAAAACGATTCCAGCAGCGATAACACGGTTAACCAGAAATACCGTACCGACAGTATCGGCGTGCAGGTCAGTATGCCTATTTATTCCGGCGGCGGCGTTTCGGCGTCGACCCGGCAGGCGGCGGCGCGCTATGGCCAGGCGATGTATGAAATGGATGCGCAGACGGGCACCACGCTCAACGATCTGCGCAAGCAGTACAATCTGTGCATCAGCAGCCGCGCCAAGGTGGCGGCCTATGAGCTGGCGGTACAGTCTGCCACCACACAGGTGACGGCGACCCGGCAAAGCGTGCTGGCCGGGCAACGTGTCAACGTTGACGTGCTCAACGCCGAACAGCAGCTCTATAGCGCTCAGCGCGATCTGGCCTCCGCCAAGTACGCCTACATCAAGTCCTGGATTACCTTGCTGAGCGACTCCGGGACGTTGGACGAGAAAGATGTTATGCGGGTAGCGCAGTATTTTTCTGCTGCGCGTTGAACAATAATTCGACGAACAGCTCCGCTACCCTAAGTATAAATCTGAAAGAGCAGCTCAAAGCTGCTCTTTTTTGTGTTTATACGCTATGTTAACGCTTAAAAGATGGGGTGAGATAGAAATGTCCTACCTCTCTTTTATAAGAGCAATGGCGTTAAGTGACGTAACACGCTCTCTCATTTTTCATCACTTGCCGCGCGGTGTTTGTGAAAAGCAAGGTGTAGTAATGAACAATAATGATGACAAATTAGGGTACGGATCAGGGATTGGTAACTGGAAGCCAGGGGCGGTAGCGTGCAAGATGCAAATGTTTCTTTTAACTTATTGATTTTAAATTGATTTTTATTTGATTTCATTATGAAACTATAAGAATTTCTGGAAGGGGCGACTATACTTCATAGTATGATATATTCCCCTCCATTTGGTAATATTATGATTAAGACACATCTGGTTGATAATTTCGGTGTGTTGCCGATTTTTATATTTTATGTGATCTTGGATTTAGTTCAGTGTGGAAGGTGATGTGATTAATTCCGCCTGCTGCTTTACAGCTGAAGATAAATTTAAAGTTTATTTAAAATAATAGGTTAATGAAGGGTTTAATTATGTCTAAAATAGTTCCGGTAATTATGGCCGGAGGAACAGGCAGTCGCCTATGGCCTTTGTCCAGAGAATCTTTTCCTAAACAATTCCTATCTATTGACGATAGTGGATTAAGCTTGCTGCAACAAACGTTAGTGCGATTGGAAAATACCTCCAACCTAGAAGTTGCATCTCCATTAGTGATTTGCAATGAAGAGCACCGTTTTTTGGTCGCCGAGCAGTTGCGAGAAATTGGTCAACTTGGCTCAAATATTATTTTGGAGCCTATTGGTCGGAATACGGCGCCGGCGGTGGCTTTAGCGGCGCATCTTGCCGCAGAAGAGACTCCTGACAGCATGTTGTTGGTATTAGCTGCCGACCACTTGATTACCAAAGTCGATAGATTTCATGATGCAATCAATACGGCAGCCCGGTTTGCAGGGCAAGATCGCTTGGTAACGTTTGGCATCATACCTGAACATCCTGAAACGGGATATGGATATATCAAACGAGGGGCCAGCCTCTCGAGGGAATGTTTTGAAGTTGACTCTTTTGTTGAGAAGCCGTGTCTGGAAAAAGCAAAGGAATACGTAGCCTCCGCTGAGTATAGCTGGAACAGTGGCATGTTTATGTTCAAAGCTGATAAGTTCCTCAGCGAGCTGGAAAAATTCAGTCCTGACATTTATCAGTCTGCGAAGGAATCCGTTATTAAAAGCCAACGGGATATGAACTTCATTCGCGTTGAGCCAGAAGCTTTTCAACGTTGTCCGAGTGACTCCATTGACTATGCGGTTATGGAAAAAACTCAAGATGCCGTCGTGATCCCCATCGATGCTGGGTGGAGTGATGTCGGGTCGTGGTCATCACTGTGGGATGTGTCTGTAAAAGACAATTTAGGTAATGTGAGCGTTGGTGAAGTTATTTCCATTGACTCAAATAACAATTACATTTCCTCCGATTCAGCGCTAGTCGCAACGATCGGATTGAATGATATGGTTGTTGTCACTACCAGTGATGCCGTACTTATTGCTACCAAAGATAAAGTACAAGAGGTGAAGAAGATCGTTGAGGAGTTAAAAAAACGCAATCTTCATCATTTCCGTCAGCATTCTGCGTCCTATCGTCCCTGGGGCAAGATTTGCGACATCGACAGCGGCACGCACTTCCAGGTGAAGAAAATCATTGTCCGGCCAGGTGAAGGCTTGTCAGTACAACGCCATCTCCACCGTGCTGAACATTGGGTCGTCGTGAGTGGGACAGCAAGAGTTAACGTTGATGACCAAGAGTTCTTCTTGTCGGAAAATCAGTCTACCTTCATTCCTGCGGGCAGTGTCCATACGCTAGAAAACCCGGGAAAAATCGATTTGGAAATGATCGAGGTCAGGTCGGGGCACTATCTGGAAGAAGATGATATTGAGCGTTTGCAAGATCGCTATGGCAGAGTTTAATAGGGTTTGGTAATGCAAAAATTGACGTGTTTTAAAGCTTATGACATTCGGGGAAAGCTGGGCGAAGAGCTGAATGAGGACATCGCGTATCGTATTGGACGCGCCTATGGCGAGTTTTTAAAGCCCAAAAATATCGTGTTGGGCAGCGATGTGCGGTTAACCAGTGAAAGTCTGAAGTTGGCGCTGGCGAAGGGTTTACAGGATGCGGGTACTGATGTGATAGACATCGGTTTAACCGGTACCGAAGAAATCTATTTCGCCACAACCTATTTAAATACTGATGGTGGCGTAGAAGTCACCGCCAGCCATAACCCTATTGATTACAACGGCATGAAGTTAGTGCGTGAGGGCTCTCGCCCGATTAGCGGCGATACCGGGTTACGGGCGATCCAAGAGCTGGCGGAGAAAAACCAGTTTCAGGCGCTAGCAGCAACAGCAACGCGCGGCAGCTACGTACGCCAGGACGTATTAGGGGCTTATGTAGAACACATTCTGTCCTATGTAGACGTGAAAAATTTCAAACCGTTGAAGCTAGTGATCAACTCGGGCAACGGTGCTGCGGGGCATGTGATCGATGCTATTGAAGCGCAACTGAAGGCGCGGGGGGTGCCGCTGGAGTTTATCAAGGTGCATCACCAGCCGGACGGCTCTTTCCCCAACGGCATTCCAAATCCACTGCTGCCTGAGTGTCGTGCGGATACCGCCGATGCGGTGCGAGAGCATGGCGCTGATATGGGCATTGCGTTCGACGGCGATTTTGATCGCTGCTTCCTGTTCGATGAAAAAGGCGATTTCATTGAGGGCTATTATATCGTCGGCTTGCTGGCGGAGGCCTTCTTGCAGAAACAGCCGGGCGCGAAGATAATCCACGATCCACGCCTGAGTTGGAACACCGTCGATGTGGTCACCGGTGCCGGGGGCGTACCCGTGATGTCGAAAACCGGTCATGCTTTCATTAAAGAACGCATGCGTGCGGAAGACGCCATTTATGGCGGCGAGATGAGTGCTCACCACTATTTCCGTGATTTTGCTTATTGTGATAGTGGCATGATTCCATGGCTGCTGGTCGTTGAGCTGGTCAGTGTGAAGGGACAAACTCTGGGGCAACTGGTACAGGATCGCATTGCCGCCTACCCGTCTTCCGGTGAAATTAATATCAAGTTATCGAACCCAGAAAGTTCGATTGAAGGTGTTAAAAGCCATTATGTTTCTAAAGCAAATTTAGTCGACTATACCGACGGCATAAGCGTTGAATTCCCTGAGTGGCGTTTCAACCTTCGTTCATCAAATACGGAGCCCGTAGTTCGGCTTAACGTTGAGTCTAGAAATAATAAGGAATTGATGGAAGAGAAGGTTAAGGAAATTTTGAATCTGTTAAGTTTATAATTTAAAGAATACGCTTTTCTTCTTTTTATAGGGGGGCGTATTCTTTTAATAAGAGTGCTTTTATTATGAAAATACAGCATCAGCGGGCGCATTCCAAAGCAAATGCATCTCTCATATCTATGGTTCAGCGTTTTTCTGATATCTCTATTATTTTCTTCGGCGGATTTGTTGCAAGTAAAATAAATGGCTTTAACTTTAGCTATGAGAGTATTTTGGTTGCGCTCATAGCTTTGGTTGCATTTCAAATGATAGGCGGGATAACGGATTTTTATCGCTCTTGGCGCGGTGGGAAATTTTCATCGGAGCTCCGGCTTATACTTAAAAACTGGACACTAAGCTTGGTGGTGACTGCCGGAATAACTTCGTTCATGCCGAATTCCAGCTTTACCTTCGAGTTTTTTTCATACTGGTATATTTCGGTGTGTATCGGATTTACATTCTGCCGCTCTTCCATTCGCTTTTTGGTAGGAATGATTAGAAATCTGGGGTATAACAATCGTAAGGTGGCTGTTGCAGGGTCGATGCCTATTGGTGTTAAGTTGCTGAAGAATTTTAAAGAAGAACCCTGGTTAGGATTTATTGTTGAGGGTATATACGATGATATACAAAGTTACGAAGATAATGAAATAAAGTATTGTGGTGACTTGGATAAGTTAGTTGAGGATGCTCGCCAGGGGCGACTAGATTATGTATATATCGCGATGAAAATGAGCGAAGAACATAAATTCAAGAAAATACTGAGTCAATTAACAGACACCACGTGTTCTGTCATGTTTATCCCTGATGTCTTTACGTTTAATATTTTGCAGTCAAGAACTGAAGAGGTTAATGGGGTGCCTGTTGTTCCATTATTCGATACACCACTAAATGGGATAAATAAAGTTTTCAAAAGAGTTGAAGATATTTTATTGTCAACTTTAATATTGATATTCATCTCTCCCGTACTTGCTTTGATCGCTTTCGCCGTCAAGTTCACATCTCATGGACCGATTATATTTCGTCAAACACGTTACGGCATGGACGGAAAACCTATTATGGTTTGGAAGTTCAGATCTATGACTGTCATGGAAAATAATGATGTAGTTATCCAGGCAAAAAAAGGAGATACCAGAGTGACTAAGGTAGGTGCATTTTTGCGACGTACCTCTTTGGACGAGTTGCCGCAATTTTTCAATGTGCTGATTGGTGGGATGTCGATCGTTGGGCCTAGGCCGCATGCCGTGGCGCACAATGAACAATATAGAAATCTTATTGAAGGTTATATGCTCAGGCACAAAGTCAAGCCGGGAATCACCGGTTGGGCACAAATTAATGGGTGGCGGGGTGAAACGGACACGTTGGATAAGATGCAAAAACGTGTTGAATATGACCTCGAGTATATTCGTGACTGGAGTATTTGGCTCGACTTAAAAATAATTTTCCTCACTGTATTTAAAGGTTTTATACACAAGTCGGCTTATTAGTTGATATACTCTATCACCCGGTTGTTCAAGTGGTGGCTAGTTGTTGGCCATCACTTTGATCCTAAACGTTAGAAATTCGCCTCCTGATTATCCCTTCCTTGTTTTTTTCTTTCTTTCTTTCTTTCTTTCCTTACTTTTCCGTGGCTTTTCCCAATGCTCATTTTTTGGATGGAATTCATTGGTGCATGCACAAGAGGGATTTAAAGAAAAATGGATACCATTATGTGAGTGGAGTTTAATTTTTAGTCTGTTTTCCGGTTTAAAGAGGTCGCATAGTACGGCAAGCTATTTCATAAATTAGACTGCCCCACGGCAGTAGACAAATTCTGTCCTCACGACGAGGCCTGTTCAAAGGCCTCCAGACTGGCGCCGCGGAGGTGACTGTGACGCCGGGCCCGGTTGTAGAACACTTCAATGTAATCGAAGATATCCGCCCGGGCCAGATCCCGGGTTTTGTATATTCTCTTCCTGATACGTTCTTTTTTCAGTGAACTGAAGAGCGATTCGGCCACCGCATTACCCCAGCAGTTGCCACGCCGGCTCATGCTCCGAGCCAGGTTATTGGCCCGGCAGAAGCGCTGCCAGTCGTCACTGCCATACTGGCTACCCTGATCACTATGTGCGATGACCTCACCGTCCGGTTTTCGACGCCAGACGGCCATCATCAGCGCGTCGAGCGTCAGTTCACGTGAGAGAGTGGGTTTCATCGACCAGCCGACCACGTTACGGGCGAAAAGATCGAGTACGGCTTTATCAGGTTCAGTTGCATAATACGACCCACCCGGTTTTTGCCGAAGGTTTCCCCGATTTCGTTCAGATCACCATGAACCCGCCGATAACCGTATACGCCTCCGTTCAGTGAATGTGAGTCGCGGATAAGCATCAGCAGACGCTGGTTATCTTTATCACGCACCGAAAATGGGTTGTGAAGCCACGCATAGAACCCGGCCCGGGCGACATTCAGTACCCGACACATCGTCATCACATCCCATACAGTACGGTGCTCATTGATAAAGCGGTACTTCAGTCGGGCTTCCTTGCAAAGTACCGCGCGGCCTTTTTCAGGATATCCCGTTCTTCTTCGGTACGTTTTAGCGCGCCCGAAGTTTCAGGATCTCGCTTTTGGCTTCCAGTAAATCCTGGGCATGCTGTTCGCTGTTATCAGGCTTGATAGCCCGTAGCCACTGTAGAGGCTGTGCGCAGAAACGCCCAGACGGTCAGACACTTCGTCAACGGAATAATAGCGTTCCGTTATCTGACGGACGGCTTCTTCCTTAAATTCAGGTGTAAATCGTGGTGTGCTCATGCGCTCCCCCTATGCTCAAACTATAGGGCAGGATCGTCTACCGGGGTGGGACAGTCCGAAGTACATGGGACTAAAACAGGTGTGTTTACATTAGTATTCATAGTGACGGCAGTTTTGAAGGTTTAGGGGCGAATACAAACCCAAACGTTCTGACTGCCGTTTTCTATTGGTTCATGCTAAGACGCGGTGGACCAATATTTTAGCCTCTTTGTAGGGAGCCAGGTCAAAGCCTCCTGGCAGGTCGATTGTTTACTTGCTGGCCAAAACGAGTGTACCAAGGGAACTCTGGGGACATATGGATGGTCAATTATGATCGAAAAGGCGTGCGTGAGTCCAAGCTTCGTTTAAAATCAATTGATTGCTTAAAGAAGACAGTTCATCTTGAGCGCCAGTGGCGCGAGTAAGGAGTTTTTATGGCGGTTTTAGTCACCGGTGGGGCCGGTTATATCGGTTCTCACACTGTTCTGGCTTTGTTGGAACATGGCGAAGATGTCGTAGTGTTAGATAATTTATCGAACTCTTCCGATGAGTCTCTGCGTCGCGTTGAGAAACTCGCGGGCAGAAGTGCTCAATTCTACCAAGGCGATATCTTGGATGCTGAGTGTCTGCACCGTATCTTCGAGGCTCACGCCATTTCGGCCGTGATCCATTTTGCTGGGCTAAAGGCTGTCGGAGAGTCGACGCGCAAGCCGCTAGAGTATTATCAGAACAATGTCACTGGCACGTTGGTATTGTTGGAGGAAATGCGTCGTGCGGGTGTGCATAAGTTTATCTTCAGTTCTTCTGCCACGGTGTACGGTACTCCAGAGCAAGTTCCTTTGACTGAGACGTCACGCGTTGGCGGTACGACGAATCCTTACGGCACGTCGAAGTTGATGGTAGAACAAATTCTGCAAGATTTCGCTAAAGCAGAACCGCAATTCTCCATTACCGCCTTACGTTACTTCAACCCGGTCGGTGCGCACGAATCTGGCATGATCGGTGAAGATCCAAATGGTATTCCTAACAATCTGATGCCTTATATTGCTCAGGTGGCAATCGGAAAATTGGAGAAACTGTCAATTTTTGGTGACGACTATCCGACACAGGATGGCACGGGTGTCAGAGATTACATTCATGTCATGGATTTGGCTGAAGGTCATCTCAAGGCGATTGAACACATCGATGAACATCAAGGTTTTACGGTCTATAATCTGGGGACTGGGGTAGGGTATTCGGTGTTGGAGATGCTCCATGCTTTTGAAAAGGCTTCAGGTCGCAATGTAGCTTACCAAATTGTACCACGTCGAGAGGGCGACATTGCAGAATGCTGGTCCGCTCCAGAATTGGCGTTCAAAGAATTGGGATGGAAGGCTACCCGTGATTTGGATGCCATGATGCGTGATGCGTGGAATTGGCAGAAGAACAACCCTCGGGGTTATCGTTAAAGTAACCCGAAACAGGTGTGATTTTTTATTACACCTGTTTTACCTAAATTATATGAATGCTTGTTTTTTACATTATATTTAAGTCAGTCTCATGTATTAAAAAATTTATTATCACCATCAGAGTTATCCTATATTAAGTTTTGTCGAGTAAATGTTACTTTTAACAAAATTTTTTAAAACTAACTTTATCTCGATGAGATTAACGAGGAATGGTTTTTTCGCGTTGTTAGCGTCCGCTATCATCATTAGCCAGCTATCATTTCTATGTCAAGCCGGACATTATAACGCTTAACGATTTGATATGTTAGAGTATTGTTATTACTAATGCGGTCGCTAGAGGTAGGTTGAGTGCATGCTGGAGGATGCTTTAACGGAATGAGGAAACTGTGCTATCCTGCAATGTCTTCAATAGCGAACTATCTGAAGTTGATTTAGAGGGCGTTTAGACCCATTTAAATATAGTTCAATGTGGGGTGTTCTCGGCTTATTCAGGATGACGCAGCGCTAGGGAGACACTGGTTGGGTAGGAAATTCCGAGTGAGTGAGTAGTCAAATGAAAGTAATTGATACAAAGATTGCCGGCGTCAAAGTGATTGAACCTAAGATTTTCGGTGATCAGCGTGGCTTCTTTTTCGAAACGTTCCAAAAGCAACGCTACCGAGAACTACTTGATATTGAACATGATTTTGTTCAAGACAACTATTCTCGTTCGACACATGGTGTGCTGCGAGGTTTACACTTTCAGACCTCTCGCCCTCAGGGGAAGCTGGTCTATACCCTAAGAGGGGAGGTCTATGATGTCGTGGTGGACATCCGTCCAAATTCACCTTCTTTCAAACAGTGGTTAGGGATCAATCTGTCTGAGGACAACAAGAAACAGCTTTGGATCCCACCTGGCCTTGCTCATGGTTTCTTGGTGTTAAGTGATGAAGTCGACTTTGCTTATAAATGCACCGATTACTATGATCCGAAGAACGAGCACTGCTTGAGCTGGAACGATCCTGAACTGGCGATTGAATGGCCGATAGAGCATCCTCAGCTTTCTGAGAAGGATCTTAAAGGCAAATTATTCAGCGAGCTTTTTTAAATGCGCATACTGGTAACTGGCGGTAATGGCCAGCTAGGCCATTGCTTGGCGGATACATTGCCTGACAATTGGCAGATCATTAGCCTAGACCACAAACAACTTGACATTGCTGATTGGCCTGCAGTTCAGCAAACTGTCGCGGCGTTGAATGTAGATTTCATTGTAAATGCAGCAGCTTATACGTTAGTGGATAAAGCTGAAGAAGAAATCATCGCTGCGGAGGCTGCAAATGTTATCGGTCCAGCTAATCTGGCTATGATTGCTGAGAGCCTAAGCATTCCACTGATTCATATTTCGACAGACTATGTTTTTAGTGGCGCAGAAAAAGGTATTTCTTTGTGTGAAAATTCACCAACGGGGCCGCTAAACGTCTATGGACAAACCAAACTGCTTGGCGAACAAGCCGTACTAACCACGTGCTCACGCGCCGTGGTGATCCGCACATCCTGGTTATTCAGTGAGTATGGCAGCTCTTTTGTGCATACCATGCTTAAATTGGGAAAGACACGTAAATCGCTTGCTATTATTAACGATCAATTTGGCCGTCCTACCTATGCTGGTGATTTAGCTAAATGTATTCTCACTATTATTAGCCAAGGGGTTAATGAACCCAAGCTATATCATTTCTGTGGAGATAAGATTGTCTCGTGGTATGAGTTTGCTGCGGAGATTTTTTCTTTAGCTAAGTTGTTTGATGATAGTTATAGATTTATGGTTTTGTCTTCTATTAACAGTGAGCAATATAAATGCGCGGCCAAAAGACCTAAGCATGCGATACTTAACTGCGAAAAAATATATCGTGAACGTGGGATCTGCAATAGCAATTGGCGAATGAGCCTAGACAAAGTAGTTCCGAAAATTATTTATCAGATGAATAATTAATATGAAGACATTGTTGAAAAATACAGGTTTGATTTTTAATCTTACTAAGCGGGATGTTGAGAGCCGCTATCGTGGGACCAGTCTTGGTATAGTATGGTCACTGCTAAATCCTGTGATTATGCTTTCTATCTATAGCTTTATTTTTGGTTTTGTGTTTAAAGCCAAGTGGGGGCTGACAACGACAGAGAATTACACGTTGATTATGTTTACCGGTCTACTGACGCATGGTTTTATTGCTGAGTGTCTTGGCAAGGCGACAACGATATATGTATATAATGTCAGCTATGTAAAAAAAGTTTTATTCCCTCTTGAGTCCTTGTGCTGGGTGTCTGTTTTTGGCGCATTATTCCAATTCTTTATGGGATGTATTGTTTTCGCCATTTTTTGTGTTTTATTAAAACAACCTGTTAGTCTAATGGCATTATTGGTCCCTATTGTCATTCTGCCATTGGTTTTATTATCATATAGCATTTCATTATTCTTGTCATCGCTAGGTGTTTATATTCGTGATATGGGGCAGGTTGTCTCAGTTATCATTGCCTTAATGTTATTTATGTCACCTATATTTTATCCTATCACTGCTGTTCCAGAACAATATCGCATGCTGATTTATATTAATCCGTTAACGTTTATTGTCGAAGCTTTACGCGATGTTGTATTGTACGGAAAGTTATTCAGTCTTGAAGGGTATGCACTCTATTGGGGCATCAGTATTATGCTGTACGTATTAGCTATAACTTGGTTCAAAAAGGTAAAGAGGGGCTTTGCTGATGTCCTCTAATGTTGTTGTCTCTGCGCAAAATTTGCGTAAAGTTTATCAGATTTATTCCAGCCCGATGCAGCGTCTGGGGGCTTTGCTGGGTTATCGGGGGGCTAAGGGCAGGGAGTTTGTCGCTCTGGATTCCGTTAACTTTGAGATTAGAAAAGGTGAAACAGTCGGTATTATTGGTGTCAATGGTTCCGGTAAATCAACTTTGTTGCAAATGATTTGTGGGACTTTGGCGCCTACAAGCGGCAGTGTATTTACTAAAGGGCGTATTGCACCTTTGTTAGAGCTTGGTGCTGGGTTCAATCCAGAATTTACAGGGCGTGAAAACGTTTACCTGAACGCCTCTCTTCTGGGCCTAACGCGTAAAGAAATTACGGAGCGTTTCGATAAAATAGCCAGCTTTGCCGATATTGGTGAATTTCTCGAACGGCCGGTTAAGACTTTTTCGAGCGGTATGTTTGCACGTTTAGCCTTTGCAACAGCCATTCATGTCGATCCTGAGATATTAATTGTAGATGAAATTCTTGCTGTCGGAGATTCACGTTTTCAGCGAAAATGTGTAAAGAAGTTTAATGAAATCAGAAACGATGGGTGTACAATCCTGTTCGTTTCACACGATGATTATCAGGTTCGCAATATTTGTAATAGTGCACTATATCTTGAAAAAGGTGTGCAGCGTTATTTTGGAAATGCAGATGTTGCTGTTCAGCATTACCTTTCTGATATGCAGAAGAGTGTGGTGGAAGCTCAAGATGCAGAAAATAAAGCTATTGAAAATGAAATAAGTAGCAGATTGGTAAAAATAGCTAATGTCTCTCTTCTCGATCAGTCTGGAAATTCAGTAACAGAGCTGGCAAGCGGCGACAATGTTAAACTGTCTTTCGATTATAAATATGAAGGAAGTGACGGGGAATTCGATGGGCTGACCTTTGTCTTTAATCTTTATCGTAAAGATGGAGTATATATCTGTGGGACGACTACAGCAATGCGTGGCTTAGAACCATTTCCCCTTAGTCGGGAAGGTCGAGTGACCATTGATTTCCCCGCATTGAAGTTGTTATCAGGTATTTATAACTGGCGAGTAGCTGTCAATGATCAAGATGGGATACAGATAATTAACGAAGCTGTACCGGTCTGTGAGTTTTCTGTAGCCGATAACTTCAGTGCCGTTGGAATTTATGATATTGAACATAGCTGGTCTGTGGTGGCCAAGGGGTAAGTATGGAACGGATTGAGAACGATCTTCTTAAGTTGCAGTTTTTAAGAGAAGAACATCACCAGCGTTATCAGTACGTTGCCAGTTTTGCCAAGGGAGTTGTGGTTGACTGTGCATGCGGTATCGGATATTCGGCACCTATTTTCTTGTCTAACCCTGCTGTAGTTAGTTATACAGGGTTGGATGTTGATCGTGAGGCGATCGCCTATGCAAAAGAGCATAATACGACGAATTCTCGTTTTGAGCACGGTTCGATTTTAGCCTTGCCGTTCGATGACTGTAGCATCGATACATTTATCTCATTAGAAACGTTGGAGCATCTTGAGCAACCTGAATTAGCGATTGCAGAAGTCAAACGCGTGTTGAAACCAAATGGGGTATTTATTTGCTCGGTGCCAACTAAAGATTACGAGAATTTTTGTGTCAGTTTGTATGGGCCGAACCCGTACCATATTCAGGCCTTCTCTTTGGATGCCCTGAAATCATTGTTGCAAGCCCAATTCGCGCATGTTGATATTGCTGTTATCGCTCAAGAACTCGTCTCTATAGTGCATACGTTTCAAGATCAACAGATGCCGCTTACGGTATTTGATGCAAAAAACAAGAACGTAATGAATGGCTCTTTCATTGCGATTTCATCTAATGCTGATGCTATTTATAATAAGAATACGCTATTTACAGGTATGAGTCGCATAGAATATGATCAAGAATTGGTCTACCCATTGCGCCAAAGTTTAGAGTTTGCAGAACGCTTGGCTGAACAACGTTGGCAGTTGTTACTTGAAGCTGAAGAAAGAATCAATGAAGTAACACGGTATAAAGAACAGGCAGAGCGCATCTCTGAAGAAAGAATGCAAGCATTCAGGGACACGGAAGAGATGGTCCGTTCTCGTGATCAAGCTTTGTCTGAGGCAGAGCGGATTATTCAGTCGCTTAAGGAACAGCTGGAAAGCGTTTCAAAGCAAAATTCGAACCAATAACTCTGTGAATGGATTATATCTACAATGATTGTCACGATTGCCGATAATATCGAAACCATTCTGGTCGACTTTTTTGATACTGTAGTCGAGCGTAGTTGTCACCCTGAGGTCGTGAAACGTAAGTGGGCTGCTGCTCTCGTGGATTCATATCGTCTTTCTCTATCCGTAGAGGAGCTATATACGCTACGTTTAAGAATCGAAGCGGGATTGTGCGCCAGTAGTCAAATGCAAGGCGATGACGCTGAGTTCCGTTACGACGATATGTCTCTTGCCCTGTATTATGAGCTTCAACGTGCACAGATTGTGGTTCGCTTGCCTGAAAGTGAGCCCTTCGTCGCTTTTTGCCGTGATCTAGAGTTGGCTATTGAACTATCGGTGCAAAAACCGATAGTAGCAACGTTGGATATGCTGAGAGCTGAAAAAGAGAAAGGTAGACGTATTTATCTGGTTTCTGATTTTTATTTGGACCAACAGTCAATTATCTATTTCGCCAAACATCATGGATTCTATGATATTTTTGATGGATTCTTCGTTTCTAGCGAAAATAAGCGAACGAAGAAAGAAGGGCGAGCTTATGACGTGGTTATTGCAAGATTAGGTTTGGATGTTAAAAAGACGATCATGTTGGGGGATAATGCGCACAGTGATGTGGCGATGTCGGTAGCCAGAGGGCTGTTTGCGCATCATTTACCTGTGGAACAGCACCGATATGATGAGAGCCTACGGGCGGATCGTGAGCGCCTTGCGGTAGAGAATAAAGTTAACCAAGTGATCGCTGAAGATAATTTCAGCTTCAACTGGATAAGTAGTGCTATTTATTTATTCACTCGTCGGCTTTATTGGTCTTTGGTGATGAATAACGCTAAAAACGTTTATTTTTTTGCAAGGGAAGGCGAGTTTCTTCAAAAGGCATTTGATAAATTTCAAGCTAGCTTGCCGAAAGATTTTTCGCGTATTACTAGCCATTATATGTATGTGTCGCGTCGATCAACCTACTTACCTTCATTAGGGCCTTTGGGCGGTAGCACATTCAACAAATTATTATATCAGTATGGTTCATGTAGTCTGGCTGCCTTTTTGAAAAGCATTAATCTCGATGATTATGTATCTGAGTTTAAAGTGCGTTTCCCTCAGGTGGACTTTGAAGAGCAGCACTTGAATATCGCCGGGTTACCAGCGTTTTCTGCGTTAATGGATGATGAATTCTTCAAGACTATCTACGAGCGTGAGCGTAAAGAGCAGAATGTCTATCTTAATGACTACTGTGACTCGTTGATGACGGAAAAGCATGATGAATGGGTTCATGTAGTTGATGTTGGCTGGAAGGGCAGTATTCAAGATAATTTGGTAAAAGCGACCCAGCGCAATATTTCTGGTTATTATTTCGGCATTTTGGATGGGGCAGAAACCCATAAGAATAATATTAAAGAGGGGTTGCTGTTTGACCATCAGTGGGGGCAACGCCTCGGTGATGGTATGTTTAACGAGTTCCGCGCCGGTTTTGAAGTTTTTATGGGAGCATCGCATGGCAGTCTGAAGCGATATGGCGACAGTATCGATAATTTTGTTTTCGACCACAACGATTCAGAGCTCGCTTTCTTCTATGAGCAAATAGCGCCATTCCAAGAGCGTGCGTTGCATCAGTTCAATGGTTTTGCAAAAATAGAGCGTGCTTATTCGCTATCTGATCATGAGATCAGCAAAGCGGTTAAAAAATTTTACTTTCGTGGTGTGATGTTGCCGAGCCGGGTCGAACGAGAAAAGTTTTCGTTAATCAAACACTATGAGAATTTTGGAGTATTCAACTTTAGCTCCTTTGGGCAGAGCAGACGCTCCCCTCTGTCTTATTTTAAGCGCTTGGTGAGAAATCCTAGACATACCCTTGGTTCTGCTTGGTGGAAACCTTTGGATTTTCATGCGAATGGCGTGTGGTACTTGAAATATCCTTATTTTTTGGTGAAAAGAATAAAGTTTAAAGGGGCTAAATAATGAGTAAAATTGCTTTTTTACTATGGAGTCCGGATATCAGTGGCGGCACTAATGTCATTTTTGAGCATGCTACACGTATGCGAAAGAATGGTGACGATATCACGATTATCACTGAGGATAAACCGAACGATAAGCGATTGCAGTGGTTTCCAGGTGCAGAAAAAATGACCTGGATGGATTATTCTGAAGCTGCTGACAAACAGTTTGATCTGGTTATTGCGACCTGGTGGCGTACTGTATTTTATCTTCATAAAATCAATGCGAAGAAATATGCATTTTTTGTTCAATCCATCGAATCGCGTTTCTATCCGGAAGGTGAGGTAACTTTACGCACGCTTGTCGATCTTACCTACAGTTTGCAAGTTAATTTTATCACTGAAGCAACATGGATTAAAGAATACCTTAAAGAGCATTTTGACCAAGATGCGTTATTGATCCGAAATGGGATAAGCAAGGATTATTTTAACGATGGGATTAAACCCAAAGTGCCTCGAGCGCCTGAAAAGCTGCGTGTATTAGTGGAAGGTCCGTTAAACGTTAGCTTTAAAAATACGGAACTTGCGGTGGAGTTATGCCGACAGTCTCGCGCTGATGAGGTCTGGTTTGTCACATCTACAGAAATTGGCGCTTACCCGAATGTTGATCGCCTGTTTAGCCGCGTGCCAATTTCTGAGATCGGTAGTATTTACGCCTCTTGCGATGTTTTGGTTAAACTTTCCACTGTTGAAGGAATGTTTGGCCCACCGTTGGAGATTTATCATACCGGTGGAACCTCTATCAGTTATGATGTGACCGGCTACGACGAATATATTGAGCATAATGTCAATGGACTGGTATCTTTCAGTCGCCAAAACCAAGAAATCATCGAATTTATAAATCGCCTTAAGGATAACCCTAATGAGCTGGCTCAATTGAAAGCAAATGCTTTGGCTACCGCTGAAAAGTGGCCGGATTGGGAAAGCAGTTCCAAAGAGTTTGCAGCAGCATGCGAGCAGCTTATTGCATCGGGAGTTATTACCTCGGTTACCTTACTTAAGGCGCAGACCGAGCGTTTTTGGCTCTTCTATGAGGAGTCTTTGCGTCAGGTACCGTTGAGTGGGCAGGTGGGAATTCCCTCTCTAAATCGGTATGCACATTTTCGTCAGCGTGTTATCAATAAATTGCATCGTGAGTATCCTGCGATTTTTTCCTTGCTTCGAAAAATAAAATGGACGGTAAAATCTTATCTGCCGGGAGCTCGATAAGTGTTTGAGTACGAAGTTGTAGTTTGTACTTACAACGGTGAACGCTACATTGTCGAGCAGCTTGCCTCGATTGTAAGCCAGACAATCTGTCCGCAAAGGATCATTGTCAGTGACGATGGTTCTACGGACAATACGCTTAAATTGGTTGCTGATTTCGCTGCAACGACATCAGTTCAGTTCGATGTACAGCAGCGTGTTGCGGGTCCAAAAGGACCCGCGCATAATTTTCTGCATGCGCTTTCTTTGACGACGGCAGCTAACGTCTTTTTAAGCGATCAGGATGACGTTTGGGTAACTGATAAGATTGAACATTATCAGCGCGTAGTAAGCCAAATCGGAGATGATTCTCAGCCTTTATTGATCTTTTCAGATGCTGAATTAGTTGATAGCGAACTTCGTTTCTTGAACGCTTCTTTTTTACAAAATGAGCGTCTTAATCCTGTACAGCAGTTGGTGTTCCCTCGCTTGATTTTCCAAAATTGCATCCAGGGTGCAACAGTGATGGTGAATCGAGCATTGCTTAAGCATCTTCGCCCTAGTCAGCATATGTTGATGCATGATTGGTGGCTGGGATTGCTGGCCATCACTTTTGGACGCTTGGTATTCCTTCCTGAACGCTTGATCAAGTATCGGCAACATGCGAATAACGTTGTTGGCAGCAGTGGCTATGGATTGAAACGTATTCTGGCGAAATTTATGCGACTGTCCTCAGTTGCACATCAGAATCGGCTAGTGATTGAGCAGGCGATAAGTTTCTATGAGATTTACGGTAAGGGGCTAAAAAAAGAGGATAAGAAATTTTTGGAGAGGATGTTAAGATCCCGTCGCTTTATGCTTTGGCAGCTTTTCTTGCTAAGATTTGCGGTTGCAAGAACAACCATTACGAGAACTGTTTCCTTGTATTTCTTATATTAGAGTTTTTATGCCTGAATCTTTAGTTAAGCCATGTCGGTGCTTCATTTCAGTTATATCTCACGGTCATGGCAGCATGATCATTGCCGATGGATGCCTAAAACTGCTGGCTTCAAAAAATTACATTGTTGTTTTGAAAGATAACAAGCCACAGCGTGAACTTCAGGAATATTGTCAGGACTCTGGCATTCATTATCTTGTTGATCAGCCTATGGGTTTTGGCGCAAACAATAACTATATTTTCACTTGGTGCCAGCAAGAGCTTGGAATGCGAGATGAGGATCGCTTTCTGGTGCTTAACCCCGATGTTTTTATCGAACCGACCGTGCTGGCAGCGCTGCTGTCGCATGCGGAACATAACTCATACCCGATAGTTGCGATCAATCTTTTCAACGATAAAAATTTTACTTTTTATGACAAGGGGATAAGGCATTTTCCAACCATTAGCAGCTTTGTCGTTTCATTCTTGGTGCAGAAGAATAAGTCTATCTACGACAAGAATAAAATTACCCAGGATACCGAAGTTGAATGGGCGGCAGGCTCATTTTTGCTGTTTAGTGCCCAATGTTATCGAGAGCTGGGAGGATTTGATACGCGCTACTACATGTACTGTGAAGATCTTGACATTTGCTGGCGAGCGAGGCGGGAGTTAGGGATAAACGTCGTTTATTTGCCTCAATTTAAAGCATTGCATCTTGCTCAAATGCGCAGTCGCTCACTTTTTTCTAAACATTTTATCTGGCACGTTACCAGCGCTTTGCGTTTTTGCTTGAAACAAGCGTTGAATAGATAAAATTGTCTTATCAACCTCACGAGAGTGTCGACCTATCGCACCAATCACTACCCACGCGGCTCAATCCTGAGTTAACATGTGTGCCACATCACAAAACCTGCTGGCCGACGTTGCCGGCAGGGTCATCCTCAGACAGGAGTTCCTAAATGTCCAAGCAACAAATCGGCGTTGTCGGCATGGCGGTAATGGGCCGCAACCTCGCGCTGAACATCGAGAGCCGTGGTTACACCGTTTCCATTTTCAACCGTTCTGGCGACAAAACTGACGAAGTGATCGCTGAGAACCCGGGCAAGAATCTGGCGCCGTATTACACCGTAGAAGAGTTTGTCGAATCGCTGGAAAAACCGCGCCGCATCCTGCTGATGGTGAAAGCGGGCGAAGCGACGGATAAAACCATTGCCTCGTTGACTCCGCACCTGGACAAGGGCGATATCCTGATCGATGGCGGCAACACCTACTATCAGGACACCATCCGTCGTAACCGCGAACTGTCCGACCAGGGCTTTAATTTCATCGGCACCGGCGTTTCCGGCGGTGAAGAGGGCGCGCTGAAAGGGCCTTCCATCATGCCTGGCGGCCAGAAAGAAGCTTACGAGCTGGTGGCACCGATCCTGGAGAAAATCGCTGCGGTCGCGGAAGGCGAGCCTTGCGTGACTTATATCGGCGCTGACGGTGCCGGCCACTATGTGAAGATGGTGCACAACGGCATCGAATACGGCGACATGCAGCTGATTGCCGAAGCCTATTCCCTGCTGAAGCAGGCGCTGAACCTGAGCAACGAGCAGCTGGCCGAAACCTTCGCCGAATGGAACAAGGGCGAACTGAACAGCTACCTGATCGACATCACCAAAGACATCTTCACCAAGAAAGACGAAGAGGGTAAATACCTGGTCGATGTGATCCTGGACGAAGCCGCCAACAAAGGCACCGGCAAGTGGACCAGCCAGAGCTCGCTGGATCTGGGCGAACCGCTGTCGCTGATCACCGAGTCGGTGTTCGCACGCTACCTGTCCTCGCTGAAGGACCAGCGCGTTGCCGCGTCTAAAGTGCTGACTGGCCCGAAAGTGGCGCCGTTCAGCGGCGACAAAGCCGAATTCATCGAGAAAGTGCGTCGCGCGCTGTATCTGGGTAAGATCGTGTCCTACGCACAGGGCTTCTCACAGCTGAAAGCCGCTTCTAAAGAAAATAACTGGGATCTGCACTACGGCGAAATCGCCAAGATCTTCCGCGCCGGCTGCATCATCCGCGCCCAGTTCCTGCAGAAGATCACCGACGCTTACGCGGCGGATGCCGATATCGCCAACCTGCTGCTGGCGCCATACTTCAAGCAAATCGCTGACGAGTACCAGCAGGCGCTGCGTGACGTGGTGGCTTACGCCGTGCAGAACGGTATCCCTACGCCAACCTTCTCCGCCGCGATCGCCTACTACGACAGCTACCGTTCTGCGGTACTGCCGGCGAACCTGATCCAGGCGCAGCGCGACTACTTCGGTGCGCACACCTACAAACGTATCGACAAGGAAGGCGTGTTCCATACCGAATGGATGGAATAAGCCCGCTCGTTGAACGATAAAAAAAGCCGCCGAGGTTAACGCCCGGCGGCTTTTTATTGCGCGTGATTTAACGTCACGCTTTTTTCTGATGCCTTTCGCGCAGCCGGCCGATCACCGCGCTCAGATCCAGATCCTGGTCCTGCAGCAGCACCAGCAGGTGATAGATCAGGTCCGAGGCTTCGTTGGTCAGCTCTTCGCGATCGTTGACCGTGGCGGCCAGCGCGGTTTCCACACCTTCTTCCCCGACCTTCTGCGCGATGCGCTTGGTGCCGCTGGCGTACAGGCTGGCGGTGTACGAGCTGTCCGGGCTGGCGTGCTTGCGCTCCGCCAACAGCTGCTCCAGCTGATAGAGGAACGTCCAGTCGCTGGCGGCCGGGTGGAAGCAGCTGCTGTTGCCGAGGTGGCAGGTCGGGCCGATCGGGTTGGCCAATACCAGCAGCGTGTCGTTATCGCAGTCCGGCGTGATGCTGACCACCTTGAGGAAGTGGCCGGAACTTTCGCCTTTGGTCCACAGGCGTTGCTTGGTGCGCGAGAAGAAGGTGACGTTACCGCTCTGCTCGGTGGTCGCCAGCGCTTCCGGCGTCATGTAACCCAGCATCAGCACTTCGCCGGATACGGCGTGCTGCACGATGGCCGGCATCAGGCCGTCGGTTTTTTCCCAGTCCAGCTGGTTTCTCTGTTGTTCTGTCAGCACACGCGAATCTCCACGCCTTGTTCGACCAGGAACCTTTTCAGTTCGCCGATATTGATGATTTGTTTGTGGAACACCGACGCCGCCAGCGCGCCGTCGACGTCCGCATCGCGGAACGCTTCCAGGAAATGCTCCATGGTGCCCGCGCCGCCGGAGGCGATCAGCGGCACCTTGCAGGCCTCGCGCACCCGGCGCAGCTGCTGCAGATCGTAACCGTTGCGCACGCCGTCCTGGTTCATCATGTTCAGCACGATCTCACCGGCGCCGCGGCGCTGCACTTCCTGTACCCAGTCGAGGGTTTCCCACTGGGTGATGCGGGTGCGGCTCTCGTCGCCGGTATATTGGTTGACGTGATACTTGCCGGTTTCACTGTCGAACCAGGTGTCGATGCCTACCACGATGCACTGCACGCCGAAGCGTTCCGCCAGGCGGCTAATCAACTCAGGATCGGCCAGCGCCGGCGAGTTGACCGAAATCTTGTCGGCGCCGAAAGACAGGATCTGGCTGGCATCCTCGGCGCTTTTAATGCCGCCGGCGACGCAGAACGGAATATCAATCACCTCCGCCACGCGCGATACCCAGCTTTTGTCCACCACCCGGCCGTCGCTCGAGGCGGTGATATCGTAAAACACCAGCTCGTCCGCACCTTCTTGCGCATAGCGCTGCGCCAGCGGCACGATGTCGCCGATGATTTCGTGGTTGCGGAACTGCACGCCTTTTACCACTTGCCCGTCTTTAACATCCAGGCACGGGATTATCCGTTTTGCCAGCATGCGATCGCCTCCTCAACGCTAAATTTACCTTCCAGCAGGGCGCGCCCTACGATCACGCCGGCAACGCCGCTGCCACGCAGCTGGGCGATGTCGTCCAGATTGCCGATGCCGCCCGAGGCCTGGAAGGCCACCTGCGGATAGCGGCGGCTGATCGCCTGATACAGCGCCACGTTGGAACCGGCCAGCGTACCGTCGCGCGAAATATCGGTGCACAGCACGTGTTTGAGCCCGTAGGGCAGGAACTGCTCCACCACCTGTTCCAGCGTGGCGTCGGAATCTTCCTGCCAGCCGCTGATGGCCACGCGTTTCACGCCCTGCGGGTCGATACGCACGTCCAGCGCCAGCACCAGCGCGTCGGCGCCGTAGCGCTCGAACCAGCTCTGCACCAACTGCGGTTGTTTCACCGCGGTAGAGCCGATCACCACGCGTGTGGCGCCGGCCTCCAGCAGGGCGCTGACGTCTTGCTCGTTGCGGATGCCGCCGCCGACCTGCACCGGCACGTTAACCCCCGCCAACAGCTTGCGCAGCAGCGGGATCTGGCGTGCGGCCGGATCCTTGGCGCCGGTCAAATCGACCAGGTGCAGTACCTGCGCGCCCTGTTGTTGATAGTCCTGCAGACGCAGCAGCGGATCGTTGCCGTAGTCGCGCTGCTGGCCGTAATCGCCCTGATGCAAGCGCACCACGTTGCCGTCGATCAAATCCAAAGCCGGAATAATCATGCTGCCTACATCTCCAGAAAGTTTTTCAACAGTTGCGCGCCGGCCGCTCCAGATCGTTCTGGATGAAACTGCACGCCGAAGAAGTTGTCTTTTTGCACGGCGGCGGTGAAGGGCTCGCCGTAGTTCGCCTGGGCGATGGTGCTGGGGCATATCGGCATCGCATAGCTGTGTACGAAATAGAAGTAGGCGCCGTCATCGATGCCGCGGAACAGATGGTGGCCCGCTTGCGCGGACACCTGGTTCCAACCCATGTGCGGCAGTGGCAGGCCGAAGTCGGTCATCTGCTTTACTGGCGTATCGATGAGGCCGAGCGTCGTCACGCCGCCGTTCTCTTCGCTGCTGGCCGCCAACAGCTGCATGCCGAGGCAGATGCCCAGCACCGGCTGAGTGCAGGCCCTGATCAGTTCGATCAGATCGCGTTCGCGCAGCTGATCCATCGCCGCCTGCGCGGTGCCGACGCCCGGCAGGAACAGCTTGTCGGCGCGCAGCACGATCTCCGGATCGCGGCTCACTTCCGGCTGATAGCCCAGGCGCCGCACCGCGTAGGTGACGGAGGCCAGGTTGGCGCAGCCGGTATCCAAAATCACCACGTTCATCACAGCACTCCTTTCGAGCTCGGCAGGGTATTGCCTTCGACGCGTATCGCCTGGCGCAGCGTACGGCCAAACACTTTGAACAGGCTCTCGACCCGGTGGTGGTCGTTTTTGCCCTTGGTCTTCAGGTGCAGCGTGCAGCCCATGGTGTAAGAGAGCGAACGGAAGAAGTGCTCGACCATTTCAGTGCTGAGATCGCCGACGCGCTGATAGTTGAACTCGGCCTTGTACTCCAGGTGCGGGCGGCCGGAGATATCCAGCGCGCAGCGCGCCAGACACTCGTCCATCGGCAGCACGAAGCCGAAGCGGGCAATGCCGCGCTTGTCGCCCAGCGCCTTGTTCAGGGCTTCACCCAGTGCCAGGCCGGTGTCCTCTACGGTGTGGTGATCGTCGATATACAGGTCGCCTTTGACGTCGATCTCCATGCGGAAGCCGCCGTGGGTGGCGATCTGATCCAGCATGTGGTCGAAGAAGCCGACGCCGGTTTTGATTTTGCTGCCGCCTTCGCGATCCAGCCAGACGTTGACATCGATCTGCGTCTCTTTGGTCACGCGGTTAACCCGCGCATGACGGTCGCGCAGGGTCAGCTGGCGCACGATCTCTTTCCAGCCCAGCACGCCGCGCTGGTAGCGCAGCCCCTGAATGCCCATGTTTTCTGCCAGCTGCACGTCGGTCGGCCGATCGCCGATCACGTAGCTGTGGGCGGTATCGAGCACGCCGGGTTTGAGGTAACCCTTCACCAGCGCGGTCTTCGGCTTGCGGCAGTCGCAGTTGTCCGCCGGCAGGTGCGGGCAGATCAACACATCGGCGAACTGAATGCCCTGCGAGCTGAGGATCTGCATCATCAGGTTGTGCGGCGGATCGAAGGTTTCCTGCGGGAAACTGGCGGTGCCGAGCCCATCCTGATTGGTGATCATCACCAGCTGATACCCCGCCTGTTGCAGCGCCAGCAGGGAAGGGATCACGTCCGGCTCGAGCGCCAGCTTGTCCAGGCGATCGACCTGGAAATCTTCCGGTGGCTCGGCGATCAGCGTGCCGTCACGATCGATAAAGAGGATTTTTTGGCTCACATTGGCTCCTGGCGAGTCTGGTTGGCGCCGGGCAGGGCGGACAAGGCGTCCACCACGCGTTGACATTCGTCGCGGGTGCCTATGGTGATGCGCAGGCAGCCGGACAATCCGGGCTGTTTGTTTTGGTCTCGTAAGATAATGCCCTGATCCCACAAGCTTTTAAACACATTACTTGCGGCGGTGAAGCGGGCCAGCAGGTAATTGCTGTCGCTGGCGAAAACCTGCTCGACGCAGGCGCATTTCTCCAGCTGTTGCTGCAGCCAGCTGCGGGTGGCGGCGATGTCGGTGACGCGCTGACGCATGGCGCGGATGCCTTCTTCGCTCAGCGCCTGCGCGGCGATATCCGCCACCGGCGTCGAGAGCGGGTAAGGTGCGATCACCTTCAGCAGCAGGGCAATCAGATCTTCGTTGGCGAGCGTAAAGCCGCAGCGCAGGCCGGCCAGCGCAAAGGCCTTCGACAGCGTGCGCAGGATAGCCAGGTGCGGATAGTCGCTCAGCCACCCGGCCACCGAGGCCTGCGGGCAAAACTCGATATAGGCTTCGTCCACCGCGACGATCGCTTTGCCTTTGGCCATCTCCAGCAGGCTGCGTAGAGAGTCCGGGTCAATCAGGTTACCGGTTGGGTTGTTCGGGCTGCAGACGTAGATCAACTTCACGTTGTCCAGGCTGTCCGCGATGGCCGGCAGATCCAGCTGCCAGTCCTCTTTGGCGGCTACGGTGCGGCGCTCCACGCCAAAGGTTTCGGCGCTGACGGCGTACATGCCGTAGGTCGGCGGGCAGAACAGAATGGCGTCTTTGCCCGGCTCGCAGAAGGCGCGGATCAGCAGCTCGATGCCTTCATCGGCGCCGCGGCTGACCAGCACCTGCTCTTTCTTGACCCCGGCATAGGCGGCGTAGCGTTCGATCACCTGCGCCGGCTGGCACTCCGGATAGCGGTTGAAGGTTTGCGCGGTCAGTTGGAATTCCGGGGCGATCGGGTATTCGTTGGCGTTCAGCCATACGTCGCCCTTGCCGCCGAGGCGGCGCGCCGATTGATAAGGGGTCAGCTCGCGAACGTTGGCGCGCGCCAGTTTTTCGATGCTCATGCTTGCTCCTTCAGGGCGGCGACGCGCAGGGTCACGGCGTTCTTGTGGGCGATCAGCTGCTCGGCGGCAGCCAGCGTCTCGATGGTGGCGGCCAGGTTGCTGAAGCCCTGCGGCGTCAGCTCCTGCACCGTCATGCGTTTTTGAAAATCGGCCAGTCCGAGGCTGGAGCAGGTGGCGGTGTAGCCGTAGGTCGGCAGCACGTGGTTGGTGCCGGAGGCGTAATCGCCGGCGGACTCCGGCGACCAGTCGCCGAGGAACACCGAACCGGCGCTGGTGATGCCGTCCACCAGTTCGCGCGCATTACGGGTCTGAATAATCAGGTGCTCCGGGCCGTAGCGGTTGCTGATCGCCACGCACTCAGTCAGATCGCGCGCTACGATCAGGCGGCTGCTCGCCAGCGCCTGGCGTGCGGTGTCGGCGCGCGGCAGCTCGGCCAGCTGGCTTTCCACCGCTTCGGCCACCGCCTGCGCCATCGCCGCGTCCGGCGTCAGCAGGATCACCTGCGAATCCGGGCCGTGTTCGGCCTGCGACAGCAGATCGGAAGCGACGAACGCCGGGGTGGCGCCGGCGTCGGCGATCACCAGCACTTCAGAAGGGCCGGCCGGCATGTCGATGGCCGCGCCGTCGAGGCGCTGGCTGACCTGCCGCTTGGCTTCGGTCACGAAGGCGTTGCCCGGCCCGAAGATCTTCGCCACGCGCGGCACGCTTTCGGTGCCGAACGCCAGGGCGGCGATCGCCTGCGCGCCCCCGACCTGAAACACTTCCTGCACGCCGCACAGCTGCGCCGCATACAGGATCTCATCGGCGATCGGCGGCGGCGAGCACAGCACCACCCGGCGGCAACCGGCGATGCGCGCCGGCGTCGCCAGCATCAGCACGGTAGAGAACAGCGGCGCCGATCCGCCGGGAATATACAGGCCCACCGAGTCGATTGGGCGGGTCACCTGTTGGCAGCGCACGCCCGGTTGCGTTTCGACGTCCACCGGCGGCAGTCGCTGCGCGTTGTGGAAGGTTTCCACGTTGGCGACGGCCACCGCCATCGCCTGTTTGATGTCATCACCCAACCGCGCGGCGGCGGCGGCGATCTGCTCGGCGCTGACGCGCAGCGCCGAGACTTCCGCCTTGTCGAAACGGGCGCTGTAGTCGCGCAGCGCCCGATCGCCATTGGCCTTCACGTTGTCGAGGATCTCACTCACCGTGCGGGTGATGCTGTCGGAGGCGGCAATCGCCGGGCGCATCAGCAGCTCAGCCTGGCGTTCGGCGCTGCACGTTGCCCAATCGATCGGCGTGTTGAAGGTCGACATGGCGTTACTCCATCATCTTTTCAATCGGTAGCACCAGAATCGAGCTGGCGCCGAGCGCTTTCAGTTTTTCCATGGTTTCCCAGAACAGGGTTTCGCTGCTGACCATGTGCATCGCCACGCGATTCTGCGCGCCGGCCAGCGGCAGAATGGTCGGGCGTTCGGCGCCCGGCAGCAGCGCGACGATCTCGTCCAGCTTCTCGCTCGGCGCGTGCAGCATGATGTATTTGGATTCGCGCGCCTGGATCACGCCCTGAATGCGGGTCATCAGGCGGTCAATCAGCTGCTGTTTGGCTTCAGGCATTTCGCCGTCGCGCTGGATCAAGCAAGCTTTGGAGCGGTAGATCACCTCCACTTCGCGCAGGCCGTTGGCCTCCAGCGTGGCGCCGGTAGAGACCAGATCGCAGATGGCGTCGGCCAGGCCGGCGCGCGGCGCGACTTCCACCGAGCCGTTCAGCAGGCAAGATTTGAAGCGCACGCCTTGTTTGTCGAGGTATTGCTTCAGCAGGTGCGGATAAGAGGTGGCGATGCGGGCGTCCTGCAGGCTTTGCGGGCCGGCGTATTCGGCGTCGAGTGGGGTGGCCAACGACAGGCGGCAGCCGCCGAAATCGAGGCGGCGCAGGGTGAAGTAACGCGGGTCTTCACCCTGGGCGCGGCGGCTGAGCAGCTCTTCTTCCAGCACGTTCTCGCCGATGATGCCCAGATCGACCACGCCGTCCATCACCAGGCCCGGGATGTCGTCGTCGCGCACGCGCAGGATATCGATCGGCATGTTTTCGGCGAAGGCGATCAGACGCTGCTGCTGCAGGTTGATCTTGATGCCGCAGCGTGCCAGCAGTTCCTGGGATTCATCGCTCAGGCGGCCCGACTTCTGCATTGCGATCCGTAAACGTGTCTTGTCCAGCATGGTAACCTCTGTTTAATCTGTAATTTTATGAATTTATTGTAAAAAACTTTCTTTTCTGTCTGTCCGGAGCCAAAAAAAAACCCTCGGAAGAAATCTTCCGAGGGCTCTCTCTTGCGTTCTGCGCGCCACTGGAAGATTAACAAACCGTCTTCCAGCACACATCGCCTGAAAGACTAGTCAGGGTGATGGTGATGATGGTGGTTGAACTGAACGCGTGTCATGGTGTTTTTCTCTAATCAAAAGCCGGTAAAAACCGTATGCCAATTAAGCTAAACTATCCGCTGTCCACCGTGCAACCCTTTTTTAACGTCATAAATTTAATTTATTGAAACAGGTTGAGTTATTAGCCACACACGGCTTTACCTAACCTTAAGCCGGGCAGATTGTATCGCCGTGTACAGTGGCGTAGCCTTAGGGGCAGGGCGCTGCGATCTTCAGGAGAGGAAGAGGATGAAAAAGGTAGCCATTATTGGTTTAGGTTGGCTGGGCATGCCGTTGGCGTTATCGCTGATGGGCCGCGGGTATGATGTGGTCGGCAGCAAAACCACGCCGGACGGCGTCGAGGCCGCGCGCATGAGCGGCATTGAATGCTATCAACTGGAGCTGACGCCGGAGCTGGTGTGCGATCCGGACGATCTGGAATCGCTGCTGCGTGTGGATGCGCTGGTGGTGACGCTGCCCGCTCGCCGTACCGTCGAAGGCAGCGAGAATTATTTCAATGCGGTGCGCATGCTGGTGGACAGCGCGATGGCCTTTGGCGTGCCGCGGGTGATCTTTACCAGTTCCACCTCGGTGTACGGCGAAACTGCCGGCACGCTGCGCGAAGAGTCGCCGCTGCGGCCGGTCTCGCCGTCGGGCCGGGTGTTGGCCGAGCTGGAGCGCTGGCTGCATGAATTGCCGAACACCTCGGTGGACATTCTGCGGCTGGCGGGGCTGGTGGGCGCCGATCGTCACCCCGGCCGCTTCCTGGCGGGCAAACTCGACGTGAAGGGCGGGTCGCAGGGGGTGAATCTGGTGCACCAGGACGACGTCATCGCCGCCATCCAACTGCTGCTGAAGCTGCCGAGGGGCGGTCACGTGTACAACCTGTGCGCGCCGCATCATCCGGCCAAACGCGAATTTTATCCTGCGCTGGCCGAACAGCTGCACCTGGCGCCGCCGCAGTTCGCCGACGAAGCGGATCAGGATGAGCGGCTGGTGGACGGCAACCGCATCTGCAACGAGCTGGGTTTTGAGTACCAGTATCCCGATCCGGCGCGTATGCCGGTCAGTTAAGGCGGCATACGTTGTTTAAAGCGGGAAAAGGTGGCTCGTCACAAAGTCGACGAACAGCCTGATTTTGACTGACAGGTGGCGGCCCGACGGCCAGAGGACATGAAAAACCATGTTCTCGCGGTCGTAGTCATCCAAAACCGTCACCAGGCTGCCCTGTTCCAGCTGTCTGCGCACGGCGATCTCCGGCAAATAAGCGATGCCCAGCCCTTGTTCGGCGAAGCATACCTGCGGATCGAGGGTATTTGTCACCATGCTGGCCGGCCGTTCGGGGATCATCTCCGTCTTGTCTCCCAGCGGCCAGACATCCAGTTTGCCGGTGCTGGGAAAGCGATAATGCAAACGGGCATGGCTTGTCAGATCCTCGGGCTTGCGCGGCATACCCACTTTGCTGAAATAACCCGGGGCGCCAACGAAAACCTTGCGGCAGGTACCCAGCCGGCGGGCAACCAGCCGTGAATCGCTCGGGGTTCCGCTGCGGATAACGGCATCGAAACCTTCCTCAATCACGTCAACCAGCCGATCCGAATAATCAATATCCAGCTCGATCTCAGGATAGCGGCGCTTGAAGTCCCCCAGTTTTGGCATGAAAAGCGTGCCCAGCGACGGGAGACTGATGCGCAGCTTGCCCTGAGGTGTTCCCCGCGTTTGCAACAGTTCGGCTTCCGCCTCTTTCACCTCACTCAAAATGCGTCGGCACCTTTCCAGAAACAAGGCCCCTTCCGGTGTCAGGTTGACCGTGCGGGTAGAGCGGTGAAACAGGCGCACGCTGAGTCGTTCCTCCAGCCGGGCGATGGTCTTGCTGACCGCCGAGGCGGAGATCCCCAGCTGTTGCCCGGCCGCCGTGAAACTTCGGCTTTCACTGACCCGCACGAAAACGTCGAGAGAACCCAGACTTTCCATAGGCTTCCATTCTATTGATGAACTTTATGTCATGAGTGTTGTTCACTTTAGCCTGTTTTTCTTTTATCAGCGAGTGGGCAGCATGATGCAAACGTCATCCGCGATGGGCGGAAACATCTTTGAATGGGGAGTGATTAATGAATCAAACGACGATATCTGCGCCTGCCGAGGGCATCGATCGGTTGCCGCTGGGCGGCCTGCTGGCGTTGGCGATGGCCGCTTTTATCACGCTGCTGACCGAGATCATGCCGGCGGGCGTGCTGTCTTCGATCGCGGGCGATTTGAACGTATCTGAAAGCCTGGCGGGGCAGTTCATCACCGCCTATGCGGTGGGCGCGTTGGTCGCCGCTATTCCGCTCACCGCATTGACGCAGGGCATGCGGCGCCGCCCCTTGCTGTTGAGCGCGATCGGCGGTTTTGCCATCGTTAACCTCGTCACGGCGCTGTCGAACGATTATCACGTCTCATTGGCGACGCGTTTCTTCGCCGGCGTTTTCGGCGGCATCGTTTGGTCCTTGCTGGCCGGTTATGCGGTGCGCATGTCACCGGCCCACCTTGGCGGCCGCGCTATTGCGATCTCCGGCGCCGGCGCCACTTTGGCGTTGGTGCTTGGCGTACCGCTCGGCACGTTGCTTGGCCGAGCCATCGGCTGGCAGGGCGCCTTTGGTCTGATGACGTTGATGGCGCTGGTGCTCGTGGTGTGGATCATCGCCATCGTGCCGGATTTCCCCGGCCAGGCTAAGGCGCATCGGCCGTCTCTGAGCGGCGTATTCTTGCAACGGGGGATCCGCGCCGTGCTGTTCGTGGTGTTCACCTTTATCGTTGCCCATAACATTCTGTATATCTACCTGGAGCCTTTTCTCAAGCCGTCGGGGTTGTCCGAGCGGGTTGATATCGTTCTGTTTATCTTCGGGCTGGGCGCGATTGCCGGATTGGGCGTCGCCGGGATGCTGGTCGATCGGCGAGTCCAATCTCTTACGGTGATGAGTATCGTCATCTTTGCTCTCGCTGCCGTGCTGCTGGGGAGTGGGGGACGGATGATCCCGATGGTCTATCTCTCCGTGGCTTGTTGGGGCTTGGCTTTCGGCGGTTTCGCCACCCTCACGCAGACGGCATTGTCACGCCTTTCCGGTCGCGCGGCCGACGTGGCGCAGTCCATGTATACGACGGGCTGGAATACCGCCGTGGCAGCCGGTGGCGCGGTCGGCGGCATGTTGCTCGACAAGGGCGGGGCGCCCTCTTTCGCCTGGGCCATCATCGGATTACTCGTCCTGTCTTTAACCGGCACGCTGTTTGCCATGAATCGGGCGCTGGCCTCTCAGCGATGAGGTGATGGGCGTGCGGCGCGCGCCAAATCCTCCAGCAGCGCGTTCAGCGCCTCGTCGGGCTGGACGGGGCGGCTGACCAGGCTGAGCGTGGCGCGGTATGAGAGCGCCGTACCGCCCAACTGCCGAAGCAGCCCCTGTTCCACCCAACGCGCCGCGTAGTGGGTGGGCAAATAGCCGAGACAGGTGCCGCTCAGCACCAGATGGGCGACGCTTTCCATATGGTTGGCCACCGCGGCCAGATGCGGCGGCGCGATCGGGCACAGCTGCTGCGCCAGCAGGTAGCCGCGCTTGACCCAGCGCGCGTTTTCAATCTGCTCGCGCCCCGGTTCTTCTACCGCGAACAGCGGGTGATCCCTACTGCAGTAGATCGCCTGCGTCTCCTCCAGCCACGGCTGATAACGCAACGCCTCCAGCTGCTGGCCGAAGTAGCCGATGCCCAGATCGAGCTGCCGGTGCAGCAACCCTTGTTCAATCTCGTTCGGCGAACAGATGCGGCACTGCAATTGCACGTCCTGATGTCGGCGTTGGAAGTGTTGGATGGCCTGACTGAACGGATTGCCCGGCAGCGAAACCAGATTATCAACCAGACCGATCTGCAGATCGCCGGTCAGCAGGCCGTTCAGCGACTGGCTGACCCGGGTGAAGTCGCGGGCGGCGTTGAACAGCGAGCGGCAGGCGATCAGCATGCGTTCGCCCTTGGGCGTCAGCCGGAAGCCGGAGCGGCCGCGTTGACACAGGCGAAAACCCAGCCGGGTTTCCAGCGAGGCCAGGTGGGTGCTGATGGTGGATTGGTTCATCAACAGCGCTTCCTGTGCGGCGCTGACGCCCTGGGCTTCCGCCACCGCGACGAACACCCGCAGCAGTTTCAGATCGATATCGCTTAGGTTGGTGAGCATCGCTCCCTCCGCAGAACGTCGGCCGGTTAACCCATTTTTAACATCGAAGAAATAGGTGCGGCGCTGAAGATATGGTCTTCCTTATGGCATGAATTTGAAATAAAAATCAATACTTCAATAGGTTAGTTGCATCGCGTTTTCCGATGTTTACATGCAAAAGCGGGAATGGTAGCCGAGGCGGCCAACGGGGTAGTCTGCGAATGTTGCTCAAATGTTTCAATTCATCGCAGATCAAGACAAGGATACGCCATGCTGAACCAACCCCAAAGCGGTAACGACATGCCGCGCTTTGCCGGTATTCCCACCATGATGCGCCTGCCCGCCGCCGAACAGGCGCACGGTCTGGACGCCGCCTTTGTCGGCATTCCGCTGGATATCGGCACCTCCAACCGCAGTGGCACCCGCTATGGCCCGCGCCAGATCCGCCAGGAATCGGTGATGATCCGTCCCTACAACATGGGCACCGGTTCCGCCCCGTTCGAACGGCTGCAGGTGGCCGATCTGGGGGATGTCGCCATCAACCCTTACAGCCTGGCGGACAGCGTGCAGCGCATCGAGGCGGCTTATCACGAGATCCTGGCACACGGCTGCATGCCGTTGACGCTCGGCGGCGACCACACCCTGACGCTGCCGGTGCTGCGCGCCGTCGCCCGCCGACATGGCCCGGTCGGGCTGATCCACGTCGATGCGCATTCCGATACCAATGAGGAGATGTTCGGCGAACAGCTGGCGCACGGCACCACCTTCCGCCGGGCGTTTGAGGAGGGGCTGCTGGCGCCCGAAAAGGTGGTGCAGATTGGCCTGCGCGGCAGCGGCTATGCGGCGGATGACTTCGATTGGTCACGGCGCCAGGGCTTCCGCGTGGTGCCGGCCGAGGCCTGCTGGCACCGGTCGCTGACGCCGCTGATGGCGGAGATCCGCGAGCAGATGGGCGATGCGCCGGTTTACCTCAGCTTCGATATTGACGGGTTGGATCCGGCCTTTGCGCCGGGTACCGGCACGCCGGAGGTCGGCGGGCTGTCGGTTTGGCAGGGGCTGGAGATCGTACGCGGTTGCCGCGGGCTGAACCTGGTGGGCGGCGATGTGGTGGAAGTGTCGCCGCCTTACGATCGCTCCGGTAACACGGCGCTGCTGGCCGCCAACCTGCTGTTTGAAATGTTGTGCGTGCTGCCGGCCCGCTGAGGCCGGCGTACTGACCCTACCGGCGGAGCGGTTGCGTCGGGCCCCCTGATAACAATAACAACGGAGTGGAGGTACCCATGAATCTCGATCTGCTGGTTGTGGTGATTTACTTTCTGGTGATAGGCGCGGTGGGATGGATGGGCATTCACCGCGCCAATTCCAAAGAGGCGTATCTGGTGGCCGGGCGCAACCTGGGGCCGGGGCTGTATCTGGGCACGCTGTCGGCGGTGGTGCTCGGCGGCGCGTCGACCATCGGCAGCGTCAAGCTCGGCTACACCTACGGCATCTCCGGTGTCTGGCTGTGCGGCGCGCTCGGGCTGGGCATCGTGGTGTTGAGCCTGGCGCTGGCCAAGCCGCTGCTCAAACTGAAGCTGTATACCGTCAGCCAGGTGCTGTCGCGGCGTTATCACCCGGCCGCGCGGGTCACCAGCGGCGCGATCATGCTGGCGTATGACCTGATGGTGGCGGTGACCTCGATCATCGCCATCGGCAGCGTGATGCAGGTGATGTTCGGCCTGTCGTTCAGCGCGTCTATCCTGCTTGGCGGCGGGCTGGTGGTGCTGTATTCAACGCTGGGGGGCATGTGGTCGCTGACGCTGACCGACATCATTCAGTTCATCATCATGACCGTCGGCATGATGCTGGTGCTGATGCCGATGAGCATCGTCAAGGCCGGCGGCTGGGAGGCGTTCACCAGCCTGCTGCCCGCCGGTTACTACCAGCTGTCGTCGATCGGGCTGGACACCATTCTGGTGTTCTTCCTGATCTACTTCTTCGGCATTCTGATCGGCCAGGACATCTGGCAGCGGGTGTTCACCGCCCGCAGCGCCAATGTGGCGCGCTTCGCCGGGCTGGGCGCGGGCGTCTATTGCGTGCTGTACGGCGTGACCGGCGCGCTGATCGGCATGGCCGGCAAGATCGTGCTGCCGTCGCTCAGCAACACCGACGGCGCCTTCGCCGCTATCGCGCAGGCGGTGTTGCCGGTCGGCGTCAGCGGGCTGGTGGCCGCCGCGGCGTTGGCGGCGCTGATGTCTACCGCCAGCGCCTGCTTGCTGGCGTCTTCCACTATCGCGCTGGAGGACGTATTGCCGGCCATCCGCCGCAAACCTTCCGGCGGGCTGGCCGCCGGGCGCTTCACCACGCTTTTCATGGGTGTGGTCATGCTGGGGCTGGCGTTTGTGGTGCGCGACGTGCTGGCGGCGCTGACGCTGGCTTACAACCTGTTGGTGGGGGGCATGTTGATCCCGTTGGTGGGGGCGATCTTCTGGCCGCGCGCTACCAGCGCCGGCGCGATTGCCAGCATGCTGACCGGCAGCCTGTGTGTGGTAGGGCTGATGATCTGGCACGGCATCGATGCCAACAGCCCGATCTACGGCGGTCTGCTGGGCGGCGGCGTCGCCTTCGTGTTGGGCAGCCTGTTGAGCCGCCCGGCAGCGCAGCTGCAGCCGCAAACCGAGCGTTGAAACGACGAGGTGGGACATGAACAATCGCAATGTGGCGTCACGCCCAAAAATTGAAGTGCGCTCGATAGACTATGTGCCCCGTCACGAGCGGCATGGCAAGGTTTGGCATCAGGCGCCGTTTTGGTTTACCGGTAATTTCGTTTTGACGACGATGGTGGTCGGTTTCAGCGGCCCGGCGTTGGGGTTGGGCGCGCTTTATTCGATGCTGGCCATTGCCGTCGGCGTGGGGGTCGGCACGTTCTTCATGGCGTGTCATGCCAATCAGGGGCCGCGCATGGGGCTGCCGCAGATGATCCAGTCACGGGCCCAATTCGGCCTGCGTGGCGCCATCGTTCCCTTTGCCGCCGTGGTGTTTGTTTACATCGGTTTCAATGTGTTCAACGTTATTCTCGCGACCGATGCGATCAACACGGTGTTGCCGGGCCACCGTCTGCCTTGGTATGCGTTGCTGATCGCGGTGGCCGTGCTGTTGGCGATCGTCGGCCATGACATGCTGCATGCGGTGCAGCGCTGGCTGACCTATGTGATGATGGCAGTGTTCGGCGTGCTGACGGTCGGCGCCGTGTTGTCGCTGCGGATGGACGCCGTCGTCGGCGCCGGGCATTTTTCGTGGGCGGCCTTTTTGATTCAGCTGTCGGCCGCCGCCGGCTATCAAATCAGCTATGCAGTGTACGTTTCCGACTACTCGCGTTATTTACCGCATGAAACGCCGTCGGCCAACGTGATCTTTTGGACTTACCTGGGGGCGGCCGGATCGGCGCTTTGGCTGATGTCGCTGGGCGCGTTTCTGGCTTCAGCCTTACCGGCCCCCGATGCGATCGGCAGCGTACAGGCGGTGGGTAATGCCGTCTATCCTGGGTTTGGTACGTTGGCCGTGCTGATCGCCGTGCCCTCGCTGGTCGGTATCATGGCGGTCAACTGTTATGGCGCAATGCTGACCAGCCTCAGCGCGATTGACGCGTTCCGTAAAGTGACGCCAACGTTGAAATTACGCATGGCCGGCATTGGCGTCGTCGCTATGACGGTGTTTGCGGTGGCGTTGGCCATCCCGGCGAGCTATCTCGCCAGCTTCAATACCTTCGTACTGCTGATGCTGTATTTTCTGGTGCCCTGGACGGCGGTGAACCTGATGGACTTTTACGTGGTGCGCGGCGGGCATTACGCGATAGGTGAAATCTTCAACCCGTCGGGGATCTACGGCCGCTGGGGCGGCTCCGGTCTGACGGCTTACGCGGTCGGTCTGCTGGCGATGGTGCCGTTCATGACGTTGGGCTTTTACACCGGTCCCTTTGCTGTTTTACTGGGTGGCGCGGATATCGCTTTTCTGATCGGCCTGCTGGTGGCCGGGAGCGTTTATGTCGTAATGTGCCGTAAGCTCGATCTTGAAGCCGAACGGCGGGTGGCGTTGCGCTGCGAGGGGTTATTGGAAGGAGAACCGGAGTGAAGGAAAAAATCAGCGTCGCATGCTGCCAGTTAGCGTTGCGGGTAGGGGAAGCGGAGCACAATCGGGCGCTGTCCGCCCAGGCTATCCGCCGGGCGGCGCAGCACGGCGCCAACGTCATCGTGTTACCGGAGTTGGTGAACAGCGGCTACGTGCTGCGCGATAAGGCGGAGGCGCTGGCGTTGGCCGAGGCCGAAGACGGGCCTAGCCTCAGCCTGTGGGGGGGACTGGCGCGTGAGCTGGATGTGGCGATCGTCGCCGGTTTCTGCGAGCGCCTGCCCGAGGGTGAGGTGGCCAACAGCGCGGCATTGATCGATGCGCAGGGGGTGAGGGCGATTTATCGCAAGGCCCACCTGTGGCATGAAGAGAGCACGATCTTTACCGCCGGCGATCGGCCACCGCCGGTCGTCGAGACCCACTTTGGCCGCTTGGCGGTGATGATCTGTTACGATCTCGAATTCCCTGAGTGGGTGCGGCTGCCGGCGTTGGCCGGTGCTCAACTGCTGTGCGCGCCGGTCAACTGGCCGCTGGCGCCGCGCCCGCAGGGTGAACGGCCGGCGGAGATGGTGAAGACGCAGGCCAACGCCGCCGTCAATCGGCTGTTCATCGCGGTGTGCGATCGCTGCGAAACGGAGCGCGGCGTTGCGTGGATCGGCGGATCGGTGATCGTCGACGCCGATGGTTATCCGTTGACGCAGAGCCTGGAGGGCGAAGGCATGGTGCTGGCATCGATGGATCTCGGCACAGCCGATGACAAGCACATTGGCCGCCACAATCACGTGCATCGCGATCGGCGGCCGATGCTGTATTGAAGCGGCGGGGCGGTCGGTGGACCCGGCTGCCCCGCAGAGCGTCTTTGCCGGCGGGAAAAGCCGCCGTTTGGGCGCTACAGCCAGCCCGATTTCTTCAGCTTCTGATACAGGAAAATGCAGCCGACGGCGGTCACTCCCAGCGTGGCGTGGTAGGCCCACGGGAACTTCAGCTCCGGCATATCGGCGAAGTTCATGCCGTACAGGCTGAAGACCACCGTCGGGATGGCCAAAATCGCCCCCCAGCCCGCCAGCCGTTTCACCACTTCGTTCTGTTTGACCGTCACCAGCGCCAGGTTGACGTGCATGGCGTTGGTCAGCATTTCGCGCATGTCGTCGATGTTGCTGACCACTTGATGCGCGTGATCCTGCACGTCGCGCACGTAGGCGCGCAGCTCTTTCGGGATCACCTCTTCGTGCAGGCGGATCAGCTGATTGCAGATTTCATCCATCGGCAGCGCGGCGTTGCGCAGCGCCAGCAGGTGGCGGCGCAGGGTATAGACGTTCTCGATCGCCGCCTGATCGAACTCCGACTGGAACATGTTGGCTTCGATGTTCTCGATGGTGCTCTCGAAGCGCGTCACCACGCTGCGGTAGTTATCCACTACGAAGTCCAACACCGAATAGAGGGCAAAGCCCGGCCCGCGGCACATCTGCTTGTGGTTCTCTTCCGCCTTGGCGCGGATCGGCGCGTAGCTGGGCGAGGCGCCGTGGCGCACCGTCACCAGAAAGTTTTTGCCGACGAAGAAGTGGGTTTCGCCGTATTCGATTTCGTCGTGTTCGCCCCACTGCGCGGTTTTCACCACGATGAACAGCGAGTCGCCGTAGGTTTCCAGCTTCGGCCGCTGATGCGCGCACAGCGCGTCTTCGATCGCCAGATCGTGCAGGCCAAACTCCTCCTGCACCTTGCGCATAAACGCCGGCTCCGGCTGCCGCAGCCCCAGCCAGACGAAGGTGTCCGGCTGTTTGACCACCTCGCTGATATCGTCGATGGTCACTTCGCCCAGCCGTTGGCCGGCTTTGTACGCTACACAGTTCACCACCATGCTTTTGCTGTCCATCCGTCCATCCATTAATCAGTCAGGGTTTTGGTGAGAAAATAACACTCATGTTCCACCGGATAATCTTTCAGCGTCATTTGCAACTGATAGCCGAGTTTTTCGTAGAACGGCCGCGCCTGGAAGCTGAAGGTATCCAGGCGAGCGTAGCGGCAGCCGCGCGCCTGCGCCTCGCGTTCGGCGGCGCGCATCAACCGGCCGCCGAGGCCGCTGCCGCGCTGGGTATCCGCCACCCACAGCCACTCGACGCTCAGCCAGTTGCCCCAGGTTTCGGCGGTCAGGCCGCCGATCACCGTACCGGCTTCGTCGCGCGCATAGACGCTGAGCGGCTTGCGGTGGCTGGCGTCGATATGCGGCAGGTTGTAAGCGCGCAGCCCTTGCCTGATCGCATCGAGGGTTTGTTCGTCAATCGCGTCGGTAACGGTAATGTCCATTTTTCCTCCTGGGTGATGCGTTAACTTAAGCACACTACGGCCAAAAGGCAACCTATTGAAATGTAATGCAAACGACCACATCCGCTGAGTGGGCTACACTAAACGGGTCATTTCACCCCAGGAGGACACCATGCCCCGATTGACTCTGCTGGCCGGTTTGCTGCTGTGCAGCGGCCTGCTGCACGCCGCGCCGACGGTCAGCCAACTGCAGGACGGCCTGGAACACCCCTGGTCGCTGGCCTTCTTGCCGGCGGATCAAGGCCTGCTTATCACCGAACGGCCCGGTCGGCTGCGGCTATGGCAGCCGGGCAAAGGCCTGTCGGCACCGATCGCCGGCGTGCCGCAGGTCTACGCCGAGGGGCAGGGCGGCCTGCTGGAGGTGTTGCCGGCCCCCGACTTCGCCGCCAGCCGCCGGGTGTACCTCAGCTTCGCCGAACCGGGTGACGGCGGCAAAGCCGGCACGGCGGTCGGCTACGGCCGTTTGAGCGACGACGGCGCGCGGCTGGAAAACTTCAAGGTGATCTTCCGCCAGCTGCCCAAGCTGTCGGTCGGCAATCACTTCGGCGGCAAGCTGGCGTTCGACCGGCAGGGCTACCTGTTTATCGCGCTGGGCGAAAACAACCAGCGGCCGACGGCGCAGGAGACTGACAAGCTGCAGGGCAAGCTGGTGCGGCTGACCGCCGAGGGCGTGGTACCGCCGGACAATCCCTGGGTCGGCCAGGCCGGCAAACGGCCGGAGGTCTGGTCTTACGGCCACCGCAATCCGCAAGGGCTGGCGTTGAACCCGTGGAGCGGCGCGATCTGGGAACACGAGCACGGCCCGCGCGGCGGCGATGAGCTCAACATCCCGCTGCCGGGTAAAAACTACGGCTGGCCGCTGGCCACCTACGGCATCAACTATTCCGGCCAGCCGATCCCGGAGGCGAAAGGAGAGCGGGTGCCCGGCACCGAACAACCGCTGCACTATTGGCGAGTCTCGCCCGGCCTCAGCGGCATGGCGTTCTATGACGGGCAGCGCTTCCCTGCCTGGCGTCACTCGCTGTTCATCGGCGCGCTGGCGCAAAAGGAACTGATTCGCCTGACGCTGGAGGGTGACAAAGTGGTGGCGGAAGAGCGGCTGCTGGGCGATCGCGGCGAACGCATTCGCGAGGTGCGCAGCGGGCCGGATGGCTACCTGTATCTGTTGACGGACGAACGGGACGGCAAGCTGCTGAAGGTCGGGGCGTCGTAACGCCCCGCACGCATCAGGTGAGCTCGCTCATCACGCCGCGCTGATAGGCCGGGCGAGCGCGCAGTTGCTGATACCAGCGCTCCATGTTCGGCCGTGGGCGGCGGGCGATCGGCATCTCGAACCAGCCGTAGGCGAAGCTGCCGAGCGGGATATCGCCGAAGCCGAACGCGTCGCCGGAGAGGTAAGGCTGGTGCGCCAACGTCTGTTCAATGATATCGAAGTGTTTTTCCAGCGTGGCGATCGCCGCTTCTATTTTCGCCATGTCGCGCAGCTCCGGCGCGGTGCGGATCAGGCCCCAAAAGACGATGGTGAAGGCCGGAACGATGGTTGAGGTGGTCCAGTCCATCCATTTCTCGGCGGCGGCGCGCGCCTGCAGATCTTGCGGATAGAACGTCGCGTCGCCGAATTTCGCCGCCAGGTAGCGCACGATAGTGTTGGACTCCCACAGCACGAAGTCATCGTCCTGCAGCAGCGGCACCAGGCCGTTCGGGTTCAACGCGCGGTAACTCTCTTCGTTGACCTTGCCGAACGCGCCGCCGGCGTTGATGTGGGTATAGCTCAGCCCCAGTTCGGCGGCGCACCACAGCACCTTCCTGACGTTGTTCGAATTCTCACGACCCCAAATGGTCAGCATGGGATAACTCCGTTAGCGGATTAAAGACCCTTAATACCTACGCCACAATGCGCTTTTTGTCACACCGCAGGGCATTTTTTGTCTGCCGATCAACGCTCCCAGCGGCACACTTCCCAGCCGTGCTCCGCCGCTAGCGCGCTCAGTTCGCTGTCGGGGTTGATCACCGTGGCGCTGTCGACGAATTGCAGCATCGCCTTGTCGTTGAGAGAGTCGCTGTAGCCGTGGCTGTGCTCGAACTTCAGGTGCGGATGCTGCGCAAGCCAGTGCTGCAGGCGGATCACCTTGCCCTGTTGGTAGGTCATGGTGCCGTAGGTGTGGCCGGTGAAGCGACCGTCGCTGATTTCCACGCCGATTGCCAGCGCATCGTCGGCGCCGAGCTGTTCGGCGATCGGCGCCACCAGGTGCTCGCCGGTGGCGGAGATCACCAGGATGCAGTCGCCGCGTTCGCGGTGCCACTGCAGGCGCTCACGGGCGGCGGGATAGACGCGCGGCAGGATATCGCGGCGAATGTAGCGTTGCACCCAGCCGGCCACGGTTTGCACGCTCAGGCCGGTCAGCGGCGCCAGCGTGGCCTGCATGTAGTCCTCCATCGACAGCTTGCCCTGATAATAGAGCTGCATCAGCTGCTGCTCCTGCAGTTCCAGCTCCGCCGGCGCGAAGCCCTGGCCGACCAGCCAGCGGATCCACAGGCTGGCGCTGTCATCGTCAATCAGGGTTTCATCCAGGTCGAATAAGGCTAAATCCATCAGTATTTCTCCGGCAGGCAGGGTATGAAGTCGTTTACAGGATAGCGGATAGCGCCCATCGCCAGCCAGCGGCGTCGGCGAAATTGCGCAGAGCATAAGAAACATTGATGACGGTTTTGCGACAGTTTGTTGAACGTTTGCATAACTTAGAACGCAACAATATTGGCCGCTCCGGCGAGCGCGGTGATAACTATGGGGCAAATGCAGCTACCCGCTGGGGAGTGACAATGTTGATTATTCGTCTGTATGGCAGCCCGATCGTGATCGGGGAAGAAGAGGAACCGCATGATGACGCATCTGACGACGCTGAAGACGCTGCCGCTGCTGGATCTTTCGCAGCTTGACGGTGATGCGCGCCAGCGGCACGCCTTTCTCGACGATTTGCGCGCGGCGGCCCGCGACGTCGGTTTTTTCTATCTGCGTGGGCACGGCGTAGACGGCGCGTTGAATGCGCGACTGCAGCACGCCGCGCGGCAATTTTTCGCCCTGCCGGAAGCCGACAAGCTGGCGGTGCAGATGGTGCATTCGCCGCACTTTCGCGGTTACAACCGGGCGGCGGCGGAGCTCACGCGCGGGCAGCCTGACTGGCGCGAGCAGTTCGATATCGGCGCCGAACGCCCGGCGCTGACGTTGTCTGACGACACGCCACGCTGGGCACGCCTGCAGGGGCCAAACCAGTGGCCGGCAGCGCTACCGACGTTGAAACCGCTGCTGCTGCAGTGGCAACAGGCGATGACCGCCATGTCGCTGCGGCTGCTGCGCGCTTTCGCTTTGGCGCTGTCGCTGCCGGAGCAGGCGTTCGATCGCTTGTACGGCGAGAAGCCCAACGAGCACATCAAACTGATCCGCTATCCGGGGCGGGAGGCTACCGGCAGCGCACAGGGCGTTGGCGCACACAAGGACTCCGGGTTTCTCAGCTTCCTGCTGCAGGACGCGCAAAAAGGGCTGCAGGTGGAGGTGAGCGAAGGGCGGTGGATAGACGCGCAGCCGCATGAAGACACTTTCGTGGTGAACATCGGCGAGCTGCTGGAGCTGGCGACCAACGGCTATCTGCGCGCCACGGTGCACCGGGTGGAGACGCCGCCGGCGGGGCGCGACAGGTTGTCGATCGCGTTCTTCCTCGGCGCACGGCTGGACGCGGTGGTGCCGCTGTATCAACTGCCGCCGCCGCTGGGGGCGCAGGCTCGGGGCCCGGCCAGCGATCCGCTCAACCCGCTGCTGCGCGACGTGGGGTATAACTACCTGAAAGGTCGCATCCGTTCCCACCCCGATGTGGCACAGCGCTTTTATCGGGACGTCATCGGCGTCTGAACATCAGGCACAAAAAAGCCCGGCGCGCCGGCCGGGCTGATGGCGATTGATTCAGGCGATTATTCCGCCAGCGCCTGCTGCAGATCGGCGATCAGATCTTCCACATCCTCAATCCCTACCGACAGGCGCACCAGCTGCGGCGTGATGCCGGTTGCCAGGCGCTGTTCCAGCGGAATGGAGGCGTGCGTCATGCTGAACGGCTGGCTAATCAGGCTTTCCACGCCGCCCAGGCTTTCCGCCAGGGTGAACAGGCGCGAACGCTGGATGACCCGACGCGCATAGGCGTCGTCGCCTTTCAGCCGTACCGAGATCATGCCGCCGAAGCGCGTCATCTGGCGTGCCGCCAGCTCATGCTGCGGATGGCTCGGCAGGCCAGGGTAATAGACGTTTTCCACCTGCGGCTGGCTCTCCAGCCACTGGGCGATGCGCAGCGCGCTGTCGCTGTGGCGCTGCATGCGCAGTGCCAGAGTGCGAATGCCGCGCAGCGTCAGGAAGCTGCTGAACGGATCGAGAATGCCGCCGACCGCGTTTTGCAGGAAGCCGAGCTGTTCCGCCAGCGCCGGGTTATCCCCCACCGCCGCGACGCCCGCCACCACGTCGGAGTGGCCGTTGAGGTATTTGGTGGCGGAGTGCACCACCACGTCAAAACCCAGATCCAGCGGACGTTGCAGATACGGCGAGGCGAAGGTGTTGTCCGCCACGCTGATGAGCTGATGCTTTTTGGCGATCGCGGCGATGGCGCTCAGATCCGCCAGCTTGAGCAGAGGGTTGGTCGGCGTTTCGACCCAGATCATTTTGGTATCCGGTTCGATCGCCTGTTCCAGCCCGGCGAGATCCGCCGGCGACACGTAAGTCACGCGCAGGCCGGCGGTGCGACTGCGCACTTTTTCCAGCAGGCGATAGGTGCCGCCGTACAGGTCGTCTACCGCGATCAGGTGGCTGTCTTTATCGAGCAGCTCCAGCACCGTGGAGCAGGCCGCCAGACCGGAGGCGAAGGCGTAGCCGCGGCTGCCGCCTTCCAGTTCGGCGATGGCGCTTTCCAGCGCGGTGCGCGTCGGGTTGGCGCTGCGGGAGTATTCGTAGCCGGTATGCTCGCCCGGTGCCGGTTGGGCGTAGGTGGAGGTGGCGTAAATCGCCGGCATCACTGCGCCGGTCGCGTCCGGGGTGTAACCGGCGTGAACGGTCAACGTATCAAACTTGGCCATAATGGGTCCTTATTAACGTAATTTTTGGCGCCAGGCGTTAAGCACGTCTGTGCGGGTAATCAGGCCGAGGAAGCGCTCGCCGTCGAGCACCACCGCGACGTGGCCATGGTTGAAGGTGGCCTGTAATTCCTCGTAGCCGGCTTCCTTTTGCAGCGTCTGGACCTGCTTGGTCATCGCGCTGCCGGCCGGCAGGCTGAAGTGGGCGGCGTCGGCCTGGACGGCGTTCAGCAGATCCCACTCATCGATCAATCCGACCACCCGATCGCCTTCCAGCACCGGTAGCTGCGAGATGTCGTACAGCCGCATGCGGGCGTGCACGATCGCCAGCGTGTCGTCCGGCGCGGCGGAAACGGCGGCGCCTTCGTCGTGGCGATAGGCGATCAGATCGCGCAGATCGCCGTGCTGCGGTTTGCTCAGCAGGCCCTGCTCCAGCATCCAGTGGTCGTTATACATTTTAGACAGGTATTTGTTGCCGCTGTCGCAAACGAAGGTCACGACCCGCTTGGGTTCGGTTTGCGCACGGCAGTAACGCAGAGCGGCGGCCAGCAGGGTGCCGGTGGACGATCCCGCCAGCACGCCTTCCTTGCGCAGCAGATCGCGCGCGGTGATGAAGGCCTCCGCGTCGCCGATGCGGTACGCGTGGCGGACCTGGTCAAAGTCGCTGAGTGGTGGGACGAAGTCTTCGCCGATGCCCTCAACTAACCAACTGCCCGCTTCGCCGATGTGGCCGTTGTCGAGATAGTCCGCCAGGATAGAGCCGGCAGGGTCGGCGAGCACAAATTCCGTCTGCGGCGAAACGTCGGCGAAATAGCGGCTCAGCCCGCCCAGCGTGCCGCCGGAGCCGACACCGACGACGATAGCGTCCACGTCATGCTCCATCTGCTGCCACAGTTCGGGCGCGGTAGTGGTCGTATGGGCCGCCGGATTGGCCGGGTTGTTGAACTGATCGATATAAAAGGCGCCGGGGATCTCTCCAGCGAGGCGTTTGGCGTAATCCTGATAGTAAGCCGGGTGCCCTTTGCCGACGTCCGAACGGGTCAGCAGCACTTCCACGCCCAGTGCGCGCAGGTGGAAGATCTTTTCGCGGCTCATCTTGTCCGGCACCACCAGCAGCAGCTTATAGCCTTTCAGCGCCGCTACCAGCGCCAACCCCAGGCCGGTATTGCCGGCGGTGGCTTCGATGATGGTGCCGCCCGGCTGCAGTTTGCCGTCGCGCTCGGCCTGTTCGATCATCGACAGCGCGACGCGGTCTTTGATCGAACCGCCGGGGTTTTGGTTCTCCAGCTTGACGAACAGCCGGCATGGGCCGGTATCGAACTGGGTCAGTTCCAGCATCGGGGTATTGCCAATCATCTCGATGACGGAATGGGGGATCGCCATGACTCATCTCCAGGATTATTCGGTATAAAAGTCGTTGTGCGGATGATAGCGCTGAGGATAAGCGCTTTAAAAAGAACAAATAACGGTTCTATATGCCATTATGGAATATATTAATCTTTTTTGGACGTATGGAAGCGCGGATGTTTAGCGGTGCAGATGCTTGGCCGTGTAGCCGTGGGTGGGTGCAAAAATGCGCGTCTCGATGCTTTTTTGAACGATAAGCGGGGGGCTGCGTACAGTTATGTAAAAATGCTGAAAATTCACGCTAAACCCTGCAAAAATAAGATAAATCACATAAACTCACAGCAAGGGCATTTTCGGTGCGTTGTGTTACCCGCTATGGGCGCCGCAGGGGGTTGCGGCCGGCATGCGCGCACCGGGCCACTCTCGCTGGTTGGCTTAAAACGTGAACATGTTTGAAAGTTAACGCTATTTCAATGGTTTGAATGGACACTCTGGCGACGTCATGATGAAAAAAAACTTATCCACTTCCCTGAAAAAACTGACCTTCAGCGTAGGCATCCTGTTGCTGGCTGCCCCGGCCGTGCGCGCCGCCGAGCCGCCGGCGCCGCCGCAGGTAGACGCCAAGGCCTACATTCTGATGGATTACAACAGCGGCAAGGTGCTGACCGAAGGCAATGCCGACACCCGTCTCGATCCCGCCAGCCTGACCAAGATCATGTCCAGCTACGTGATCGGCCAGGCGATCAAGGCCGGCAAGATCAAGCCGGAAGACATGGTCACCGTCGGCAAAGACGCCTGGGCGCCCGGTAACCCGGCGCTGCGCGGCTCTTCGCTGATGTTCATCAAGCCTGGCGATCAGGTGCCGGTGCTGGAACTGAATAAGGGTATCGTGATCCAGTCGGGTAACGATGCCAGCATCGCGCTGGCAGACTACGTGGCGGGCAGCCAGGATTCGTTCGTTGGCCTGATGAACAACTATGCCAAATCCCTGGGCCTGCAGAATACCCACTTCCTGACGGTGCACGGCCTGGATGCGGAAGGGCAGTACAGCACCGCGCGTGACATGGCGCTGTTGAGTCAGGCGCTGATCCGCGACGTGCCGGACGAATACGCGCTGCATAAAGAGAAAGAGTTCACCTTCAACAAGATCCGCCAGATTAACCGCAACCGTCTGCTGTGGAGCAGCAACCTGAACGTCGACGGTATCAAGACCGGTTACACCAGCGGCGCCGGCCACAACCTGGTGGCGTCCGCTACCGACGGACCGATGCGTCTGATCTCGGTGGTTTTAGGCGCGCCGAGCGATCGCGTGCGCTTTAGCGAAAGCGAAAAGCTGCTGACCTGGGGCTTCCGCTTCTATGAAACCGCGACGCCGATCAAGGCCGATAAACCGTTCGTCACCCAGAAAGTGTGGTTCGGCGACGTCAGCGAAGTGCCGCTTGGCGTGGCGAAAGACGCCTCGGTCACCATTCCGAAAGGGCAGATGAAAAACCTGAAGGCCAGCTACAAGCTGACCCAACCGACGCTGGAAGCGCCGCTGGCGAAAAACCAGGTGGTCGGCACCATCGATTTCCAGCTGGACGGCAAAACCATCGAACAGCACCCGCTGGTGGTGATGCAAGAGGTGAAAGAGGGCAACTTCTTCAGCCGCATCTGGGATATGGTGATGATGAAGCTGAGCCAGTGGTTCGGCGGGATCTTCGGCTGAATAGCCTGATGTAAGGAGCGCCCCGGGCGCACCATCCTCGACCAAGCCGCAACGGAGACGTTGCGGCTTTTTTTCGCGAGTTTCTGCGGCGCGGTGATTAAAAGTAGTCCACCAGCATGGTGGCGCCGCTGGTGAAATCGCCTTCCGCCAGGGTGACGGCGCTGTTTTTTACCGGCACCGCATCAAGCGTCGGCGGATTGGCGTAGTCGATGTCCAGCGGCGTATTGATGGCGAAGGCCTTACCGTTGGCCAACAGCTTGATGCCCAATCCATTGACGCTGCTGGTTAACACGCTGCCGTCGAAGGCCGCCGCGCCGCCCATGATCTTCATTTTCAGCTGGCGGCTGTTATCCAGAAACTCGCATTTGATGCTGTAATCGATGCGTTGCATATAGCGGTTGCCGTCGATGCGCTTGATGCCTACCTTGCCGAAGTCGATATCGATGGTGCGCCCGTCGTTGATCACGCAAGGCGGAGGCGCCACTACGGTGGCGGTGATGTTGACTTTGGTGCCCTGATCGGCGGCCTGAGCGGCCGAGCTAATCAATTCCAGCGCCAACAGCAGGGCGCAGCCCGTTTTTATCGTCATGTTCATTCTGGCTCCCGTCTCAAGGTGCGCTGAAGATCAGCGTGGCCGAGCCCGACAGCGGACCGGTGGCGATGCTGGTGTAAGGGACATTGTTCTTCACCGGCACAAAGGTCACGGTATCGTTACCCAGACCGTTGACGATGCGTGTTCTGAAGGCATTGTTGGGTTTCACCACCGCGCCGTTATACACCATCGCCACGCCGACGTTAGGATTGGTGGTCTTGATAAAATCGCTGGAGAAGCCGCTGGCGTCGCTGACCATGCGGATCAGAATATCCTGCGTCGCACTCTGATCGTCGCACTGGTAGCTGAGCGCTTTGTCCTGTTTTATCTGGGCATCGCTGGCGCTTTGAGTCAGAAAGTCCTGGCGGATCTGGCCGAAGTCGACATTAATCTGCTGGCCGTTGTTGATGGTGCAACTGGTGGTGACGAAGTAGGCGTCGTTGTCGGCGATCAGGCGCCAGCGATAAACGCCGCACTGCGGACAACCCGGCTGATCGTTGGTCTGAATAAAGTTGATTTGGCCGATGACGTCGCCCTTGTTCACCTTGATGTCCGGCGTTGGGAAACGGTTCAACACGATATAGACCCGGATGGCGACAGACTGGGTCTGCAAGCCGGTGAGGCTGAGTACGCTGATGCCGGCAGGCACCGGGGAGTTATAGTCGCTGCCGTTGATGGTGGTGCCGCTGCCGATCGAGCCAAAAATCGCGCCGTTCATCGACAGCGCCGGGCTATCGGTTTTGAGATAGTCGTACCAGCTCGCGACGTCGTTTTTACAGGTGACCTGGCTGACGTTGACGATTTCGTTTTTGCCATAAGAAAGCTGTGGCCCGATGCGTACCCGGACGTCAACCGGCGTGGTCGAGCCCCCGGGTGGAATCAGTCCGCCATCGGACGTGCGGCAGGTAAATGCGTTGGCGTTGCCAAGCAGCAGGAAGAAAGAGAGTGCCAGGCAGCAACGTAAAAATAGCAGGGCTGTTTTTCTCACGATAATATCCCGATATATATAAATGGTGTGCGGCGTTACTCCGCAATGAAATATTGCCAATCAGGCCGGCTGGCCCTATTTATTCCGTTAAAGGAGAGTGAGATGCATCTTTGTTGGGTATGCCGTTGTTATCACCACCGTCCAGCAACGCGGTGGGATACCACCTCAACGAGTTGTTGATGGAGCCGTCCGTCACAATCACTTCTTGTCGGGCGACAAGATCCAATAACAGCCGTCGAGCCCGGTAAACACCGACGTTGACGGCATTGGCCAGTTGCCGCGTCGAGAGCCACTGCTGCTGTGGCGGCGGCCCGGCGACGGGACATTGACGGGGCGATTGCGCGAATAATGTTTGCAGCAGATCGTGCTGCAATTGCCGTATTTCCTTTTGTTTCGGAGATAACGCTTCCATAGCACTTCCTCTGTATTCCGATTGCCGTATTCCTAAGAAAAAACAAACATTCGCCGCCTACCAACAACGAGGTAAAACGCGAACAAAGAAAATTCCTATCTATTTATCAGGATTGAAAAAAAAGGCGTTGCCCGCCCCGTTTTTACCTATGTTCAGGCAGGGGTGGCGTCACGCAGAAACCTAAAATTTTGGTTTATTATATTCACAAAGCGCCACTTTGCGATCTGATTACTTGTGAATCTCGCAAAAACAGGATATTGCTCTATAAAAGTATTTTTTACGATCTATGAGCCTAAAAATAACAGTAAATTAACTTCAATTAGGAAATAAATTGCGAATGTTCGCCTTGATCAAAAAAAGCCTTTTTTTGCTGAGAGGCATTTGCCAGAATATTCATCGCCGAACAAGAAGGGCGGATTAGAAAGTATTGGCCCTTGCTCGTTGTGATTTCGTTTATTTTTATAGGGCGAATTCATTAATGGGTGGGCCGCTGCAGACTTGCCGTTATCGACTTTTTTATTGTCGGTGCCTTTGGGGTTTGGCAGTTAACCAACTAGCAAGATGCTAAAGAATTAGGGCTGCGCACATATAAGCGCGAGCAGGTTTCCTGTGGCTCTTTTTCTTGATTGGAATATGCATTTTTTCTTATAAGGAATATAGGTTCTATGAAACTTAACAAAATCATGATGGCTGCAGTGATTGCATTTGGCGCAAGTTCTTTTGCACAGGCAGCCGATCAGGGACACGGTAAGGTCACCTTCACGGGCTCTATTATTGATGCGCCATGCTCTATTGCGCCTGAGTCGATCGATCAGACCGTAGATCTGGGCCAGGTGTCCAACGTGGCGTTGAAAAACGGCGGCAAATCCAACCCGCGTCCGTTTGAAATCAAGCTGGAGCAGTGCGACATCACCACCCTGAAAACCGTTAAAACCACCTTTAGCGGCGTAGCATCGTCTACCGATAAGGATCTGCTGGGCATCGCGGGCACCGCCAGCGGCGCCGGCGTAGCTATCTCTTACAACGGCCAGCCGATCAAACTGGGTGAAGCGACTACCGCGCAGACTCTGAACACCGGCAACAACACCCTGCATTTCGCCGCCTACCTGCAGGGCGAAGGCGCTTCCGCCGCCATCGTTCCGGGCGACTTCACCGCCGTAGCCGATTTCACCCTGGCTTATCAGTAAGTGAGTCCGAAGGCTTAATCAACCAGGCATGGGGCTCGCCACATGCCTGGTGAATCTCCCTGTCAAAGGAATGTCGCGATGTTTTTACCAAGGAATCGAGCGGGTGCCGTTCTTTTGGCGTCGTTGGCGTTTGCGCCCGGCTATGCAACTTCCGCCGCGCAGGGGTGGGGCAAAGTCAACATGCACGGCGCCATTATCGACACCGCCTGCGCCATTGCCGCCGGCAGCCGCGATCAGACGATCGATATGGACACTCTTCCTCTCGGGCAGATCATTCGTGACGGCCAGGGGATGACCAAACCTTTCAGTATTGAATTGGTCAACTGCATTTTGGAACGGCCGGAAAACAAACCTGATTGGAAATTCTTTCAGGTCACGTTTGATGGTTATGCGGAAGGCGCTCTGTTTGGCGTACAGGGCGAGGCGCGCGGCGTCGCATTGAAGATAAAAGACAGCAACGGCACGCCGGTTATTCCAGGGAAACCCTTACCGATGGAAGGAATAATACCGGGAAATAGAGTGCTGAATTATTCCATGACGTTGATGCCGAATCATCAGCCGTTGAAGGCGGGAGCGTATTTTTCCACAGTGCGTTTTAAGCTGGATTATTTTTGATTTTTTCTCGTACTGACGGTTAATTCGTTATTGAAAGGACTTTTATTATGCTTTCACCGGCAGGGAAGTTATTTCGTCTTCAAGCTTTGGGGCTCTGTGTTGCCCTTTCTCTGGGAAATCCGATCGCGTTGGTCTATGCCGCCGACGTTATTCAATTCAATACTGACGTATTAGACATCAACGATCGTAAAAATATCGATCTGAGCCAATTTACGCGCAGCGGCTACATCATGCCGGGCGTTTATACCATGGTGGTGCACGTCAATAAGAACGACCTGCCGGAACAGCCGGTGACGTTTTTGGCACCTGAGAACGATCCTAAAGGCAGCGAAGCCTGTCTTTCGCCGGAATTGGTCAACCAACTGGGGCTGAAAGAAAAACTGTTAAGCACGCTGAACTGGACGCACGGCGGCCGTTGCCTTGACGCCTCGAGTCTGGCGGGGATGGAAGCCCGCGGCGATCTTGCCAGCTCCTCGTTGTATCTCAACATTCCTCAGGCCTATCTGGAATACAGCTCGGAAAACTGGGACCCGCCTTCGCGCTGGGATGACGGTATTCCTGGGCTGCTGTTTGACTATAACGTTAACGCCCAAACGCAAAAACACCAGAAAGGCGGCAGCAGTTACAGCCTGAGCGGCAACGGCACCGGCGGCGCCAACCTGGGCGCCTGGCGTCTGCGCGCCGACTGGCAGGCTAACCTCAACCATCAGACCGGTTCTTCTCAGCCTACCGATAAACAGTTCGACTGGAGCCGCTATTACGCCTACCGGGCGATCCCGGCGCTGCGTTCGCGGTTGACGATGGGTGAGGATTACCTGAACTCCGACATTTTCGACAGTCTGCGCTTTACCGGTGTCAGTCTGCGATCCGACGACAGCATGTTGCCGCCCAACCTGCGCGGCTATGCGCCGGAAGTGACCGGCGTGGCGAAAACCAACGCTAAGGTGGTGGTCAGCCAGCAGGGGCGCGTGCTGTATGAAACGCAGGTGGCGGCGGGGCCGTTCCGCATTCAGGACATCAATGACGCCGTTTCCGGCGAGCTGGACGTGCGCGTCGAAGAGCAAGACGGCAGCGTGCAGGAGTTCAAGATGAACACCGCCAACATCCCTTATCTGACGCGCCCGGGTACGGTGCGTTACAAGCTGGCGACGGGCAAACCGTCGGAGTGGGGGCACCATCTGCGCGGGCCGATGTTTGGCACCGGCGAGTTCTCCTGGGGGATCAGCAACGGCTGGTCGTTGTACGGTGGGGGCATCGCCGGCGGCGATTATAACGCGCTGTCGCTGGGGATCGGGCGCGATCTGATGGCGCTGGGGGCGCTGTCGTTCGATGCCACGCAGTCGCGTGCGCGTTTGCCGCAGGATGGCACGCTGACCGGCGGTTCGTACCGGCTGAGCTATTCGAAGAACTTCGATGAATACGACAGCCAGGTCACCTTTGCCGGTTACCGCTTCTCCCAGGAAGATTTCATGAGCATGGGGGACTACCTCGATGCGCGTTACGAAGGGGGACGCAGCGGCAAGAGCAAGGAGATGTACACCATCACCTTCAACAAACAGTTCCGCGATCTGGGGCTCAGCACCTATCTCAACTACAGCCACCAAACCTACTGGGATCGGGCGCCGAACGATCGTTACAACCTGATGGTATCGCGCTACTTCGATATCGGCGATTTCAAGAACGTCAGCGTTTCGCTGTCGGCCTATCGCAACCGTTACAACGAGCGCAACGACGACGGGATGTACCTGTCGCTGTCGCTGCCCTGGGGCAGCGCCGGGACGCTCAGTTACAACATGACGCTCGATCGCGAAGAGAACGCCCATCGGGTCGGGTACTACAACCGGGTTGATGAACACAACAACTATCAGATCAGCGCAGGCGCCGCGCGCAGTGGGGCGACGGCCAGCGGGTATTACAGCCATCAGGGCGATATGGCGCAGATCAATGCCAACGCCAGCTACCAGGCCGGCCGGTACAGCGCCGTCGGCATCGGCGCGCAGGGCGGCCTGACGATGGCGGCGGAAGGAGCGGTGCTGCACCGCGTCAATACGCCGGGCGGCACGCGCTTGCTGCTCGATACCGAAGGCGTCGCCGGTGTACCGGTACGTGGCTATGGCAGTACGGTGCTGACCAACCGTTACGGCAAGGCGGTGGTGGCGGATGTGAACAGCTACTACCGCAATAAGGCCAGCATCGATCTCAACAGCCTAAGCGACAACGTCGAGGCGACGCGTTCGGTGGTGCAGGCCACGTTGACCGAGGGGGCTATCGGCTACCGCAAGTTTGAAGTGATTGCCGGCGAGAAGGCGATGGCGATCGTCAAGCTGGCGGACGGCAGCGAGCCGCCGTTCGGCGCCACGGTGCTGAATGCCCGTAAGCAGGAGACCGGCATCATCAATGACGGCGGCAGCGTTTACCTGTCCGGCCTCAACCCCGGCGAGCGCATGAGCGTGCACTGGAACGGCGCGGCGCAGTGTGAAATCCAGCTGCCGGCGCCGCTGCCGGCCGAAATGTTGATGAATACGCTGCTGCTGCCTTGCCGTCCTCTCACCGGTAACAAGCCGGCGGAGAACGCCAACTGACATACACCCGGCGGAGTGCGCTCCGCCGCTAAACCGCCGGGGCGGGCTCGCCCGCTTCCGGCCGACTGGAACCGTGAAGACATGATGAATCTGACTATGACCAGAAAGACCGTTTTCCTTGTGAGCCCGCTCGCCGCCGCGTTGACGATCGGCGCGGTCAGCCTGCCCGCTCATGCGGCCATTGCGCTGGATCGCACGCGTGTGATTTTCGACGGCGACCTGAAAACGGTCAGTCTCAACATCAGTAACCAGAACAAACAGTTGCCTTATCTGGCGCAGGGATGGATCGAAGACGATCGCGGCAACAAAATCCAAACCCCTTTTACCGTGCTGCCGCCGGTGCAGCGGGTGGAGCCGGGCAAACCGAGCCAGGTGAAGATCCAGTCGCTGCCGGCAGCACGTCAGCTGCCGCAGGACAGGGAGACGCTGTATTACTTCAATCTGCGCGAGATCCCGCCGCGCAGCAATAAGCCGAACACGCTGCAGATAGCGTTGCAGACGCGCATCAAAATGTTTTATCGCCCGGCGGCGCTCGCCCCGAAAAAGAACGCCGCACCGTGGCAGGAGCAGCTGACGCTGACCCGGCAGGGCGACAAGTACGTGGTGAACAACCCGACCCCTTATTACGTGACGATCGTTGAGGCGAGCGCCGGCAAGGGCGGGAAAGGGGCCGCCGGCTTTGAACCGTTGATGGTGGCGCCGAAGGCCAGCGCCCCGCTGAACGTCTCCGCCGCGAGCCTCGGTAGCGGCCCGTCGCTGGCGTACATCAACGATTACGGTGGTCGGCCGCAGTTGAACTTCCGCTGCGGCGGCAATGCCTGCCAGGTCGTACCGGTCGCCAAATGACGATCCGCGCGCAAGCAGGGAAGACAGAGTGAACACAGCGGAGTGAACGAATCATGCAACGAAAGATCCCCATGCTGTTGGGAAAGGCCTATGAACGTCATCAGCGACGCACTATCGGCCTGACGGTGTTGGCCGCGCTGATGGTACCGCTGACGGCAGGCACGATGCTGATGCTGATGCCGCCGGCCCGCGCGGTGGACAACTGGGACGTGGAGGGCGCGAATGGCACGCTCCACGTCTACGGCGCGTTAACGGAAAGCGCCTGCAGCCTGGAAATGACCACCGCTCGTCAGGAGGTTTGGCTGGGGGAGACCGGAACGGCGCACTTCCAGCGTCCGGGCGATCGCGGCACGCCGGTCGCCTTCGAGCTGACGCTGAAAGACTGTCTGCGGGCGCCGGCGAGCAACCGCGACGCCTGGACTGGGGTTCTGGCCTGGAGCGGCAGCCAGCCTGCGGTGTCCGTCGCGTTTTCCGCGCCGACGGATGACGACGCGCCGGGTCTGGTCAGGGTGGCCGGCGTCACCGGATTGGGGTTGCAGTTGGCGGATGCCCGCGGCCTGCCGGTCCGCCTCGGCGCGCGCAACAAACCGATCTTGCTGACGCCGGGGCAAAACACCCTGACGTATACGGTGACGCCGGTGCGCACCCCGGCGACGCTGAGCGCCGGCGCTTACCGCGCGGCGATCGATTTCCGTCTTTATTACGACTAATACGCCGCTTGCGCCTGGTAGGCGCAAGCACAACCAAAGGGAGTGGCGTCATGCGCGCAACAGAGACGAACCGGCGCCGAAGCGCGCTGTTGGGGGCAGGCATGGTCATGGCGGCCGGCATGATGGCGCAGCCGGCGGCTGCGGCGGAAAACATGCGCTTTCACGGTACGCTGGTGGCCGAGCCGTGCGTCATTCAGCCGGGGGATGAGGACATCCAACTGGATTTCGGCACCATCGTCGACAAATACCTGTACCTGAACACCCGCACCCACAGCCAAACCTTCGCGTTGCACCTGACTGAATGCGATCTCAGCCTGGGCAATACGGTGGCCATTACGTTTACCGGCACCGAGAACGCCAAACTGCCCGGCCTGTTGGCGCTGGATGCCGGCAGCCTGGCCTCGGGGATCGGCATCGGGCTGGAGGACAGCACCGGCAAGGCGCTGCCGCTCAATCGCGCCAGCGATAAATTCCGCCTGAATGCCGGCAACACCACGCTCACGCTGCAGGCCTATGTGCAGGGGGAGCCGGAGGCCATCCAAACGAAGTCCATCGGCCGCGGCACCTTCAGCGCGGTGGCCACCTTTACGTTGGAATACGAATAAGCGTCTACAAGGACAAAAAACGCAATGATGATAAAGCTCCTCAATCGCGCCCTGCGCATGGGCCTGCTGTGCCTGTTGGCGTTGAGCGCCGCCGCCTGTCAAAACCAAAAGTCGGGCAAGCCCGCCGTGAACACCAAAAATCAGGCTGTGCAAGCTCCGTCAGAAGAGGCTTTGCGCAAGCAGCGTGAGGCCGAGCAGCTGCGGCAGTGCCAGCAGCAACTGGGTGCATTGCGCACGATCGACGAGAAACAGTATCAGCGCTACAAACAGGCCTTCGACAGCCTGATGAGCGGCGCTTCGCAGTACGCCAACCTGCGCGCCAGGGTAAACGGCGACACGCAGGAGACGGTGGATGCGCTGTATCGCTACAAGGTCAACTATCTGTGCGCCGGGGTGAATCAGGCGGTGCTAACCGGGCTGGCGGATCGCGGGGAGCAGGTTAAATGAGGCTGCGCCTGCTGGGCTGTGCGGCTCTGCTGTGCACCGGCGTCGCGCAGGCGGACGACGGCGTGCCGGCGCTGCTGCAGTTTGCCGAGCAGTATCAACGGCAGAACACCGCGCCGAAGAGCGAAAACGCGGCGCCCGCCGACCGCGAGGCGGGGCAAAAAAAGCGTGAGCCGGCAAAGCGTCCGCCGGACACCCACCAGCCTGCTTCATCGGCCAAAGCTTTTACGCTGAGCCAGGAATTATTGACGCGTGACCAACAGCTGGCGCGCCAGCGAATGGAACTGACGATGTTGCGCCAGGAACTTACTGCGCTGCGGGCGGAGAAAGCGGCGCCACCCGTCGCAGCGTTGCCGGACTCGTCGACGCTTCAACAGTGGATTGCCGGGCTGGGCGCTGCCTGGCGAGGTTCGCCCGACGCGCAGCGCGCCGAGGCGCTGTTGCGTCAGGCGACGCAGGAAACCGCCAAAAGCAGAACGACGGCGGCGCAGGCCGAACGGCGCGTCACCGAACTTGAGTCTGCCGCGCAGGCATCGGCACAGACGCTTGCACAACGCCAACGCGAGCACCAGGAGGCGTTGCACGCTCTGCGCGCCGCGTTGGAAGAAAGCGAGCAGAAGCGGGCCGGTGAGCAGAAGGCGACTCAGCAGGCGCGCGAAGACCTGCTGGCGTTGCGTAAGCGGCTGCAATGGGAGATGACGCCGGAGCAGTTGAAGGATGAACGGAAACGGTTGTCCTATGCGGCGGGCAGTGCGCTGGGGCGGGATATTCAGGGGTTGATGACGGAGCGTCAAAGCTGGGGGGTACCGGTGGACCGCGACAGCCTGTTGGCGGGCGTTATCGACAGCGTGGCGGGGCGTTTGCAGCTGCCGCCGGATGAACTGAATACGCTGACGGCGCAGGCGGATGCCGCCGCCGTGGCCGCGCGTGAGAAACGCGTTAACCAGCAGCGGCGGCGCGATGAAGATTATCTGGCGCAGTTCAGTCAACAAAAGGGCGTAAAGCAGTCGGCGATGGGCTTCTGGTATCGGGTGGATTACGCCGGGGAGGGCGCGCTGGCGCCAACGGCGGTGGTCGATGTCGTGGTGAAAGAGAAGCTGACCGACGGCACGGTGATCCAGGATATGGATCTGAGCGGCAAGGTGCTGTCGCAACCGCTGTCCGAATACCCGCCGCTGTTCCGGGAGGCGATAGGTCATCTGCACAACCACGGCTCGTTGACGATGGTCGTGCCGCCGGCGCTGGCCTACGGTGAAACCGGCTACCCGCCGAAGGTGCCGCCCAACGCCACCATGGTTTATGAATTGCGCATCGACAACAGCCAGGCGCCGGCGAAGGGCGTCCAGGCGGTTAAACGGGAAGCCGACACGGCGGGAGAACAGGGATGAACACGATGATAAAAATCGCGCTATTTGATGAGAATCGATACTTCAGCGCCGGTTGGCAAGAGGCCCTGGCGCTGCATTTCAGCACTTACGGCAAGCGCACGCTGTTAGTGGATGCGCGGCAGGTTCACGAAGCCGATCTGGTGTTCTGCTATTTTCCTCCCGGCGTGCAAAGCTGTTTTTGTCACCTCTCTGAGGCGCAGCCCGCGGGGCGTAAAACGCTGTATTTCTCGTTGCGAACGCCGGAGGGACGGCATAAACGCACCGTCGGTAACCGCTGCTCGCTGGAGACTGGCGTCATCTACCACGATATGCCGTTGGTTTCGGCGCTGTATCAGGTGAGCGCCGAGCTGGAGCGGCGCAGCAAATGGCCGGGCAGACTGAGCTGTGGCAGGAGCTGCGTATGCCAACACTGGGGCCTGACGCTGCGCGAACAAGAGATCATGCGCTGCATGACGCGGGAGATGGGAGTCACGCAAATCGCCCGGATGCTGGACATTAGCGTGAAGACGGTCAGCAATCACAAGATGAGCGTCATGCGCAAAATGGGATTCCGGCGTAATGCCGAACTTTACGGCTGGCTGCGGCACAGCGCTCGTCCCGGGGCTGTGGGGCTTCGCGCGGGTATTCAGCCCGGCGTTGCGGCAGGAAAGGATCGCTATTGAAACGGCGCCGGCCAAGTCACACCGGCTGGCGCCTTAAGTACCTCGCCGTGGCGATCAGTTGCAGGCCACGACCTTGATCGCCAGCCCGCCCTGTGAGGTTTCGCGGTATTTGGCGTTCATGTCTTTGCCGGTCTCGTACATGGTTTCGATCACCTTATCCAGACAAACCCGCGGTTCGCTGGTCCGGCGCATCGCCATGCGTGCGGCGTTGACCGCCTTAACGGCGGAAATGGCGTTGCGTTCGATGCACGGCACCTGAACCTGGCCGGCGAGCGGATCGCAGGTCAGCCCCAAATGGTGCTCCATGGCGATCTCCGCCGCGATGCACACCTGCGCCGGGCTGCCGCCGAGCAGCTCGGTCAACCCGGCCGCCGCCATCGAACAGGCCACGCCCACTTCCCCCTGGCAACCCACTTCGGCGCCGGAGATCGAGGCGTTCATCTTGTACAACGCGCCAATCACGCCGGACGCCAGGAAGTAGCGTGTGTAGGAGTTGGCGTTCACCGGGCGGATGAACTTGTCGTAGTAGGCCAGTACCGCAGGGATAATGCCACACGCGCCGTTGGTCGGCGCGGTGACCACGCGGCCACCGGCGGCGTTCTCTTCGTTGACCGCCAGCGCGAACATGTTGATCCAATCGACCACGTTCATCGGATCGATATTGTTCTTGTCGCCGGTCACCAGAATGCGTCGCAGCGCGGCGGCGCGGCGCGGCACTTTCATCGGGCCAGGCAGCAGGCCTTCGGTGTTGATGCCGCGCTCGATACCGGCGCTCATCACCTGCCAGACGTCGGCGAAATGCGCGTCGATGTCCGCTTTGCTGCGCAGCGCCAGCTCGTTCTGCATCACCAGGCCGGACAACGACAGCCCGGTGTCTTTGCAATGCTGCTGCAGATCGTGCGCCGATTTGAACGGGTAGGGCACCGGCGTGGCGCCCTCGGCAGACTGGCCGAAGTGTTCTTCGTCGACGATGAAACCGCCGCCGATCGAGTAATAGGTTTTGCTGTGCAGCAGGCGTTCACCGGCGAAGGCACGGATGCGCATGCCGTTTTCGTGCAGAGGCAGGTTGTCGCTGTGGAAGTTCATGCCGCCGTGCAGCGGAAAATCCACCTCGTGGTGGCCGTTGGCCAGCGGCAGGCGGCCGCGCTGTTCCACGTCGCGGATAAAGCCCGGAATGCTGTCGATGTCCACGTCGTGCGGCAGGTTGCCGGCCAGGCCCATGATGATGGCGATGTCGGTGTGGTGGCCTTTACCGGTCAACGACAGCGAACCGTAGACGTCGACCACCACGCGGGTGGTGTCCTGCAACTGCTGGTGGGCGATCAGATCGTCGACGAACTGTTTGCCGGCCTTCATCGGGCCAACGGTGTGGGAACTGGATGGGCCGATGCCAATTTTGAAAATATCGAAAACGCTGACCATGGTCTCGCCTCCTTCTTCAGGTTTCAGGCGGTGAATACGGGAAATGGGGGAGTGCGGGAGGGCCGGCGCGCAAGCGGCGCCGGCCGGGCGTGATTAGCCGAGCAGGCTGAACACGATAGCAGAGATGGCGATCAGACCCATCACAACCACGAACACGTTGCTGATGTGGCCGCTGTACTTGCGCATGGCAGGCACTTTACGAATGGCGTACATCGGCATCAGGAACAGCAGCATGGCGATGATTGGGCCACCCAGGGTTTCAATCATGCCCAGGATGCTTGGGTTCAGGGTGGCGACGATCCAGGTGGTCACCAGCATGAAGATAGCGGTCATGCGGTTCAACTTGGCGGTGCTGACGGTTTTGCCACGGCTCTTCATCGATTTGGCAACCAGACCGTTGAAACCTTCACGAGCGCCGAGGTAGTGGCCCAGGAACGATTTGGTAATGGCGACGAAGGCGATAACCGGCGCGATGTACTCGATCATCGGGTTGTTAAAGTGGTTAGCCAGGTAAGACAGAATCGAGATGTTCTGCGCCTTGGCTTCCGCCAGGTTTTCCGGCGTCAGGCTCAGCACGCAGCTGAACACGAAGAACATCACGGTCAGCACCATCATGATGTGTGCATAAGCCAGAATGCGGGAGCATTTCTTCTCGGCATCTGCGCCGTACTCTTCGCGTTTGGCGACGGCGAAAGCGGAGATGATCGGCGAGTGGTTAAAGGAGAACACCATTACCGGGATTGCCAGCCACAGGGTCATGATCAGGCCGTGGCCCATGCCGGTACCGCTGCCGGACAGCGACACGTTTTCGAAGATGGCGCCGGTCCAGTTAGGGATCAGGTATACCGCCAGCAGCATCAGCACCGCCACGAACGGGAAGACCAGAATGCTCATGGTTTTCACGATGGCCTGCTCACCGAAGCGCACGATGGTCATTAGGCCGACGATCAGGATCAGCGACAGAATGGCGCGCGGCGGCGACGTCATGCCCAACTGGTGGGTAATGAAGCTGTCGACGGTGTTGGTGATCGCCACGCTGTAAACCAACAGAATCGGGTAGATGGCGAAGAAGTACAGCAGGGTAATCAGTTTACCGGCGGTGATGCCGAAATGCTCTTCCACTACAGCGGTGATGTCTTCACCGGGATTTTTGCCGGACAGCACGAAACGGCACAGGCCGCGGTGGGCAAAGAAGGTCATCGGGAAAGCGATGATGGCCATGATGATCAGAGGAATCAAACCGCCGATGCCGGCGTTGATGGGCAAGAACAGGACGCCTGCGCCGATGGCGGTGCCGTACAGGCCCAACATCCACATGGTATCCGTTTTACGCCAGGTACTGCTGGAGCCCGAGGCCGCAGAGGCAATTGTGCCGGTCTGTGTAGTGTCCATAAATATCTCCGAAGTGAACACGAATTTAAAATTAAAAGGCAAAACTTAAGGTTAAACCGTCAAACGTCCTATTCAGGCAACGCTTGCGGTAAGAATCAGGTGTTGCTTGCGGGGATGTTTTGGCGTCCCCCTGGTTGTTTATTGTGTTCATTACCAAGGCACAGCGCCGGGTAATTCACTAAAGACTTTCCACCGTCACGGGTGATAAAAGTCGTTACCGCTGCCGACAGGTCATTGCCTGTCGATTTTTGTTGGCGGCAAGATAACGATTTACAGTAGAAACAACCGTGATCCTGCTCTCAAATGCGTAATATGTGCAGTTATCTGCTTTTTTATCGATTTTTCGCGCATTTGTTGCACATTTGTGTAAGATTTTGTGCTGAGAACGCTCTCATAAAATTTTCTGCGATTATGCGGCTTGTACAATAATTAGCCGGATAAAGCGCTGTGCTCAGCAGCAAGCCGAGCAATATATTTTATGCGTGGTTTTGGATCTAGCGAAAAACCCGGATTAAGCAGTTTTAGTGATGTGGATCACATTATGTTTTTAAGGTAAATTGAATTTATCTTTTTGTTTTTAATGATTTTTATTTAAAATTCACCGCTAGTAACGAAGGGAAATTACTTACGTGGTTAGCGGATAAAAATGCGTAACCATTCATCATATAAATAACAGATAGCTAACAGGTATTGGTGAGATTTGCTGCAATCGCGTAAACCGCCGTTTATTTAAACTTCCTGGCCTTTGGTACGATTTATCATATAAAAGCCATAAATAGCCGTTAATTCACCCAGCCGACCGCGTGTTTAGCCTGCGAAAAAATAATCACGCGGGTGAGCTGTTGCATTTTATTAACCTGATGTTGCGTGCGGATAAGCGAAAAACGCGAATTGATTGCGCATTATTTGTTCATTTTTGGGTGAGGAAAGAGGGATATCGAAACGGTGCGCCGTCGGTTATGACGGCGCTGAAGGCGGATTAATAGCGGATAGCGATGGCGTTGTCGTTGAAGAATGCCAGGAAGTCGGCGGCCGGTTGGCGGTCGGTGATCACCCGATCGAATTGTGTCAGGGGGCCGATGCAGGCCGGTTTGGTTTTGCCGAATTTGCTGTGGTCTGCCACCAGGATCTTTTGCTGCGCCATCGCCATCGCGCGATGCTTCATCTCCAGTTCGTCGAAGTTGAAGCAGGTGGCGCCGTGCTGCAGACTGAGGCCGGCGGCGGAGATAAAGGCGATATTCGGGCAGATATGATCGAGCTCGTTACGGCCGCTGACGCTGGAAAAGATGTAGTTGTTCGGCTTGAACTCACCGCCGCACAGGACCACTTTGCAGTTCGGTTTGTCCTGCAGCGCCAGGAAGGTGTTCAGCGAATGGCACACGGCGGTGAAGGTCAGTTCGTCGGCGATGGCGTCGATGATCGCCGGGGTGGTGGTGCCACAGTCAAAAAACACCGTGTCGTTTTCATTGATCAGCGGCGCTGCCAGCAGGCCGATGCGCCGTTTCTCCGTGACCTGTTTGGCTTTTTGATCGGAAACGAAGTAGTTGGTCACGCCGTTGCTGCGCGGATCGGTCACCACGTAGCCGCCGAGCAACACCACGGCCGCCGGTTCGGCGCTCAGATCGCGGCGAATGGTCATCTCCGAGACCCCCAGCAGCGCGGCGGCTTCTTTCAGGTGGATCTTGTCAGCGCGTTTTAACGCCTGAACTAACCGGTTAATACGTTCTTCGCGCCGCGTTTCCATAGATCCGTCTTCCCACAGGTAGTAGAGGTAAAGGGGCGTGCCGGCATTTCCGGCGCTAAACACAACAATGCGGGGCAATATCGGGCCGCATCAGCCGCCCGTATTGTCCCGCATCGGAGTGTATGGCCATGCCCGTCAGGGCAAGCCGACGATCAGTAGCTGCCCGCCGCCGGCTGGGCGCCGGATACGATGGCGACGCCGGAGCTGGTGCCGATGCGCGTGGCGCCGGCTTTGATCATCTTCTCGGCGGTGGCGCGATCGCGCACGGCGCCGGAAGCTTTCACGCCCATTTCGCTGCCCACAGTCTCACGCATCAGTTTGACGTGCTCTTCCCGAGCGCCGCCGGTGCTGAAGCCGGTGGAAGTTTTCACGAAGGCCACATCGAGTTCGCGACACATTTCACAAACCTGGACGATCTGCGCATCGCTGAGCAGGCAGGTTTCCAATATTACCTTCAACGGGATCGCCGCGCAAACCTCGCGCACGGCGGCGATGTCGGCTTTCACTTCGTCCAGCAGGCCGCTTTTCAACCAACCGACGTTGATCACCATATCGATCTCTTGCGCGCCGGCGGCGATCGCCGCTTTGGCTTCAAAGGCTTTGGCAACGGTCAGGCCGGCGCCCAGCGGGAAACCGATCACCGAGCAGACTTTCACGGTGCTTTCCTGCAGCAGTTGGGCTGCCAACGGCACGTAGCCGGAGTTGACGCACACCGCATAGAAGTTGTGCTGCTGCGCTTCTTCGCACAGCTTGGCGATCTGCAGTTCGGTGGCGTCCATCGCCAGCAGGGTGTGGTCAACGTAGCTGGCGTAATCGATGGTTTCGGTGGTCATCGCGATTCCTTAGTGAGGTTAAGACAGTAAGCGGGATGGATAATGTGAAAATAATAACATTCAGATGCCGATAAACCTAGCGATGTTTAAAAATGTCGACCAGATCGTCGCTATCAGGCTGTTATAGGTATAACTTAAAGGCGTTTTATTTGTTATTTAAATAACATTTCAGGGCTCGCGGCCTGCGCGGGCGAAACGTCGAGGGAAAAAAGATGAAGATCAACATCGATCTGGCTCCTGAAGCTTTCGGGGCGCATCGGCAGGAACTGTTCCGCAATGCGGATTTCGCGGTGAGCACGCATCGCTGCACAGAACGCGGGCCGATGCTGACGTTGGCGAATCACCGTGGCGCACTGACGGTTTTACCGTATCAGGGCCTCGCGATCTGGGACGCTGAGTTTGACGGTTACTCGCTGAAGTCGGGCCGCCGCAGCGTGCGGGGCGCCGGCAGAAAGCGCGCTGACGACGCTGCGTTCTATCCCGCCTGGCCGCATCAGGACGGTGAGCCGCTGCAGATGCAACGCGTGTGGATCCAGCTGGCGGGCGATGAGCTGACGTTGCACGGCGAGGGGGAGCGGGCGGGCGGGCGTTGGCGCATCGGCCCGGCGCTGCGTCTGGCGGCCCAGAGCGCGCAGTTCGCCATAGAGATGAAGGTCACCAATCAGGCCGAGCGGCCGCAGCCGCTGCGCTATGTTTGCGGCCTCAACTATGACTGCATTCCTGATGCGGTATTCCGCCAGAACCTGCCGACGCCGGCTTTATTAGGGGATACGATCGGGCAGGAACTGTTGTGCTCCGACGATCTGACGCGCTATGTGGATCAGGCCGAATTCTTTATGCTGGCGCCGCAGGGCCGGCGTTATGTGACGCGTTTTGCCACCGAACAATTCAACTATGGTTTCCGGCGCATCGCCGTTCAGGGCAACAGGCAGTTACTTTCCTTTATCCAGCCGGCGAACTGTCGGCCGAACGCGCCAGAAGGGGAGGAAGGAGTGATGCTGGGAGCGGGAAAAACGCGGACGTTCTGTGTGACTACCGGCGTGGTGTGAAAGCAGGGGCGGTAACGCCCCTGTCATGTTGTGCGGTTACTCTTTCACCCAGCCGCGGCGAATGGCGAAGGCAAACAGGAAGCGATACAGGCGCGACAGCTTGTCGGCGAGGACATCGCCGAACAGATTCCATACCAGCTGCGCGAACAGGCAGCCGACCAGGCCGAGCAGGAAACCGCCAACCATATCCAGCGGCCAGTGCACGCCGAGGTAAACGCGTGACCAGGCGATGCCGGCGGCGACAATCATCAGCAGCGCGCCGGACCAGACCCGGTGCCAGAACAGGAATGCCAGCGCAAAGGTAAAGATGGCGGTGCCGTGATCGCTGGGGAACGAGCTGTCCGGCGCGTGCGCCAGGAAGGTATAGCCGACGCCGGCGACGAACGGACGCTCATGCGGCAGCAGCGCGCCGATAGCGGAGGCGGCAAGCATGGCGAACAACAGCGCGATCGTGGTTTTCGCCACCACTTCGCGCTGTGAAACCAGCTGGCTTTGCGGCCCCCACAGCCACAGGCCGACGATCAGCAGCGGCACGATAATGATAAGATCGCGCGCCAAAAAGGTGGCGAAATCGATCATCCATTCGGGAGACGTCGGGGTCGCATTGATCCAGGCGAAAAGAACATGGTTTAGCTGCTCCATAACCGTTACCTCATCTTGCGGCGCCAATAGCCGCTAATCATCCAATAAATAGCCAACTGGCTTAACCAAACCCACCAACCCGCCCACAGGTTATGGGTAAGAAAATGTGCGCCACGCATGATCTGACCAAAGCCCATCAACATGCCGAGCGCAATGCCGCCGCACCAGCACCACCAGGCCAGGCGCGGACGCTGCGGATAAAACAGGAAAAACAACGCCATCACCGCGAAACCGCTCGAGGCGTGCCCGCCGGGGAAACAGCGACCGGGGCCCGGCAGCGCCGGTACCGTGCCGAACAGCGGGAAGGACATCGCCTTGCCGCCGTACTCAATCAGATCCCACGGACAGGAGTGCGCGCTGGTGGCTTTGAGAATGCCCACCACCAGCGGGCCGATACCAATCAGCAGCATGGTTACGATCAGGCGCGCGCTGCGGCGATAGAGGCCCCAAAACAGTGTCAGCACCGCCCCTACGATCACTATCTGCTTCAACAGGCGGTGATTGATCAGATCCAGCCAATAATTGTTTTGCCACGGGAAATGCCCGCTGGCGGCATCGTACCAATAATTGCTGATCGCCCAGTCCAGCTGTTCGTTACGGGAGAGCCATAGAAACACCAAACCGCTGATCAGCAGGCCAAAAACTTGCCAACGGTAAAAGGATGCCGACAGGGAGTAAAGGGCGGTTGTCTTAATTTGCGGTGTCGTTGAGGATTGATTTAATGACGATTCTGGATTCACGCGCAGGCTCAGTGACAGGATTGAATGACGTTACTGTAATAATTCTGTCTTAAGAAAACCTTAGTCCGCCGGTAAGAAAACCCTATCTGATACACTTGCTTGTACGGAGGTAATCGCTGGTTTTTCTCGTCTTAACCCGAGGGTGCGCTGGCTAATTGCTCCAGTTAACGGTTTATATTAGGCGATTGTCACTATTGATTACCTATTGTAAAGAATATTAAACCTGTGGCGAGCTTAGCGGTAGTGTATTAGTTTATAGACGGATTATTTGACAAAATGTAGGGATAAAACATGAACAAGGCATCCGTTGTATTTTCCGGCCTGCTGATGGCCGTTTCCGCTGGCGCTATGGCGGCGACCTCTGGCGATGACGCAGACATGAGCAAACAGCCGCTGGAAAAAGTCGCGCCTTACCCGAAAGCCGAGAAGGGCATGAATCGCCAGGTGATCTACCTGCCGAAGCAAGAGCACGAAGAGAACTACAAGGTAGAACTGCTGATCGGCAAGACGCTGGAAGTGGACTGCAACCGCCATATGATTGGCGGCACGTTGGAGACCAAAACCCTGTCCGGCTGGGGTTATGATTACCTGGTGCTGGAGAAGCTGTCTGAACCGGCCTCGACCATGATGGCCTGCCCGGACAATACCAAGACCAAGAAATTCATCGCCGCTAACCTGGGCGACGCCGCGATGCAGCGCTACAACAGCCGCCTGCCGATCGTGGTGTATGCGCCGAAAGACGCGGAAGTGAAATACCGCATCTGGAAAGCCGAAGACACCGTAAGCCAGGCTGAGCAGAAATAACCGCCGCCTGACGCCGCTCCGCTGGCCATTCCCGGTTGGCGGAGCCTTTCTCCTTCCTGTCTCCTTATCATTCCCGCATCTTTGACACTCGACTGATTGCTTTCGGACGTGGCTTTTAGCCGCAACATGGCAACGAAATACGCTCTTCACATGGCACAGGAAGCACGCAGCTGCATGGATGGGAGAGGATGCGCGCGTATAGAAATAGAGCAAAGAAATCTTTACTGAATTGTGATAATTTTGCCCATACCCTATTTAGGCGTGACACAGAAGATAAGGATATCCAATGCGTTATCGTTCGCTAACGCTCGACGAAACCAGAAAAAGTCGCCCATCTGGCGAGCTGCACTGTGATGGCGCGTCTGTGCCGACCACGGAACCTTACGAGTGGGCAGGCGCCGTATGAAACTGATTCATTTCTCCTCTGAACACACGGCGCCGGAAAGCTTTTCCAGGATACTTAACCCTACAGCAGCGCGGTATGAGCTGGAACGGCATTATCTGTTCGGCGGCGCAGCCGGCATATCGATAAGCAGCCGGTATCCGATTACCCGCAATACTCAATCCGGGATTGGCGTCACCGGTTATCGTGAGGACGTGGCTGTGAAGCGCAGCGTGCTCGATGAGATCAACCGGGGCGGCTTGCTGGCGATTGATCAGGGAATGGGCACCTGGACGCCGACGAAATATGCTTTTTACGTCGACGCGGAAGGCCGATTACAGCGCTACCCAGGCAGCTCTCTTCCCGCCTTTTATCCTATCGGGCGCGTGATCGCCCGCTATGAAGAAATGGTCAGCCGCTATGGCCACCGGGCAAAACCGACGGTGCTGCCAGCGAGGCAGAATACGACCCGGAATCCCCCTCTGCAGCAAGCCATCGCGACCGCAGTAGCAACCGTTGCCGCCACGGTGCAGGCCATCCGTCCGCTGACCAAGGCAGAACGCTGGCAAGAACGCCAGTACCTGATAGGGCGAGGCAACCGCAGCATTTACCCGGATGCGCGCATGGCGGCACAGCGCCTGGCGGAGAACAACGTCGCGGTCGAAAAGGCGAAGTTGGCTGAGAATGTTTACAAGACCACTAATCCGCTCAAGGACACGATAGACATCCCTGAAGGCTGGAAGGATATCAGTAACAATGATGGGGCGCTGGGCCGGCTTGGTTTGAGCAGTAACATGCTTTATGACAAACCAATGAATCCTGACTTTTTAGCCCGAGTTTATCAGCCAGACGAAAGTGTCTTTGGCAAGGCGATGAACCCGACGGTGGTATTCCGCGGATCGCGGGCACCAGAATTCCCGGAGGGAATAAGCCGCGCAACCCAAAAAGCCTTAATAAGGGGTGACTTATCAGGCATTAAAAATCTCAGTGACTGGAAAAACAACGGTGCTCAGGGAATAGGGCTTAATTCTGAATACTACAAAAAAGCGGTTGGTATTGGCGATAAAATTTCAAAGGTATCCAATATCGACGTTGCAGGTCACTCATTAGGCGGTGGCATGGCGTCTGCTGCCTCCATGGCCAGCGGCAAGCCAGCTTGGACGTTTAATGCCGCTGGATTGCATGCGGGAACCGTAGAAAAATACGGCGGCTCTATAATAGGCAGTGTCGATAATATTCAGGCGTATCGCGTAAAAGGGGAACTGTTGACCAAGCTGCAGGAGGTTGATTTGTGGGAGGATGCCAAAGACCTCAAATTTTATCCGCCGGCGGTGATGGCGAAAGAACGGTTGTCCCTGTTGGCGCCTGACGCCGTGGGAGTAAAACACACGCTTTCCGGTGGAACAGGCTCACTGCTGGATAAGCACGGTATAGACCAGGCGATACAATGCATTGAAAATGAAAAAGACGATGACATTGCCACAATCAAGGGAAGAATATGAAAAAACTTATTCTCATTATCACGATGGTAGTGTCTACGCTCATCATGCAAGGGTGCGAAAAAGGTATGGATTTACAACCGCAGGATTATTTTGACGGTCAGCAATTGGACATTGCCAAAGCCATTTATGATGGTGATAGGCCGCAGTTGGATAAACAGTTATCATCAGTAAACAAAGAGATCTTAAATCGTCCAGCTAAGGAAGAAATGACCTTATTGTTCTGGGCAATAAACAATGCCATCTATGATAAAACCACACCTGAAAGGCTGAAAATTATCACTGATTTGGTAAAAGCCGGCGCAGATCCTTTACAGCCTCAACCCAACACGCCAGGTAGCCCAGCTGAATTTGTTATGAAAGCGGATAAAGGCATCTGGATACAGGCTATGTTAGAGGGCGGACTTTCTCCAAATGCTAGGGATAAGGTTCATAATCAACCCATTATATTTAATAGCATCTTTGCAAAAAACACAGAAACATTAGAGGTCATGTTGGAGCATGGTGCTGATATAAATATAAGAAATTCACTGGGTGATACGCTGCTCATCGATGCTTTAGACTATCACTCCTATGACCATGTCATTCTTCTATTAGAAAAAGGCGCCGATAGCGATATAAGAGGCAACTCGGGTTGGACGATGGGCAATCAACTTCAACGGCTGATTAATAGGAGTCAGGACGGCAGTGAGGCGAAAGAGTCTCTTGAGCGCATCAGAGACGAGCTAATTAAGCGTGGTGGGAAATGGCCACCTCTCCCTGTCAGTAAATAAGCCGTTCTCAGTATCCCAAGGGGGTAGAGGGATACTGATACGGTAATAAAGCAAAGTTAGGCCGTGGTTATGTTAAAAATGGAGATGGCATGAGGCACAGCGCTCTTATCATTATCATATTGCTGTCGATGCTCATGATGCAGGGATGCGAACAAGGTAGGGATCTACAACCACAGGATTACTTTGAAGGGAAGCAGCTGGACATCGCCAACGTCATCTACGAGGGTGACAGGCAAAAGCTGGATAAGGTTTTACCGACGGTAAGCAAAGAAACGTTAAATCGGCCGGCCAAGGCGGAGATGACGTTATTATTCTGGGCGATAAATAACGCTATCTTTGACAAGAACACGCCCGAGCGGCTCAAGATCATTACGGATCTGGTCAAGGCGGGAGCAGACCCACTGCAGCCAAGAGCTGAGGGGGGGAGTAGCCCAGCTGAATTTGTTATGAAGGCGAATAAAGGCGTATGGATACAAGCTATGTTAGAGGGCGGGCTCTCTCCAAATGCCAGAGATAAGGTTCATAATCAACCCATTATATTTGAAAGTTTTGATGCGGCGAACACAGAAACATTAAAGATGTTAATTGCATACCAAGCTGATGTTAATATCAAAGGGGCTATGAACAGAACTCCACTAATTAATGCGCTGTATAACAGTTGCCCTGAGCACATTGAGGTTCTTTTGGCTCATGGCGCTAACCCCTTAGCCAAAGATGATTTTAATGACAACTTCCTTTCTTTGATTTCTGCGGAGATAGATAAAGGGGATAAGAGCAATGCGTATATAAAAAAGCTAATTAAAATTAAAGAAAAAATAAAACAGGTGAATTAGTTCGCCTCGGCTCTCATGGGGGACAATGCAGGTCTTCTTCCGGTGCAGTACCATGACGTGATGACATACAGGAAGATGACGGGATGAGCCACCAAAGAGCACCCAGCCGACAGCGACGAGAGTGCTGTTGTTAAGTACCGTTTGTGACGCCATCTCTTTGAACAGTGGCAAACCCACAAGCAGCGTTTCTATGTTGAAACCTGCACATTGATGGGACGCTGGCGTAAGCGACACTCAGAGGTAGGATGCTTTATGCCTGACGACGAGGCAGCGACAACGGGTGTTGCGGGCCGTTTCAGGCAACAAAAAACCCGATAATCTTGAACCTAAAAGGCGGGATTATCGGGCTCCACAAAATGGGGACATCAAAGAAAAGCAGTGGCACTAATTCAGACTGCGGCCCCCAACGAAAGTTCTGGCCGGCGACAAAAAAATCAAAATATTTTTATCGCCGATCCATCTCTCCCGCTAATCGATCAGCCGAGAATGCCCGGCCATAGCACCACGATGAGTGAACCCGCCAGCGTTAACAGCACGTTAGCGATGGCGTAGGTGCCGGCGTAACCCAGCGCCGGGATGTTGCTGCGCGCGGTATCGCTGATGATCTCCATCGCCGGCGCGCAGGTGCGGGCGCCCATGATGGCGCCGAACAGCAGGGCGCGGTTCATGCGCAGCACATAGGCGCCGAACAGGAAGCAGATAATCACCGGCACCAGGCTGACGATCAGCCCGGCGATCAGCATCTGGCCGCCGACCGCACCCAGGCTGTGGCCGATGCCGGCGCCGGCGCTCAGGCCTACGCCCGCCATAAACACCATCAGGCCGAATTCTTTCACCATGTTCAGCGCGCCCTGCGGAATGTAGCCGAAGGTCGGGTGGTTGGCGCGCAGGAAGCCGAGCATGATGCCGGACATCAGCAGGCCGGCGGCGTTGCCGATGCCGAACGAGAAGTTGCTGAACTGTATGGTGATCTGGCCGATCAAAAGGCCGATGATGAAGAAGGCGCAGAACGCCAGCAGATCGGTCACCTGGCTGTGAATCGAGATAAAGCCAATTTTCTCCGCCACGCTCTTCACCCGGCGCGCGTCGCCGCTCACCTGCAGCACGTCGCCTTTGTTGAGCACGATGCTGTCGTCGATCGGCATTTCGATCTGGCTGCGGATCACGCGGTTGAGGAAGCAGCCGTGGTCGGTCAGCTTTAGCTGGCTCAGGCGTTTGTTCACCGCGTTGCTGTTCTTCACCACGATCTCTTCGGTGACGATGCGCATGTCGAGCAGATCGCGATCGAACACTTCCTTGCCGTTGCGGAAGCTCGGGTCCAGCCGCGCGTGGGCGTCCGGGTAGCCGACCAGCGAAATCTCGTCGCCCACCTGCAGCACCGCGTCACCGTCCGGGTTGGCCAGAATGCCGTTGCGGCGGATGCGTTCGATGTAACAGCCGGTCTGGCGGTAGATGCCCAGTTCACGCAGGTTCTTGCCGTCGGCCCAGGCCACCAGCTCGGGGCCGACGCGGTAGGCGCGGATCACCGGCAGGTAGACCTTGCGCTGGCTGTCGGTGTCCAGGCCGCGTTCGCGGGCGATCTGCTGGGCAGAGGTGGACAGGTCCTGGTGTTGCAGCTTCGGCAGGTAGCGCGCGCCGAAGATCAGGCTGACCAGACCGATCAGGTAGGTGAGGGCGTAGCCCAGGCTCAGATGATCCTGCGCCGCCAGCAGCGCCGGGCCGTTGACGATGGTGTTGCGTAGCGTGTCGCCGGCGCCCACCAGCACCGGCGTGGAGGTCATCGAGCCGGCCAGCATGCCGGCGGTCAGGCCGATGTCCCAGTGGAACAGCTTGCCGAGACCGACGGCGAGCACCATCGCCGAGCCGACCATCACCAACGCCAGCATCAGGTAGTTTTTGCCGTCGCGGAAGAAAATCGAGAAAAAGTTGGGCCCGGCTTCTACGCCGACGCAGAAAATAAACAGCATGAAGCCGAGATTCAGCGCCTCGGTGTTAATGGCGAAGTGTTGCTGGCCGAGCAGCAGGGAAACCACCAAAACGCCAATGGAATTACCGAGTTGGACGGAGCCCAGACGGAGTTTACCGAGGCACAGCCCCAGTGCGAGTACCACGAACAGTAACAGAATGTAGTTACCGTTTAACAAACTAGCGACGTTTATGTTCACGGAGGATAACTTATTGTTTACCAGTAAGTGCTTGATATAGATAACTATAAGAGATAAATTCAGCCTTAAAACGACGTCATAAATCACCACCAGCAGAAAGCGAAGCGAACCATCGTTCGGCGGCGTTCATTCTAGACGCTATGACCGATGACAGCCAGCACAGAAAGCTGATTTCCTGCGCCGCCGTGCGCATTTAACTCTCTTTTGACCAAGGAAAAAATTCGGTTCAGCGTCACCTCACGGGTGGCCGGACCGATTTCTATTGATGCGGTAATTGGGCGGGGGAGAATTCGCATGACGAGTTATCGATATTGGCTGGGCATTCTCAGCTGTTTTCTGTTGTTCAGCCTGGTGTTTCTCGGCCAGCAAACCGGCCTGTTCGGCAGCACGGATCATGAGCACCACGGGGAAACCGGCCTGCTGCTGTTCGTTGTCCCCGGTGCGATCGCCAGCTATTTGTCGAGCCGCAAGCGGCTGCTTTGCCCGTTGCTTGGCGCGCTGTATGCGCTGCCGCTGTGCCTGCTGATCCGCCACTTCTGGCTGACGCCGTCCTATTCATTCTGGCAGGAGTTGGCTTATGCCACCAGCGCGGTGTTCTGGTGCGTGTTCGGCGCGATGCTGATGCTGTTCGCCCTCGGCCTGTTGCAGACGCTGCAGCAGCTGCACCGGCGGCAGCGGCAATAAAAAAAGGCGCGTTAAGCGCCTTTTTTGTCGTTCAAAAACTTACTGGAACAGGTTCAGGTGTTCTTTGGCGTAAGCTTCGAAATCGGTGCAACCGCCGATGTGCTTCTCATCCAGGAAGATCTGCGGCACGGTTTCAACCGGTTTACCGACGGTTTTTTCCAGATCGGCCTTGGTGATGCCTTCCGCGTGGATGTCAACGTAACGGAAGTTGAAATCGTCGCGTTCTTCAGTCAGTTTTTCCGCCAGTTCTTTAGCGCGGACACAATAAGGACAGCCAGGACGCCCGAAGATTACTGCAAACATGCAACGCTCCTTAATTGGATTTTCAATAAATGGTTCGCTATTGCAACGACATCCCGTCACCGAAAAAGTCATTACCTGCGTCAGATGGCGCCTACTATGCCCGTTGAGGCCATGAAAAAAAAGCAGGAATTACCTGTTAATCTGATTCATGTAACCAATTAGTCAGCCGGGGCTGTCGCCGTCGGCGGGAATTCACTACACTGGGGGCAGACCTTCTGGAGAAGAAAAATATGCGTTCATTCGGTGACTTACCACGCCCGGTGCTGGTGTTGGAAGGGCTGGGTATCGTGATGTTGGTGCTGGCCTACCTCAGCATTCACGGCCACCTGCAGCTGCCTGGCTGGCTGGCATCGCAGCAGGCGGCGGTCGGCATGATTTTCCTCGGCGTGGCGTTGATGGTGCCGGCGGCGGCATTTCTGGTGTGGCGCGTGGTGCAGGGCTTTGGCCCGCTGATGCGCGGCGGGTTGCCGCCGGAAAACGATCGCCGCAAACCGCGAGATGCGGATGCATCGAAAGATAATCAGGACCGTGATCCGCGCGCCTGAGTGCCGCGGCCGCTAACCCGCCTGCCGGGCAGGCGTTGGCTTTTGGGGTGACGAGTGAAAATTGCCATTCTTTCTCGCGACGGAACGCTCTATTCATGCAAGCGGCTGCGTGAAGCGGCGGAAGATCGCGGGCACAGCATCGATATCATCGATCCGCTTTCCTGTTATATGAACATCAACCCGGCGGCGCCGACCATTCACTATCGCGGCCGCCAGTTGGAGCGTTATGACGCGGTGATCCCGCGCATCGGCTCCGCCATCACCTTTTACGGCACCGCGGTGCTGCGCCAGTTCGAGCTGCTTGGCAGCTACCCGCTCAACGAATCCGTGGCCATTACCCGAGCTCGCGATAAGCTGCGTTCGCTGCAACTGCTGGCGCGGCAGGGCATCGATCTGCCGATCACCGGCTTTGCCCATTCGCCGGACGACACTGGCGACCTGATCGAGCTGGTCGGCGGCGCGCCGCTGGTGGTCAAGCTGGTGGAAGGCACGCAGGGTATCGGGGTGGTGCTGGCGGAAACCCGCCAGGCGGCGGAAAGCGTGATCGACGCCTTTCGCGGGTTGAATGCCCATATCCTGGTGCAGGAATACGTGCGCGAGGCGCAGGGGCGCGACGTGCGCTGCCTGGTGGTGGGCGGCCGGGTGGTGGCCGCCATCGAGCGGCAGGCGAAGCCCGGCGAGTTTCGCTCCAACCTGCATCGCGGCGGCACCGCCCGCAAAGTGACCATCACCGCCAGGGAGCGGGCGATTGCGGTCAAAGCGGCGAACACGCTGGGGCTGGACGTCGCCGGGGTGGATATCCTGCGCGCCGAGCGCGGCCCGCTGGTGATGGAGGTCAACGCGTCGCCGGGGCTGGAAGGGGTGGAGACCACCACCGGGTTGGACATTGCCGGCATGATGATCGAATACATCGAGCAGCGCGGCCGGCCGGGCTTCCGCCTGAAATCCGGTGGTTGACGGGGCGGTCGGCGCGCTTTTCCCGCCGAGCAATATCTTAATTAGTGAATTAAGCCGCATTGATCGTGGCGTATCGGGTGAATATTCCGTAAGCTATGCGCCTTTTCGCGTTTTGAATATTGTGAGGCTGGTTATTATGGATTCACTCATTGTCCCCGATTTGGCGCTGTTGCGGCGCTGGCTGGATCAGTCGGGCATTTCTTTCTTTGAGTGCGATTCCTGCCAGGCGCTGCACCTGCCGCACATGCAGAACTTCGACGGCGTGTTCGACGCCAAGATAGATCTGGTGGACAACGTCATCCTGTTCTCCGCGCTGGCCGAGGTGAAGCCGACCGCGCTGATCCCGCTGGTGGCGGACCTGAGCCAGATCAACGCCAGTTCGCTGACCATCAAGGCCTTTGTCGACATTCAGGACGACAACCTGCCGAAGCTGATCGTCTGCCAGTCGTTGAGCGTGGCGGTGGGCATCACCTACGAGCAGTTCACTCATTTCATGCAGCAGGGCGAAGAGCAGGTCTCGATGGTGATCCTCGAGGCGCGGGCGAACGATCTGCTGTTTATGGGTGACGAAGAAGAGATCCCCGCTGGCGCCGTGCGTCAGCCGATGCTGCACTGATCCTCGCCGTTCCTTAAGCATGCCGTCGCTCCGGCGGCATGCTGCCGTTATTCCCTTCCGCAATAAAATATTCTGCACTTTGGCCTTTGCCGCCCGATCTTTCTCGTCTTTTGTGCCGTTAATGGCGTATCACATAGAGAAAAACTGCATAAAAAATCGATAAATGGCGTTTTTTACCCTGGGGGCTGGCGGGTTGCGATGGCAGCGGCTATGCTGCTGATTCTGCAAAGGGCTTGCGATTTCCCTTGTAACCACGCGAGCAGGGCAGTGCAAAAAGGCGCATGCAATCATATGCATAGCCATTCATTTCGCGGTTGCAACGATTGCGCTCAATCAGGAAAGGTTTTGTATCGCTGCAGATACAAGTTCAATTCTATGATTTACCCTGTTTTGGAGGAAGTTACGGATGGTCACCCAACGTAAAAAGTGGTTATCGGGTGTGGTTGCCGGTCTGTTGATGGCCGCGTCCGTCACGGCGTCAGCCGAAGAGAAAACGCTGCACGTGTATAACTGGTCCGACTATATCGCGCCGGATACCCTGGCCAAATTCCAGAAAGAAACCGGCATCAAAGTGGTGTACGACGTCTTTGACTCCAACGAAGTGTTGGAAGGCAAACTGATGGCGGGCAGCACCGGTTATGATCTGGTGGTTCCTTCATCCAACTTCCTCGAGCGCCAGTCGCAGGCCGGCATCTTCGAGCCGCTCGACAAGAGCAAAATGCCCAACTACAAGAATCTCGATCCCGAGATGCTGAAGCTGGTTGCACATAATGACAAAGACAACAAATACGGCATCCCATACCTGATGGTGACCACCGGCATCGGCTACAATGTCGACAAGGTGAAGGCGGCATTAGGCAAAGACGCGCCGGTCGACAGCTGGGATCTGATCCTCAAGCCGGAAAACCTCGAGAAGCTGAAAAGCTGCGGCGTCTCCTTCCTCGATGCGCCGAGTGAGGTTTACGCCACCGTGCTGCACTACCTGGGCAAGGATCCCAACAGCACCAATGCGGCGGACTATACCGGCGCGGCCAACGATCTGCTGCTGAAGCTGCGGCCGAGCATTCGTTACTTCCACTCTTCACAGTACATCAACGATTTGGCTAACGGCGATATCTGCGTGGCGATCGGCTGGTCCGGCGACGTGATGCAGGCGGCCAACCGCGCCAAAGAGGCGAAGAACGGCGTGAACGTGGCCTATGCGATCCCGAAAGAAGGGGCGCTGACCTACTTCGACATGTTCGCCATGCCGGCGGACGCCAAGAACAAAGACGCCGCGTACCAGTTCCTGAACTTCCTGATGAAACCTGACGTGATGGCGGGCATCAGCAACTATGTCTATTACGCCAATGCGGTGAAAGATTCCACGCCGCTGGTGAAGGCCGAGGTGCGCGAGAACCCGAACGTCTATCCGCCGGCCGATCTGCGCGCCAAGCTGTTCACGCTCAACGTGCAGTCGCCGAAGCTGGATCGTGTCATTACCCGCGCATGGACTAAAGTTAAAAGCGGGAAGTGATGATGGGGGGATACCCCCGATCGTCGGTAAACCGGCAGGCGGGCGCTCCCCGCCTGCACTGCCGTTTTGGGCCACGGCACTCGCCGTGGTTTTGTGCCGCTTTACGCCGGAGAGCACCCCGATTGAACGACGCCATCCCTCGTCCTCAAGCCAAGTCGCAGAAGGTCTTCACCCCTCTGCTGGAAATCCGTAACCTCACCAAAACCTTCGACGGGCAGAATGCGGTCGAAGACGTCAGCCTCACCATCTACAAGGGCGAGATCTTTGCGCTGCTTGGGCCGTCTGGCTGCGGCAAGTCAACCTTACTGCGCATGTTGGCCGGCTTTGAACAGCCGACGGAAGGGCAGATCGTGCTCGACGGGCAGGATATGTCGCACGTGCCGCCGTACCAGCGGCCGATCAACATGATGTTTCAGTCTTACGCGCTGTTCCCGCACATGACGGTAGAGCAGAACATCGCCTTCGGCCTGAAGCAGGACAAAATGCCGCGGGCAGAAATCGCCGAGCGGGTGGCGGAAATGCTGGCGCTGGTGCACATGCAGGAGTACGCCAAACGCAAACCGCACCAGCTTTCCGGCGGCCAGCGGCAGCGGGTGGCGCTGGCGCGCAGCCTGGCCAAGCGGCCCAAGCTGCTGCTGCTGGATGAGCCAATGGGCGCGCTGGACAAGAAGCTGCGCGATCGCATGCAGTTGGAAGTGACCGATATTCTCGAGCGCGTCGGCGTCACCTGCGTGATGGTGACGCACGATCAGGAAGAGGCGATGACCATGGCGGGGCGCATCGCCATCATGAACCGTGGCAAGTTCGTGCAGATCGGCGAGCCGGAAGAGATCTACGAGCATCCGAATAGCCGCTTCAGCGCCGAATTTATCGGTTCGGTCAACGTCTTCGACTGCGTATTGCAGGAGCGCCACGACGATGCGCTGATCCTGCAAAGCCCCGGATTGCGCCATGCGATCAAAGTAGACCCGGACGCCTCGGTGGTGGACGGCGTGCCGATCCAGGTCGCGCTGCGGCCGGAAAAGATCCTGCTGTGCGAACAGGTGCCGGAAGACGGCTGCAACTTCGCGGTAGGGGAAGTGGCGCACATTGCCTACCTGGGCGATCTGTCCATTTATCACGTGAAGCTGCACAGCGGGCAGATTATCAGCGCCCAGCTGCAAAACGGCCACCGTTTCCGCAAGGGGATGCCCACCTGGGGCGATGAAGTGCGTCTGTGCTGGGAAACCGACAGCTGTGTCGTGTTGACGGTGTAGCGGAGCCGCTGAGGAGTAACCCATATGACCCTGCTTTCTGAACGCACGCCGGAGCCGCCGGCCAAAACGCCCGGCACCCTCAAGGCGCTGTTCCACCGCCTGCTGATGGCTCACGGCCGCAAGCTGGTGATCGCATTGCCGTATTTATGGCTGACGCTGCTGTTCATGCTGCCGTTCCTGATCGTGTTCAAGATCAGCCTGGCGGAGCTGGCGTTGGCGGTGCCGCCTTACACCGAGTTGATGAGCTGGGTGGACGGCAAGCTGAACATCGCGCTCAACTTCGCCAACTACCTGCAACTGACCGACGATCCGCTGTATATCGACGCCTATCTGCAGTCGCTGCGCGTGGCGGCGGTCTCGACGCTGTGCTGCCTGATCATCGGCTATCCGCTGGCCTGGGCGGTGGCCCACAGCAAGGCGTCGACTCGCAACATTCTGCTGCTGCTGGTGATCCTGCCTTCCTGGACCTCGTTCCTGATCCGCGTCTATGCCTGGATGGGGATCCTGAAAAACAACGGCATTCTGAATAACTTTCTGATGTGGCTGGGGGTGATCGACCAACCGTTGGTGATCCTGCACACCAACCTGGCGGTGTATATCGGCATCGTTTATTCCTACCTGCCGTTTATGGTGCTGCCGATCTACACGGCGCTGATCCGGCTGGATTACTCGCTGGTGGAGGCGTCGCTGGATCTGGGCGCCCGGCCGCTGAAAACCTTCTTCAGCGTCATCGTGCCGCTGACGCGCGGCGGTATCATCGCCGGTTCGATGCTGGTATTCATTCCGGCGGTAGGGGAGTTCGTGATCCCGGAGCTGCTCGGTGGGCCAGACAGCATCATGATCGGCCGCGTGCTGTGGCAGGAGTTCTTCAATAACCGCGACTGGCCGGTGGCTTCGGCGGTCGCCACCATCATGCTGCTGTTGCTGATCGTGCCAATTTTGTGGTTTCACAAACACCAGAACAAGGAAATGGGGGGGCAGGAATGAACAACTTGCCGGTAGTGCGTTCACCGTGGCGCATCGCCATCCTGACGGTCGGCTTTACCTTCCTGTATGCGCCGATGCTGATGTTGGTGGTCTACTCCTTTAATAGTTCCAAGCTGGTGACGGTGTGGGCCGGCTGGTCCACGCGCTGGTATACCGAACTGTTTCACGACTCGGCGATGATCAGCGCGGTGGGGCTCAGCCTGACCATCGCCGCCGCCTCCGCCACCGCCGCGGTGGTGCTGGGCGCCATCGCCGCCGTGGTGATGGTGCGGTTCGGCCGCTTTCGCGGTTCGACCGGCTTTGCGTTTATGCTGACTGCGCCGCTGGTGATGCCGGACGTGATCACCGGCCTGTCGCTGCTGCTGCTGTTCGTGGCGATGGGGCACGCTTTCGGCTGGCCGTCGGAGCGCGGCATGTTCACCATCTGGCTGGCGCATGTCACCTTCTGTACCGCTTATGTGGCGGTGGTGATCAGCTCGCGTTTGCGCGAGGTGGATCGCTCGATTGAAGAGGCGGCAATGGATCTGGGGGCGCCGCCGCTGAAGGTGTTCTTCGTCATCACCTTGCCGATGATTGCGCCGGCGCTGATCTCTGGCTGGATGCTGGCGTTTACCCTGTCGCTGGATGATCTGGTGATTGCCAGCTTCGTCTCCGGCCCGGGCGCCACTACGCTGCCGATGCTGGTGTTCTCCAGCGTGCGTATGGGGGTGAATCCGGAAATTAACGCGCTGGCCAGCCTGATCCTGCTGGTGGTGGGCATTCTCGGCCTGATCGCCTGGTGGTTTATGGCGCGCTCGGAAAAACAGCGATCGCGTGAATTGCAGCGGGCGGCCCGTAGCTGAATCGTAACAAACCTGCTATTTTTGCAATCAATAAGTATTGCAACTAACTACCTGACTTTACATGCGCCATCTGTATTGGTGGCGCGTCGTAGCGGAACACGGATATGTCAGACATGCTGAAAAGCGGGCAGGGAATGAGATCGACTTCGGATGCGCCGGTGCCGGTGATGGTGGCGGGCACCGCCATGGTGGCGATCAAGTGTATCAGCGTGGTGTTGTTGTTGGGCGAACTGGGCGTCGACGGCGCACAGGAGTTCGTTAACACCAGCGCGCAGGCGTGGGATTCTACCTTTATCTTTCTGGCCGGCCTGATGCTGCTGTGCCTGCAAATCAGCTGTGGCTTTGCGGTGATGCGCGGCCGCAACTGGGGACGCTGGGGCTATGTGGTCTGCCAGTGCATCGTGGTGCTTTACCTGCTGTTGGCCACCATTGGCAGCGTCTTCCCCGAGGTGTTCACCGTGGAGGGGGAAACCAGCGGCCAAATCCTGCACGTTCTGATCCTGCAAAAGATCCCCGACGCGGTGATCCTGGCGTTGCTGTTCGTTCCTGCCGCCAGCCGCCGCTTCTTCACCGTGCGCAAGTGAGATTTTAGGCGTGCGGAGTGGTAAACTCTGCGCCCTTAATTCGTCATCCTGAACTTCACGGTAATCTTCATGCATTGCGCTTTGTATACGGCGGGTACCTGCCGTTCCTGTCAGTGGCTGGAAAAGCCCTATCCGCAGCAACTGGCTGACAAACAGCATCACCTGCACTCGCTGCTGGCCGGGTGCGACGTCGCGCAGTGGCTGCAGCCGATGGCGGGGGAGCTGAGCGCATTTCGCAATAAAGCCAAGATGGTGGTCAGCGGCAGCGTGGAGCGCCCGCTGCTCGGCATGCTGCACCGCGACGGCACGCCGGTCGATCTGAGCGACTGCCCGCTGTATCCCGCCGGCTTTGCGCCGATGTTTGCGGTGCTGAAAAGCTTCATCGCCCGCGCCGGCCTGACGCCGTATAACGTGGCGCGCAAACGCGGCGAGTTGAAATACCTGCTGCTGACCGAAAGCACGCTCGACGGCGGCGTGATGCTGCGTTTCGTGCTGCGCTCGGAAACCAAGCTGGCGCAGCTGCGCGCTGCGCTGCCGTGGCTGCAGCAGCAGCTGCCGCAGCTCAAGGTGATCTCCGCCAATATTCAGCCGGTGCACATGGCGATCATGGAAGGGGAGCGCGAGATCGCGCTGACCGAACAGCAGGCGCTCGAGGAACAGTTCAATCAGGTGCCGTTGTTCATCCGCCCGCAAAGCTTCTTCCAAACCAACCCGCAGGTGGCCGCCGAGCTGTATGCCACCGCCCGCGACTGGGTGCGCGCGCTGGGTATCGACAGCATGTGGGATCTGTTCTGCGGCGTCGGCGGTTTCGGCCTGCACTGCGCGCAGCCGCAAACGCAGCTGACCGGCATCGAAATCAGCGCGGAAGCGATCGCCTGCGCGCGCCAGTCGGCGCAGCGGTTAGGGTTGTTGCACGTAGATTTTCAGGCGCTCGACTCCACCCGCTTCGCCACCGCCGAAGGCCAGGTGCCACAGCTGGTGCTGGTTAACCCGCCGCGGCGCGGCATTGGCCAGGCGCTGTGCGACTACCTGAGCCGGATGGCGCCGGACTATATTCTCTATTCCAGCTGCAACGCCGAGAGCATGGCGAAAGATATCGAGACGTTGCCGGGGTACCGCATCGAACGGGTGCAGCTGTTCGACATGTTCCCGCATACCGCGCACTACGAAGTGTTGACGCTGCTGGTGCGGCGTTTATAAAACATAAGGCCCGGTTATCCGGGCCTTATTGCTTATTGCGGGAACCATTTGTCGTTGATGGCCTTGTAGGTGCCGTCGGCCTTGATGGCGTCCAGCGCGGCGTTCAGCTTGGCCAGCAGCGCCTGGTTGTCGGGGCGCACCGCGATGCCGAGGCCGGTGCCGAAGTATTGTGCATCGGTGATGTGCTCGCCGACCGGCGCCAGCTGCGGGTTGGTTTTCAGCCACTCGTTCACCACGGCGGTGTCGCCGAACACGCCGTCGATACGGCCGTTTTTCAGCTCCAGAATGGCGTTCTGGTAGCTGTCGTAAGAGACGGTGTTAATCTCCGGGTGCTTGTCCTGCATGTATTTCTGGTGGGTGGTGCCGTTTTCCATGCCGAGCTTTTTGCCTTTCAGATCCGCCAGCGAGCTGAACTTGCCTTTTTGTGCGATCACGATCGCCGAGTTGGCGTAGTAAGGCTGGGTGAAAGCGACCTGTTTGCTGCGTTCCGGCGTGATGTCCATACCGGAAATCACCGCATCGTATTTCTTGAATTTCAGCGCGGCGATCAGGCTGTCGAACGCCTGATTGGTGAAGGTGCACTGCGCCTGCATCTGTTTGCACAGCGCGTTGGCCAGATCGATATCGAAGCCGACGATCTGGTTGTTGGCGTCCAGCGATTCGAACGGCGGGTAGGTGGCGGAGGCGGCGAAGCGGATGGTCTCGGCCGCGGTGGCGTTAAAGGTCATCCCGGCCAACATCGTCGCGGCAAGCAGCAGTTTTTTCATGCGTAGAGCTCCTGTCTGGATCCTGAAAGTGATTATTCGCTATCGTTTGTTTTTACTGGTAATCGCCAGAGGTTTTTGCGCGAATGCCTGTTGTTAACCCTGCCATTGAGTGAATTAAAATGCAATATAAATGATTAAGTATTGCTTTGAAGGGCAAAAAAAGCCCCGCGCGGTGGCGGGGCTCATGGGGTGAGGCGGCCTCAATTGCGGCGTTCAAACGCCAGCGCGCGGCGCTCTACCAGCCGCATCAGCAGCGTCAGCAGGCCATTGACGCACAGGTACACCAGGCCGGCGGCGCCGAACACCATGACGTCGTAGGTGCGGCCATACATCAGCTGGCTGTAGCCCATCACCTCCATCAGCGTGATGGTGTAAGCCAGCGAGGTGCTTTTGAACACCAGCACCACTTCGTTGGAGTAAGACGACAGCGCGCGTTTGAAGGCGAACGGCAGCAGGATGCGCAGCGTCTGCCGGCGCGACATGCCCAGCGCTTCGCACGACTGCCACTGCCCGGCGGGAATGGCGCGCACCGCACCGTAGAACAGCTGCGTGGTGTAGGCCGCGCTGTTCAGCGCCAGCGCAATCATCGCGCACAGCCAGGGCTGCGACAGCAGGTTCCACAGCCACGGGTAGTCGCGGATCGCCGGGAACTGGCCGGGGCCATAGTAGATCAGGAAGATCTGCACCAGCAGCGGCGTGCCGGTGAACAGCGTCACGTAGATCTTGACCAGCGGCGTCAGGATCGGCGTTTTTAGCGTCAGGATCACCGTCAGCAGCAGCGACAGCAGCAGCGCGACGATCAGCGCGGCGACGGTCAGCGTCAGGCTGGTATGCAGCCCTTTGAGGATTTCCGGTAAATACTCAATCATCAGGCCGGCCCCCGCTCAAAGCGCGTGGCGCGCAGCTCAATGCGTTTGATGACGTATTGGCTGAACAGCGTCACCAGCAGGTAGATGGCCGCCGCGATCACATACCAGGTAAAAGGCTCCTGGGTGCGGGTGGCGATGCTCTTGGTTTGCAGCATCAGATCGTTGACGCTGATCAGCGACACCAGCGCGGTGTCTTTCAGCAACACCAGCCACTGGTTGCCGAGGCCGGGCAGGGCGTGGCGCCACATCTGCGGCATGATCAGGCGAAAGAAGATCGCCGCCTTACCCAGTCCCAGCGCCTGGCCGGATTCCCACTGCCCCTGTGGCACCGCTTTGAGTGCGCCGCGCAGCGTCTGCGAAGCGTAGGCGGAATAGAGCAGGGCCAGAGCGATCACCCCGCACAGGAACGGACTGACTTCGAAATTGTCGATCGCCAACTGGATCGGCAACTGGAACAGACCGAGGTTGAGGGTAAAGCCGTCGGAGAGCATCAGCAGCAGCTGCGACGAGCCGAAATAGATAAACAGCACCACCAGGATTTCCGGCAGGCCGCGCAGCACGGTCACCCAGGCGGTGCCGAGCCAGCTGACCGCTTTCCAGCGGGACGATTCCCATACGGCGAACAGCATCGCCAGAATCAGCCCGAGGATCAGGGCGCAAACGGCAAGGCCGACGGTCATGCCGGCGGCGCTTGCTAAAGGTTGTAATTCATTCATCGGGGCGTATTACTGCTGGAACCATTTTTTGTAGATGGTTTCATAGGTCCCATCCTGCTTAATCTTGTCCAGAGCGGCATTGAACTTGCCCTGCAGATCGGTATTCTTTTGGCGCACCGCGATGCCGAGGCCGGTGCCGAAGTAGTCTTTATCCGTCACTTTGGCGCCCACTGCCGCCAGCGCGTCATTCTGCTTCAGCCACTCGTTGACCACCGCGGTATCGCCGAACACCGCATCAACGCGGCCATTCTTCAGATCCAAAATGGCGTTCTGGTAGCTGTCGTAAGGCACGGTGGTGATTTCCGGGTGCTTGTCGGTCAGGTATTTCTGGTGGGTGGTGCCGTTTTGCACGCCCACCTTCTTGCCTTTCAGCGCCGTCACGTCGGCGATTTTGCCTTTCTGCGCGATGAACAGCGCCGAGTTATCGTAGTACGGCTTAGTGAACAGCACCTGCTTTTCACGTTCCGGTGTAATGTCCATGCCGGCCATGACCGCATCAAAACGCTTGAACTTCAGACTAGGGATCAGGCTGTCGAACGCCTGGTTGGTGAAGGTGCACTCGGCCTGCATCTCTTTGCACAGTGCGTTGGCCAGATCGACATCAAAACCCTGAATCTTGTTGCTGGCGTCAATAAATTCAAATGGAGGATAGGAGGCTTCGGTAGCGAAACGGATGGTTTCGGCTGCGGAGGCGGAAACGCTGATGCCGGCCAGAACGGCGGCGATTATTAGTTTTTTCATCGCAAAATCCCCAAATTACAGCAAGTTAATTGTTAGTGTGATAAGTAGTTGGCAAACTCGGTGGTCCGTGGCTGCGCAAAGTGGCTGCTGTCGCCTTGCTCCACAACGTGGCCGTTTTCCATGTACACCACGCGGCTGGCGGTCTTGCGCGCCACTTCCACTTCGTGGGTGACGATCACCTGCGTGATGCCGGTGCCGGCCAGTTCGCGAATGATGCTAACGATCTGAGCGGTGATTTCCGGATCCAGCGCCGCAGTCGGTTCATCGAACAGCAGCACCTGCGGTTCCATCATCAGGGCGCGGGCGATCGCCACGCGCTGCTGCTGGCCGCCGGAAAGGTGCAGCGGGAAGCGATCGGCGAAGTCGGTCAGGCGCAGACGCTTGAGCAGCTTGTCGGCGCGCTCCATCGCCTGAGCCTTGGTCAGACCCAGTACGCGGCAAGGCGCCTCGATCAGGTTCTGGACCACGGTGAGGTGAGGCCACAGGTTGTATTGCTGGAAAACCATGCCGACGTTTTGACGCAGTTCGCGAATGGCTTTCTCGCCCGGCGCCTGTTTGAAGTCGAATTGGTTGCCGGCGATCTGCAGTTGGCCCGAACGCGGCATTTCCAGCAGGTTTAGCACCCGCAGCAATGAGCTTTTCCCGGCGCCGCTTGGGCCAAGCAGCACCAGGGTTTCCCCAGCTGGACAATCCAGCGTGATGTCAAACAGCGCCTGGTGAGCGCCGTAATAGCAATTGATACCGTTAAGTTGAATACTCATGCGCCAGAATTGAATAGACATTGATGCCGCAAATGTTAACTTCCACAGAATACTTATGCAATCTTTGTGCGTTAAAATTTATGAGTGTGCGGCGGGAAAGTAAAAGATTAGCACAAGATACCGCGACTCAGGCCGAGGGAGGGGATTTGTGGCGCAGGCTGTGATATCGGTAGCGAAATTTTTTCTATTGGACGAAATTTGAGCTGTTGACTGACGGCGGGGATGACCGACGCGGCAAGCCCGCGTCGGCCGGGGTATCGCGGGTTACTGGTTTTCCAGCACCTGGCGCACGCTGCCGTTGGTGGCGTGTGCTGGAACATTCAGGTAGCGAATATCATCAACCACCCAGCAGGTACCTTCGCGCACCATCAGCACTTCGTCCTGCCAGTTCACGGTGCTGTTGGCGTCTTTTTGATAGCTTAAGTCGACGCGCAGCGGAATATTTTTCGCATCGGTGTTAGGAATGGTCGAGGCGCTGGCGACGGAGGCGCTGCTTGGCCCTTGCGCATTGCCGGAGAACAGATCGCCGGTTATCCGGTGCTTGCCCGGGTTCTGGCCGGCGCTGACCAGATCCTGATACAGCACTTTGCTCAGATAGGGCTGCAGCTGCGCCAGGCGGTTACTGTCCGGCAGGCCGGCGCCCTGCTGGATGTGCAGGTCATAGAACTTTTGCGCGACCGTATCCGGGCCGCCTTCCACACAGCTGCCGCTGCGAGTGCCGATATCCTTGTATGCCGGTTCCACCGTGGTACAGGCACTCAGCAACAGCGCTAAGGGTAAAACAGCCGCAATCGTTTTTGTTTTCATCTTATTACCTTATGTGAAAGTCTCTACCATGAAGACCGATAGCTTACAGTATAAATGCGTTTTTTGGCCTTGCATTCGTACTGCGTGCCATTGATTAAGCGAACATAACGCCAATCTTCTGGTCATAGATACGTTGAATTAATCAAACAAGGAGTTCTGATGCAGCTTTCAACTACCCCGACCCTGGAAGGGTTCACCATCACCGAATACTGCGGCGTCGTCACCGGCGAAGCGATCCTCGGCGCCAACATTTTTCGTGATTTCTTCGCCGGCGTGCGCGATATCGTCGGTGGCCGCTCGGGCGCTTATGAGAAAGAGCTGCGCAAGGCGCGCTTGATTGCGTTCGAAGAGCTGGAAGATCAGGCAAAAGAGCTGGGCGCCAACGCGGTGGTCGGCATTGATATCGATTATGAAACCGTAGGTAAAGACGGCAGCATGCTGATGGTGACCGTCAGCGGCACCGCGGTGAAAGTCAGCCGCTAACGCCATTCCCCGCGCCCCGGCCGTTCCGCCGGGGCGACATCCTGTAGGTTCATCCCACCTTGTGCTGCTCGACGATCGGGCGGTGTTCCTGCGGTTTCACCGGCGCCGGCGCTTGGCGATGCGGCATCGGCTGAACGGGCGGCTGATGGATCTGCGGCGCCGGGGCTGGATGCGGCATGATGCGCGCTTGCGGCACTGCCAACGGGCGTTCTATCGTCGGATGCTGTGGCGCTGCCGGTTCACGAACTATCGGCGGCGCAGCGTGCGGCGCGACCTGAACCTGTGGCCGCACGGCGGATTGATGCACTGGCGCGGCGGTCTGCATCGGATGCGTCTGTACCGGAGCCGCATGCACGGCCATCGGTTGCTGCGTGTGAGGCGCTGCCGGCGCGGCATGCGTGAACGTTGGCATGCTCATCGGCTGCTGTACATGGGGCGCGTTGACCGATTGTTGCACGTGCGGCGCGGCCGCTACCGGCTGGGTGTGCGCAAAGGTCGGCAGGGTCATCGGCGCATGGGCCGCAGGCGCGACGTGCGGCTGCGCGTTAGGCGTCGGCGGGTTGAAATGCGGCGTCGGTGCGGCGGTCGTATTGTTGTAGTTATTCACTGTATGGGTGCTGCGATTCACATTGTTCACGTTGTTATATTGGTTGATGTTGGTGACGCGATTCACCACGGTGGTGGAGTGCGATACGTAGGGCGCATCGCGGTAGACCACCGGTTGGCGTCGATCGTCCCAGCGCATATCCCAGTTGTGCCAGCCGCTGTTGTGCTGATTGAACAATGAGGCGACCGCGATGCCGACACCGAAGCTGATCACGCCGGCCGCCAACATGTCGCCGCCGCTGTAGCCCGAAGGTTGATACCGATAGCTCGGATAGGCTGGGATCGGCGTGCCGTAGGCCACCCAGGGATCGTAATGTGGGACGTAAACCGTATCCGGCTGGCTGGGTTCGATGACGATGGTTTCGCCCGGCGCCGCTACCACGCGCTGGCGATAGGGCTGCTGCTCAACGTAACGGGTGGTGGGGGCCACGACAATGCGCTGCTGCGGGGTGTTTTTCAGCGTGCCTTGGCTGGCCGCCCGTTGACGCATCACCTGAATGGCGTTCATCACGTCGGTGGGATCGTTCAGGTAGGCGCTGCCCAGGGCGGTGGTCCAGGGGATGTTTTTCGCCATTTGATCGAGCACGTCGGGGAATTGCACCAGGCCGCGCACGCTGGGATCCCAGGGCTGAGCGTCGGCCGCCGAGCTGAGCGCCGCCGGTTGCAACCCGCGGTTTTGCGCCAGCCAGGCATCCGCGGCGTTGATTTGGTCAGGATAACCCGCGCCGGCCAACACCTGCGCCAGCAACTTGTCGGGGAACAGCGCCACCGGGCTGACCAACTGGTACAGCTGGTCGGCGGTCAGCGGCGTATAGGCCGGCGTACTGGCACTCGCGATGGGCGCGGCCGGGGACGGTGCGCTTGCCCCCATCGCGTCAGCGACTTTTTGCCGATCGCAGCCGCTGAGCGGCAGCATGGCGGCACAGAGCAACCAGGACAGATAGCGTGGCGTCAACATGTTCGACTCCGCTCTTTCGGCGCAGATGATACTTTGAGACTATCATGGGCGGGAAAGGCCGCCAGTCGGGAGCAACACTCGCTTGCACATCGGCGTTGTCTGTCATCATTTCTCGACGAACGTGATGATTGGATACAGGTCAATCGCGTCGCGTTACATCTCACGGACGTCAATCAGGAGGATAAGTGAAAATTTGGCCAGGGATCATCGCCGCCGCGCTGTTGGCGGGATGCCAAAATCCGCAGCAGGACACGCTCGTCGATCGTGGCGCTTACCAGCTCGAAACCTTGCATCAGGCGCAGGGCGCCGATCAGCGCATTCGGTTTCTGGTGATGCACTATACGGCGGAAGACTTTCATTCATCGCTGAAAACGCTGACCGATGAACACGTCAGCGCACACTACCTGTTGCCGGCGCACCCGCAGCGCGAACACGGCAAACCGACGGTGTACCGGCTGGTGCCGGAAGCGATGCGCGCCTGGCATGCCGGCGCCAGCGCCTGGCGCGGCCGCAGCAACCTCAATGACACCTCGATCGGCATCGAAATCGTCAACAAGGGATTCACCCGCAGCATGCTGTTCACCCATTGGCAGCCTTATACGGCGGAGCAGATCGCCGTGCTGATCCCGCTGAGCCGCGATATCATCCAACGCTATGGCATTCAGCCGCAGGACGTGGTGGGGCACAGCGACATCGCGCCGCAGCGCAAACAGGATCCCGGCCCGCTGTTCCCCTGGCGGCAGCTGGCGCAGGCCGGCATCGGCGCCTGGCCGGATGAACGGGACGTGCAGCGGTTGCTGGCTGGGCGCGATCGCCATGCGCCGGTACCGATGGCGCCGCTGCTCGAAAAGCTGGCGCGTTACGGCTACGCGATCGACCCGTCGTGGGATGCGCGGCAGCAGCGTAATGTGCTGGCGGCATTTCAGATGCATTTCCGGCCCGACGATGTTCGCGGTAAGCCGGATGCAGAGAGTGAGGCGATTATCGATGCGCTGCTGGTGAAGTACGGCGCGGCGCGTTGATTACAGGCCGTGCAGTTTGCCGTGATCTTTCAGCCAGCGGGCGGTGCGCGCGATGCCTTCTTCCAGCGAGACGATCGGCTGATAGCCCAGCTCTTGCTGCGCGCGGGTGGTATCGAGCGTGAGGTCGAAGTTGAGTTTGGCGACGCCGTAATGGGTCAGCACCGGCTCCTTTTCGCTTTTGCTGCCCAGGCGCTCCATGCCGCGCGCCATCATGTCTAGCATCGGGTAGGGGACGGAGCGGATGCGGCACTTCATGCCCAAATCGTCGATCAACTGCTGCACCACGGTGCGAAGCGGACGCGGCTGCTGGTTGGTGATGTTGTAGGCGCGGCCGGACGGCGTATCTTCTTTTAGCGTCGCCAGCCACATGGCGTGCACCGCGTTCTCCAGATAGGTCATGTCCACCATCGCCGCGCCGCCGCGCGGCAGCAGCAGGTTGCCGTAGCGTTTGATCATCTGCAGCAACCGCGGCAGCATCACCTTGTCGTGCGGCCCGAACAGGCCCTGCGGGCGCAAAATGGTGAAATGGGTCTGCGGATTGGACAGCGCCAATTGCTGGATCACCTGCTCGCCGGCGGCCTTGCTGCGCGCGAACTCGTTGGCGTAACGCTGCGGGCGAAAGTCTTCGGTTACGTTGCGGTGATGGTGGTAGTCGAAATAGATCGCCGGGGAAGAGATGTGAATGAACTGCGCCACGCCATAGGCCGCCGCCCATTCGCCGAGGCGGCGGGTAGCGCGGACGTTGGCCAGTTCGAAGGCTTCTTCGGTGCCCCAGGGCGAGGTAAAGCTGGAGCAGTGCCACAGCACATCGACGTCCGCCAGCATCGCTTTGGCCTGCGAAGAGATCAGGTTGGTGAGATCGGCATGAATGAACTCCGCGCCCATTTTTTCCAGCAGGCCGCCCATCGCCTGGTTGCGGCCAGTGGCGCGCACTTTGATGCCCTGGCGGCGCAGATATTCAACGGCGTTACGGCCTAACCCACTGGTTGCACCGGTGACCAATACCTTCATAACGGACTCTATTCTCACCCAAAATCGGAATACCGGCGGGCGCTTGCGACGCTCCCAGCAAATAAGATGCCATTCTTCCGTGATTTCGTGCGCTATGCAATCGGAAAGCCCCGAAGCACAGCGGCAAACTGTGCGGTTGATCGACAAATGAACGGCATTCAGCGCTGTTGGCGGTCCAGGTTCTCGGCCAACGTCGCGATGCGCTTCGCCATGCCGCGAAAAATGAACAGGTGTGCGGGCATCATGGCGAACCAATACAGCAGCCCGCTGAAGCCGGCCGGATGCCACCAGGCGCGCACGTCCAGCGTGCGGCGATCGCCGCGATCGGTAATGGTGAAGCTCAGCCGCCCCAGCCCCGGCGCCTTCATGCCGAACAACAGCGCCAGTTGCCGCAGCGGTTTCAGCGTGATGACTTTCCAACCGTCAATCTCGTCACCCAGCGCCAGGGTCGCGCGCGCCGGGCGGCCATAGACCACGCCGTTGCCGATCATGTCGTCCATGCGGGCGCGGATCCGCCACAGGATATTGGCGTAGAAATAGCCTTCCTCGCCCCCCAACTGCTGCACCGTTTGCCACAGCGCCTGGCTGGAAGCGGCGGTGTCGAGCGAACATCCCGCCTGTTTCGGGTAATAGCCGTAGCCGGGGCGCCAGCGGGCCCGCGCCGCCGGATCGTAGCCCCAGTCGGCGGAATCGACCACCTCCAGTTCGCGCTGCAGCGTGGCGGTGACCGCCTGATCGAAGGTGTGCAGACGTTGCGGGATCAGGGCCTGCAACGGTTTGCCGTCGGCGGGCAGATCGTGCTTCAGGCCCTGGATCAGCGCGCGCGCGATCGGCGTCGGCACCGAGGTGATCAGGCTGATGAACCACACTGAAATCAGTCGCGTCGGCAAGGGGATCGGGATCAGCCAGCGCCGCTTGCCGCTGATGGCGATAAAGCGTTTGAACATATCCTGATAGCTGAGGTATTCAGGCCCGGCGACGTCGAAGATGCGGTGTTCCTCCGCCGGGTGCGCCAGCAGATCGGCAAGGTAAACCAGCAGGTTCTCCAGCGCCACCGGCGAGGACTTCGAGCGCACCCAGCGCGGCGGCGTCAGCACCGGCAGGTTATAGACCATGTCGCGCATCACTTCGAACGCCGCCGAACCGGGGCCGACGATGATGCCGGCGCGCAGCTCGGTCACCGGCACACCGCTCTGGCGCAGGATCTCGCCGGTCAGGCGGCGGGCCGCCAGGTGCGGCGAACTGTCGTCGTTCGGCTGCAGCGCGCCGAGAAAGATCACCTGTTTGACGCAGGCATTGCGTAGCGCGTCGCGCAGGTTTTCCGCCGCCTGGCGTTCCTTCTCGATAAAGTCGTCGCCGTCGCCCATCGCGTGCACCAGATAGTAAAGCGTATCGATTTCCCACAGCGCCGCGCTCAGAGTTTCCGGGCGGTACAGATCGACATACAGGCAGTTGACCTGCGGCCAGTTCTGCTCCTGCAGCCACTCGATGCGCCGCGCGGCGGCGGTAATCTGGTGCCCCTGTTCGATCAGGTGCGGGATCAGGTTCTGGCCTATATAGCCGCTGGCTCCAAGAACCAGTACGCGTTGGGGTGTCATCGGGCCGCCTTGTGCGGTAGAGGATTGGCAGAACGACAGGATGCCAAATTCAGGGTTTAAATGCACATTTTGTATGGGTATAAGTCGGTTGCATCCATCCTGACGCAGGTTCACACTACGCGCCCCTTATCGCACGAAAAACCGGATGCCATGAAGCTCAATGTGATTTGTTACGCCCTGCTGGGTCTGGCGCTGATCGCCAGTTTGTTCTCGCCACATCCGGTGTGGATGTGGTTGGTGCTGGCCAACCTGCTGACGTTTCTGATCTACGGCGGCGATAAGCTGGCGGCGCGCAAAGGGTGGCGACGGGTGCCGGAGGCGACGCTGTTGCTGTTCGGCGCGCTGGGCGGCTGGTTGGGCGCACTGGCGGCACAGCAGCTGTTTCGCCACAAAACCCAGAAGCAGCCGTTTAAAACCTGGTTCATCCTCAGCGTGGCGCTCAATCTGGCGGCGGTGCTGGGGCTGTGGTACTGGGTTTACGGCCGCTGGATCTTCTGAGTGCGGGGCGCGGTCTGCGCCCCGAGCGATCAGGCGTGCTGCTGAAGAAACTCCCGCCACAGTTCGACCACCCGCTGCAGATCCTGACGGCTGGCGTCGAGGTGGGTCAGAATGCGCGTCAGCGGGCCGCTGCTGATCAGCACGCCGCGTTCGCGCATCCACGGGCCGAGTTTGGCCGCCAGCGCCGGCGGTTGGCGCAGGTACAGCACGTTGGTCTGCGCGCCGGGTTCGGCGATCTCTACGCCGATCTGCCGCAGCTGTTGCTCCAGCCAGATCGCGTTGTCATGGTCTTCGCGCAGCCGCGCGACGTTATGCTCCAAAGCGTAAAGACCGGCCGCCGCCAGGATGCCGGCCTGGCGCAGCCCGCCGCCGGTCATCTTGCGCCAGCGCAGCGCGCGTTGGATGAAAGCCTCGCTGCCGCACAGCAGCGATCCGACCGGCGCACCCAGTCCTTTCGACAAGCAAATGGTGAAGGTGTCGCAGTATTGCACGATCTCTTTTAGCGGCAGGTTCAGCGCCACGGCCGCGTTGAAGATGCGCGCGCCGTCGATATGCAGCGCCAACTGCCGCTCGCGGGTAAATTGCCACGCCTGCTGCAGGTAGGTCTGCGGCAAGACTCTGCCGCTAATGGTGTTTTCCAGGCTCAGCAGCCGGGTGCGGGCGAAGTGGATATCGTCGGGTTTGATGGCGGCGGCGAGCTTGTCCAGCGGCAGCGTGCCGTCCGCGTCAGCCTCGATCGGCTGTGGCTGAATGCTGCCCAGCACCGCTGCGCCGCCGGCCTCGTATTTATAGTTGTGCGCCTGTTGGCCGACCAGATACTCGTCGCCGCGCTGGCAGTGGCTCAGCAGCGCCACCAGGTTGGCCTGGGTGCCGCTGGGCAAAAACAGCGCCGCCTCTTTGCCCGATAGGCGCACCGCCTCGGCCTCCAGCGCGTTGACCGTCGGGTCATCGCCGTAGACGTCGTCGCCGACCTCTGCCTGAGCCATCGCCTGGCGCATGGCGGCGCTGGGGCGGGTGACGGTGTCGCTGCGTAGATCGATAAGCATAGGGTTCCTGGAATATAAGGGAGAGGAAAAGGGTACATGGCATCATATACCCTTTATTTCACCGGGGCAGCTGGCTTAGCGGAGCCAGTTGGTTTTCGCCAGCTCGACCACTTCGTCGCCGCGGCCGTTGATGATGGCGCGCAGCATGTACAGGCTGAAGCCTTTCGCCTGTTCGAACTTGATCTGCGGCGGCATCGCCAGCTCTTGCTTGGCGGTGACCACGTCCAGCAGCGCCGGGCCGGGATGCGCCAACATCTCCTGCAGCGCGCCGTCCAGATCCGACGCTTTTTCCACGCGGATGCCCTTGATGCCGGCGGCGTTGGCGATCGCCGCGAAGTCCGGATTATGCAGATCGGTGCCGTCGGTCAGGTAGCCGCCGGCCTTCATCTCCATCGCCACGAACCCCAGCACGCTGTTGTTGAACACCACGATTTTCACCGGCAATTTGAGCTGCGCCAGCGACAGGAAATCACCCATCAGCATGGTGAAGCCGCCGTCGCCGCACATGGCGATCACCTGTTTATCCGGCGCGGTGGCCTGGGCACCGATCGCCTGTGGCATGGCGTTGGCCATCGAACCGTGGTTGAACGAGCCGAGCAGGCGACGCTTGCCGTTCATTTTCACGTAACGGGCGGCCCACACCGTCGGCGTGCCGACGTCGCAGGTGAAGATGGCGTCGTCGCTGGCGTACTGGCTGAGCTGCTGCGCCAGATATTGTGGGTGGATTGGCTGGTCGTCGTTGGCGGTCGCCAGCCCGTCGAGATCCTTACGCGCGTTGCGATAATGCTCCAGCGCCTTGTCGAGGAACGCCCGGTCGCGCTTGGGCTCCAGCTGCGGCAGCAGGGCGGTGAGGGTGGTGTGGATATCGCCCACCAGCGCCATATTGACCGGGCAGTGCGCGCCGATGCTGCCGGGGTTGATGTCGATCTGAATGATGTTGGCGTTGGTGGGGTAGAACGCGCGATAGGGGAACTGGGTGCCGAGCAGCACCAGCGTGTCGGCGTTCATCATCGCGTGGTAGCCGGAAGAGAAACCGATCAGCCCGGTCATGCCGACGCTGTAGGGGTTGTCCCATTCAATATGTTCTTTGCCGCGCAGCGCGTGCACCACCGGCGCCTGCAGCAGCTCGGCCAGCTTGACCACTTCATCGTGCGCGCCGGCGCAGCCGCTGCCGCACATCAGGGTGATGTTCTTCGCCTTGTTCAGCGTTTCTGCCAGCTTGTTCAACTCGCTCATCGGCGGCTGCACCAGCGGCAGCGCCGGGGTATGCCAGGTCAGGGTCGCGTCTTCCGGCGCCATGCGCAGCGCCACGTCGCCCGGTAAGACGACCACCGAGACGCCGCGATTGAGGATCGCCTTGCGCATGGCGATCTCCAGTACGCGCGGCAGCTGTTCCGGGTTGGAGACCAGTTCGCAATAGTGGCTGCATTCGCGGAACAGCTCCTGCGGATGGGTTTCCTGGAAGTAGCCGCTGCCGATTTCGCTGGAAGGAATGTGTGCGGCGATCGCCAGCACCGGCACATGGTTGCGGTGACAGTCGAACAGGCCGTTGATCAGATGCAGGTTGCCGGGGCCGCAGGAACCGGCGCACACCGCCAACTGGCCGGTGAGCTGGGCTTCGGCACCGGCGGCGAAGGCAGCCACCTCTTCATGGCGGGTGCCCAGCCATTCGATGGTGCCCATGCGGTGCAGGCTGTCGCTGAGGCCGTTGAGCGAATCGCCGGTTACGCCCCAAATGCGTTTTACGCCGGCTTGATCCAGCGTTTTGGCGATCAGTGTGGCTACGGTTTGCTTCATGGTTCCCCCAAACATGGTTTGAAAAACGATGTGGACTCGATCCGGTGAGTGTCAGCAGAACAACTGCAAGCATAGCTTACCGGCTGTGGACGAGATGCGGTCAGGAAGGGTAAAGAGCGTAGGACGGGAAGCAGTGTAACTGGGCTGGCCACGGGGAACTTGCCGATAAATGCCCCATCGCGGCGATGGGGCCAGGGGATCACGCCAGCGTGACGTCACCCTGCAACTGGCAACTGCAGGCCAGCACGTAGCCTTGCGCTATCTCTTCCGCGCTCAGCGTCATGGTGCTGGTGGTGGTGTAGTCGCCCTCGAGGATGCGGGTTTTGCACGAGCCGCACACCCCGGCGCGGCAGGCGGCGTTGACCGGCAGGGCATGGGCCTCCATCGCCGCCAGCAGCGTGCTGCCGACCGGCACGCGGAATTCGCGCAGCGGGCGCGCGGCGCGCAGCGTCAGTCCTTCGGTGGCGTCGGCCTGCGCCGTCGGCGTGTGGAACTGCTCTTTATGGAAATGCTCGGCCGGCACGCCGAGCCGGCGACAAAGCTGCTCCACCTGATCCATGTAGGGCGCAGGGCCGCAGGTCATCACCGTGCGTTCGGCGATATCCGGCGCCGCCTGCCGCAGCGTCTGTTCATCGATACGGCCGCTGAGGTAGCCGGGTTGCAGATCCTGCTCGGCCATCAGCGTCAGGCGCAGCTGCGGATGGGCGGCACACAGCGCGCGCCATTGATCGGCGAAAATCGTGTCGGCGGGGGTGCGTACGTTAAAGATCACGGCGATATCGCAGGCCGGACGGTTAGCGGTCAGCCAGCGGCACATCGAGACGATCGGCGTCACGCCGCAGCCGGCGGCCAGCATCAGATAACGATCGGCCGGGTGGCGCTCGCAGCTGAATTCGCCCTGCGCGTCGGACAGCCACAGCGTGTTGCCGGGCTTGACCTCTTGCGTCAGCCAGCGCGACCCGATGCCGTCCGGCAGGCAGCGCACGCTGATGCTGAGAAAGCGGCTCTGGCCAGGCGAGGAGGAGAGCGTATAGGCGCGCAACGTCTCCTCGCTGTTGCGAATGCTGACCAGCGCGAACTGGCCAGCCTGGTAAGGGTAGAAAACGTCGCAGATCAGGTTCAGCGTCCAGACGTCGGCGGTTTCACGCTGGATGGAATGCACCTGCATGCGGTTCGGGCAAAGCGGAGTGGGTTGAGTCATCGGGGCACCTCAAAAAACAAAGGGGCCGGCGCAGGCGGCCCCATAACGTAACGGCATCAGGCGAGCAGCGCTGCAATATCCTGCTCGACGGTGGTGATCGGACGCAGGCCGAATTTCTCGTTGAGGATCGCCATCAGGTTGTCGGTCAGGAAGCCCGGCGCGGTCGGGCCGGTGACGATGTTTTTCACCCCTAGCGACAGCAGAGTCAGCAGAATGACGATCGCCTTCTGTTCAAACCACGACAGCACCAGGCTGAGCGGTAGCTCGTTGACGCTGCAGCCGAGCGTATCCGCCAGCTTGACCGCCAGCATGATGGCGGAGTAGGCGTCGTTGCACTGGCCGACGTCCAGCAGGCGCGGCAACCCTTCTAGCGTGCCGAAGTCCAGCTTGTTGAAACGGTACTTGCCGCAGGCCAGCGTCATGATCAGGCAGTCTTGCGGCACGCTGCGGGCGAAGTCGGTGAAGTAGCTGCGCTCGTCGCGGCTGCCGTCGCAGCCGCCCACCAGGAAGACGTGGCGCAGTTTTTTCTGCGACACCAGGTCGATGACCGTGTCGGCGGCGTTCAGCAGCGTCTGGCGGCCGAAGCCAACGGTGATCAGGTGCTCAATCTCGGTGTAAGGGAAGCCGTTCATGCCCTGAGCCTGGCGGATCACGGCGCCGAAGTCGTCGCCTTCCAGATGGTTGACGCCCGGCCAGCCGACGATACTGCGGGTCCAGATGCGATCGCCGTAGTTGCCGACGTTAGGATCGATGATACAGTTGGAGGTCATCACGATCGGGCCGGGGAATTTGGCGAATTCCGTCTGCTGGTTCTGCCAGCCGCTGCCGTAGTTGCCCACCAGATGTTTGAATTTTTTCAGTTCCGGATAGCCGTGCGCCGGCAGCATTTCACCGTGGGTGTAGACGTTGACGTTTTGCCCTTCGGTTTGCTCGAGCAGCATGCGCAGATCTTTCAGATCGTGGCCGGAAATCAGAATGGCTTTCCCGGCCACCGGGCGCACGTTGACTGCGCTGGGCTGCGGATCGCCGTAGGCCTGGGTTTCACCGCGATCGAGGATCGCCATCACGTTGAAGTTCATCTTGCCGATGCCCATGGCGTTGTTCAGCAGGGTGTCGACGTCGCGCGGCTGGGTGCCGAGCAAGGCCATAAAGGCGTGGTAGTCGGCATAGAGTTGCTCGTCGAACTGGCCGAGCACGTGCGCGTGTTCCATATAGGCCGCTGCACCTTTTAGGCCGTACAGGCACAGCATGCGCAAACCGTGTACGTCGTCGCCGACCTCGGCCTTGTCGCTGTTGAGGGCAAACTGCGCCGCCTGCTGCAGCAGCGCAGGCATATCGTTGCCGGCCAGCTGTAGCGCCGCCATCGGGTGATCGACGCGCACGCCGGCATCCAGCAGCCGGCAACGGGCGGCCAGCGAGTCGCGCAGCAGCAGGGTTTCCCGCGCGTAGCCGATGATGCGCTGGGAGTCGAAGTTGACGTTGGTCAGGGTGGAGAAGAAGGCGCGCGGGGCGAAGCTGTCGATCTCGTGGTCGACGATGCCCAGCGAACGCGCCTGCAGCGCCCAGGCGGAGAGTCCCTGCAGCGCCGCCACCAGCAGATCCTGCAGATCGGAGGTTTCCGCCGTTTTTCCGCACATGCCCTGAGCATACGAGCAGCCGTTGCCTGCCGGGGTACGGATGGTTTGTTCACATTGCACACAGAACATAGTCGCTTCCTTTTATTTTTAAAGTTGCATTTATAATGCTTGTTTAAAAGCATAGATCGGCGATCGGGGTTGCAAAAGGCTTTTGTGCGACTACTGCGGGCAAGTTTGATTTAGCGCAATTTTGCCGTGCGGATGGGAATGATTACGCTTTGGGGGCCGGCCGGCCCCCAGGGGAAAGGATCAGGAGAACAGGGCGATCAGCACCGGCGCCAGCAGGCTCAGCAGGAAGCCGTGCACGATGGCGGGAGGCACCATGTCCAGCCCGCCGCTGCGCTGCAGCACCGGCAGGGTGAAGTCCATCGAGGTGGCGCCGCACAGGCCGAGGGCGGTGGAGCGGCTGCGGCGCACCAGCGTCGGGATCAGCATGATCGCCACCAGCTCGCGCGCCAGATCGTTGAAGAACGCGGCGCTGCCCATCACCGGGCCGTAGGCGTCGGTGATCAGAATGCCGGACAGCGAGTACCAGCCGAAACCGGAGGCCATCGCCAGCCCGGCCTTGATCGGCAACCCCAGCAGCTGCGCCGCCAGCGCGCCGCCGGCCAGCGACGCGACGGTCACCACCAACGCCACCAGCGTGCCGCGGCGGTTGAGCACGATCTGGCGCAGCGTCATGCCGCTGTTGCGCAGCTGAATGCCGACCAGCAACAGCAGGAAGATCAGCGCATATTCGCTGCCTTTATGGGCGAACTGCAGCCATTGCCACTGCGTCAGGCCGAGCAGGAAGCCGCCGAGCACCACGCCGCACAGCTTGAGCGACTCCAGCGCCATATGCACGCGCGAGGGCAGCTTTTCCTGTTTATGGCTGCTGCGCCACGGCATGCGCCGCTCCAGCAGCGCCAGCAACAGCAGATTGGCGCAGAGAATGCAGAAGAAGAATACCGCGCTGTACTGGAAGATCAGCACCAGGTTACTGCTGAGATCTTCCATAAACGCCAGGCTGATGCCCATGAAAAACAGGATCACGTACACCATCCAACTGAGCAGCCGGTTGATCAGCACCAGCAGCGGGCGATGGCGTAAGGGAATGAGGTAACCGACAATCAGCGGTAACAGAATAATCAACAGTCCTGAGTACATGGTGCAACGAGTGTCCTTGAGTTTTGATGCGCGCCGAACGGCGGCGAGGAGCACACGCTAACCAAAAGCCCGGCCGGAGTAAAGCGGCAGATTTGACGCTGGCCGCTTGACCTGCAAGGGGTTTTTTGACCATGCTCTGTGAAGGTCGCCTCATTGAAGAGGCGACGGCGCGCACGGGAGGCGGCGGATGTTCTTGGAGCGTATCGAAATTGTAGGTTTTCGCGGCATTAATCGGCTGTCCCTGATGCTGGACGACAACACGCTGTTGCTCGGCGAAAACGCCTGGGGTAAATCCAGCCTGCTGGATGCGCTGACGCTGCTGCTGGCGCCGGAGCAGAAGCTGTATCGGTTTGAAGCGCACGATTTCCATTTCCCCCCCGGTGAAGAGTCGGCCAAAGAGCGCCACCTGCAGGTGGTGTTCACCTTCTGCGAAAAAGACATCGGCCATGCGCACCTACCGCGTTATCGCCACCTGACGCCGCTGTGGGTCAAGGGCGAGGATGGCCTGAGCCGCATTCATTACCGCTGCGAGGGCGAGCTGGCCGACGACGGCACGGTGTGCACCTGGCGCGGTTTTCTCGACGCCGACGGCAATGCCTTTCAATTGCACCATATCGAACAGCTGGCCCACGCCATCATCCGCATTCATCCGGTACTGCGCCTGCGCGACGCGCGCTTTATTCGCCGCCTGCGCCCCAGAAGCCTCGGCGATGAACGCAAACCCGATACCCAGGCGCTGGCGCAGCAGTTGGATCAGCTGACGCGCGAGCTGGTGCGCAATCCGCAGAAGCTGACCAACGGCGAGCTGCGTCAGGGGCTGGCGGCGATGCAGCAGCTGCTGGAGCACTATTTTGCCGAGCAGAGTTCGCAGGTGGCGCGGCCACGCCGCCGCGGCGGTGAACCGGAGCAGGACGCCTGGCGTGCGCTGGACGGCATCAACCGCATGGTGGCCGAACCGAACAGCCGCAGCATGCGCCTGATCCTGCTCGGGATGTTTTCCACCCTGTTGCAGGCCAAGGGCGACGTCAAGCTGGATCCCCATGCCCGGCCGCTGCTGCTGGTGGAAGACCCGGAAACTCGCCTGCACCCGATCATGCTGTCGGTGGCCTGGGGGCTGCTCAATCAGCTGCCATTGCAGCGCATCACCACCACCAACTCCAGCGAACTGGTGTCGCTGGTGCCGGTGGAGCACGTCTGCCGGCTGGTGCGCGAGTCGGGCCGGGTCGCGACCTACCGTCTCGGGCCGCGCGGGCTGAGCGCCGAAGACGGGCGGCGCATCGCGTTTCACATCCGTTTCAACCGGCCGTCGTCGCTGTTCGCCCGCTGCTGGCTGCTGGTGGAAGGCGAAACCGAAGTGTGGCTGCTTAACGAGCTGGCGCGCCAGTGCGGCTACCATTTCGAGGCGGAAGGGGTGAGGGTCATCGAGTTCGCTCAGTGCGGCCTGAAGCCGCTGCTGCGCTTTGCCCGCCGCATGGGCATCGAGTGGCATGCGCTGGTGGACGGCGATGAGGCGGGCAAAAAGTACGCCAACACCGTACGCAGCCTGCTGGACAATCATGAAGACAACGAACGCGATCGGCTGACCGCGCTGCCGGCGCCGGACATGGAACACTTCATGTTCCGCGAAGGGTTCGCCCCGGTCTATCACCGAATGGCGTCGGTGCCGATCAACGCGCAGATGCCGGTGCGCAAGGTGATCCTGAAAGCGGTCCACCACTCGTCGAAGCCGGATCTGGCGATCGAGGTCGCGATGCAGGCCGGCGAATGGGGCACGGACTCGGTGCCGCCGCTGCTGAAGAAAATGTTCTCACGGGTGATCTGGCTGGCGCGCGGCCGGGCGGACTGACGGCCCGCCGGGCGTTATCGGGCGCAGAAATGCGCCGCCAATCCCTGTTCCAGCTCGTCCAGCAACTGATAGCGACGGCGATACTCGGCGCGCTTCTTGCTGGCGATCTCTTCGATCGGCTTGCGGGCGATGCGTTCGGGCAGCAGGAAATAGCCGCTGTCGAGCGGTTTGGCGCCCATCGACAGCCAGAACTGATCGTAATCGGCGTGCAGTTGATCCTTCTTCTTACTCTGGTAACGCCAGTTTTGATAGATATGGGTGGCATTGCCGACGGCTACGATCTGGCGGATGCCGAGGTGCCGCGCCAGCGTGCAAATACCTTCCAGCACCAGCCGTTTGGGGAACAGACCGTGGCACTCTTTGGTGGTGTGCTGGATCTCGGCGTGCGGCACCTCATGGTTCGCGCCCTGCAGGCCGCCGATGAACAGCGTCGGCTGCTGCTGATAATGCATCAGCGCAAAGGTGATCTCCGCCAGCATCACGCCGTTGGCGTTGCGCAGCAGCAGCGTGGCTTCCCCTTCCTTATTCAGTTTGTCGATCGCCGCCAGTTCCAGCGTGATCGGCGCTTCGTTTTTGCCCATCGCGCGGGCCAGCACGAAAGGCTGTGGGCCGAGGTGGCCGAGACGCATCTTTAGCGGCATGCGCTGCACGATGAGATCGTAATGATCGCGCAGGGCGAACAGGCATTCGATCTTGCTCATGTTGGCTGCCAGGTAGGGGCGATGCAGCTTGCACGGCAGGTTCGGCTGCGCGCTCAGGATCTCCTCCAGCAGCGGGTTGCTGGCCAGGGTGCTGAGCAGGCCGCTGGTGGTGCGCCAGTTGAGCAGCGAGCGGCCGAGAAACTTCAGGCGAAACGAGGTTTTTTTCCAGGCGTTGCTTGGCGCCTTTTCGCCATTGATCAGCGCCGTCATCAGTTGCCAGCCGTTAAGCGGCCGGGCGGAGGTGAGTGGGTAGCTGAGCTGTGACATGATGAAATCCTTGGCTGTGTTGAATGGCGCTATTTCATCAAGGCTTCACTAAACGAGAGTTCAATGCTGAACTGTAACCAGGCGTGTCTCCACATTGTGTTGAGCTAAGGTTTAGTTATTCCCTACGGTGCGTGCTAATTTAGCTCCGCCGCCGCAATGGGCGGTCGATATTCACAAGCACAGGCAGGTCAATTTTGACAGGGTTTAAAGGACACAAACGCCGCTGGATACTCGCACTGGCGGTGATTGCGGCGATTGCCGCGGCGGCCGTTTGGCACTTCCGCCATCCGGCGCCAACCGCTTTCAAAACGGTAAAGGTCACCAAGCGCGATCTGCAGCAGAACGTGTTGGCGACCGGCCAGCTGGACGCGGTGCGCAAGGTTGACGTCGGCGCGCAGGTCAGCGGGCAGTTGGAAAAGTTGTATGTCGAGATCGGCGACAAGGTGAAAAAAGGCCAGTTGCTGGGGGTTATCGATCCGCAACAGGCGCAGAACAGCATTCGCGAAGGCGAGGCGACGCTGCGCGAGCTGCATGCGCAGCTGCTGCAGGCACAGGCCGAGCAGCAATTGGCGGCGGTCACGCTGCAGCGCAACCAGGCACTGGCCAAACTGCAGGCGGTATCGCGTCAGGATCTGGATCAGGCAGCGACGCAGCTGGCGGTGAAGAAAGCGCAGGTGGGCACCATCAATGCGCAGATCGCCCGCAACCAGGCCAGCCTGGATACCGCCAAGATCAACCTGGCCTACACCCGCATCGAAGCCCCGATGGATGGCGACGTGGTGCAGATCACCACGCTGCAGGGCCAGACGGTGATCGCGGCGCAACAGGCGCCGAACATTCTGACGTTGGCGGATCTCGGCACCATGCTGGTGAAGGCGCAGGTCTCGGAGGCTGACGTCATTAACCTCAAGCCGGGTCAGAAGGCCTGGTTCACGGTGCTGGGCGATCCGACTCGGCGCTTCGACGGCGTGCTGAAAGACATTCAGCCGACGCCGGAAAAGGTCAATAATGCCATCTTCTATTATGCGCGTTTCGAAGTGCCCAACCCGGAAAGGCTGCTGCGCTTGCAAATGACGGCGCAGGTGCATATTCAGCTGGCCGGCGTCGAGCAGGCGCTGGTGATCCCGCTGGCGGCGTTGGGTGACCAGATCGCCGACAATCGCTACCACGTCTCGGTGCTGAAACAGGGCAAGGAAGAGAAGCGTGAGGTGGCTATCGGTCTGCGCAACAATATCGATGTGCAAATCCTCAGCGGGCTTGAGGCGGGCGATGAGGTGATTGTCAGCCGCGGCGGCGTGGAGGCCGGCTGATGGCGGCGCTGTTACAGCTGAGCGGCATTCGCCGCAGCTACCGTTCCGGCGAGCAGACGGTGGAGGTGCTGAAGGGGATCAGTCTGAGCATCGACGCCGGGGAAATGGTGGCGATCATGGGGGCCTCCGGCTCCGGCAAATCGACGCTGATGAACATTCTGGGCTGTCTGGACAAGCCGAGCGCCGGGGTCTATCGGGTGGCCGGACAGGATGTGGCGACGCTGAGCGACGATGCGCTGGCGCAGCTGCGGCGCGAACATTTTGGCTTTATTTTCCAGCGTTATCATCTGCTGCCGCACCTGAGTGCGGCGCATAACGTCGAGGTGCCGGCGGTGTACGCGGGGCTGGGCAAAGCGGCGCGGCGCGAACGGGCGGAGGCGCTGTTGCGGCGCCTGGGGTTGGGGGAGCGCGTTAACTACCGGCCGAGCCAGCTTTCCGGCGGCCAGCAGCAGCGCGTCAGTATCGCCCGCGCGTTGATGAACGGCGGGCAGGTGATCCTGGCGGATGAACCGACCGGCGCGCTCGACAGCCACTCCGGCGAAGAGGTGATGGCGATCCTCAAACAGCTGTGCGCCCAGGGCCACACGGTGATCCTGGTGACCCACGATCCAGCGGTGGCGCGCCAGGCTGAACGGATCATCGAGATCCGCGACGGCGAAATCATTGCCGACTCGCGTCCGGCGCCGCCGGAGGATACCCAGGCCAAGCCGCTGGCGCTGGCCGCCGCGGCGCCTTCCTGGCGGCAGATGGGCGGCCGCTTTCGCGAAGCGCTGGTGATGGCCTGGCGTGCGATGGCGGCCAACAAGATGCGCACCGCGCTGACCATGCTCGGCATCATTATCGGCATCGCCTCGGTGGTATCGATCCTGGTGATCGGCGACGCCGCCAAGCAGATGGTGCTGGCGGACATCAAATCGATCGGCACCAACACCGTCGACATTTACCCCGGCAAGGACTTCGGCGACGACGATCCAACCTACAGGCAATCGCTGAAATACGGCGATCTCGATGCGCTGCGCGAACAGCCGTATATCAGCGCGCTGTCGCCGAGCATCAGCAGCAGCATGCGGCTGCGGCTGGGTAACGTCGACGCGGCGGCCAATGTCAACGGCGTCAGCGAACAGTTCTTCCGCGTGTACGGTATGAGCTTTACCCAGGGCGTCGGCATCGATCCGCTGCAGGTGCAGTCTCAGGCGCAGACGGTGGTGATCGACGCCAATACCCAACGGCGGCTGTTCCCGCACCAGAAGAACGTAGTGGGCGAGGTGATCCTGGTGGGCAACATGCCGGCGACGGTGGTCGGTGTGGCCAAGGAGAAGCAGTCGATGTTCGGCAGCAGCAAGACGCTGAACGTGTGGGTGCCTTACAGCACCATGGCCAACCGGCTGATGGGCAACAATTATTTCGACTCGATCACCGTGCGCATTCGCGACGGCTACGACAGCAAGGAAGCGGAACAGCAGCTGTCACGCCTGTTGACGCTGCGCCACGGCAAAAAGGACTTCTTCACCTATAACATGGACAGCCTGGTGCAAACCGCAGAGAAAACCACCCGCACGCTGCAGCTGTTCCTGACGCTGGTGGCGGTGATTTCGCTGGTGGTCGGCGGCATCGGCGTGATGAACATCATGCTGGTGTCGGTGACCGAGCGCACGCGCGAGATTGGCATCCGCATGGCGGTGGGCGCCCGTTCCGGCGACGTGTTGCAGCAGTTCTTGATCGAGGCGGTGTTGGTCTGCCTGGTGGGGGGCGCGCTGGGGATTACGCTGTCGTTCGCCATCGGCCTGGCGGTGCAGCTGGTATTGCCGGGCTGGCAGATCAGCTTCCCGCCGGCGGCGTTGCTGAGCGCGTTCCTCTGTTCCACCGGTATCGGCGTGGTGTTCGGCTATCTGCCGGCGCGCAATGCCGCGCGGCTGAATCCGATCGATGCGCTGGCGCGCGAGTAAGTAAAAGGCATAAAAAATGCCAGTCACACGGCGGCTGGCATTTTTATCGCAGTCAGGGTCAATGCAGCGCGACGCTGCCGGAAGCGTTTAGGACAGCGCCTCGCTTTCCACCGGCACAATAAGACTGGCATGGTTCCCTTTTGGCCCTTGATGCACGTCGAAGCTGACCTGCTGGCCTGCCTTCAACGTTCTGTAACCATCCATCTTGATGGTGGAGTAATGCGCGAAAATATCTTCGCCACCGCCGGCTGGGCAGATGAAGCCAAAGCCTTTGGCGTTGTTAAACCATTTAACAGTACCCGTCTCCATGCTTTTACATCCCTCGCAACGCTATTTTAAGTGAGATGAATAACTGAATTCGCACCCGCCGTAGGCGGGTAGCAGGGTGGACAAGGGGTGGTTAAAAGACCACCAGCCACGAATTTACACTCTAGAGCAAATGATCGGGGCGTCAAGGGATCGGCTTTTGTCGGCGGGGAGCAGTTCACCAAAGTTTGAAGCAGGTAACGCTATTGCCACGATTCAGTCACAATTGGCCCGTTTTTTTGCGCACGTTACAGTGCGGCGGGACGATGCCGAAGATGATAAAATAGTAACTATCCCCACTTTGAATAACCGAAACCTGCCCCCATATCAGAGGGCAGAGCAGAGAAGATGAGCAGCGATGGGCAATAACAACGACTGGCTAAATTTTGAACACTTGGCCGAAGAAAAACAAATCGATGCGGTAAAACCGCCGTCTATGTATAAAGTTATACTTAACAACGACGATTACACACCGATGGAATTTGTGATTGACGTTCTGCAAAAGTTCTTTTCTTATGATATTGAACGCGCAACGCAACTGATGCTCACGGTCCACTATCAAGGCAAGGCGATCTGTGGTGTTTTTACCGCCGAGGTGGCGGAAACCAAAGTCGTCCATGTGAACCGGTACGCAAGGGAGAACGAGCATCCGTTGCTTTGTACGCTGGAAAAAGCCTGAATAAGGCAATCTATTGGGGAGGTGCTTATGCTCAATCAAGAACTGGAACTCAGTCTCAACATGGCTTTCGCCAGGGCGCGTGAGCACAGACACGAGTTTATGACCGTGGAGCACCTGTTGCTGGCGTTGCTGAGCAACCCTGCCGCGCGAGAAGCGCTTGAGGCATGTACGGTGGATCTGGCCGCGTTGCGCCAGGAGCTGGAAGCCTTCATCGAACAAACCACACCGACGCTGCCCGCCGGCGAAGAAGAGCGCGACACTCAGCCGACGCTCAGCTTCCAGCGCGTGTTGCAGCGTGCGGTCTTCCATGTGCAATCTTCCGGCCGCAGTGAAGTGTCCGGCGCCAACGTGTTGGTGGCCATCTTCAGCGAGCAGGAGTCGCAGGCGGCCTATCTGCTGCGCAAGCACGACGTCAGCCGTCTCGACGTGGTGAACTTCATTTCACATGGCACGCGTAAAGACGAGCCGGGCCAAGCGCCGAATGCGGAAAACCCGGTGAACGAAGAGCAGTCCGGAGGGGAAGACCGTATGGAAAACTTCACCACCAACCTCAATCAGTTGGCCCGTGTGGGCGGCATCGATCCGTTGATCGGCCGCGATCGTGAGCTGGAGCGCGCGATTCAGGTGCTGTGCCGTCGTCGTAAAAACAACCCGCTGTTGGTCGGCGAATCCGGCGTGGGCAAGACCGCCATCGCCGAAGGCCTGGCCTGGCGTATCGTGCAGGGCGACGTGCCGGAAGTGATGGCGGACTGCACGCTGTATTCGCTGGATATCGGTTCACTGCTGGCCGGCACCAAATACCGCGGCGACTTCGAGAAACGCTTCAAGGCGCTGCTCAAGCAGCTGGAACAGGATCAGAACAGCATCCTGTTCATCGATGAAATTCACACCATCATCGGCGCCGGTGCGGCTTCCGGCGGGCAAGTGGATGCTGCCAACCTGATCAAACCGCTGCTGTCGAGCGGCAAGATCCGGGTGATCGGCTCGACCACCTACCAGGAGTTCAGCAACATCTTCGAAAAGGATCGCGCTTTGGCGCGCCGTTTCCAGAAGATCGATATCACCGAACCGACGGCGGAAGAGACCGTTCAGATCATCAACGGCCTGAAGACCAAGTATGAAGCGCACCACGACGTGCGTTATACCGCCAAGGCGATCCGCGCCGCGGTGGAGCTGTCGGTGAAATACATCAACGATCGTCATCTGCCGGACAAAGCGATCGACGTGATCGACGAGGCGGGCGCCCGCAGCCGACTGATGCCGGCCAGCAAACGCAAGAAAACCGTCAACGTGGCCGATATCGAATCCGTGGTGGCGCGCATCGCTCGTATCCCGGAGAAAACCGTGTCGGCCAGCGATCGCGACGTGCTGAGAAACCTGGGCGATCGCTTGAAGATGCTGGTATTCGGTCAGGATCAGGCGATCGAAGCGCTGACGGAAGCCATCAAGATGAGCCGCGCCGGTCTGGGCCACGAACGCAAGCCGGTCGGTTCCTTCCTGTTCGCCGGGCCGACCGGGGTCGGGAAAACCGAGGTCACCGTACAGTTGGCCAAGGCGATGGATATCGAGCTGCTGCGTTTCGACATGTCCGAGTACATGGAGCGGCATACCGTCAGCCGTCTGATCGGCGCGCCTCCGGGCTATGTCGGTTACGATCAGGGCGGGCTGCTGACCGATGCGGTGATCAAGCATCCGCATGCGGTAGTGCTGCTCGATGAGATCGAGAAGGCGCACCCGGACGTGTTCAACCTGCTGCTGCAGGTGATGGACAACGGCACGCTGACCGACAACAACGGCCGCAAGGCGGACTTCCGCAATGTGATCCTGGTGATGACCACCAACGCCGGGGTGCGGGAAACCGAACGCAAATCGATCGGTCTGGTGCAGCAGGACAACAGCACCGACGCGATGGAAGAGATCAAGAAGGTGTTTACGCCAGAGTTCCGCAACCGTCTGGACAACATCATCTGGTTCAACCATCTGTCTACCGAGGTGATCCAGCAGGTGGTCGACAAGTTTATCGTCGAACTGCAGGCGCAGCTGGATGCGAAGGGCGTCTCGCTGGAAGTGAGCGACGAAGCACGCGACTGGCTGTCGGTGAAGGGCTACGACCGTGCGATGGGCGCTCGTCCGATGGCGCGCGTCATGCAGGAAAACCTGAAGAAACCGTTGGCCAACGAGCTGCTGTTCGGTTCGCTGGTGGACGGCGGTTCCGTGAAGGTCGAGCTGGACAAGGACAAGAAACAGCTGACCTACCACTTCCTCAGTGCCGCCAAGCGCAAGGCGGACGAGGGTGCGGTGCATTAAGGCCGCTTCAGGCAAAGAAAAAGCGATGCTTCGGCATCGCTTTTTTTTTATGGGTGAGATTCACCTTACAACAGAAACGAGTGAGCCCTCTCAGTTTACCTGCGCACCTGCAACCCGTTGTGTAACGTCGCTGCGGGGGTAAACGGAAAGGGCTCCCGAGGGATTACATCCTCGATGCCGCCAGCATGTGGCGCGCGGTGAGCCGATTAACGGCTACGGAAGACAATGCGGCCTTTGCTCAGGTCGTACGGGGTCAGCTCTACAGTGACTTTGTCGCCCGTCAGGATGCGGATATAGTTTTTACGCATTTTACCGGAGATGTGTGCGGTTACCACGTGCCCGTTTTCCAATTCAACGCGGAACATGGTGTTCGGCAGCGTATCAAGAACGGTGCCCTGCATTTCAATATTGTCTTCTTTGGCCATCGAATCCTCTAGGTCTAACTACCTTAGTTTTTAACCGGCAAGATAATGCCGAAAAACCCCCATTATGTAAAGATGTGTCGGTGAACATTGCACCGTTTCCATCAATTAGTTTACTGGAGAGGGCGGTTCAACCGGCTGTGGGGATATGACTTGCGGCGCCCAGCACGCCGACGTCAAAGGCCGCCGTTGAAGGGTGCTGAGCTGCTGCAAAAATTGACGGCGCGGAATTTCACGCGCGCCAAGGCGGGCAGTGTGAGCGTTCAGCACCTGGCAGTCAATCAATTCCCCGCCATAAGCGGCAAAATGGCGGCAAAAGGCCATCAATGCGCATTTTGAGGCGTTGGTGACGCGGCTGAACATCGATTCGCCGCAGAACAACGCGCCCTGCGCCACGCCGTACATGCCGCCGACCAGTTGATCATCCTGCCATACTTCCACCGAGTGTGCGTAGCCGAGGCGATGCAGATGCTGATAGGCACGCTGTACCTCCGGGCCGATCCAGGTGCCTTCATCCGGCCGGTGGGCGCAGGCGGCAATCACCGTGGCGAAATCGTGATTGAGCGTGATGCGAAACGGATCGTGGCGCAAAAAGCGTTTCAGACTGCGGTTGAGATGAAATTCGGCAGGGAACAGCACCGCACGCGGATCGGGTGACCACCACAGAATCGCTTCCCCCGGCGAGTACCAGGGGAAGATGCCGCGCTCGTAGGCTGCCAACAGTCGCGGCGCCGTGAGGTCGCCGCCGATCGCCAGCAGGCCGTTGGGATCGCGCAGGGCGCCCTCAGGCGAGGGAAACGCCAGCGACTGGGGGGAAAGCTTAACGATGCGCATACAAGGTCTCTGCGTCCTCTACGGGCCGATTACGGCGCCAGGTTGCTGATACGGTTGCGAAAGCGTGCATAGCGGCCCTGCTGGCGCATCAGGGTGGCGTGATCGCCCTGTTCGACAATTTGGCCGTCATCCATTACGCAAATGCGGTCGAGATGTTCCAGGCCGTACAAACGGTGCGTCACCAGGATCAGCGTCTTGCCCTGACAATGCCGGCGCAGCAGCGCCAGGATCTGCTGTTCGGTTTCGGCGTCCAGCCCTTCGGTCGGTTCGTCAAGCAGCAGCAGCGGGGCCGGATGCAGCAGCGCGCGGGCGATACCCAGTCGGCGCTGTTCGCCGCCGGACAGCTGCCGGCCGCCTTCGCCCAACCAGGCGTTCAGCCCGCCGTCGCTGTCCAGCAATTTGCCCAGCCCAACCTGCTGCAGTACGTCACTCAGGCGAGCGTCGTCGGCATTCGGTGCGGCCAACCGCAGGTTTTCCCGCAGCGTATCGCTGAAGATATGCACTCGCTGGCTGACGACCGTGGTCATCCGACGCAGCGTGGTTTCATCATAATCCTCCAGCGGTTCGCCGTTGAGCAGAATTTTGCCGCCGTCGGTGCGCCAGGCGCGGGTCAGCAGCTGCAGCAGGGTGGACTTGCCGCAGCCGGTGCGGCCGAGCAAGGCGATGTGTTCGCCGGCCGCGACCTCGAGCGTGACGTCGCGCAGCACCGGCTGCGGCTGATCGGGATAGGTGAAACTCAGCTGCTGCAGGCTGAGCTGAGCGCGATCGGCCGCGGCCGGGCTGACGGCAGGGAAGGTGACCTCCGGCTGACGATCGATGATCTGTTTGACCCGCGTGGCGGAGGCGATCACCTGGCCGAGGTGCTGGAAGGCACCGGCGACCGGCATCAGCGCTTCGAACGACGCCAGTGCGGCGAAGACAAACAGCGCGATCAGGGCTCCGGGCTGGGTATCGCCGCCGATGCCGGCGGCGGTCAGCCACAGCAGCAGCGTCACCGTCAGACCGCTGGCGAGGATCATCAGCGCCTGCGCCTTGCCGCTCAGCGAGGCCTGCTGCCACTGGCGGCGTTGCCACAGCAGTTCGGTGGCGTTCAGCGTCTGGCGGAAGTCGTTGACGGCGCCGAACACCACCAGCTCCGCCTGCCCCTGCAGCCAGGCGGTCAGGTCGGTACGGTATTGGCCGCGCAGCGCGGTGAGTTGGCCGCCGATCGGTTTGCCGGCGCGGTAGAACACCGGCGGCACCAGCAGCAACAGCAGCAACAGAATGCCGCCCAACGTCAGGGCGAGCGCAGGATCCAGCCAGCTCAGGCCGTAGGTGACCACCAGGATCACCACCGCCGCGCTGATCAGCGGCGAGATCACCCGCAGATAAAGGTGATCCAGCGTGTCCACGTCCGCCACCAGGCGGTTGAGCAGGTCGGCCTGGCGAAAGCGAGCGATGCCGCCCGGCGCCAACGGCAGGATCTTGCTGAAGGTGAACACTCGCAAGTGCGACAGCACGCGGAAGGTGGCGTCGTGACTGACCACGCGCTCGGCGTAGCGCCCGGCGGTGCGGAAGATCGCCGCGCCGCGCACGCCGGCGGCCGGCAGCATGTAGTTGAAGGTCAGCAGGCCCGCCAATCCGGCCAGCGAAGAGGCGGCCAGGAACCAGCCGGAAAGCGCCAGCAGGCCGATGCTGGCCAGCAGGGTGACGATCGCCAAAAGGATGCCCAGGCTAATCAGCAGGCTATGGCGGCGATACAACGCCAAAAACGGCAGCAAAACGCGCATGATTAAAGCTCCCCGCGGCGATGGGCGATCAGAGTGGCGAACAGGCCCGGCTGGGCGCTGAGGGTGGCGTAATCGCCCTGTTGCACGATGCGCCCGTTATCCATCACCCAGATCTGATCGTAGTCTTCGGTGTCTTCCAACTGGTGCGTGACCAGTAGGGTGGTTTGCTGATGCGAAGCGGCATTCAACGCCTGCATCACCCGTTGTTCGCTGTGGGCATCGAGACTGGCGGCCGGTTCATCCAGCAGCAGCAGCAAGCGGCGCGGGCCGATCAGCGCCCGGGCGACCGCCACGCGCTGCGCCTGGCCGACCGACAGGCGGGCGGCGTTGTCGCCCACTTCGGTGTCGAGCCCCTGCGGCAGATACGGCAACAGTTCGCTGACGTAGGCGAGTTCCACCGCCTGCTGCAGCTGCGCTTCGTCGGCCTGCGGGCAGCCCAGCAGGATATTGGCGCGCAAGGTTTGCGCCGGCAGGTGTGGGTTCTGACCGACCCAGCTCAGCTGTTGCCTCCAGTTTTCTGCGGACAGTTCACGCAGCTCGATGCCGTTGACGGTCAACGAGCCGCGGTAGGGCAGGAAGCCGAGCAGCAGATTGAGCAGCGAGCTTTTGCCGGCGCCGCTCAGCCCGACCAGCGCTACGCGCTGCTGCGGTTGCAGGGTGAAACTCAGCGGCCCGGCCAGCAGTACGCCGTTCGGCGACAGGATTTCCAATGCGTTCGCCTGCAGCGTCAGCGGTTGATCGGCGGGCAGTTGCCGCGTGCCGTTGCCCATCTGCTCGCCTTCGGCGCTGAGGAAGGTTTCCAGCGCTTCCGCCGCGCCGACCGCCTGCGCCTTGGCATGGTAGAAGGTGCCGAGATCGCGCAGCGGTTGGAAAAACTCCGGCGCCAGAATCAGCACCAGAAAACCGGAAAACAGCGTTACGCCGAGGCCGTAGCTGCCGAAGTTGAGTTCGCCGAGGTAAGAAAAGCCGAAGTACACCGCCACCACGGCGATGGAAATCGAAGCGAAGAACTCCAGCACGCCGGAAGAGAGGAAGGCCATACGCAGCACTTCCATGGTGCGGCTGCGGAAGTCTTCGGAGGATTTGGCGATCTGCGCCGTTTCGGCCTGCGCGCGGTCGAACAACCGCAGGGTGTCCAGGCCGCGCAGGCGGTCGAGGAAGTTGCCGCTCAATCGCGCCAGCGCCACGAAGTTGCGGCGGTTGGCATCGGCGGCTCCCATGCCGACCAGCGCCATGAACAGCGGGATCAGCGGCGCGGTCGCCAGCAAAATGATGCCTGCGGCCCAATTGATCGGGAAGACGGCGATCAGGATCAGCAGCGGGATGAAGACTGCCAGATACATCTGCGGCAGATAGCGCGAGTAATAGTCCTGCATATCCTCGATCTGCTCGACGATGATGCTGGCCCAACTGCCCGCCGGTTTGCCCTGGATCCAGGCCGGGCCGAGCTGCTGCAGTTTATCCAGCACCTGCTGGCGCATGCGCTGACGGATCACCTGGCCACACAGGAAACCGATCCGTTCCCGCAGCCAGCTCAACAGCGCCCGCAATGCGAACGCGACGGCCAGCCAGATAAACGAAGGGATCAGCTGTTCGCGCGGGGTATGTTCGATGATCAGGGCGTGCAGCAGGCTGGCCAGCAGCCACGCCTGCGCCACGATCAGCAGGCCGCTGAACAGCCCCAACAGCATGGAAAGGCGCAGCCAACGCTGCGCCAACGAACTCTGGGTTTTAAGCCAACGGGTTAACTGTTGCTGTCTGTTTTTTTTCATCAGATATGCGTCTGCGTCGCCGGTGCCCGTTTGTTACAGGCTGGGTTAACGTACTGTTAAATAATAGTGTTTGGCGCAATCGGCGACAAACAAGCGAGGTCCCATGTTACCTCGTCACCCGGCAGACTGAAAATAATAAAGCGGCCAAATGTGGCTATAACAGACGCGTTACCGACTATTTGACTTGCTCACTCGTGGCCTCGGCTTCCAGAGCGGCGCGCACCGACGCTCGCTCTGCGATCCGCGTCACATAATGCTGGAGCGGTGGCCACTCGCTCAGCGAAATCTCGAAGCGCGCCATCCAGCGCAACACGGTAAACAGATAAGCGTCAGCGACGCTGAAATACGTTCCCAATAGGTAAGTTTGTTGTGCCAACGCTTGTGCGAGATAACCCAATCGCCGTCTCAACTTGTCGCGCAGCAACGCCTTGGCATCTTCGGGCAGGGCATCATTGAACAAGGGGGCGGCACCGGCATGGATCTCGCTGGTGATGAAATTAAGCCATTCCTGCAGCCTTACCCGCTCAAAGGCCGTCGGTGGCGGTGCCAGCCGGCTCTCTGGGCGCTGGTCGGCGAGGTATTGAACGATGGCGGGGCCTTCGGTGATCACGTTGCCGTCGTCCAGCTGCAGGGCGGCGACGTAACCTTTTGGGTTGATGCGATAGAAATTCTCACCGTCGGCGCAGCGCTTGCTGCGATTGTTTACCCTGACCAGGGTGAAAGGGATCGCTAATTCCCGCAGGACGATATGTGGGGCCAGCGAGCAGGCATCGGGAGCAAAATACAGCTTCATGCTATTTCCTTGTGGGTCAATGAGAGCGCTTGCCACAGCATGCCGACGCGGATGCCGGTGGGAAAATGGAAATTTCAGAAAGCCGCTATTAGCTCAGCGACTGGCCAGGGTTTGCTCCTGTTCGCGCAGATAATTCAGCAGGGTTTGGACGGGCGGTAGGGCCGCCGCCTCGGATGAGCAGGCCAGGCCGAAACGACGATAAACCGGCGCAACGAGCGGCAGAGCGCAAACTCCGAGCGCATCGGGCGGGATCACCGACGCGGGCATCAGCGCAACGCCCGTGCCTTCTCTGACCAGCGTCAACGCCGTTTGCCAGTCGCTGACGGTGGCGCGGATATCGGCCAGCGCCAGGCCCGACTGCTGCGCCAAACTTTGCGCATTCACATCACATCCGCCGGTCGCCAGGATGAAAGGCAGCCGGAACAGGGCATCGAGTGCCACCGGCCACCGTTCTCGCGCCAGCGGGTGCGCGCTGGGCACGACCGCCAACCAGGTGTCTTCCCCCAAAGGGAAACACAGCCGCTCCGGTGCCGGATTGAGCACCACGCCGATGTCTGCCGTTGCCGATGTTAACCAGCTCTCCCCTTCGTGGTCGGTGCCCTCGAGCGTAATCAGCTCAATGTCGGGATACAGACGGCGAAACTTGCGCAGCAGCGGCGGCAACAGCTTGCTAAATGCCGACGGGAAACTGGCCAGGCGTATTTTGCCCGCGTGCGCGTTACCGGCTTGCTGCGCGCATTGTTGAATGGCCCGCAGTCCTTCCAACATCGTGCGGGCATGGGCGACGATCTGTAGGCCGCTTTGGGTCAGGACGACATTGTGTGGCTGGCGCACCAAAAGCCGGGTGCTCAGCATCGTCTCCAGTTGAGCGATGGCCTGGCTGGCGGCAGACTGCGTCATGCCGCAGAGCGCCGCAGCCTGAGTGATGGTGCCGTTGTCGGCGACGGCAACCAGCAGGCGCCAGTGAAGAAGATTATGCATCGGCGTGCATCCTCCTGGGGCTGAAGACAAAAAAAGCGGCTCGAGAGCCGCTTTTTGCTGATGAAGAGAACGTCTTAGCAGACTTCTGCGCCGGCGATGCCGTCCAGGTAACGCTCTGCGTCCAGCGCCGCCATACAGCCGGTGCCGGCGGAGGTGATTGCCTGACGGTAGATGTGATCCATCACGTCGCCAGCGGCGAAGACGCCGGGGATGGTGGTTTGGGTCGCATTGCCGTGAATGCCGGACTGCACCTTGATGTAGCCGTTTTCCAGCTCCAGTTGGCCGCCGAAGATGCCGGTGTTCGGGCTGTGGCCGATGGCGATGAACACGCCGGCCAGTTCCAGTTCACGGGTTTCGTTTTCCGCTTTGGTGCTGCGGATACGCACGCCGGTCACGCCCATTTCATCGCCCAGCACTTCGTCCAGCGTATGGTCGGTGTGCAGCACGATGTTGCCGCTTTTCACTTTTTCCATCAGCCGGTCGATCAGGATCTTCTCTGAACGGAAGCTGTCGCGGCGGTGGATCAGGTGAACCTCGGCGGCGATGTTGGACAGGTACAGCGCTTCTTCAACGGCAGTGTTGCCGCCGCCGACCACGGCGACTTTCTGGTTACGGTAGAAGAAACCGTCGCAGGTCGCACAGGCGGAAACGCCTTTGCCCTTGAAGGCGTCTTCGGAAGGCAGGCCAAGGTAGCGGGCGGAGGCACCGGTCGCAATGATCAGCGCGTCGCAGCTGTATTCGCCGCTGTCGCCGAACAGGCGGAACGGGCGCTGCTGCAGATCGACGCTGTTGATATGATCGAAGACGATCTCAGTCTGGAACTTCTCCGCGTGTTCGCGCATGCGCTCCATCAGCGCCGGACCGGTCAGGCCTTCGGCGTCGCCCGGCCAGTTTTCCACTTCGGTAGTGGTGGTCAGCTGGCCGCCTTGCTCCAGACCGGTGATCAGCACCGGGCTCAGGTTGGCGCGCGCCGCGTAGACGGCGGCGGTGTAACCGGCCGGGCCGGAGCCCAGAATCAGTAATTTGCTATGTTTAGCCGTGCCCATGAATAACCTCTTTATTCCACAATGGCGGACAATGAAGCCGATTGTAGGGAAAATGGCGCAGTAAAAAAAGCGCCGGGCGACGTTGTTAACGATTTGTATGATAGTTGTCGCCTATTAATGCGCCCGCTGTCGGCAAATCGTACGCCGAACGCAGAAATTTACCTTATCAAAGCCGCATTCGGCTACCGAATCGCCAACCGCGCAAAAACGGCGCATTCTGCGACTTCAGCCGCTCCCTACCGGGGTTTATCTGCCAGCGATTCATAACCAAAAATGGGATGCAGACTTTTCATGACGGTACGTTGTTCTGATTTTGCTTCTTTTACTTTGACAATCCGCTGCGCATTTGCGAAAACATCATAGGAAGAAGAAATTATCCCCGTAACACCAGCAAATCGTACGTATTTGCGCCGCGAGGCGGCAATGCGCGGTGGATTTGCGGAGCAGGGCGCGCAAGCGTTTGCTGATTTTTTCTCGACCTAAACGTCGTTGCCGGCGTCGCGCGGGGTTGGACAGACAGGCTGCGCGGCGTGGAATGATGGTAGTGAAGAAGCATATGACAGGCATCGGGTCTTCGCTTGGAACGAACCCTTACACATTGACGTTGGCTAGGGTGTGGCAAGTGCACGGAAGAAAATAAGAGAGACAATAATAATGGCAGACAACAAGAAACGCCCGGGTAAAGATCTCGACCGTATCGACCGCAACATCCTGAATGAGCTGCAGAAGGATGGGCGTATTTCGAACGTCGAGCTTTCGAAGCGCGTGGGGTTATCCCCGACACCATGTTTAGAACGCGTGCGCCGTCTCGAGCGCCAGGGTTTCATTCATGGCTATACCGCATTGCTTAACCCGCATTATCTGGATGCGTCCCTGCTGGTTTTCGTGGAGATCACGCTGAACCGTGGCGCGCCGGATGTGTTTGAGCAATTCAACTCGGCAGTGCAGAAGCTTGAAGAGATTCAGGAGTGTCATCTGGTTTCCGGTGATTTCGACTACCTGTTGAAAACCCGCGTACCGGACATGTCGGCGTACCGCAAACTGCTGGGCGAAACCTTGCTGCGTTTGCCGGGGGTTAACGACACCCGTACCTACGTAGTGATGGAAGAAGTGAAACAGAGTAACCGTCTGGTTATCAAAACACGGTAAGGTGCAGGTGCAAAACCTGATTAAATTGGTTACACTCCTGTTTATTCATACAGTTTCGGCGCCGGGGAAGCTTCTCGGCGCTGTTGCTATGTCAGCTAACAGGAACCTGGAGAGCCTTTCTTGAGCCAGGAATATACAGAAGATAAAGAAGTTACCCTGAAAAGACTCAGCAGTGGCCGGCGTTTGCTGGAGGCTGCGCTTATCGTGGTAGCGATTTTTGCCGTTTACCTCATGGCTGCGTTGGTCAGTTTCAATCCGTCTGACCCAAGCTGGTCGCAGACCGCGTGGCATGAGCCGATTCACAATTTGGGCGGCGGTGTTGGGGCCTGGTTGGCCGACACGCTGTTCTTCACCTTCGGGGTGCTCGCCTACGCGATACCGCCGATCATGCTGATCCTGTGCTGGGCAGCCTATCGCCAACGCGGCAACAAAGACTACGTCGACTATTTCGCGCTCTCCCTGCGCCTGATCGGTACCTTGGCGTTAGTGCTTACCTCCTGCGGGTTGGCGGCGCTGAACGTTGACGATCTCTATTACTTCGCTTCCGGCGGCGTGATCGGCAGCCTGCTGAGCAACGCCATGTTGCCGTGGTTCAACGGCATCGGCGCTACGCTGGCGCTGCTGTGCGTGTGGGCGGCGGGGCTGACGCTGTTTACCGGCTGGTCCTGGCTGGTGATCGCCGAGAAGATCGGCGGTGCGGTGTTGGGCGTCGCGACGGTGATGACCAATCGCTCACGCCGCGAAGATCGCTATTTCGAGGATGACGAGCGTTACGTTGACGACGAGCCTGAGCAGGCAGGGAAGGGCGCCGCTGCAGCGGTTGCGGCGACCGCCGCCGGAGCCGCGGCTGCCGATGACGACGTGCTGTTCTCCGCACCCTCGGTCACCGAAAGCGCCAAAGAGGCGGGGGAAGACGCCGCCGATCCGTTGCTCAGCGGCCTGCGAGCCGACGATAGTGAGGTTGAAGCCGACGCCGCGCCAATCGCGCCGGCGGCTTCGCCTGCACCAGCGGTGAAGGCAGAGATCCACGAGCCCGTTGCCGCGCCGATCGCCACACAGGCGCCGTCGGTAACGGTGGCGCCGGCCGCGCCGGCCTCGGTCAATCAGCACCCGGTGAGCACCCCGGCGCAAGACGCCACGCCGCCGCTGTATTCCTTCGAAATCCCGGAAGAAACACCAGCGCCTAAGGCGACGCGCCCTGTCGATCCTTATCAGGATGACGATGAGCCGCGCCTGGGCAATTGGCAAGAGCCGGCCCCGCAGCCGACAGCGCGTTCTCCCTTTGATTTTACCGCCGCGCAGCGCGACAGTGCCGACGTCAGCGGAGCAGGTGGTTTCAGCGCCACCGGCGCCAAGCCACAACTGGATACGGCAGCCGCCGCCGCTGCGGGCGCCGCGGCGGCGACCTTTATGCCGGCCTTCACGGCGACCAGCGACGGCAATTCTCAGGTTAAACAGGGTATCGGCCCTGAGTTGCCGCGGCCGAATCCGGTGCGTATTCCGACCCGTCGTGAGCTGGCTTCCTACGGCATCAAGCTGCCTTCGCAGCGTGCTGCCGAACAGGAACAGCGCCAGGCGGAGCCTCAACAGCCGACGGCGGTGAGCCCGCAGGAAGAAGAGGCGCAGCAAGAAGCCGCGCTGCGCCAGGCGTTCGCCGAACAGCAAAGCCAGCGCTATGGCGAAAGCTACGCGCCGGAGCAGGATGATGAACAGGCTCAGCAGGAAGCCGAGCTGAGTAAAGCGTTCGCCGAACAACAGAACCAACGTTACGGTGAAGTCCAACAGGACGATGAAGAGGCGCGGCAAGAGGCTGCGCTGCGTCAGGCTTTCGCCGAGCAGCAGCAGGCGCGTTATGGCCAGCAAGAGACTGCCCCGCAGGCGCCGGCCGCCAGCCCGGTCGATACCCGTAATGCTTTCAGCTTCTCGCCGATGGCGGATCTGGTGGACGATGGCCCGAGTGAGCCGATGTTCACGCTGTCCCCGCAGCTTGAAGAGCGCATTGAACAGCAAAGCGAGCAAGAGGACGACGTGCCGTTTGGCCAGTTTGAGCCTGCGGCGCCGGCTGCCCAGCAACCGCATGCGCAGCCGCAACAATACCAACAGCCGCAGCAGCAATCTTATCAGCAGCCGCAGCAACAACAGCAGTATCAACAGCCGTCGCAGCAGCAATATCAGCAGCCACAGCAACCGGTGCAGCAGCAGCCTCAGCAAGCTCCGGCTGAGCCGCACCCGGCGATGGACAGCCTGATTCACCCGTTCCTGATGCGCAACGATCAGCCGCTGCAGAAGCCGACCACGCCACTGCCGACGCTGGATCTGCTGACCGAAGCGCCGAAAGAGGTGGAGCCGGTCGACTCCTTCGCGCTGGAACAGAAAGCGCGCTTGGTGGAGGCCAGTTTGGCCGATTACCGCGTAAAAGCCGACGTGGTGGATATCCTGCCGGGGCCGGTCATCACCCGCTTCGAGCTGGATCTGGCGCCGGGCGTTAAAGCGGCGCGCATTTCCAACCTGTCGCGCGATCTGGCGCGCTCGCTGTCGACTTCGGCGGTGCGCGTGGTGGAAGTGATCCCCGGTAAGCCTTACGTCGGTCTGGAGCTGCCGAACGCCAAGCGTCAAACGGTGTACCTGCGCGAAGTGCTGGACTGCCCGGCCTTCCGCGACAACCCGTCGCCGCTGTCCATCGTATTGGGTAAGGACATCTCCGGCGAACCGGTGGTGGCCGATCTGGGCAAAATGCCGCACTTGCTGGTCGCCGGTACCACCGGTTCCGGTAAGTCGGTCGGGGTCAACGCCATGATCCTGAGCATCCTGTATAAAGCCACGCCGAAAGAAGTGCGCTTTATCATGATCGACCCGAAAATGCTGGAGCTGTCGGTTTACGAAGGTATTCCGCACCTGTTGACCGATGTGGTCACCGACATGAAAGACGCCGCCAACGCGCTGCGCTGGTGCGTGGGTGAGATGGAACGCCGCTACAAACTGATGTCTGCCCTGGGCGTGCGTAACCTGGCCGGCTACAACGAGCGTGTCGATCAGGCCGAAGCGATGGGGCGTCCGATCCCGGATCCGTTCTGGAAACCGACCGACAGCATGGACATCACGCAGCCGGTGTTGGAGAAAGAGCCGTACATCGTGGTGATGGTCGACGAATTCGCCGACCTGATCATGACGGTTGGCAAGAAGGTTGAAGAGTTGATCGCTCGCCTGGCGCAAAAAGCGCGTGCGGCAGGTATCCACCTGGTGCTGGCGACCCAGCGTCCTTCGGTGGATGTGATCACCGGCCTGATCAAGGCCAACATTCCGACGCGTATCGCCTTTACCGTGTCGAGCAAGATCGACTCCCGCACCATCCTCGATCAGGGGGGGGCCGAGTCCTTGCTGGGTATGGGTGACATGCTCTATCTGGCGCCGAACTCCTCGATCCCGGTGCGTGTACATGGCGCATTCGTGCGCGATCAGGAAGTGCACGCGGTGGTCAAGGATTGGAAAGCGCGCGAGCGGCCCCAATATAAAGAGGGCATTCTCAGCGGCGGCGAAGATGGCGAGGGCGGTGCCGGTGGCGGGATGGACGGCGACGAAGAGCTGGATCCGTTGTTTGACCAGGCGGTGGATTTCGTGGTGGATAAACGCCGCGCCTCCATCTCCGGCGTACAGCGCCAGTTCCGCATCGGCTATAACCGCGCCGCGCGCATCATCGAACAGATGGAGGCGCAGGGCATCGTCAGCGAGCAGGGGCACAACGGCAACCGCGAGGTGCTGGCGCCGCCGCGGCACGATTGATGGTCGCTTAGCCATTGCAATTCAATAAGAAAGGGCCGCTTAAGCGGCCCTTGTGCAAAGAAGCGTAAACCCGTTTCTTCTCGGAACATTGGCCTACCGGCCGATCGCCGGCTTCAGGTAAAGTAACGGAGTAAAGGGTTGATTGACCCGCACGGCGTCGCCCTGCGGTTAACGCATTTCATAAGGTATCTGGAATAATGAAAAAACTGTTAGTTGCCTGCTGTCTGCTTTCGGGATTCGCTTCTACCTCCGTGCTGGCCGATGCCGCACAGGATCTGCAAAGTCGCCTGGCGAAGGTGAACAGTTTCCACGCCAGCTTCTCGCAAACCGTGACCAGCGCTGAAGGCGCCGCGGTGCAACAGGGTGAAGGCGAGCTGTGGGTGAAGCGGCCGAACCTGTTCAACTGGCACATGACGTCACCCGATGAGAGCGTGCTGGTTTCCGATGGCCAGACCCTGTGGTTCTACAACCCGTTCGTCGAGCAGGTGACGGCGACCTGGCTGAAGAACGCCACCGGCAATACGCCGTTTATGCTGATTACCCGCAATAACGCCAGCGACTGGAAGCAGTACAACGTGAAGCAAAAGGGCGATGATTTCGAGCTGACGCCAAAATCCGCCAGCGGCAACCTGAAGCAATTCGCCATCAGCGTGACCAACAGCGGCACTATCCGCAGCTTTGCCGCGGTGGAGCAGGATGGCCAGCGTAGTGCTTATACGCTGAAAAGCCAGCAGAACGTTGCCGCCGATCCGGCCAAATTCAAATTTACCCCGCCGAAGGGGGTGACGCTGGACGACCAGCGCCAGTGAGGTGCAAGTGAGTAATAATCTGTCGCTCGATTTTTCCCAGAACGAGTTCCAGCCGCTGGCCGCGCGTATGCGCCCGACCACGCTGGCGCAGTATATCGGCCAGCAGCACCTGCTGGCCGCCGGCAAGCCGCTGCCGCGCGCCATCGAGGCCGGGCAGCTGCACTCGATGATTTTATGGGGGCCGCCGGGCACCGGGAAGACGACGCTGGCAGAGCTGATCGGCCGTTACGGTCAGGCGGATGTCGAACGGATCTCCGCCGTGACCTCCGGCATCAAGGAGATTCGCGAGGCGATCGAGCGGGCACGACAAAATCGCGACGCCGGCCGCCGCACCATCCTGTTCGTCGACGAAGTGCACCGCTTCAATAAGAGCCAGCAGGACGCTTTCCTGCCGCACATCGAAGACGGCACCATCACCTTTATCGGCGCCACTACCGAAAATCCGTCGTTCGAGCTGAACTCGGCGCTGTTGTCCCGCGCCCGCGTTTACCTGCTGAAGGCGCTGACCGCCGAAGATATTGGCCAGGTGCTGGATCAGGCGATGAGCGACAAGGCGCGCGGCTTTGGCAATCAGAACGTCGAGCTGCCCGCGGAAACGCGCCGCCTGCTGTCGGAGTTGGTGGGCGGCGATGCGCGCCGGGCGCTGAACAGCCTGGAAATGATGGCAGACATGGCGGAGCTCGACGCCAAAGGCGTGCGGGTGCTGACGCCGGAGCTGCTCAAGGAGGTGTCGGGCGAGCGCAGTGCGCGCTTCGACAACAAGGGCGACCGTTATTACGACCTGATTTCCGCGTTGCATAAATCAGTGCGCGGTTCGGCGCCGGACGCCGCGCTGTACTGGTATGCGCGCATTATTACCGCCGGCGGCGATCCGCTCTATGTGGCGCGCCGTCTGTTGGCGATTGCCTCTGAAGACGTGGGCAACGCCGATCCGCGCGGCATGCAGGTGGCGATCGCCGCCTGGGATTGTTTCACCCGCGTGGGGCCGGCAGAGGGCGAGCGCGCCATCGCGCAGGCGATTGTTTACCTGGCCTGCGCGCCGAAGAGCAACGCGGTTTACACCGCGTTCAAGGCCGCCATGCGCGACGCCAAAGAGCAGGCCGATTATGACGTGCCGGAGCACCTGCGCAACGCGCCGACCAAGCTGATGAAGGAGATGGGGCTGGGGGCGGAGTACCGTTACGCCCACGACGAACCCAACGCCTACGCCGCCGGCGAGAACTATTTCCCGCCCGAAATGGCCAAGACACGCTACTATCAACCGACCTCGCGTGGGCTTGAAGGGAAAATCGGCGAAAAGTTGGCATGGCTGGCTGAGCAGGATCAAAATAGCCCGACAAAACGCTACCGCTAGCGAGGCCGTTGCGGTAAGGTTAGCGGGTATCACTCTTCTTTTATGCGGCTATAAATCAGCCGCATAGAACAACAACACTTCTTTCAATAACAACAAGCACAGGATTAGCATGCTCGATCCCAATCTGCTGCGTAATGAGCTAGACGCAGTCGCCGTCAAACTGGCTCGCCGAGGCTTTAAACTCGATCTGGATCTGCTGCGTTCGCAGGAAGAACGCCGCAAAGTTCTGCAGGTAGAAACTGAAACGCTGCAAGCGGAACGCAACTCCCGATCGAAATCCATCGGCGCGGCCAAAGCGCGTGGGGAAGACATCGAGCCGCTGCGTCGCGAAGTGAACGAGCTGGGTGACAAGCTGGATGCCGCCAAGGCAGAGCTGGACACGCTGCAGAGCGAGATCCGCGATTACGCCTTGACGCTGCCTAACCTGCCGGACGACGCCGTGCCGGATGGTAAAGACGACAGTGAAAACCTGGAAGTCACCCGCTGGGGCGAACCGCGCCAGTACGACTTCGCGGTGCGCGATCACGTCGATCTGGGCGAAATGGCCGGCGGGCTGGATTTTGCCGCCGCGGTTAAGCTGACCGGTTCGCGCTTCGTGGTCATGAAGGGGCAAATCGCCCGCATGCACCGCGCGCTGTCCCAGTTCATGCTGGATCTGCACACCGAGCAGCACGGCTACCTGGAGGCCTATGTGCCTTACCTGGTCAACCACGCCACGCTGTACGGTACCGGCCAACTGCCGAAGTTCGGCGAAGACCTGTTCCATACCCGTCCGCTGGAAGAAGAAGCCGACAGCAGCAACTACGCGCTGATCCCAACGGCGGAAGTGCCGCTGACCAACCTGGTGCGCGACGAGATCGTCGAAGAGGAAACTCTGCCGCTGAAGATGACCGCGCACACGCCATGCTTCCGTGCGGAAGCCGGTTCTTACGGCCGTGACACCCGCGGTTTGATCCGCATGCACCAGTTCGACAAGGTCGAAATGGTGCAGATCGTCCGTCCGGAAGATTCGATGGATGCCCTGGAAGAGCTGACCGGCCATGCGGAAAAAGTGCTGCAGCTGCTGAACCTGCCTTACCGCAAGGTGCTGCTGTGCACCGGCGACATGGGCTTCGGCGCCTGCAAGACCTACGATCTGGAAGTGTGGCTGCCGGCGCAGAACACCTACCGCGAGATCTCGTCCTGCTCCAACATGTGGGACTTCCAGGCGCGCCGCATGCAGGCTCGCTGCCGCAGCAAGGCCGACAAGAAGCCGCGTCTGGTCCACACGCTGAACGGTTCCGGCCTGGCGGTCGGCCGTACGCTGGTGGCGGTGCTGGAAAACTACCAGCAGGCCGACGGTCGCATTCAGGTGCCTGAAGTGTTGCGTCCTTATATGGGCGGCCTGGAATACATCGGCTAAACGGCAAACCACGAAAAAAGCGCCTGCGGGCGCTTTTTTTATGTCGAGAATTCAGCCCGTCGCCAGCGCATAAGCCTGTTGAATGTAGTCCGCCAGATGCTTGCTTTTCACCTCGTCGGGCGAGTGGAGCTTGATGTGCCGCCGATACTGGCCGCTGCCTTCGAGCTGGTGATAACGATCTTCCAATCGGTAGCCGTGGCCGAACTCCACCGTGACGTGGTGGCGATAGGCGAAAACGCCGCAGAAAAATTGGCTATGCGAGAACATGATGCCGCCGTATTTGACCGATTCGGTTACGCCGTTGCCGCTCGCCGCAGCAATCCGCCGCACCTGCTGCATAATGGCCAGCAGGTCACCTTGCGTGCTGCCGATGTCCGCCAGCAGGGCCTCTACCGCCGCATCATTTGCCTGACTCATCTTGCTTCTCCGTCGTCAAATTCGCTCTGCGCTGAGCATAGCGCTTTTTCAGCCGGTTAGCCGGAAACAAATCGTGCGGTGGAATGATAAGAGGCGATTGACTTTTTTATCGCCAGTGGCATGATGCGCGCACTCTCATTGCGCGTTCGGTCACAATTTCACTATGTCCGCATACTCCCGCCCAGTGCTCCTATTGCTCTGCGGCCTTTTGCTGCTCACGGTATCCATTGCCGTTTTGAATACGTTAGTGCCGCTTTGGTTAACCCATGCTCAGCTGTCAACCTGGCAGGTGGGAATGGTCAGCTCCTCTTATTTCAGCGGTAACCTGTTGGGCACGTTGGTGGCGGGCAAACTGATCCAGCGCGTCGGTTTTACCCGCAGCTATCATCTTTCTTGCCTGGTGTTCGCCGCCGCGACCGCCGGCATGGTGCTATCGATCGATTTTTGGAGCTGGCTGGGCTGGCGTTTCTTCGCCGGCGTCGGCTGCGCCTGGATCTGGGTGATCGTGGAGAGCGCGCTTTTGCGCAGCGGCAATTTGAGCAACCGCGGCCAACTGCTGGCGGCCTATATGATCGTTTATTATCTCGGTACGGTGACCGGCCAATTGCTGTTGAGCATGACCTCGACCGAATTGCTGCACGTGGTGCCGTGGGTGACCGCCATTGTGATCAGCGCGATGTTGCCGATGCTGTTCGCGCGGGTCAACCGCCATGAAGACGAGCCGCAGCAGGCGGCGGTGTGGACAATGCTGAGACGCCGCAGCGCGCGCCTCGGCATCAATGGCTGTATCATCTCCGGCATCGTGCTCGGTTCACTGTATGGCCTGATGCCGCTGTACCTCTCCCATCAGGGCATGAGCGACGCCAACGTCGGTTACTGGATGGCGCTGCTGGTCAGCTCCGGCATCGTCGGGCAATGGCCGGTCGGGCGTTTGGCGGATCGTTACGGGCGCCTGCTGGTGCTGCGCATTCAGGTGTTCGTGGTGATCCTCGCCAGCGTGGCGATGCTCGGCAACTACGCCATGGCGCCCTCGCTGTTCATCCTCGGCTGCGCCGGCTTTACCCTGTATCCGGTGGCGATGTCCTGGGCCTGCGAGAAGGCGCTGCCGCATGAGTTGGTGGCGATGAACCAGGCGCTGTTGATGAGTTACACCATCGGCAGCCTGCTGGGCCCGTCGATGACGGCGCTGCTGATGCAAAACTACTCCGACCGTGTGCTGTTCGTGATGATCGCCGCCGTAGCGCTGGTTTACCTGCTGATGCTGCTGAAAAAGCAGAAGCCGGATCACCACCACACGCCGTTCGCCGCCGCCTGAGCATAAAAAAACCGGCCATGAGCCGGTTTTTTCTTTTGGCGTGCGCCAATCAGTAAATCACTTTGTGACCGTAGCTTTCCAGGATGCCTTTGACGCGATCCATGGTCTCGGCCTTCGGCGGATGTACGCCGTCCAGTTTGTACTCTTCCCCCATCGCTATCCATTTATGCTTGCCCAGTTCGTGGTAGGGCAGCAGCTCGATTTTCTCGATGTTGGTCATGTCCTTGGTGAACTCGCCCAGCAGGTGTGCCGATTTGTCATCATCTGACCAGCCCGGCACCACCACGTAACGGATCCAGGTGCGTTGGTTACGTTTCGCCAGGTAGCGGGCGAATTCCAACGTGCGGTGGTTGGAGACGCCGACCAGATTCTGGTGGATATCGTCGTTCATCTGTTTCAGATCCAGCATCACCAGATCGGTGGTGTCCAGCAACTCGTCGATCACCGGATCGTAGCGGCGCACGAAGCCATTGGTGTCCAGGCAGGTATTGATGCCTTCGGCATGGCAGGCGCGGAACCAGTCGCGCACGAATTCAGCCTGCAGGATCGCCTCGCCGCCGGACGCGGTCACGCCGCCACCGGAAGCGTTCATGAAGTGGCGGTAGGCCACCGCGTCTTTCATCAGCTCTTCGACGGTCACTTCTTTGCCGCCGTGGGTGTCCCAGGTGTCGCGGTTATGGCAATAGAGGCAGCGCATCAGGCAGCCCTGGAAGAAGACGATAAAGCGGATCCCGGGCCCATCGACGGTGCCGCAGGATTCGAAGGAGTGGATGCGACCAGTTACTGACATTGCGGGGTTTTCTCCAATATTGACTGTCAAACGCAGTCTAAAAATAGGCGCGTGGCCGCCGGCCAGGTATCTGCGATGCAGCAGCGGGTGGAGCCGCCACCGGGGGTAATGATGCCTGTCGGCCGGTCAGTTGCCGGATAACTGTTTTGCCGGCTATCCATTCAGTATAGATGTCCGGCAAAACAGACTCGCACAGAGTCAGGGGAGAGCGGTGGAAGAAAAGGGCCGGCAGAACCGGCCCTGTCGTTGGCACCGGGCGGTTTCCCGCCCGGTTGGCGTATTACATCGTTTGAGTGAAGGTACGAGTAATGACGTCCTGCTGTTGCTCTTTGGTCAGCGAGTTGAAGCGCACGGCGTAACCGGAGACGCGGATGGTCAGCTGAGGGTATTTCTCAGGGTTTTCCATCGCGTCCAGCAGCATTTCACGGTTCATTACGTTGACGTTCAGGTGCTGACCGCCTTCGATGGAGGCTTCATGATGGAAGTAACCATCCATCAGGCCCGCCAGGTTGGCTTTCCGCACGTCGTCGTCTTTACCCAGCGCGTTAGGCACGATGGAGAAGGTGTAAGAGATCCCGTCTTTCGCGTAGGCAAACGGCAGTTTGGCTACCGAGGTCAGGGAGGCTACTGCGCCTTTCTGGTCACGGCCGTGCATCGGGTTGGCGCCTGGGCCGAACGGTGCACCGGCGCGGCGGCCATCTGGGGTGTTACCGGTTTTCTTACCGTATACCACGTTGGAGGTGATGGTCAGTACGGACTGAGTCGGTACCGCGTTGCGGTAGGTGCGCAGTTTCTGAATTTTCTTCATGAAACGTTCCACCAGGTCACAGGCGATGTCATCGACGCGGGCGTCGTTGTTACCGAACTGTGGATACTCGCCTTCCACTTTAAAGTCGATAGCCAGGCCGTCTTCGTCGCGAATGGTGGTGACTTTCGCGTACTTGATGGCGGACAGGGAGTCGGCCGCAACGGACAGACCGGCGATGCCGCAAGCCATGGTGCGATAAACGTCACGGTCATGCAGCGCCATCAGCGCAGCTTCGTAGCTGTACTTGTCGTGCATGTAGTGAATGATGTTCAGCGCGGTCACGTACTGCTTGGCCAGCCAATCCATAAAGTGGTCCATGCGGGCCATGACTTTGTCATAGTCCAGCACTTCGTCCATCATCGGCGCTTCTTTCGGGCCGACCTGCATTTTCAGTTTCTCGTCAACGCCGCCGTTGATGGCGTAAAGCATGGTTTTCGCCAGGTTGGCGCGGGCGCCGAAGAACTGCATTTGCTTACCGACGATCATCGGGCTGACGCAACAGGCGATGGCGTAGTCATCGTTGTTGAAGTCAGGACGCATCAGGTCGTCGTTTTCGTACTGTACGGAAGAGGTGTCGATGGACACTTTCGCCGCGAATTTCTTGAAGTTCAGCGGCAGCTTCTCAGACCACAGGATGGTCATGTTCGGCTCCGGAGACGGCCCCATGGTGTACAGGGTGTTCAGGAAGCGGAAGCTGTTTTTGGTGACCAGGGTACGGCCGTCGACGCCCATGCCGGCCAGGGATTCAGTCGCCCAGATTGGGTCGCCGGAGAACAGCTCATCGTACTCAGGAGTACGCAGGAAGCGCACCATACGCAGTTTCATCACCAGGTGGTCGATCAGTTCCTGCGCTTGCTCTTCGGTCAGTTTGCCCGCCTTGATGTCGCGCTCGATGAACACGTCGAGGAAGGTGGACACGCGGCCGAAGGACATGGCGGCGCCGTTCTGGGATTTCACCGCGGCCAGGTAGCCGAAGTAGGTCCACTGTACCGCTTGTTGCGCGTTAGTGGCCGGGCCGGAAATGTCGTAACCGTATTTGGCGGCCATCTCTTTGATCTGAGCCAGAGCGCGGTGCTGTTCAGCGATCTCTTCGCGCAGCTGGATGGTCATTTCCAGATCTTCGCCGTTTTCCAGTTTTTCCTGCAGCGATTTGAACTGGTTCAGTTTGTCGGCCATCAGGAAGTCGATACCGTACAGCGCCACGCGGCGGTAGTCGCCGATGATGCGGCCGCGGCCGTAGGCATCTGGCAGACCGGTCAGCACGCCGGATTTACGGCAATTCAGGATGTCTTTGGTGTAAACGTCGAATACGCCCTGGTTGTGGGTTTTACGGTATTCGGTGAACACTTTTTTCAGCTGCGGATCCAGTTCGCGGCCGTACACTTTGCACGAACCTTCGACCATTTTGATGCCGCCGAACGGGATCAGCGCGCGTTTCAGAGGCGCGTCGGTCTGCAGACCTACGATGGTTTCCAGCTCTTTGGCGATGTAACCCGCGTCGTGAGAAGTGATGGTTGCAGCAACGTTGGTGTCGAAATCAACCGGCGCGTGAGTGCGGTTTTCCAGTTTGATCCCTTCCATAACCTTGTCCCACAAGGTGGTGGTGGCTTGAGTTGCGCCAGCCAGGAAGGATTCGTCACCTTCATAAGGCGTGTAGTTTTTCTGGATGAAGTCACGAACGTTGACTTCATTCTGCCAGTCACCCTTGCTGAAACCTTCCCAAGCGTTGGCTAATTTCTCGTTAAGTTCGGTCATTGTACACCTACCTTTGATTGTGGATTTCTAACTCTGCACGCGGTAACTCACAGCTTAGTGCTGTTCGCGACCCCCGCGCAGATAAATTACCCAGTAAGTCAACCCAACCAACAGGCCGCCGCCGATGATGTTGCCGATGGTGACCGGAATCAGGTTGTCGATGATGAAGTTGCTTACTGTCAGATGAGCGAATTGCTCAGGTACCGCCCCTACGGCTTGCCAGAACTCCGGCGTGGCGAAGTGTTTGACCACGATGCCCATAGGGATCATAAACATGTTGGCGATGCTGTGTTCGAAGCCGCTGGCGACAAACATACCGACCGGCAGCACCATGGCGAGCATCTTGTCGGTCAGGGTGCGGCCGGAGTAGCTCATCCAGACCGCCAGGCAGACCATCAGGTTAGCCAGAATGCCGAGGCAGACGGCTTCGATAAAGGTGTGATGCAGCTTGTGGTCTGCGGTTTGCAGAACATTCAGGCCCCACTGGCCGTTGGCGACCATATACTCGCCGGAGAACCAGATCAGCGCCACGAAGAACAGCGCGCCGACCAGGTTGCCAAGATAAACGTTCAGCCAGTTGGCACCCAGTTGGCCCCAGCTGATGCGGCCGCTGGCCTTGGCGATGACGATAAGTACGGTAGAGGTGAACAGGTCGGCGCCCGATACCACCACCAGCATTAACCCGAGAGAGAAGCAGATGCCGCCGACCAGTTTCGCCAGCCCGAAAGGCACGCCGGCGGTGCCGGTGGTCGCCGTGATGTAGAAAACGAAGGCGATGGAAATGAAGACACCGGCGGTGATCGCCAAATAAAACGTTTTCAGCGGATGTTTGGTGGCTTTATACACGCCGGCATCTTCAGCGATTTTCGCCGTTGCCGCAGGTAAAATCAGATCGAATGGGCTGTCAGTTTTCAAACTAACTCTCGCTCTTAAGGGTTAAAACAACGCAATGAGATACTAGCAAAGCAGTATAGGGGAAAATTTGATTTGGATCATAAGGCGGGGAAGTAGAGCGCCCAAATGACGTGTTTTTTGTGTGGTTTTTATGGTTAATTTATTGATTTTTAAATGAAAACATTTTTTTAATGTTTGCAATTTTTTTTGAATTCACCGGGTGGGCGGCGTGGAGTAAAGTTAAATTTTTAGGCGTTTTGTCGCCGTGCAGCGCTGAAAGTTTAATTGTCGGTTAATTATTATTTCACCGTCCGGTAACAATTGGCGGTTTATTTATTTTTATGGTCGTTTAACCGCCTACTTCCCGGCGAAAAAATAAAACCGAATGCGTTGAAATAAACCGCAAAAATGAAAACGCCGCAACGGAGTGCGGCGTTTGGTAACTGGGGTACTCTCAAAGTGGCAGTATCCCCTGATGATGCTTAGGCCTTGGCCCAGTGGCGGCGTTTGGCCGCCTGCAGCTTCTCGTAGGCCGCCAGCAGCGCCTGATGGGCCGGCAGCGCCTTCAGATCGGCATCGACGGCGAACAGCCCGTTGAAGCGCTCTTCACCGCTGATGGCGGCCGAGGCCGCGTCCACCGCTTCCTGGCCGTACATTTTCACGAACGCGGTGTAGTATTGCGCCGCTTCGCGCTCAGGCTCCTGCGCCAGCAGCAGCAGCGTTTGCAGGCAACGGTAGTAGTTGCTGCGCGCCGGGCTCAGCACCGAGGCGTTGAAGTCCTGCGTCCATTCGGTCCAAATCAGCGCCTGATCCAGATCGCCGCCCGCCAGCGCCAGCATCGACTTCAGCTCGCCCACGCGCAGGGTATGCCAGGCGTTGTCTTTGCCGCTGGCAATACCCAGCAGTTCGCGTACGCGAGTGAAATCGTCCAGCCCTTCGTCGTCCAACTGCTCGATCAGCGCCAGGTATTCTTCCGGCTCCCACTCGCTGCCCGGCAGCGCCAGCAGCGTATCGCGCAGGTGCGCGCCCATGCTGTTGTTGGCCAGCAGCAGGTCTTCTGCCGGGTAGATATCGGACATGCCCGGCACGATGATGCGGCAAGCGTAGACGCCCAGGTGCTCGTAGTCGGCGATGTACACTTCCGCGTCTTCTTTGTCGAAGATGCTCATCAGGGTGGCGAACTCTTCCTGCGTGCTGCCGCTGAAGCTCCAGTCAACGAACGGATAGTCCGCATCCTGCTTGAACAGATCCCAGGAGATCAGGCCGCTGGAGTCGATGAAGTGCGTTTCCAGGTTGGTGTGTTCCGCCACTTCTTCGTCATCGAAGGTCGGTGCGGTGAACACGTCGAGATCTTTCAGGCTGCGGCCCTGCAGCAGCTCGGTTACCGTGCGCTCCAGCGCCACGCCGAAGTCCGGGTGCGCGCCGAACGAGGCGAAGCAGGTGCCGTTGGTCGGGTTGAACAGCACCACGCAGATTACCGGGTAGTTGCCGCCCAGCGAGGCATCATAGGAGAGGATCGGGAAACCTTCCTCTTCCAGTTTGGCGATGGCTTCCACCACGCCCGGATAGCGATTCAGCACTTCGTCCGGGATCGCCGGCAGGCTGATGGATTCGGCGATGATGCGGTTTTTCACATAGCGCTCGAACACTTCCGACAGGCCCTGCACCCGCGCTTCGTTGGCGGTGTTGCCGGCGGACATGCCGTTGGAAACATACAGGTTGCCGATGATATTCATCGGGATGTACACGGTTTGCTGGTCGGACTGACGGGTAAACGGCAGCGCACACACGCCGCGATCGGCGTTACCGGATTGCAGATCGACAAGATCGCTGGCGCTCAGCTCTTGTTGCGGATCGTAGAAGGCGTGCAGACGCTCGTCGAGGATGCCGGCCGGTAGCGTATCGTCCGCCGGGATCGGGAACCATTTCTCATTCGGGTAGTGCACGAAGTCGCCTTCGGCGATCTGCTTGCCCAGATAGAAATCGGCGAAGAAGTAGTTGGTGGACAGGCGCTCGAAATATTCACCCAGCGCGGAGGCCAGCGCGGCTTTTTTGCTGGCGCCTTTGCCGTTGGTGAAGCACAGCGGGCAATCGCGATCGCGAATGTGCACCGACCACACGTGCGGCACTGGATTCAGCCAGGAGGCTTCTTCGATGTTGAAACCGAGGTCGCTCAGTTTCTGCTGGAAACGGGCGATGGAGTCTTCCAGAGCGGCGTCTTTACCGGGGATAAAAGTTTGCGTCATTGTCTTCACTTTTTGCGCGTACTAAAAACGCGCAATGATACGGGGTTTTACGCTGGAGCTCCACGTATTCCTAAAGCGGTGGCAAAGTCACAGTTTTTTTAAGGATAAAGGCCATAATTCAGCGAGTTATCTGTCACGGAGAAATCTAATGAAATCAGTGAAACTCAGCGTGTTAATCCTCTTGTTGACCGGCGTCAGCGCCTCGGCGCTGGCGCTGCCCAACATCACCCTGCTGGCGACCGGCGGCACCATCGCCGGTGGCGGCGATTCGGCGACGAAATCTAACTATACCGCGGGCAAGCTGGGTGTCGAGGCGCTGGTCGATGCGGTGCCGGCGCTGAAAGATATCGCCAACGTGCAGGGGGAGCAAGTGGTGAACATCGGCTCGCAGGACATGAACGATCAGGTCTGGCTGACGCTGGTGAAGAAAATTGACGCCGACTGCGGCAAAACCGACGGCTTCGTCATCACCCACGGCACCGATACGCTGGAAGAGACGGCCTATTTCCTCGATCTGACGGTGAAGTGCGACAAGCCGGTGGTGCTTGTCGGGGCGATGCGGCCGGCGACGGCGATGAGCGCCGATGGCCCGTTCAACCTGTATAATGCGGTGGTGACGGCGGCAGATCCGCAATCGGCCAACCGCGGGGTGCTGGTGGCGATGAACGACACCGTGCTGGACGCGCGCGACGTCACCAAGACCAATACCACCGCCGTGCAGACCTTCCAGTCGCCGAACTTCGGCCCGCTCGGGTATATCCACAACGGCAAGGTCGATTACCAGCGCTCACCGCAGCGCAAGCATACCCGTGATACGCCGTTCGACGTCAGCAAGCTGAACGAACTGCCGAAGGTCGGCATCGTCTACAACTACGCCAACGCCTCCGATGCGCCGGTCAAGGCGCTGATCGCCGAAGGGTACCAGGGCATCGTCAGCGCCGGGGTCGGCAACGGCAACCTGTATAAAACGGTGTTCGACACACTGGCGACGGCGGCACACAACGGCGTGGCGGTGGTGCGTTCTTCGCGCGTACCGACCGGCGCCACTACCGAAGATGCGGAAGTGGACGACGCCAAGTACGGCTTCGTGGCCGCCGGCACGCTGAATCCGCAAAAAGCGCGCATTTTGCTGCAGCTCGCGCTGACGCAAGCCAAAGGCGCGAAGCAAATCCAGCAGATGTTCAATCAGTACTGATCGTTTTCTCTCCTGCGGGGGCCGACCGGGTTCCCGCAGCCATCTCGGCTGAATACAGCATAAAGCACCGCGTTAACCCGCTGAATTTCCCCATGTCGCAGGGTTTTATCGTCCAAACAATCGCGATGGCCGCAGAGCCTGTCATCACCCGGCGCGACCGTTTGCCGCCGGCGGGCGAATAAGCGTTGCAGCCATGGGGCGTGAGTGATAAAACCGATGGGTTGGTTAACGCGAGCGTTAACTTCGGGCATCTTTTCGACAGGTCGCTTTTCTGCGGCGAACAGTGAATGTGGTGAGGGGAAATGACTCAGGTTTATAATTTTAGCTCTGGCCCGGCGATGCTGCCGGTGGAAGTGTTGCGTCGTGCGGAACAGGAACTGTGCAACTGGCACGGCCTGGGCACGTCAGTGATGGAGATCAGTCACCGCAGCAAAGAATTCATCGCCGTTGCCGAGCAGGCGGAACAGGATCTGCGCGATCTGCTGAAAGTCCCCTCCAACTATAAGGTGCTGTTTTGCCACGGCGGCGCCCGCGCACAATTTGCCGCGCTGCCGCTGAACCTGCTGGGCGACAAGGTCACCGCTGACTATATCGACGGCGGCTATTGGGCGCACAGCGCCATCAAGGAAGCAGAAAAGTATTGCACCCCGAACGTCATCGACGTGAAAACCCGCATCGACGGCCTGAGCGGCATCAAGCCGATGAAAGAGTGGCAACTCAGCGCCGACGCGGCCTATGTGCACTATTGCCCGAATGAGACCATCGACGGCGTGGCCATCGATGAAACGCCGGACTTCGGCGACAAAGTGGTGATCGGCGATTACTCCTCGACCATCCTGTCCCGCCCGCTCGACGTCAGCCGCTTCGGCGTGATTTACGCCGGCGCGCAGAAAAATATCGGCCCGGCCGGCCTGACGCTGGTGATCGTGCGTGACGATCTGCTGGGCAAGGCGCGCAAAGAAGTGCCGTCGATCCTCGACTACACCGTGCTGGCCGAGAACGATTCGATGTTCAACACCCCGCCGACCTTCGCCTGGTACCTGTCCGGGCTGGTGTTCAAATGGCTGAAAGAGCAGGGCGGCCTGGTGGAGATGCAAAAACGCAATCAGGCCAAGGCCGAGCTGCTGTACGCGACCATCGATAAATCCGACTTCTACCGCAGCCAGGTGGCCATCGCCAACCGCTCGTGGATGAACGTGCCGTTCCAACTGGCCGATGCGGCGCTGGACAAAGTGTTCCTCAGCGAAGCCGAGGCCATCGGCCTGCAGGCGCTGAAAGGCCACCGGGTAGTTGGCGGCATGCGCGCTTCTATTTACAATGCGATGCCGCTGGCCGGCGTGCAGGCGCTGACCGACTTCATGGCCGACTTCGAACGTCGTCACGGTTGATTCCGTCAGCCCGCCAGGCGCGGGCTGCCTCAGGCTGTTGTCCTTTTGCATTAAAGCGGCTCCGGCATTATTCCGGAGCCGTTTCGTTTATCAGAATTGGAGAGTTTTGTTCACATGGTGGATTCCCTGACGTTACAACCGGTCGCCCTGGTCAATGGCACCGTCAACTTACCCGGCTCGAAGAGCGTTTCTAACCGCGCTTTGCTGCTGGCGGCGCTGGCGAAAGGCACGACCCGGCTGACTAACCTGCTGGACAGCGACGACGTGCGTCATATGCTGAACGCGTTGCAGGCGTTGGGTGTGAACTATCAACTTTCCGCCGATCGTACCGTGTGCGAAGTGACCGGCGTGGCCGGGCCGCTGGTGGCCGGCCAGCCGCTGGAACTGTTCCTCGGCAACGCCGGTACGGCGATGCGCCCATTGGCGGCGGCGCTGTGCCTCGGCGAAGGCGACGTGGTGTTGACCGGTGAACCGCGCATGAAAGAGCGCCCGATCGGCCATCTGGTGGACGCTTTGCGCCAGGGCGGGGCGCAGATTGATTATCTCGAGCAGACCGATTACCCGCCGATTCGCCTGCGCGGCGGCTTCCTGGGCGGCGACGTCACCGTTGACGGCAGCGTCTCCAGCCAGTTCCTGACCGCGTTGCTGATGACCGCGCCGCTGGCGCCGCAGGATACGCAGATCCACATCAAGGGCGAGTTGGTTTCCAAGCCGTACATCGACATCACGCTGCATCTGATGCGTACCTTCGGCGTATCGGTGAGCCACGACAACTACCGGGTGTTCCATATCCAAGGGCGCCAGACGTATATCGCGCCGGGCGATTATCTGGTTGAGGGCGACGCTTCTTCCGCCTCCTACTTCCTGGCGGCGGCGGCGATCAAAGGCGGCACCGTGCGCGTGACCGGCATCGGCCGCAAAAGCGTGCAGGGCGATACCAAGTTCGCCGATGTGCTGGAGAAAATGGGCGCGCGCATCACCTGGGGCGACGATTTCATCGAGTGCAGCCGCGGTGAACTGCACGGCATCGACATGGACATGAACCACATTCCGGACGCGGCGATGACTATCGCCACCGCGGCGTTGTTCGCCGAGGGGCCGACCACCATCCGCAATATCTACAACTGGCGGGTGAAGGAGACCGACCGTCTGGCGGCGATGGCCACCGAGCTGCGTAAAGTGGGGGCGGAAGTGGACGAGGGCGAAGACTACATTCACGTCGTGCCGCCGGCCAAACTGCAGTTTGCCGAGATCGGTACCTACAACGATCACCGCATGGCGATGTGCTTCTCGCTGGTGGCGCTGTCGGATACCCCGGTCACCATTCTCGATCCGAAATGCACCGCGAAAACCTTCCCGGATTATTTCGAGCAGTTGGCGCGCATCAGCCAGCCGGCGTAGTAACCCGTCAAATCGTTTATTTTAAGGCCCCTTTGTGGGCCTTTATCGTTTTTAACCTTCGGCGACCGGCGTTTCTTCTATACTTTTTCGCGGTTGTGCGCTTATTTTCAACAACCGGACAGTTCCAGGGTAACAGATTGCCGTAGGGCAGCGTATAATACGCCACCGTATTTGCCCCTGATTGGGCAGGTGGCAGAGCGCACGGGCTTCGAGTCGAAGCGCGCCGTGTCTCTGTGAGGTTTTCTACCTGAAGGAGAGAGAAATGACGGCTACAGCCCCGGTGATAACCGTTGATGGACCAAGTGGCGCAGGCAAAGGCACGCTGTGTAAAGCGTTGGCCGAGTCCCTTGGTTGGCGTTTGCTGGATTCCGGCGCGATCTATCGCGTGCTGGCGCTGGCGGCGTTGCATCATCAGGTGGATATCACTTCTGAGGAAGCGCTGGTTCCGCTGGCCGCACATCTCGACGTTCGCTTCGTTGCCCAGGACGGCAAGCTGCAGGTGATTTTGGAAGGTGAGGACGTCAGCAATGAGATCCGCACCGAAACCGTCGGCAACACCGCGTCGCAAGCGGCGGCGTTTCCTCGCGTGCGCGAGGCGTTGCTGCGCCGCCAGCGCGCATTCCGCGAAGCGCCCGGCCTGATTGCCGACGGTCGCGATATGGGCACGGTGGTGTTCCCGGACGCGCCGGTCAAGATTTTCCTCGACGCCAGCTCGGAGGAGCGCGCACACCGCCGCATGCTGCAGTTGCAGGAAAAGGGCTTTAATGTTAACTTTGAACGTCTTTTAGCCGAGATAAAGGAACGGGACGACCGTGACCGTAATCGGCCTATCGCGCCTCTGGTGCCTGCTTCTGACGCCCTCGTGCTGGATTCTACCAGCATGTCGATCGAAGAAGTGATCCAGCAGGCGTTGACGTATGCACAGAAAGTGTTGGCGTTGCCGCAGCAATAAGCGCGGCGGCGCTATTGGCTTTTTGTCATATTTGTCATAGCGGTATCGCAATATATCGGGTAAAATTTTACCCCTGTAACCTTAAACCCTGTCGGCATGGAGCCAATGGCGGGGTATGTGAAACAACCCCATTCGGCGGGACGCTAAATGGACGTTAAACTAAAGAACCCTGAAGATTAACAACATGACTGAATCTTTCGCTCAACTCTTTGAAGAATCCTTAAAAGAAATCGAAACCCGCCCGGGTTCCATCGTTCGTGGCGTCGTTGTTGCTATCGACAAAGATATCGTACTGGTTGACGCCGGTCTGAAATCTGAGTCTGCCATCCCGGCTGAGCAATTCAAAAACGCCCAGGGCGAGCTGGAAATCCAGGTTGGTGACGAAGTTGACGTTGCTCTGGATGCTGTTGAAGACGGCTTCGGTGAAACCCTGCTGTCCCGTGAGAAAGCTAAGCGTCACGAAGCTTGGATCACGCTGGAAAAAGCCTACGAAGAAGCTGAGACTGTAACCGGTGTTATCAACGGCAAAGTGAAGGGTGGCTTCACCGTCGAGCTGAACGGCATCCGCGCGTTCCTGCCAGGTTCCCTGGTTGACGTGCGTCCGGTACGTGACACTCTGCACCTGGAAGGCAAAGAGCTTGAGTTCAAAGTCATCAAGCTGGATCAGAAGCGCAACAACGTTGTCGTTTCTCGCCGTGCGGTTATCGAATCCGAGAACAGCGCTGAGCGCGATCAACTGCTGGAAAACCTGCAGGAAGGCATGGAAGTCAAAGGTATCGTTAAGAACCTCACTGACTACGGTGCATTCGTTGATCTGGGCGGCGTAGACGGCCTGCTGCACATCACTGACATGGCTTGGAAACGCGTTAAGCACCCAAGCGAAATCGTCAACGTTGGCGATGAAATCACTGTTAAAGTGCTGAAGTTCGACCGCGAGCGTACTCGTGTCTCCCTGGGCCTGAAACAGCTGGGCGAAGATCCATGGGTTGCTATCGCGAAACGTTACCCAGAAGGCACCAAGCTGACTGGTCGTGTAACCAACCTGACTGATTACGGCTGCTTCGTAGAAATCGAAGAAGGCGTTGAAGGTCTGGTACACGTTTCTGAAATGGATTGGACCAACAAAAACATCCATCCGTCCAAAGTTGTTAACGTGGGCGACGTAGTGGAAGTGATGGTTCTGGACATCGATGAAGAACGTCGTCGTATCTCCCTGGGCCTGAAGCAGTGCAAATCCAACCCATGGCAGCAGTTCGCAGAGACCCACAACAAGGGCGACCGCGTTGAAGGTAAAATCAAGTCTATCACTGACTTCGGTATCTTCATCGGCCTGGACGGCGGCATCGACGGCCTGGTTCACCTGTCTGACATCTCCTGGAACGTTGCAGGCGAAGAAGCAGTACGTGAATACAAGAAAGGCGACGAAATCGCTGCGGTTGTTCTGCAAGTTGACGCAGAGCGCGAGCGTATCTCCCTGGGCGTGAAGCAGCTGGCTGAAGACCCGTTCAATAACTACCTGTCTATGAACAAGAAAGGTGCTATTGTTACTGGTAAAGTCACTGCAGTTGACGCCAAAGGTGCTACAGTTGAATTGGCAGGCGGCGTAGAAGGTTACCTGCGTGCATCTGAAGCCTCTCGCGACCGCATTGAAGATGCAACTCTGGTTCTGAACGTAGGTGACGAAGTTGAAGCTAAATTCACCGGCGTTGACCGTAAGAACCGCGTTGTAAGCCTGTCCGTACGTGCTAAGGACGAAGCTGACGAGAAAGACGCCATCGCAACTGTTAACAACAAACAGGAAGAAGGCAACTTCTCTAACGCAATGGCTGAAGCTTTCAAAGCGGCTAAAGGCGAGTAATGACGGGGGGCGGTTTCTGACCGCCCCGATACGGTAGTTTAGCTGCAAAGCTTGGAGGTACTATGACCAAGTCTGAACTTATTGAAAGACTTGCTGGCCAGCAATCTCATATTCCGGCGAAGGCCGTTGAGGATGCAGTGAAAGAGATGCTTGAGCACATGGCCGCTACGCTGGCCGAGGGCGAACGCATTGAGATCCGCGGATTCGGCAGTTTTTCTCTTCACTACCGTGCCCCGCGTGTAGGTCGCAACCCGAAAACCGGTGACAAAGTTGAGCTGGACGGCAAGTACGTTCCTCACTTCAAACCAGGTAAAGAGTTGCGTGACCGCGCCAATATCTATGGCTAGTCGCTGACTGCTCATAGCGTTGTTGCTTGAAAAGAATATAAAACGGTGCCTTTAAGGCGCCGTTTTTTTTCGCCTGCGGTTCTCCCTGCTCCGCTTAGGAATTGCGCACCGCGCCGCATTTACGATGTGGCTCCTGCATAGATCTCTCTTATCCTGCCATGTTCACCGCATCTTCATTAAAGCCCGCTGGCGGTGACATGTCGGCTGAATGATCCTGCTTGCTTGCCATGACGCGCTTTTGCTCATGGCGGAGCCGATGGGAGAAGAGCGATCAAAATTTCGCTGGATCTGGCGATATTCGCCGTTATCTGCGGCATCCTGCCGCTGCTGGTTTTACCGCAGTTGCCTGAGCAATGGCAGCTGTGGCCGATGCTGCTTGTTGCCGGTTTACTGCTGCGCATCCGTTGGCCGTTTTGCCGTTATTTGGCCTGCCTGGGATTGGGGTTCGCGTGGGCGGTTTTCAACGCCGGAAGCCTGATCGGGCAAATGGAGCGTTTGAGCCGCGGGCCGGAAGTGACGGCGGTGGTGCAGGTAAGTAGCATCGCGTTGAATCCGGCCGCCAGCACGCAGACGCTAATGCGCATCGAGCGGATCGATGGCCATTGGCTGGCGCCTGCATTGGCGTTTACCTCGCTATGGGCCCCGGAACAGCAGCGGCTGTGCGCCGGGCAGCGTTGGCAATTGAAACTGCGCTTGCGGCCGGTGCATGGCAAACTCAATGAAGGCGGCTTCGACAGCCAACGTTGGGCGATCGCGCAGCGCCAGCCGTTAACTGGCCAAGTCAGGCAGGCTCGTTTGCTGGATGGCGATTGCGGCCTACGCCAGCGTATAATCAGCCATGCGGAAACCAATATCGGCGAGCTGCGTTACAAGGCAGTATTGCTGGCGTTGGCATTTGGGGAGCGAACCGCACTGGAGCAGGCTTTACGCATGCTGATGTTGAAAACCGGCATCGCGCACTTGATGGCAATCTCAGGGTTGCATGTGGCGATGGTCGCCATCTTGTTCTGGGTTACATTGCGTGCGCTGCAGCTTTTTCTTCCTTCTCATCTAATTGGCTATCGCTTTCCGCTGGTCGCGGGCTGGCTGGCGACGCTGATCTATGTCTGGTTGGTAGGCGCCCAGCCGCCGGCGGTGCGCACCGCGTTGGCGATGACGCTGTGGATGCTGCTGCGCTTGCGCGGCGTCCATTGTTCTTCTTGGCAAGTGTGGCTGTGGTGTGTCGGGCTTATTTTACTGTGCGATCCGCTGGCGGTCTTGTCAGACAGTTTCTGGCTGTCGGTACTGGCGGTGGGGTGCCTGATTTTTTGGTTCGAATGGGCACCGCTCGGCGAGCGATTCCGATCGGCCTGGTATTGGGCACCGGTGCGTTGGCTGCATATTCAGCTCGGTATGACGTTGCTGCTGGTGCCGATGCAGGCCGCGCTGTTTCTGGGCCTGACGCTGACCTCGCTGCCGGCCAATTTGTGGGCGGTACCGATTGTCTCATTGGTGACGGTGCCGCTGATTTTGCTGGCGGTGATGTTCGGTTTCTTCCCCTCGTTAAGCTACGGACTATGGTGGCTGGCGGACTTCACGCTGCAGTGGGTATTTGTACCTCTGAATTACCTGCAACGTGGTTGGGTGGATTTGGGGGCGGCTTCGCTGTTGGCCAGCGCGGCGGGATGGCTCATCGTCGTCTGTTGGCGCTTTCATTGGTGGTGGCGTTATGCGTCGGGACTGGCGACGATAGCGATATGCTGCGTGCTGTGGCGGGAAAAAGAACCGACTTACCGCTGGCGAGTCGATATGCTTGATGTCGGGCACGGTTTGGCGGTGGTCATTGAACAAAACGGTAAGGGAGTACTGTATGATACCGGCGATCGTTGGCCGGGTGGCAGTGCCGCCGAGCGGCATATTTTGCCAATGCTGAACTGGCGGGGTATTGAACTGGAACAGATCATTATCAGCCATGACCACCTCGATCATACCGGTGGGGCACCTGCTGTGCGGCGGGTGTTTCCACAGGCTACGGTGCGCAGCCCGATGCGCGGGGAGGGGCACTTGCCCTGCGTCGCCGGTGAGCGCTGGCGCTGGCAGGCGTTGCAATTCGAGGTGCTGTGGCCGCCGAAAACGCGTAAAAAGCCGGGCAATGACGACTCTTGCGTGATCCGTATCGACGACGGGAAATACAGCCTGTTGCTCACCGGCGATGCGGAAAAAAAAGCGGAGGCGCAGCTGCTCCGGTTACGGCGCGATCGCTTGGCGGCTACGGTGTTGCAGGTGGGGCACCATGGCAGCAGAACCTCCTCCACGCCGCCGTTTCTGCGCGCGATCAATCCTCAGGCGGCATTGGCGTCAGCATCTCGTTACAACAAATGGCGTTTGCCGGCGCGCAAAGTGGTCGCCAGATACCGGGCAAATGGCATTATATGGCGCGATACGACGCGCTCCGGCCAGTTATCGGTACTTTTTTTCGACAATGATTGGCAAATTAAAGGCTTTCGCGAACAATTAATGCCCCGTTGGTACCATCAGCGGTTTGGCGTAGAGGGTGATAATGAGTAAAATAGGCCGCTATTTCTTCCGATGCTGGTATTTGCATGATGAATGATAAAGATCTCTCGACCTGGCAGACATTCCGTCGACTCTGGCCGATGATCACTCCTTTTAAGACCGGGCTGATTGTGGCCGCCATTGCGTTGATTATGAACGCAGCGGGGGACACGCTGATGCTGTCTCTGCTTAAACCGCTATTGGACGATGGGTTTGGAAAAACCGACAGCAGCGTGCTGGTGTGGATGCCGTTGGCCGTCATCGCGCTGATGTTGATGCGCGGCGTAACCAGCTTTGTTTCAAGCTACTGCATTTCCTGGGTTTCCGGCATGGTGGTGATGCAGATGCGTCGCCGCCTGTTTGGCCACATGATGAGAATGCCGGTGGCCTTCTTCGATCAGCAGTCCACCGGGACTTTGCTGTCGCGCATTACCTATGATTCCGAGCAGGTAGCTTCCTCCTCGTCCAGCGCGCTGGTGACCGTGGTGCGTGAAGGGGCTTCGATCATTGGCCTGTTCATCATGATGTTCTACTACAGCTGGCAGCTGTCGGTGATCCTGATCGTGCTGGCGCCGATCGTCTCCATCGCTATTCGCCTGGTCTCCAAGCGTTTCCGCAACATCAGCAAGAACATGCAGAACACGATGGGGCAGGTGACCACCAGCGCCGAACAGATGCTGAAAGGCCATAAAGAAGTGCTGATCTTCGGTGGCCAGCAGGTGGAAACCGAGCGCTTTAACTCGGTCAGCAACCGCATGCGTCAACAGGGCATGAAACTGGTTTCCGCGTCTTCGATTTCCGATCCGATCATTCAGCTGATCGCTTCGCTGGCGCTGGCGTTCGTGCTGTTTGCCGCCAGCTTCCCAAGCGTGATGGCAACCCTGACCGCCGGTACCATTACCGTGGTGTTCTCATCGATGATCGCGCTGATGCGCCCGCTGAAGTCGCTGACCAACGTCAATGCCCAGTTCCAACGCGGGATGGCGGCATGCCAGACGCTGTTCTCCATTTTGGATATGGAACAGGAAAAAGACACCGGCACCCGCGAAGTGAAGCGTGCGAAAGGCGATATCGAATTCCGCAACGTCACTTTCTACTACCCATCCAAGGAAACGCCGGCGCTGCGTGATATCAACCTGAAAATCGCCGAAGGCAAGACCGTCGCCTTGGTGGGCCGTTCCGGTTCGGGTAAATCCACCATCGCCAACCTGTTGACGCGTTTCTACGATATCCAAGAAGGCGAAATCCTGATGGATGGCCACGATTTGCGCGAATATACCCTGGCCTCGCTGCGCAATCAGGTAGCGCTGGTCTCGCAAAACGTGCACCTGTTCAACGACACCATCGCCAACAACATTGCCTATGCACGCGAGAGTGAATACAGCCGCGAGCAGATTGAGAAAGCGGCCGAAATGGCGTACGCAATGGACTTCATCAACAAGATGGAGAACGGCCTGGATACGGTGATCGGTGAGAACGGCGTAATGCTGTCCGGCGGCCAACGTCAGCGTATCGCCATCGCGCGTGCGTTGCTGCGCGACTGCCCGATCCTGATCCTGGATGAGGCGACCTCTGCGCTGGATACCGAGTCCGAGCGGGCCATTCAGGCTGCGCTGGACGAGTTGCAGAAAGACCGTACTTCATTAGTGATCGCGCACCGCCTGTCGACGATTGAGAAGGCGGACGAGATCCTGGTGGTGGAAGATGGTCGCATTGTTGAACGCGGCGAACACACCGAGTTGCTTGAACGGCAGGGCGCCTATGCGCAGCTGCACCGCATGCAGTTTGGTCAATAATGATTGAGCGCATCTGGTCCGGCGGTTCGTTGCTTTATCTGGCGCTATTGCCGCTCTCGTGGCTGTATGGCCTGTTCAGCTGGCTGATCCGCCTCAGTTACCACTGCGGCCTGCGTAAAAGTTGGCGTTCGCCGGTGCCGGTGGTGGTGGTGGGTAATCTCACCGCCGGCGGCAACGGCAAAACGCCGATGGTGATCTGGCTGGTGGAACACCTGCAGCAGCGGGGCTACCGCGTTGGGGTGGTGTCGCGCGGCTACGGCGGCAAGTCGGCGGTCTATCCTCTGGTGCTGGGTCAGAATACATCGACCCGCGAGGCGGGGGATGAGCCGGTGCTGATTTATCAGCGTACCGGGGCGCCCGTGGCGATCGCGCCCAAGCGCGCCGAGGCGGTGCAGGCTCTGCTGCAACAACAGCCGCTGGATGTGATCATCACCGACGACGGCTTGCAGCACTATGCTTTACAGCGTGACTTCGAGCTGGTGGTCATCGACGGTGTGCGTCGGTTCGGTAACGGCTGGTGGTTACCAGCCGGACCGATGCGTGAGCGTGCTGCGCGGCTTGGCAGCGTCGATGCGCGTGTCGCCAATGGCGGCGTGGCGCAGGCCGGAGAAATTGCTATGCGTCTGCAGGCGCGTGACGCAGTAAACCTGCTAAGCGGTGAACGTCGCCCGGCGGCCGAGCTGCCGCGCGTGGTGGCGATGGCGGGTATCGGCCATCCGCCGCGTTTCTTCGCGACGTTGGAAAAGTTGAGCGTCGAAGTCGTGCAGGAAGTGGCGTTTGCCGATCATCAGGAATATCAGCAGGCGCAGCTGGCGGCGTTGGTTAATGCAGAGCAAACGCTGCTGATGACGGAGAAGGACGCGGTGAAATGCCGCGCCTTTGCCCAGCCTAATTGGTGGTATTTACCGGTTGATGCGGTGCTACCTTCCGCTCAGGCTGAGCAACTGCTGCAGGATATCGAGTCTCTACTGGCTAAGTAACCTCAGGACGCCAGCGTGACAAGCCCCAGGGCTTGCGCGCAGGCTTCCAGCGAACGCTGCTGGGTTTGTTGATACAGCGCCAGCTCGTCGATCACCTCACTACCCAACGCGTGTTCAAACGCTGCCCGGCTTGACGCCGCATTGTACTGTGTATGGCGGCTGTCCCCCAGATTCGATTGGAAAATCCCCGCCGCGCTGACCGGCAGAAAATCTTCATACACCAGTGGCTGGAAGCGAACGTGTTCTTTCTCGATCAGTTGCTCCAGGGTGCTGTGCTTATCCAGTGATTCTTTGGCCGCCAGGCCGCACTCGGTCGGGAAATAGCGGAACCAGGCCAGCTGTTGCTCGCGCAGCGTGGCGTAATCATCCGGAAACGCCCGGAAGTTTTCTTCCAGCAACTGATAATAGCGTTCGGCATTTTTCTCGCTCGGCGGCGCCTGCAGCGCATCGTTGGTGGCCTTCAGCAGACGGTCGTAGAGTTCGCGTCCTTTCGTCGTCAGCGCCACACCGCGCTGTTCGATCTCGCCGAACCGCGCGGTATGATGACCGGCGACGACGCGGCCGTCGCGCTCAACGAAATCGACGCGTTCTTCCAACGCCTTGAAGCTGGTCTGGCGCAGCAGGATCGCGCGACGGCGGCGCGGCGGGCCCTCGATGACCGCTTTGGGCGTAATACCGCGGGCGGGCATCGCCTGTTGAACGCGATCGATATCCAGCGTGCGCGGTGTCAGATGATTGATATGCGGCCCTTTAAACGCCACCACGTCGGCGATCAGTCGATGCTGATCGTGTAGCTGCCGGTATTCTTCGGCGCTGACCGTCGCCTGGTTGTGCCAGCGGAAGGTTTCCAGCGCTTGTTCGACAAATTCTTGCGCCTGCACCTCATTCAGCCCGCCTTGCGCTTCCTGCAGCGCGATCAGTTCCAACGCGCGATCGGTAAAGATACGGCGGCGCGCCAGCAAGCGCTCAGCCAGCTCACGCAGCGCGGGGTCTTCTATCAGCTCCAGGCGAAGCAAGGAGGTAAATACGCGGAACGGACTGACCTGCAGCGCGTCTTCGTGTACGGCGCGAAAGGCGGTCGAGTGCACGGGAACGCCCGCCACAGACAGATCATAGTAACCGACCGGCGCCATGCCCATCACCCGGAACAGACGGCGCAGGGTGGCCAGTTCGCCAGCAGTGCCGACCCGGATCGCGCCGTGGCGCTCCATCGCGAGGCGTTCGATCTCGCCGGTGATTTGCAGTTGATGAGCCAGTGCGGCATCTTCGCGCAGAACCTGTCGGTTGGTTTCCGCCACCAGCTCCAGCAGATCGCCGTACAGCGGTACCTCCTTTTGGTACATGTCCGACATCGCGTGAGAGAATCTGGCGCGGATTTCATTAGGTGAAACGAACTGCTGGGCGGTCATGCGCATAGCTCCTTGATTCAGCATAATCTGAAAAATCGTGTTTTTAGCGGCAAAAGTGCTGGCGAAAAAGCCGTCTGCCTTGTTTTCCCCTCAAGTTTAGCCATCTGATTTGGGATTTGTTATAGACGTGGCAAGCATATTAGAGTTTTATGCGTTAGCTCTCATTTGTAGCGCACGGACGGGCAAACGATGCCCCGGTGAGGAGAAGAACGCGGTGGATCGGCCGCGGCGAGCGTTAAATTAAGTCATGTATATTCATGGGGATAAAAATAAATTCGGCGTATTTATGAATTAAAGGCAATAAACCTCTTGTGCATTCATCATTTTTATGAGTAAATGCAAGTCGGCCTGTAATCCAGACCTATTTATGTTCGAGTTTAGAGTTAAGCAGTTCCTCCAAAAACGTTATCATCCGATTCCGCTTCAAAGACGAACCTTCTAAGTACCTCCCATAAGTAATGTTTCTGACATGGCCACAATTGCCTCTTATGGCAGGTTTTGTAAATATATTTAAAGGTAAAAGTAATGTCTAAGAAGACGGGTCAAGTTAAGTGGTTCAACGAAAGCAAAGGTTTTGGTTTCATTGAGCAGCACGACGGCGGCAAAGATGTATTCGTACACTTCTCCGCTATTATGACCGACGGTTTCAAGACCCTGGCTGAAGGCCAGCGCGTCGAGTACACCATCCAGGACAGCCCGCGCGGGCCGGCTGCCGCTAACGTAGTTGCTCTGTAAGAAGACGGGGAACGCGTATAAGAGATCTTAATACAACCATGGTGATGCCTCAGCGCTGAATCATGCGGAAGATATTAAGTTCAACAAGCCCGCCTTCGTGCGGGTTTTTTAATTTTTTGCTCACGAGAGGTTTGTTACGAAAAACTTTAGGATGGGCTGGTAGCGTCCAGACAATATAAAAAATGACGTTGTCAAGGATGCTCAAGTAAAAGGATATAAGTTATGTTTAAAAATACTGTGTTAAAAATGGGCCGTGTGAAATGGTTTAATCAGGCCGAAGGCTATGGTTTTATTTCACCGGTAGATGGCAGCGACGAAATCTATGTCAATCGCAACGCTATCGCCAACACCAAAAATAAGTCGTTGAACGAAGGTCAGAACGTTGAATTCTCGATCTATCGCAGCTCGCATGGGCTGTCCGCGGCAGACGTTATCGCGTTCTGATCGCACCCACCTTCCTCGCCAGTGCCGGTGTCGCCACCCGCAAGCACTGGCGAAGATAAATCCCGCGATATCCACTATTATCAGGCCATTGCCTACTCGCCACGGATATCAGGATGACCATCCCAACCATTTCCCTTACCGCCGCTCGCGCGCTGCACCTTGCCGCCCAGGGGCTGCTTTCTCCGCTTAAACGCCAGGCTCGGCCCGATGACGTCTTGAGTGCGATCCAGCGCATGGGGTTGTTACAAATCGATACCATTAGCGTCGTTGCTCGCAGCCCGTATCTGGTGCTGTTCAGCCGTTTGGGAGCCTATCAGCCGGAGTGGCTTGAGCAGGCGCTCGCCGGCCGCAAGCTGTTCGAGTATTGGGCGCATGAGGCCTGTTTCCTGCCGATCGAAGATTTTGGCCTGCTGCGCCACCGCATGCTGGCGCCGCATGATATGGGCTGGAAATACTCCGCCGCCTGGGTGCAGCAGCACCAGGCCGCGATGGACAACCTGCTGCGGCACATCGAACAACAGGGGCCGGTGCGCTCCGCCGATTTCAGCGCCGAGAAGAAGGGCAACAGCGGGTGGTGGGACTGGAAACCGGAGAAACGTCATCTGGAAATCCTGTTTACCGCCGGCAAGCTGATGGTGGCCGAACGTCGCAACTTCCACCGGGTTTACGATCTGACCGAAAGGCTGCTGCCGGCCTGGGACGATGCGCGCCATACGCTGCCTGTGGAGCAGGCGCGCCGGCAGATGCTGTGCCGCACCTGCCGCTATCTGGGCATTTTCCGCGCCGAGTGGTTGGCGGACTACTATCGGCTGAAGCGCGTGGCGCCAAAAGCCTTGCTGGCAGCGCTGCAGGAACAGGGCGAGATTACGCCGGTGCAGGTAGAGGGACTGGAAGGACAATTCTATGTGCATGAATCACTGGCGGAATTGCTGCCGCTGGCGGAGCAGGGCAAACTCAAATCGACGGTCACCAGCCTGCTTTCGCCTTTTGATCCGGTGGTGTGGGATCGCCGTCGGGCGCTCGAGCTGTTCAACTTTGACTATCGGCTAGAGTGTTACACGCCGAAAGAAAAACGTCGCTATGGCTACTTCACCTTGCCGGTGCTGCATCGTGGCGAGCTGGTGGGGCGGATTGACGCCAAGGCGCACCGTCGCCAGGGCATCTTCGAGATCATCAGCTTCCATGCGGAACCGCAGGTGCGCTTCGGCAAACAGAGAACGCAAGATATCCGACAGGCCATCGCGCGCACGGCCAAATGGCACGGTGCACAACGCGTCGCGCTGGGCGACATTCCGGCGGTGTTGGCCGCTGAATGGGGTGCCGGCTGGGAAGTGGGATAACGAGCGACGCCGTCGGTGGGGTAAAACGAAGTTAAGCGTCGCTCGTTACAAAGGGGCTCAGTGGCTGAAGTTAGCGAACAGAGCGATGATTTTATGCAGACGTTTGATCACGTATTACTACCTTTTTGTGATTTGTATCACAAAATTCTACGCCGGGATGCGCCGCAGTTCAAGCTGTTGCGCCGGCGCGGTGAGGAAATATCGGCGGGTTGGTACCGCCGATGATTAACCTGAGGCCGGGCGTTATGCTATCCTCACTGCCTTTCCCAGATGACCAATCCCCTTGCGGAGGATGCATGGACCACCGTTTACTCGAAATCGTTGCCTGCCCGGTATGCAACGGCAAACTCTATTTCAATAAAGAAAACCAGGAGCTGGTGTGCAAAGCGGACGGGTTGGCTTACCCGCTGCGCGACGGCATCCCGGTGCTGTTGGAAAATGAAGCGCGTGCGCTGTCGCTGGACGAGAAGCACGCATGAGTTTTATCGCTATTATTCCCGCCCGCTACGCCTCAACCCGTTTGCCGGGCAAACCGCTGGCCGATATTCACGGTAAGCCGATGGTGGTGCACGTGATGGAGCGTGCCCGTGAGTCCGGCGCCAGCCGCGTCATCGTGGCGACCGATCACCTTGAGGTCGCCAAAGCGGTGGAAGCCGCCGGCGGCGAAGTGTGCATGACCAGCCCGGATCACCATTCCGGCACCGAGCGTCTGGCGGAAGTGATCGCGCACTACGGCTTTGCCGACGACCAGATCATCGTTAACGTGCAGGGCGACGAACCGCTGATCCCACCGGTGATCGTGCGTCAGGTCGCAGAGAATCTGGCGGGCAGCCAGGCCGGCATGGCGACGTTGGCAGTGCCGATCGAGAGCGCGGAAGAGGCTTTCAACCCCAACGCGGTGAAGGTCGTAATGGACGCACAGGGCTACGCACTCTATTTCTCACGCGCCACCATTCCGTGGGATCGTGAACGTTTCGCTGCGTCGAAAGAGATCATCGGCGACAGCCTGCTGCGTCACATCGGCATCTATGCGTACCGTGCCGGTTTCGTGCGCCGCTACGTCAGCTGGGCGCCGAGCCAACTGGAACAGATCGAGCTGTTGGAACAGCTGCGCGTGCTGTGGTACGGTGAAAAAATCCACGTGGCGGTCGCGAAAGCGATCCCGAGCGTGGGGGTCGATACGCCGGAAGATCTCCAGCGCGTGCGCGACAGCATTCAACCCTGAGCCTGATTTCGTCGGCGCGGCGCGCAACGCGCCGACGATGTAATACCTCCCATATTGATCCCCGTTTTGTTGATCTGCGTTGAAGAATTTTTCCGCTCACCGTTCGATGATGTTACGCATCCCCCATATTAGCCTGAGGTGAATGCCTTATGGAGCAGTTACGCGCAGAACTGAGCATTGTGCTGGGTGAGTCCATCAGCCGGCTGGAGCGGGTGAGCGAGCAGCCTTATGCGCATATGTATTCGCTGTACGATCGGCAGGGCAACGCCATCCCGCTGATGGCGAAAAGTTTTATCTGTCAGGGTATTGCCCAACAGGAGGCGTATAAGTTGTCGATGTTGGCGCGCGACGGGGATATTCGCCTGCCGACGGTGTACGGCGTAGTGTGCACCCACCAGGCGCCGTATACGGAAATCCTGCTGATCGAACGCCTGCGCGGCGTGTCGGCCGAAGCGCCAACGCGTTCGCCGGATCGCTGGAACATGTTGATGGAGCAGATCGTCGACGGGGTATTGGCCTGGCACCGCATCGACAGTCACGGCAGCGTCGGCAGCGTTGACAGCACGCAGGAGAACGACTGGTTTTGTTGGTATCAACAGCGGGTTGAAGTGCTGTGGGCGACGGTGGTCAATCTCACTACCCCGCAGCTGACCATGGCGGATCGGCGTTTGCTGTATCGCACGCGCGAAGCGCTGACTCATTTCTTCGTCGGCTTCGACGATCCCTGCGTCCTGGTGCACGGCAACCTGTCGCTGCGCAGTATGCTGAAAGATCCCAAAAGCGATCAACTGCTGGCGATGCTCAATCCCGGTGTGGTGCTGTGGGCGCCGCGCGAATACGATCTTTTCCGCCTTTGCGAGCCGGGCATGCCCAGCCAACTGCTGTTCAGCTATCTGCAGCGGGCGCCGGTCGCCGACGCTTTCCTTGCGCGGCGCTGGCTATACGTGGTGTGGGAAGCGGTAGGGCGTTTGATCCATACCGGCAAGCTGGAGCGGCGGCCGTTCGACTATGCGTCGCAACAGCTGCTGCCCTGGCTGGCCGGTTGAACGGGTTTTACTCGGCGCCGGCGCTATCCGCGCCTTTCAGCCACTGCCACAGGCTGCCCAACGTTTCATACCAGGCACGTTCGGTATGGCCGAGGAACATCGACGACGGTGTGGCGCGATCCCAGATATTCAGCGGCGAGTCGATCGCCAACTGGTTGGCCGGTGCTGGGATCGGGTGCAGGCCTTTAGCCTTGAAGAAACGCATGGCACGCGGCAGATGGTTGGCGGAGGTCACCAGAATGAACGGTTGCTCGCCGACCAACTTGGCGACCTGAGCGGCTTCTTCCTCGGTATCGCGCGGTTCCCTCAAAATCACCATATCGCTGCGCGGCACGCCCAGGCTTTCGGCTACCAGCGCCGCCGTGGCGGCGTTGCTTTGCATGCGTCCGGCGGACGCGCCGGTAAACACCATCCTGGCGCCGGGATGCGCAAGGTAGAGCCGCACGCCTTCCGTCACGCGCGGCAGACTGTTGCCGAGCAGGTTCGAGCTAGGTGCCCAGTCGGGATTGTAGGTATAGCCCCCGCCCAACACCACGATGTAGCTGACCGGATCGTTGCCGCGATAAGTCTGGTATTCGGCTTCGATCGGCCGCAGCAGTCGGTCGGCCACCGGTTGCAGGCTGAAAAGCAGTAAAAACAGCCAGCTCAGCGTGAAAATCGTCTTACCGCTTTTTTGCCAACGGGTGAACCACAGCAGTAACAACGCCAGCCCCATCAGCAGCATCAACAGCGGTAGCGGCATCAGCAGGGCGCCAAAGAACTTTTTCAGGTTGAACAGCATCGAAAATCAGATCCTTTTGGGTGAAAAAGCGGCATCCAGGCATAAACAGGCCGCAAGAAGATACATTCTAAGCCAGTCTGTGCCAAAATAGCAGGTTTGAATGGGCGTGCGCTTTGCCGCCGCAAGAATGAGATCAGCGGAGCCGTTGTCCATGCAGGATCGCAATTTTGACGATATTGCTGAAAAATTTGCGCGTAATATTTACGGCACCACGAAAGGAAAAATCCGCCAGGCGGTGGTTTGGCAGGATCTGACCGGGCTGCTGGCGCAGTTGCCGCAGCGGCCGCTGCGCATCCTTGACGCCGGGGGCGGGGAAGGCCATATGGCCTGCCAACTGGCAGAATTAGGACATCAGGTGTTGTTGTGCGATCTTTCTGGTGAGATGATCCAGCGCGCCGCGCAGCTGGCGGAGCAGAAAGGTGTGAGCCAGAACATGCAATTCGTACAAAGTTCTGCGCAGGATATCGCTCAACATTTGGAACAGCCGGTTGATCTGATATTGTTTCATGCAGTGCTTGAATGGATCGCAGAACCCGAAGCGGCACTGCAGGCATTGTGCGACTGTCTGACGCCGGGTGGCGCGCTGTCGCTGATGTTCTTCAACGCTAACGGTCTCTTGATGCGTAACGTGGTGTTGGGTAACTTCCAACTGGTGGATCCCGAAGTCAGACGGCGCCGCAAGCGTTCGCTGTCGCCACAATATCCGCACGATCCGCTATTGGTCTACGGCTGGCTGGAACAGCTGGGCATGCGCATCAGCGGCAAAACCGGCGTGCGGGTGTTTCACGACTACCTGCAGAGCAGACAGCTGCAAACACAAAAATTTGAAGAGTTACTGGCGCTTGAACAGCACTATTGCCGGCAGGAGCCGTACGTGAGTTTGGGGCGCTATATTCACGTCATGGCGCATAAACCAAACCTGAAGGACGAACTATGAGTGAATTTTCCCAGACAGTACCCGAACTGGTCGCCTGGGCACGGAAAAATGATTTCTCTATTTCGCTCCCTACGGAGCGTCTCGCATTTCTGCTCGCTATCGCCACCCTGAATGGCGAACGGCTGGACGGCGAGATGAGCGAAGGTGAGCTGGTTGATGCATTTCGCCATGTCAGCAAGGGTTTTGAACAGACGCATGAAACGGTGGCGATGCGCGCCAACAATGCGATCAACGACATGGTGCGCCAGCGCCTGTTGAACCGCTTTACCAGCGAATTGGCGGACGGCAACGCGATTTACCGCCTGACGCCGCTGGGTATCGGCATTACCGATTACTATATTCGCCAACGCGAATTCTCCACGCTGCGTCTGTCGATGCAGCTGTCGATCGTGGCGCAGGAACTCAAACGCGCCGCCGATGCCGCCGACGAGGGCGGCGACGATTTCCATTGGCATCGCAACGTGTTCGCGCCGTTGAAATATTCGGTGGCGGAAATCTTCGACAGCATCGACATGACGCAACGTGTGATGGACGAGCAGCAGCAGAGCGTGAAAAACGACATCGCGGCGCTGCTGAGCAAAGACTGGCGGGCGGCGATCTCCAGCTGCGAAATGCTGCTGTCGGAAACCTCGGGCACCCTGCGCGAACTGCAGGATACGCTGGATGCGGCGGGCGACAAGCTGCAGGCCAATCTGCTGCGCATCCAGGACGCAACCCTCGGCAACGTGGAGCTCGGCTTCGTCGACAAGCTGGTGTTCGATCTGCAGAGCAAGCTGGATCGCATCATCAGTTGGGGTCAGCAGGCGATCGACCTGTGGATCGGCTACGATCGCCACGTACATAAATTTATCCGTACCGCTATCGATATGGATAAAAACCGCGTGTTCGCCCAACGCTTGCGCCAGTCGGTGCAAACCTATTTCGACCACCCTTGGGCGCTGACCCATGCCAATGCCGATCGTCTGCTGGACATGCGCGACGAAGAACTGGCGCTGCGCAGCGAGGAAGTGACCGGGGAACTGCCGCCGGATCTGGAGTTCGAAGAGTTCAGCGAAATTCGCGAACAGCTGGCGGCGATGATCGAAGAGGCGCTGAAGGTGTACCAGGAACAGCAGATGCCGCTCAATCTTGCAGCGGTGATGCGCGATTACCTGGCGCAATATCCGCGTGCGCGTCATTTCGACGTGGCACGTTTAGTGGTCGACCAGGCAGTGCGCCTCGGTGTGGCTGAAGCAGATTTCTCAGGGTTGCCGGCGGAATGGCAGGCAATCAATGATTACGGAGCCAAGGTCCAGGCCCATGTCATCGACAAATATTGAACAAGTAATGCCAGTCAAGCTGGCCAAGGCGCTGTCCAACTCGCTGTTCCCGGCGCTGGATAGCCAACTGCGCGCGGGTCGTCACATCGGTATCGATGAACTGGACAACCACGCCTTTTTAATGGATTTCCAGGATGAGCTGGAAGAATTTTACAACCGTTATAGCGTCGAGCTGATTCGGGCGCCGGAAGGTTTCTTCTATTTGCGCCCGCGCTCCACCACGCTGATCCCGCGTTCGGTGCTGTCCGAGCTGGATATGATGGTCGGCAAGATCTTGTGCTATCTGTATCTCAGCCCCGAGCGCCTGGCGCACGAAGGCATTTTCAGCCATCAGGAGCTGTACGACGAGCTGCTGAGCCTGGCGGATGAGAACAAGCTGCTGAAGTTCGTCAACCAGCGCTCCACCGGTTCGGATCTCGATCGGCAGAAGCTGCACGAGAAGGTGCGCACCTCGCTGAACCGCCTGCGCCGCCTCGGCATGGTCTATTTCATGGGCAATGACAGCAGCAAGTTCCGCATTACCGAGGCGGTGTTCCGCTTCGGCGCCGACGTGCGCAGCGGCGACGATCCGCGTGAAGCGCAGCTGCGCATGATTCGCGACGGCGAGGCGATGCCGGTTGAAACCAGCCTGTCGCTGAACGATGAGAATGACGCTGAGGATCAGCAGGTTGATAACGCTCCTGACGGTGCAGAGGATGAACAGGAATGATTGAACGCGGTAAATTTCGCTCGCTGACGCTGGTTAACTGGAACGGTTTCTTCGCCCGTACCTTTGATCTGGATGAGCTGGTGACCACGCTGTCCGGCGGTAACGGGGCGGGGAAGTCCACCACCATGGCGGCCTTCGTCACCGCACTGATCCCCGACCTGACGCTGCTGCACTTCCGTAACACCACCGAAGCGGGCGCCACCAGCGGTTCGCGCGACAAAGGCTTGCACGGCAAGCTGCGTGCCGGCGTGTGTTACTCCACCCTCGACGTCGTCAACTCGCGCCACCAGCGCGTGGTGGTCGGTGTGCGCCTGCAGCAGGTGGCAGGGCGCGATCGTAAGGTCGACATCAAACCTTTCACCATCCAGGGCCTGCCGACCGCGGTACAGCCGACCGAACTGCTGACCCAGACCGTGGGCGATCGCCAGGCGCGCGTGCTGTCGCTGCAAGAGCTGAAAGAGCGCGTGGAAGAGATGGAGGGCGTGCAGTTCAAGCAGTTCAACTCCATCACCGATTACCACTCGCTGATGTTCGATCTGGGCGTGATCCCGAAACGCCTGCGTTCGTCCGCCGATCGCAGCAAATTCTACCGTCTGATTGAAGCGTCGCTGTACGGTGGTATCTCCAGCGCCATCACCCGCTCGCTGCGCGATTACCTGCTGCCGGAAAACAGCGGCGTGCGCAAGGCGTTCCAGGACATGGAAGCGGCGCTGCGCGAAAACCGCATGACGCTGGAAGCGATCCGCGTCACCCAGTCGGATCGTGACCTGTTCAAGCATTTGATCTCCGAGGCCACCTCCTATGTGGCGGCGGACTATATGCGCCACGCCAACGAACGCCGCATCCATCTGGACGGCGCGCTGGCGCTGCGCAGCGATCTGTTGGGCAGCCGCAAGCAACTGGCCGCCGAACAGTATCGCCATGTGGAAATGGCGCGCGAGCTGAGCGAACAGAGCGGCGCCGAATCCGATCTGGAAACCGATTACCAGGCCGCCAGCGACCACCTGAATCTGGTGCAGACGGCGATGCGTCAGCAGGAGAAGATCGAACGCTATGAAGCCGATCTGGAAGAGCTGACCTACCGTCTGGAAGAGCAGAACGAAGTGGTGGCCGAGGCGAGCGAGCAGCAGGCCGAAAACGAGGCGCGCGCCGAAGCGGCCGAGCTGGAAGTGGACGAACTGAAGAGCCAGTTGGCCGACTACCAGCAGGCGCTCGACGTGCAGCAGACCCGTGCCATTCAGTACCAACAGGCGCTGCAGGCATTGGAGCGCGCGCGCGCGCTGTGCCAACTGCCGAACCTGACCGCCGACAACGCCGAACAGTGGCTGGACACCTTCCAGGCCCGCGAGCAGGAAGCGACCGAAGCGTTGCTGATGCTGGAACAGAAGCTGAGCGTGGCCGACGCCGCACACGGCCAGTTCGAACAGGCCTATCAGCTGGTGGGTAAAATTGCCGGTCAGGTCAGCCGCAGCGAAGCCTGGCAGTGCGCGCGCGAATTGCTGCGCGACTGGCCTTCGCAGCAACACCTCGCCGAGCGCGTTCAGCCGCTGCGTTTGCGCCTGAGCGAACTGGAACAGCGCCTGCGCTCGCAGCAGGACGCCGAACGCCTGCTGAACGAATTTTGCAAACGCCATGGCCAAGAGTACCAGCCGGACGATCTCGACATGCTGCAGCAGGAGCTGGAAGAGCGCCTGGAAGCGCTGTCGCAGAATGTCAGCGAAGCCGGTGAACGCCGTATGGAGATGCGCCAGGAACTGGAGCAGATCCAGCAGCGCATCCGTGAGCTGACGGCGCGTGCCCCGGTGTGGCTGGCGGCGCAGGACGCCCTGGGCCAGCTCAGCGATCAGAGCGGAGAGCCGCTGGAAAACAGCCAGCAGGTGACCGAATACATGCAGCAGCTGCTGGAGCGCGAGCGTGAAACCACCGTCGAGCGCGACGAAGTGGCGGCCCGCAAACGTGAAGTGGAAGCGCAGATCGAACGTCTCAGCCAGCCGGGCGGCGCGGAAGATCAACGCCTGGTCACGCTGGCCGAACGTTTCGGCGGCGTGCTGCTGTCGGAAATTTACGATGATGTCACCATCGACGACGCGCCTTACTTCTCGGCGCTGTACGGCCCTTCGCGCCACGCCATCGTGGTGCCGGATCTGTCGCTGGTGCGCGAGATGCTGGAAGGGCTGGAAGATTGCCCGGAAGATCTTTACCTGATCGAAGGGGATCCGCAGTCGTTCGATGACAGCGTGTTCGCCGTCGAAGAGCAGGACAAAGCGGTGGTGGTGAAGATCGCCGATCGCCAGTGGCGTTATTCTCGTTATCCGGAAGTGCCGTTGTTCGGCCGCGCGGCGCGCGAAAACCGTCTGGAAGTGCTGCATGCCGAGCGTGAAACGCTGGCGGAGCGTTACGCCACGCTGTCGTTCGACGTGCAGAAAACCCAGCGTTCACACCAGGCCTTCAGCCGCTTTATCGGCACCCATCTGGCGGTGGCGTTCGACGCTGATCCGGAAGCGGAGATCCGCGGTTTGAGCGCCCGCCGTGGCGAAATCGAACGCGCGCTGAACAATCACGAAGCGCAGAACCAGCAGCAGCGTCAGCAGTACGATCAGGCCAAAGAGGGCATTTCCGCGCTCAACCGCTTGATGCCGCTGGTATCGTTGCTGAACGATGAAACGCTGCAGGATCGTGTCGACGAGATCCGCGAAGAGCTGGAAGAGGCGCAGGACGCCGCGCGTCATATTCAGCAGCACGGCGTGTCGCTGACCAAGCTGGAGCCGCTGCTGTCGGTGCTGCAGAGCGATCCGCAGCAGCATGAACAGCTGCAGCAGGACTACGCGCAGGCGCAAAGCGTGCAGCGCCAGGCCAAACAGCAGGCGTTCGCGCTGACGGAAGTGGTGCAGCGCCGCGCGCATTTCAGCTATACCGACTCCGCCGGCATGCAGAATGCCAACAACGATCTCAACGACAAGCTGCGTCAGCGCCTGGAGCAGGCGGAAGCCGAACGCGCCCGTGCCCGTGAACAGCTGCGTCAGTATCAAACCCAGTTCACCCAGTACAGCCAGGTGCTGGCCTCGCTGAAAAGTTCGTATGACGCCAAGCGCGACATGCTGAAAGAGCTGAGCCAGGAGCTGGTAGATATCGGCGTGCAGGCCGACGCCAACGCCGAAGCGCGTGCGCGCCAGCGCCGCGACGAGCTGCATACGGCGTTGAGCAACAACCGTGCTCGTCGCAATCAGTTGGAGAAACAGCTGACCTTCTGCGAAGCCGAAATGGATGGCCTGCAGAAGAAACTGCGCAAGCTGGAACGCGACTATCATCAGCTGCGCGAGCAGGTGGTGACCGCCAAGGCGGGCTGGTGCGCGGTGATGCGTCTGGTGAAAGACAATGGCGTGGAACGCCGCCTGCATCGCCGCGAGCTGGCGTATATGGATGGCGACGAGCTGCGTTCGATGTCGGATAAGGCGCTCGGTGCGCTGCGTCTGGCCGTGGCGGACAACGAACACCTGCGAGACGTGCTGCGCCTGTCGGAAGATCCGAAGCGGCCGGAGCGCAAGATTCAGTTCTATATCGCGGTGTACCAACACCTGCGCGAGCGTATCCGTCAGGACATCATTCGCACCGACGATCCGGTCGAGGCCATCGAGCAGATGGAGATCGAGCTGGGCCGTCTAACCGAAGAGCTGACCGCGCGCGAGCAGAAGCTGGCGATCAGTTCGAAAAGCGTGGCCAACATCATTCGCAAAACCATTCAGCGCGAACAGAACCGTATTCGCATGCTGAACCAGGGGCTGCAGGCCGTTTCCTTCGGCCAGGTGAAGAGCGTGCGCCTGAACGTCAATGTGCGAGAAGCGCACGCCACCCTGTTGGACGTGCTCTCTGAGCAACAGGAACAACATCAGGATCTGTTTAACAGTAACCGCCTGACCTTCTCCGAAGCGTTGGCCAAGCTTTACCAGCGCCTGAATCCGCAGATCGACATGGGGCAGCGCACGCCACAGACCATCGGCGAGGAGTTGCTGGACTACCGCAACTATCTGGAGATGGAAGTGGAAGTGTACCGTGGCTCCGACGGCTGGCTGCGTGCGGAAAGCGGCGCGTTGTCTACCGGTGAGGCCATCGGTACCGGGATGTCAATTCTGGTGATGGTGGTACAGAGCTGGGAAGAAGAGTCCCGCCGTCTGCGCGGCAAAGACATCTCGCCGTGTCGCCTGCTGTTCCTCGATGAAGCGGCGCGTCTGGATGCCAAGTCGATCGCCACGCTGTTCGAACTGTGCGACCGTCTGGAGATGCAGCTCATCATCGCGGCGCCGGAAAACATCAGTCCAGAGAAGGGCACCACCTATAAACTGGTGCGTAAGGTGTTCCAGAACCACGAGCATGTGCACGTGGTGGGGCTGCGCGGTTTTGCCGGCGAGCCGCCGGCGCTGGGTACTGCGTCGGTTGAAACGCAGTAAGGTAGAAAAACGCCCTAAAAATCCGAAAATAGCCGCCGTAGGGTGGCTATTTTTTTGTACGCGTGGATGATAGTCCTGCTTTTTTATCCGTTGAAAAGCGGTTAGTTTAATCAGATAAACAGTAATTCGACGCCCGCAGGGCGAAACGGCCTTTCTGTTTGTATACTGAAACTATATGCAGTTTTTGACGTTTTTTTTGTGAGCATACAGGGGGCAAGGGATGTTGCTTAAAAAGGGAAACTCTCTACGGCGTTTGGCGCTGAGTGGCGCTATCGCCTGTAGTCTTGTGTCGTCGTTTTCCGCATCGGCCACCGTAGCGGCGTTACCAGTGGCATCAGCAGGCATGTCCGTTGCGCAGAGCCGTTCTGAACTGCTGGCCGCGTTGCCGCGCGGCATGGATTTGCACTACCTGTCCACGCTGGCGCCGCTGTATGCGGCGAACCATATGCAGCCGATGTGGCAGGATCGCGAAGCCGTTCAGCAGTTTCAGCAGCAGCTGGCCGAGCTGGCGATGTCCGGCGTGCAGCCGCAGTTCACCCAGTGGGTGAAGATGTTGACCGATCCGGCGCTCAATGAAGTGGGCCGCGATGTGGTGTTGTCCGATGCGATGCTGGGCTATTTGCAGTTCGTGTCCGCGATCGGCGCCAACGGCAACAACTGGCTGTACAGCAATATTCCCTACAAGCTTGGCTTGCCGCCCACCGCAGTGATTAATCAGTGGCAGCTGGCGGTGCGCCAGGCGCGTACCCTGAGCTACGTGAATTCGCTCGCGCCGCAACATCCGCAATACGCCAAGATGCATCAGGCGCTGCGCGACTTGCTGGCGGACAATCGCCCTTGGCCCCAGGTGGGCAGTGGCCCGAGCCTGCGCCCAGGCCAAATGAGCAATGATATCCCGGCGCTGCGTGAGATCCTGACGCGCACCGGTATGCTGGCCACCTCGGCGCCGGAAGCGGAAGCGGAACCGGCGGTGGTCTCGGCGAAGAGCAATGAGCCCGACGACGGCGGGCTGACGGTAGACGAAGAGAAAAGCCGCGTGACGGTCAGCCCATCGGCGGCGCCGGTGACGGAGCTGACCGCGGAACAGACGCCGCCGCAGATCGGCAGCGTGGTGAGCGACAATCTCTATACCGACGAGCTGGCGGAGGGCGTCAAGCGCTTCCAGAAATGGCAGGGGCTGACGGCGGACGGCGTGATCGGCGTGCGCACTCGCGAGTGGCTCAACGTGTCACCGAAAACCCGTGCCGCGCTGTTGGCGTTGAATATCCAACGTCTGCGAATTTTACCGGGGCATGTCGGCACTGGCATTATGGTGAACATTCCCAATTACTCGCTGACCTACTATCAGAACGGCAACGAAGTGTTGTCCTCCCGCGTTATCGTCGGGCGGCCGAGCCGCAAGACGCCGCTGATGAGCAGCGCGTTGAACAACGTGGTGGTCAACCCGCCTTGGAACGTGCCGACCACGCTAGTGCGTGAGGATATCGTGCCGAAGGCGATGCGCGACGGTAACTATTTCCAGAAACACGGCTACACCGTGCTGTCGGGCTGGAGCAACGATGCAGAAGTGATCAACCCGTCTATGATCGACTGGAGCATGGTCTCTGCGCGTAACTTCCCGTATCGCGTCCGTCAGGCGCCGGGAGCGACCAACTCGCTGGGGCGCTTCAAGTTCAATATGCCGAGCTCGGACGCTATCTATTTGCACGATACCCCGAACCACAGCCTGTTCCAGAAAGATATCCGCGCGCTCAGCTCCGGCTGCGTGAGGGTGAATAAGGCGTCCGATTTGGCGAATATGCTGCTGCAGGACGCCGGCTGGAACAACAGCCGCGTGTCTTCCACACTGAAAGAGGGGAATACCACTTATGTGAATATTCGCCAGCGTATTCCCGTAAAACTGTATTATCTTACCGCCTGGGTTTCGGATGACGGCCAACCGCAATTCCGTACAGATATTTACAATTATGATAATACGGTGCGATCGGGCGCACAAATTTTGGCTCAGGCCAAAAAATTAATGCAGTAAATGCAGTAATTATAAATAAATAACGGTCAGAATGTTTGGCTATACCGCAGGCCCCCGTAGCCGGGGGCCTGTAAACCTAGGCGTATCGCGGGTTGACTCAGCATACGCAGGCGGTTATGGTTCGGACAGTGCGCTGCTTTGTGCATTTATTTTGACATTCTTGCCGGGTTTAACAGAGTCATGGACAAAATTGATCATCACCGCCGTAAATGGCTGGCGCTAGGTGGCGCTGCTATGGGCATAGCGCTGCTTCCAGGGCAGGCGTTTGCCAGTCTTTCCACCGCTCGACCGCGTATTTTAGTGCTGAATAACCTGAATACCGGTGAATCTATTAAAGCCGAGTTCTTTGACGGCAAAGGTTACAATAAAGAAGAGTTGGTGCGGTTAAATCATCTGTTCCGCGATTATCGCGCCAACAAGGTTAAATCGATCGATCCCCGCTTGTTTGATCACCTTTATCGTCTGCAGGGGCTGCTGGGCACCAGCAAGCCGGTGCAGCTGATCTCCGGATACCGTTCCGTAGATACCAACAACGAATTGCGCGCACACAGCCGCGGCGTGGCCAAGCACAGCTACCACACCAAGGGCCAGGCGATGGATTTCCACATCGAAGGTATCCAATTGAGTAATATCCGTAAAGCGGCGTTAAAAATGCGCGCCGGTGGTGTAGGATATTACCCACGTAGCAACTTCGTACACATCGATACCGGCCCGGTTCGGACCTGGTAACCGCTGTGCCGTCAGTGAATAACGCCGCCCCTTGCGGAAGCGGCGTTATTGTCGTTGGAGCCTTATGAAATACCATCTTATTCCCGTTACCGCTTTTAGCCAGAACTGCAGCCTGATTTGGTGTGAAAACACGCAGCAAGCGGCGTTGGTCGATCCCGGCGGTGAAGCGGAAAAAATCAAAGCGGAAGTCGCGCAGCAGGGGGTGATGATCACTCAGATCTTGCTGACTCACGGCCATTTGGATCATGTTGGTGCGGCGGCGGAGCTGGCGGACCATTATCAGGTGCCGATTTACGGCCCGGATAAAGAAGACGCTTTTTGGCTGGATGGTTTGCCGGCGCAGAGCCGGATGTTCGGGCTGGAAGAGTGTGCGCCGCTGACGCCGACTCGCTGGCTGTCAGAAGGTGATGAGATGCAGGTGGGCGAAATGACGCTCAAGGTGCTGCACTGCCCCGGGCATACGCCGGGCCACATCGTCTTTATCAATGAGCAAGCGCGTTTGGCGCTGGTGGGCGACGTGCTGTTTAACGGTGGCGTAGGGCGCAGCGACTTCCCGCGCGGTGACCATCAGGCGCTGATCGCCTCTATTCGCACCAAGCTGCTGCCATTGGGCGACGATATGCGCTTTATTCCTGGCCACGGCCCGATGTCGACCTTTGGCCACGAGCGCCAGACCAACCCGTTCCTGCGCGAAGAGCCGGCAGTGTGGTAGCGATTATTTCCCGGCAGAAATAATCAAGGGCGCATAGAGCGCCCTTTTTTTATGATTTATGACCTGTGTCGATGCATTTAGAGCACGGCGACGATGGCTTCACACAGCGGTGCCATGTTGTCCGGCGTCATGCCGGCCACGTTCACCCGGCCTGAGTTCACGGCGTAGACGCCAAACTCTTCGCGCAGACGCAGCACCTGTTCTTTGGTCAGACCGCTGAAGGAGAACATGCCATTCTGCTGGATGATGAAGCTGAAGTCCTGTTGGGCGCCTTTTTCCTGCAGGGTGTTCACGAACAGCTGACGCATGCGGTGAATGCGCTGGCGCATGTCGGTCAGCTCCTGCTCCCACATCGCGCGCAGCGCATCGTTACCCAAAATGGTGGCGACAACGGCGGCGCCGTGTGACGGCGGGTTGGAGTAGTTGGCGCGAATAGCCGCTTTTACCTGGCTGAAGGCGCGATCGGCGGTTTCGGCATCGGCAGCTACAATGGTGCAAGCGCCGACGCGCTCATTGTACAGACCGAAGTTTTTTGAGTAGGAGCTGGCGACAATCAGCTCTTGATGTTTGGCGGCGAAAATACGCAGGCCCTGCGCATCCTCTTCCAGACCTTTGGCGAAGCCCTGGTAGGCGAAGTCGAACAGAGGCAGCCAGCCATTGGCCACGGAAAGCTCAGCCAGCTGTGCCCACTGTTCCGCCGTTGGATCGATACCGGTCGGGTTATGGCAGCAGCCGTGAAACAGCACCACATCACCGGCCTGGGCCTGTTTCAGGCTGTTCAGCAGGCCGTCGAAATCCAATGCGTGGTTGGCGGCGTCGTAGTAGGCGTACTCCAGGACTTCCAGGCCCACGGCGCTAAAGACGTTCTTGTGGTTCGGCCAGCTTGGGTTGCTGATCCAGATGCGCTTGGCGCTGGTCTGGTTGGCGATAAAGTCTGCCGCCACGCGCAGGCCACCGGTGCCGCCTGGCGTCTGTGCGGTGCGCGCGCGACGATCGGCGACGATCGGGCTCTCTTTACCGAACAACAGCACTTGCGTGCAGCTGGCAAACGCCGGGATGCCTTCAATGCCGAGATAGTTTTTGGTGGTCTCATTTTCCAGCAGATATTGTTCAGCTTTCTTTACGCTGGTTAACACCGGGGTTTTACCGGTTTCGTCTTTATAAACGCCAATCCCTAAATTGATTTTATTCGGGCGGGCGTCGGCGCGGAAAATGTCGGTCAGGCCCAGGATCGGGTCGGCGGGTGCGGCGGTGATTTTTTCAAACATGTCAGGTGCTTCCAAATCTCGGAGTTAAGCAGACAGAAGCATCAGGGTAGCGCCAGTTATCGGCTTTGCCAACCGTTTGCGATAAAAACACCGCGATCTTGTGAACGGGAAGGATTCGACAGAAAAAATGATGGGGAAGGGGAAATCTGCAGGATAAAACGTTACCGGAAGACACAAATAAAAACAGGGCCGAAGCCCTGTTTTTTAACTTAGCCGACGGTATACCGCCGTTAAGCGAGACAACTTAGAACTGGTACACCAGACCAACAGCTACGATATCGTCGGTAGCGGTGCCGGTTGCTTTGGTGAACTCGTTGTCATCCAGCAGGTTGATTTTGTAATCAACGTAGGTGGACATGTTTTTGTTGAAGTAGTAAGTGGTACCAACAGAAACATATTTAACCAGATCCTGGTCAGAACCTACGCCTGGGACGTTCAAGTTTTTACCTTTAGACTGCAGGTAAGACACTTCTGGACGCAGACCGAAGTCGAACTGGTACTGAGCAGTCACTTCGAAGTTCTGAGTTTTGCTCGCGAAGCCACCGCACTTGTCATCGGTAGCTGCACAGCCTGGACCGAAGTTACCGCCGCCGAACGGGGTCATGTTACGGGTTTCTGCGTACATCGCCGCCAGGTAAACGTTGTTGGCGTCGTATTTCGCACCCACGGTCCATGCATCAGCCTTGTCACCACGCTCGTTGGAACGCAGTTTCTGGTCGTCGGTACGGTTGGAGGAAGCGTATGCAGCGCCGAAGCTTACGCCTTCGCCGATGTCATAAGTAGAGGAGATACCCCAGCCGTCGCCGTTTTGTTTCTTGACGTTACGACCGTCGTTCTGGTTTTTGCCCTGGTATTGCAGAGCGAAGTTCAGACCGTCAACCAGACCGAAGAAGTTGTTGTTACGATAGGTCGCAACGCCGTTGGTACGGCCGGTCATGAAGTTGTCGGTGTAGGTGTAGGTGTCGCCACCGAACTCTGGCAGCATATCGGTCCAGCCTTCCACGTCGTACAGTACGCCGTAGTTACGGCCGTAGTCGAAGGAGCCGTAGTCAGCGAATTTCAGACCGGCGAAGCCCAGACGGGTTTTGGTGCCTTCGGTGCCCTGAGATTCGGAGTGGTTAGCCTGGACGTTGTATTCCCACTGGCCGTAACCGGTCAGTTGGTCAGTAATCTGAGTTTCACCTTTGAAGCCGAAACGAACATAGGTCTGATCGCCGTCGTTACCTTTGTCGTCGGAGAAGTAGTGCAGACCGTCAACTTTGCCGTACAGATCCAGCTTGTTGCCGTCTTTGTTGTAGATTTCAGCTGCGTTTGCTGCACCAGCAGCCAACAGAGCCGGGATAACCACTGCAAGAATGTTGCGCTTCATCATTATTACCCTCATTGGTGTTATTCGGACACCTTTGCCACTGCCGCCAATAATTCTTTGGGAACTATTGTTGATAGATTGGTGTCGTCCTGTGTCTGAACGCAGTGTTCCATTCACAGGCGGGTTAATCTAGGACGAAAATGATACCAATGTCCCAATCAGGTTGCAAAAGGAAAGTATGTGTAACCAAATGTAATTTTTCGGGAACTTTGTGACGTGCGTCAATATTAAAAAATGCGAAAGGCCAGCGAGGCTGGCCTTTGTTTTGTAACGAAATCGTTTAAAAAACGAGTGATCGTATAAATTAGAAGCTTGCGTTACGTGGCGTGCGTGGGAATGGAATCACATCGCGCACGTTTTGCACGCCGGTGACATAGGCGATTAAACGTTCAAAGCCCAGGCCGAAACCGGAATGCGGCACGGTGCCGTAGCGGCGCAGATCGCGATACCACCAGTAGTCTTCTTTATTCAGACCCATCTCTTCCAGACGCTGATCGAGCACGTCGAGGCGTTCTTCACGCTGCGAGCCGCCGATGATTTCGCCGATGCCCGGTGCCAGCACGTCCATGGCCGCAACGGTTTTGCCGTCTTCGTTCATGCGCATATAGAACGCTTTGATGTCTTTCGGGTAGTTTTTCACCACCACCGGCGCTTGGAAGTGTTTCTCCGCCAGGTAACGTTCATGTTCGGAAGAGAGATCGATACCCCAGGAAACCGGGTTTTCGAAGGTTTGGCCCGAGGCCAGCAGGATCTCAATGGCGTCGGTGTAGTCCACCTGGGCGAAATCGGAAGAAACGAAACGCTCCAGACGAGCGATAGCGTCTTTATCCACGCGCTCGGCGAAGAATTTCAGATCGTCGGCGCGTTCATCCAGCACCGCCTGGAACACATACTTCAGCATGCTTTCGGCCAGGCCGGCAACGTCGTCCAGCGTCGCGAAGGCCACTTCCGGCTCGATCATCCAGAATTCCGCCAGGTGGCGGCTGGTGTTGGAGTTTTCGGCGCGGAAGGTTGGGCCGAAGGTGTAAACCTTCGACAGCGCGCAAGCGTAGGTTTCGCCGTTCAGCTGGCCGGAAACGGTAAGGAAGGCTTCCTTACCGAAGAAGTCTTCGCTGAAGTCGACGGCGCCCTTGTCGGTGCGCGGCAGGTTTTCCAGGTCCAGCGTGGACACGCGGAACATCTCGCCGGCGCCTTCGGTATCGGAGGCGGTGATCAGCGGGGTGGACACCCAGAAATAGCCATTTTCATGGAAGAAGCGGTGAATCGCCTGCGCCAGCGTATGACGCACGCGCGCCACGGCGCCGATCAGGTTGGTACGCGGGCGCAGGTGAGCCACTTCGCGCAGGTATTCGATGCTGTGACGTTTGGCCGCCATCGGGTAAGTGTCCGGATCGTCGACCCAGCCGACCACTTTGATCGCGGTAGCCTGCAGTTCGAAGCTCTGCCCTTCGCCCGGTGAAGCGACGACTTTGCCGGTGACTTCAACCGAACAACCGGTAGTCAGATGCAGCACTTCATCCTGATAATTCGGCAGAGAATTATTAACGACGGCCTGTAACGGATCAAAGCAGGAACCGTCATAGACGGCCAGGAAGGAGATACCAGCTTTTGAATCTCTCCGGGTACGTACCCAGCCGCGTACGGTGACTTCACTGTCAACCGCAGCACGACCTTGCAGTACGTCGACTACAGGCACTACGCTCATAGATTTCTCTCTTTAATAATTTGGTTTAGAAATAGCTTACAACCCAAGAATATGGGGGTAATGGCTATGTTACTTGCCGCGGTGCAGAGCACAAGCAGAAATCATCGGATTGGCGCAACATTTATTGCGGCTGACTGAAAAGAGGGCGGTCGGGATAAAAACAAAAAAGCCGGCGCGTGAACCAGGCCGGCTTTCTTTCTATATAGAGGCGGTTCAGCTGGCTTTCTTCACCAGCGGCAGATCGAAGGCTTTGCGCAGGGCCCTGACGAAGGCCTGGTCCTGGCAGATGGTCTTGCCGGGGCTGTCGGAGAGTTTAGCCACCGGCTTGCCTTTGCATTCGACCAGCTTGATCACGATATTCAATGGCTTAACGCCCGGAATATCGCAGGTCAGGCGCGTGCCGATACCGAAGCTGAGATTGATGCGCTGATAGAAGTGGCGATAGAGCGCCAGCGCTTTTTCCAGATCCAGGTTGTCCGAGAACACCAGCGTTTTGCTCATCGGATCGATGCCCAGTTTCTGATAGTGGGCAATGGCTTTCTCACCCCACTCGACGGGATCGCCAGAATCGTGGCGCAGCCCCTGATAACGCTCGGCGAACTGCGGGCCGAAGTCGCGCAGGAAAGCATCCATGGTAATGCAGTCGGTGAGCGCGATGCCGAGCTGATCCGGGTATTCATCCAGCCAGGCCTGCAATGCGGCGCGCTGGCTGTTGGCCAGCACCGGGCTTATCTGCTGATGCGCCTGGAACCATTCATGCGCCTGCGTGCCGACCGGCGCCAGGCCGAGCTGATGAGCCAGATCGTAATTGCTGGTGCCCGACAGGTACGGGAATTCGGCCTGCAAGGTGCTGACGATGGCCTGCTGCACGCCCTGAGAGAAACGGCGACGGGTACCGAAGTCCATCAGCTTGAAGCGCGAAAGGTCCAGATCGCCCGCCAGCGCCTTGAACTGCGCCAGCTTGGTTTGCAGATGCGCCACCGCCTGTTCCGGCGTCGCCAGCGGCGAGCGCCGGCGGTGCACCACTTCACTGATCACCGCCAGCAACGGCACTTCCCACATGATCACTTCACGCCAGGGGCCGGCGATGCGGATGTGCAGTTTGCCGTCGCGGTTGTCGATGGTGACCTGCTGCGGATCGTAGCGGAACGTGCGCAGCCAGTTCAGGTAATCCTGACGGAAGAAGGGCAGATCCGAAAGATAAGCGAATTCGGCGTCGGTCAGCGCCAGCCGGCTCATCAGCGCCACCTGCGCGCGGATCTCGTCGGCATATTCGCCCAACAGTTCGTCGCCGCGGCAGCGGAATTCCGCCGCCACGCTGATCGCGGGATAGCGATGGAACACTGCTTGCTGCATATGAAGCTTATAAGCATCGGTATCAAGCAGTGATGTCAAAATCGGGGAAGCGTATTGAGTCATAGCGCGTTACAGCATCCTCGTCAGGCGCGTGTCCAAATCCGGATAATCATAAAAGTGGGGGTGGAGTATACCCGGATTATCCTGTTATTGAAGCTGCATCACACCATAAATCACCAAAGCGGGTCGAGGATTAAACGTGCCTTTATGACGGCCTGGCGGCGACGGGGAGAAAAAAAAGCCAGATATGCCTGTAAGGTGAATGACTTACCCTAATTAGTCATAAAAATTATAATGTTAATTATTTTAAACAGCGAATCAGATAAAGCCGGCTTCGGTATGCACGCTGACCCGATCCTTGCCGCTCTTTTTGCAAAAATAGAGCGCTTCGTCCGCCTGTTTGATCGCCGCCTGCAGTGCGGTGAACGCGTTGACCGGCGCGATGCCGCAGCTGGTGGTGAAATGCACTTGCCGTCCGTCGGCCAGGTGTAGCGTCAGGCGATGAGTGCGGGCGCGCAATTGCTCCATGATGTCCCGCGCGTTGTCCAACGAACAGTTACCCAGCAGCACCGCAAACTCTTCGCCGCCGTAGCGGCAGAAAATGTCGCTGGCACGGAACGCGCGTTGCAGCAGGTGTCCGAATGCCACCAGCGCCCGGTCGCCCACGTCGTGGCCGTAGCTGTCGTTGAGCTGTTTGAAGTTGTCGATATCGATCAGGCAAAAGGCCTGCGGGTAGCTGCCGTCGCCCAGCAGCTGAGATTCAAGGAAGAATTTACGACGGTTGTAGATATTGGTGAGCGGATCGAGGAAGGAAGAGGCCTCGAGCTCTTTAATCAGCAGTTGTTTCTCGCTCTCCAGCGAGACCTTGTCCAACTGGTATTGCCTGAGCTGCTGAATGGCGTCGCTGATGGCGATCAGTTCCTGGCTGTAGAAGGCGTCGTTGCGATCGATATTCATCTCACCGCGCGACAGCCGTACGATATTGTTGTGGGTCTTGGTCAGCCAACGGTTGATGCTGGTGCAGAACACCAGCGCCGGCAAAATGAACAGCAATACCACCAGGCCGGCAAGTGCGATCATGCCGTAAATGGTCGTCTGGCTGTCATAAATCTTGTGGCGCGAGGCGAGGGTTTCCAATTCGAAGCTGCGCTGATACAGCGCCTGCGAAAGCCCGCTCACATCGTCGACATAGCGCGAGATAAGCGCTGTGGGATAGGGCTTGTGGGTATCGATAGCGGTGTACAGCCCATCGGTAATCTGTTGAAGGCGTTCAGCGGACACCTGGGCGAGTAACGCATTGACGATGTCGGTGATTTGTCCATCGTCGTAGTTGATCTTCATGAAGATCAATCGGGTGCTCAGGGCGTTCAGCACGCCGGTCAGTTGAATGGACTTCAGATAGGCGTCTTTGCGAACCAGCGGGCTTACATTGACGTCGATAATCTGATCGCTCAATTCCGTCAGTGACATATTCAGCCGGTTATTGAGACGGATGGCCTCGAGAAACATAAAGGAGTCGGTATCCACCATCCGGGTATCGTAGGTATAACGGTAATAGCTCTTGCTGGTTTGCGAGATGTAATAGGCGCTGTTGATGTTGAACAGATTAGCGTTGGTGTTATTGATCTGCGAAAGCTGCAGGTTGTCATTATCCAGCAACTGTTCCATCAGGCCGATCATCGACAGCGCGGCAATTTTTTGCCGAACCCCGAGCTGTCTGGCGACCTCATCGTCCAGATGTTCGCGGATCCGGGTGATTCTCTCGCGCGCCACCCGATCGGCGGCCAAACATTGCGCGCGGGTGATCTGAGGATCGATCAGGCTCAATCGTTTGAGACGGTGAGCCTGCAGCGCCGCCTGGAAGGCTTCGGAGATTTCTTTGGCGCGATCAATTTTGTACAGGTTGAGTTGGTTGTCGCGGTAATCGGTATGGGCTTCAAGCAGCTCATCGACGATGAACAGAGAGAAGGAGGTCATCAGGCACAGGGTAAAAAAATAGATTGCGTATTTGATTTTCATAGTGCGAGTCATCCCTGGGCCTGATGCCGCAATTATACCACCATGCTGCCTGAGCCGCCTCAACTATGCCGGCGCCCCCCGATGGTGGTTTTTTAGCATTAAATGCTGATTTTTATTTGGCCATTGGTCACCCGCGCTGCCGCCAGACGGACGATTTATGATTTGCCTCTGATTTCTCTATCGTGGTCGCCCGGCGGCTCTGGGCTTTTCGGCCAGCTGTGATACAGTTTATTCACAATTCAGGCCCGCCGCGCGCTGCCGGGAAACACACCGGCTGCGGTACGAAGGGGAAGAGCGGCCTGGCACCTATAACTCACTGAGATGTTTAAGGGTTTTTATGACACAACAGCCACAGGCAAAATACCGCCACGACTATCGCGCGCCCGATTACACCACGACCGATATCGATTTGGACTTCAGTCTGGACGCGGAAACCACGCGCGTGACCGCCGTCAGTAAAATCAAACGTCAGGGCACGGTCGGTGCACCGCTGGTGCTGGATGGTGAAGATCTGACGCTGGTGAGCATTCAGGTCGACGGCCAACCGTGGAGCGCCTACCGTCAGCAGGATAACCAGCTGATCATCGATGAGTTGCCGGCACAATTCACTCTTACCATCGTCAACGACATTCACCCGGCGAAAAACACCGCGCTGGAAGGGCTGTACCTGTCCGGCGATGCGCTGTGCACGCAATGCGAAGCCGAAGGCTTCCACCACATTACCTATTACCAGGATCGCCCGGACGTGCTGGCGCGCTTTACCACCCGCATCGTGGCCGACAAGGCGCGCTATCCGTTCCTGCTGTCAAACGGCAACCGCATTGGCCAGGGTGAATTGGCCGATGGCCGCCACTGGGTGCAATGGCAGGATCCGTTCCCGAAACCTTGCTACCTGTTCGCGCTGGTGGCGGGGGACTTCGACGTGCTGCGCGACAGCTTCACCACCCGTTCCGGCCGTAAGGTCGCACTGGAGCTGTTCGTCGATCGCGGCAATCTGGATCGCGCCGACTGGGCGATGACGTCGCTGAAGAACTCGATGAAGTGGGACGAGACCCGCTTCGGTCTGGAATACGATCTCGACATTTATATGATCGTGGCGGTCGATTTCTTCAATATGGGCGCGATGGAGAACAAAGGGTTAAATATCTTTAACTCCAAATATGTGCTGGCGAAGGCGGAAACCGCCACCGACAAGGATTACCTGAACATCGAAGCGGTGATTGGCCACGAATACTTCCACAACTGGACCGGTAACCGTGTGACCTGCCGAGACTGGTTCCAGCTCAGCCTGAAAGAGGGGCTGACGGTGTTCCGCGATCAGGAGTTCAGTTCCGATCTGGGATCGCGCTCGGTCAACCGCATCGATAACGTGCGCGTAATGCGCGGCGCGCAGTTCGCCGAAGACGCCAGCCCGATGGCGCACGCCATCCGCCCGGACAAAGTGATCGAGATGAACAACTTCTACACCCTGACGGTGTATGAAAAAGGTTCTGAAGTGATCCGCATGATGCACACCCTGCTGGGGGAAGCGAACTTCCAGAAAGGAATGCAGCTCTATTTCGAACGCCATGACGGCAGCGCCGCCACCTGCGATGACTTCGTGCAGGCGATGGAAGACGCGTCCAACGTGGATCTGTCGCGCTTCCGCCGTTGGTATAGCCAGTCCGGCACACCGCTGTTGACGGTGCGCGACGAGTACGATGCGGAAACCCAGCAATATCGCCTGCATGTCAGTCAGAAAACCGCGCCGACCGCCGATCAGCCGGAGAAATTGCCGCTGCATATCCCGCTGGATATCGAACTGTACGACAGTGAAGGCAACGTCATCCCCTTACAAAAGGGGGGGCTGCCGGTCAACAATGTGCTGAACGTCACCGAAGCGGAGCAGACTTTCGTGTTCGACGGCGTGGCGCACAAGCCGGTGCCCTCGCTGCTGCGCGAGTTCTCCGCACCGGTGAAACTGGACTATCCGTACAGCGATCAGCAACTGACCTTCCTGATGCAGCACGCACGCAATGAATTTGCGCGTTGGGATGCGGCACAGAGCCTGCTAGCGACCTACATCAAACTGAACGTGGCGCGGCACCAGCAGAAGCAGCCACTGTCGCTGCCGCTGCACGTGGCCGATGCGTTCCGCGCGGTGCTGCTGGACGAAAAACTGGATCCGGCGCTGGCGGCGCAGATCCTGACCTTGCCGTCGGAGAACGAAATCGCCGAGCTGTTCGCCACTATCGATCCGGAAGCGATCGCCGCGGTGCATGAAGCGATCGTACGCTGCCTGGCGCGGGAGTTGGCCGATGAGTGGCTGGCGGTGTATCACGCCAACAAGACCGACGGCTACCGCGTGGAGCATGGCGAGATCGCCAAGCGCGCCTTGCGTAATGTGTGCCTGGGCTATCTGGCGTTCGGCGAAGATGTGGTGCTGGCGGACCAGCTGGTGAGCGAACAGTATCGCCAGGCGGACAACATGACCGACTCGCTGGCGGCGCTGTCTGCTGCGGTCGCGGCCCAGCTGCCGTGCCGCGATGCGCTGCTGGCGGCGTTCGACGAGCGCTGGCATCAGGATGGCCTGGTGATGGACAAATGGTTCGTGCTGCAGGGCAGCAGCCCATCGGCAGACGTGTTGAGCAAGGTGCGCGCGCTGCTGCAACACCGCTCGTTCAGCCTGAGCAACCCGAACCGCACCCGCTCGTTGATTGGCGGCTTCGCTTCCGGCAACCCGGCGGCGTTCCATGCCGCGGACGGCAGCGGCTATCAGTTCCTGGCGGAGATCCTCAGCGATCTCAACCAGCGCAACCCGCAGATCGCCGCGCGCCTGATTGAACCGCTGATTCGCCTGAAGCGTTACGACGCGGGCCGTCAGGCGCTGATGCGCAAGGCGCTGGAACAGTTGAAAGGGTTGGAAAACCTGTCCGGCGATCTGTACGAGAAGATCAGTAAGGCGCTCGACGCCTGATCTTTTCACGCTGATATAGATAAGGGACGGCCTGCGCCGTCCCTTTTTTCGTTCAATTCGCCGCCTGGCGTGAGCTGGCCGCGGTGACCGGCGGTGATAATACCCGCTCCAGCACTTCAGCTTCCAGTTCCGCCAGCCTGGCCGAACCTTTGCGGCGTGGCCGCGGCAGATCGATGCTCAGATCCAGTCCGATGTGGCCCTCTTCAATCAGGATCACCCGATCCGCCAGCGTGATGGCTTCGCTGACGTCGTGCGTCACCAGCAGTACGGTAAAACCGTGCTGTTGCCACAGTGTCTCTATCAACCCTTGCATCTCGATGCGCGTCAGGGCATCCAGCGCCCCGAGCGGTTCGTCCAGCAGCAGCAGGCGGGGGCGGTGGATCAGCGCGCGCGCCAGGGCGACCCGCTGCTTTTGTCCACCGGACAGCGCCGCCGGCCAGTCGCGGGCGCGATCCGCCAAACCGACTGCGTCCAGTGCCTGCAGCGCCGCGTCGTGCCAGTGGCCGCGCAGCCCCAGGCCCACGTTGTCGATCACCGTTTTCCACGGCAGCAGGCGCGCATCCTGAAACATCAACCGGGTATCCTCTTTGGCGGCGGCAAGCGGCGCGTTGCCGCTGAGCAGCGCGCCGCTGCTGGCCTGTTCCAGGCCGGCTAACAGGCGCAGCAGGGTGCTCTTGCCGCAGCCGCTGCGGCCGACCACCGCCACGAACTGCCCGGCGGAAATGCGCAGCTGAATATTGTCCAGCACCGTGCGGTTGCCGTAACGTTTGCCGATGGACTCCAGCGTCACCGGCGTGCCTTGTGCAAGGCGAGCGGGAAGGGTCATAGCGCTTCTCCCTGTTTCAGTTGATAGGCCGGATGCCAGCGCAACCAGACGCGCTCAAGCAGCTGCGCGCCCACGTCCGCCAGTTTGCCGAGCAGGGCGTACAGCACGATCGCCACCACCACCACGTCGGTTTGCAGAAATTCACGCGCGTTCATCGCCAGGTAGCCGATGCCCGAATTGGCCGAGATGGTTTCGGCGACGATCAGCGTCAGCCACATGAACCCGAGGGCGAAACGCACGCCGACCATAATCGACGGCAATGCGCCCGGCAGCACCACCTGCGTGAACAGGCGAAAACCGCTCAGACCGTAGCTGCGCGCCATCTCCAGCAGGCCGCGATCGATGTTTTTGATGCCGTGATAGGTATTGAGATAAATCGGGAACAACGTGCCGAGCGCCACCAGAAAGATCTTGGCGGATTCATCGATGCCGAACCACAGGATCACCAGTGGGATTAGCGCCAGGTGCGGCACGTTGCGGATCATTTGCACCGAACTGTCCAACAGGCGTTCACCCCAGCGCGACAGCCCGGTAATAAAGCCGAGGATCAGTCCGATGCTGCCGCCGATGCCAAAGCCGATCAACGCGCGCTGGCTGCTGATGCTCAGGTGCTGCCACAGTTCGCCGCTTTGGCTCAGGCGCCAGAAGGCGGCCAGCACCGCACTCGGCGCCGGCAAAATGCGGTTGGACAGCCAGCCGGTTTCGACGGCGACTTGCCAGATGATCACCAGCGCCAGCGGCAGCGCCCAAGGGGCCAGCCGGTACAGGATGCGTTGCGCGTTCTTTGCCATCGGGGCGCTCCTCAGCTCTGCGACACTTTTTGCGGAACATAGATGTTGGCCACCACTTCGCCCTGCGGGCGCACCGGTTGAAGGCGCGCGGGCGTTTCCTCCTGCGCCAGATCGAGGTGCGGGAACAGCAGTTCTCCGACGCGGTAGGCCTCTTCCAGATGCGGATAGCCGGAGAGAATAAAGGTGTCGATGCCCAGATCGGCGTATTCCTGCATGCGCGCCGCGACCGTCGGGCCATCGCCCACCAGCGCGGTGCCGGCGCCGCCGCGCACCAGGCCGATGCCGGCCCACAGGTTCGGGCTGATCTCCAGGTTGTCCTTCTTGCCGCCGTGCAGCGCCGCCATGCGCCGTTGGCCGACGGAGTCGAAGCGCGCAAAGGCCTGCTGCGCGTTGGCGATGGTTTCCTCATCGAGGTGGGCGATCAGCCGATCGGCGGCGCGCCAGGCCTCTTCGGTGGTTTCCCGCACGATGACATGCAGACGGATGCCGAAACGCACCTGTCGGCCCTTCGCCGCCGCTTTGGCGCGCACCTCTTCGATCTTCTCTTTGACCTGCGCCGGCGGCTCTCCCCAGGTGAGGTACATTTCTACCTGCTCGGCGGCCAGATCCTGCGCGGCGGCGGAGGATCCGCCGAAATAGAGCGGCGGGCGCGGTTGCTGCACCGGCGGGAACAGCAGCTTGGCCCCTTTCACCTGAATATGCTTGCCGTCGAAATCGACGGTTTCGCCTTCCAGTACCCGGCGCCAGATATGAGTGAACTCGGTCGAGGCCTCGTAACGCTCTTCATGACTGAGATGTAACCCCTCCGCCGCCAGCTCTTCCGGATCGCCGCCGGTGACCAGATTGAACAGCGCGCGCCCGTTGGACAGGCGATCCAGCGTCGCCGCCTGACGCGCCGCCAGCGTAGGGGAGATGATGCCCGGCCGCAACGCGACCAAAAATTTCAGCCGCTGGGTGACCGGGATCAGCGAGGCGGCCACCAGCCAAGAGTCTTCGCAAGAGCGACCGGTGGGGATCAGCACACCGCCGAATCCCAGCCGATCCGCCGCCTGGGCGATCTGCTGCAAGTAACCGTGATCGACGCTGCGAGCGCCCTGCGCGCTGCCAAGATAGTGGCCGTCGCCATGGGTGGGTAAAAACCAGAAAACGTTCAGGCTCATCGTCAATGTTCCCCCGTATTTATTGCGCGCTTGGGCGCCAGATGCGTTGCGAGATGTCGACCTTCACCGGCACCAACCGGTTGGCGTAAAACAGGTCGGCGGTTTGCTGCTGCGCGGCGATCGTATGCGCATCGAGCGGTGTGATGGCGGTCGGAGGGCGGTGATCCAGATAGCTGGCGATCACCGGTTCCGGCAGCCCCATGGCGTTGGCCAGCAGGGTCACGCTTTGCGCCCGGTCGCTGCGGGTGAGTGCATCGGCCTGGGTTAGCACCGTCAGGACCTGGCTGATAAAGGCGCCATTGGCTTCGACATAGGGGCGCGCCGCCAGATAGAAGGAACCGGTCTGATTCAGATCGGTGCCGTCGCCGAGCACCCGCACGCCGCCCTGCAGCAGCGCGGCGGAATAATAAGGATCCCAGATAGCCCAGGCATCGACGTTGCCCTGCTGGAATGCGGCGCGCGCATCGGCGGGCGTCAAATAGGCGGGCTGGATATCCGTAAATTTCAGTCCGGCCTTTTGCAGCGATCGCAGCAGCAGGTTATGTGAGCTGGATCCTTTCTGGAACGCGACCTTATGGCCTTTCAGATCGGCGACGGTTTTGATCGGGCTATTTTCCGGCACCAGGATTACTTCGGCCTTCGGTTTGGGCGGCTCAACGCCGACATACAGCAGATCCGCGCCGGCGGCCTGCGCAAAGATCGGCGGAATATCACCGGTGCTGCCCAGATCGATGCTGCCGACGTTCAAGGCCTCCAGCATCTGCGGGCCGGCGGGAAATTCAATCCAACTGATGCGGGTGGCGGGGAAGCGTTCCTCCAGCAGCCGGTGGCTTTTCGCCAGCACCAGACTCACCGATCCTTTCTGGTAACCGATGCGAAATTGCGCCGGATCCTGCGCGACGGCGGCGTTGGCCCAGACCAGCGACAGCAGGCCGGTGAAGGCCGCGGCGCTCAGCCAACGTCGCAAAGCGTTGCGTTGTTTCATTCAGGCCCTCCTTTTCCAGGCATGTCAGGCGGTTTGACGCGCCGTCAGCGGCGAGGCGACGCGCAGCGCGGGCGGTTTGCGGCGGCCAAGCGCCAAATAGAAACTGGCGAGCGCCTCTTCCAACCGGGCGGCCACGGCGTCGGTGAGCGTGGCGCTTTCGCCGGTCAGTTGGATCTGGCTGTCGTCGGCGAACACGCCGTGCAGCACCTCTTGCGCTTTCAGCGCCGCCAGCACCGGTTTCAGCGCATAGTCCACCGCCAGCATGTGGCCGACGGAACCGCCGGTCGCCAGCGGCAGCACCACCTTATGATCCAGCGCGCGTTCCGGCAGCAGGTCCAGCAGGGTTTTCAGCGCGCCGGAGAACGACGCTTTATAAACCGGCGTGGAAATCAGCAGGCCGTCGGCCTGCGCCAGCTGCTCGGCAAACGCCTTGATCGCCGGACTGTTGAAGTTGGCGTACAGCAGGTCTTCGGCGTCAAAGTCGTGCAGGGTATAGGCCGTCACTTCCACCCCTTGCTGCCGCAGCCAGTTCTGACTCAGCGAGAGCAGCGCGGCGGAACGTGATGGGATACGTGGGCTACCGGCCAGTGATATAACGCGCATTGCCACTCCTTATAACTAAAAGTTAGGTTTAATTAGAAAATCAATGGGAAGTGTTTTAAACCTACCAGCAACCGGGCGCGTTGTTTAAATCTCATTTTTTGATTTGGATATGCGCAAAAGCGGATTGGCGCCGATTTGGCGGTGAAGTGGGAAAACGATTGCGTAAAAACGGCTTTTTTTGCCTTTAATCAATTCCAATTAGGCGGGGGATACCGGATAATACGCCCCCGGTTTGCAACCGGGAAATCAGGAGAGTCCATGTACTACCCCCTCATCAGGAAAGCGTTGTTCCAGCTCGATCCGGAGCGCGCGCACGAAGTGACCTTTCGTCAGCTCAGCCGTATTACCGGCACCCCATTAGCGTTTCTTGTCCGTCAGTCCGTGCCGACCAAACCGGTCAGCTGCATGGGGCTGTCGTTTAAAAACCCGCTGGGATTGGCCGCCGGTCTGGATAAAAACGGCGAATGCATCGATGCGTTCGGCGCGATGGGCTTCGGCCATGTGGAAGTCGGCACCGTGACGCCGCGTCCGCAACCGGGCAACGACAAGCCGCGCTTGTTCCGCGTGGTTGAGGCGGAAGGCCTGATTAACCGCATGGGGTTCAATAACCATGGCGTGGACAATCTGGTTGAAAACGTTAAGAAATCCCATTTCGGCGGCATTCTTGGGATCAATATCGGCAAGAATAAAGACACGCCGGTCGAGCAGGGAAAAGACGATTATTTGATCTGCATGGATAAAGTTTATCCGTATGCCGGATATATCGCGATTAACATCTCTTCACCGAATACGCCGGGGTTACGATCCTTACAGTATGGCGAAGCGCTGGACGATCTTTTGGCTGCGATTAAAAATAAGCAGCAGGAATTACATGCGCGGCATCACAAATATGTGCCGGTGGCGGTAAAGATCGCGCCGGATCTTTCAGAAGAAGAATTGATCCAAATTGCCGATAGCCTGGTGCGGCATAATATCGATGGCGTGATCGCCACCAATACCACGTTGGATCGAAAATTGATCCAGGGGTTGAATTACTGCGAACAAGCGGGCGGGTTAAGCGGGCGTCCGTTGCAATCACGCAGCACCGAAGTGATCCGTCGTCTCTCCACCGAACTGCAGGGGCGCCTGCCGATTATCGGCGTAGGCGGCATTGATTCGCTGACGGCGGCGCGCGAAAAAATGGAGGCCGGCGCGAGCCTGCTGCAAATTTATTCCGGATTTATCTATCACGGCCCGCGTTTGATTAAAGATATCGTTACCCATATCTAATATTTTTCCTCTCATTTTATTCCGGGGGTTTATTTCTGCCCCCGGCTCGTCTATATTTTGTTCGTTAGCATAAATATCGTTCGCGGAATTATCCGATGTTTAAGCTATTTTATCGGTGATAAAATCGCCTTTTAGGGTGAGTGCGGCATTGGCATAGGCAGCGAGAAGGATACGAAATGAAGATAAAACCTGACGATAATTGGCGTTGGTATTTTGATGCCGAACACGATCGGCTAATGCTGGATTTAGCTAATGGTATGATCTTTCGTTCACGTTTCCCGGCCAAAATGTTAACGCCGGACGCCTTTGATGAATGCGCTTTTTGCGTGGATGACGCCGCCCTTTATTTCACCTATGAAGAACAGTGCAAGCAGGTCAAGCTGAGCCATGAACAGCGCGCCGAGCTGGTGTTGAATGCGCTGGTCGCCTATCGCTTCCTGAAACCGCTGATGCCAAAGAGCTGGCATTTCTCGCAACAACACTACCCGTTGCAGCCGAAAAACGGCGAACTGGCGGCAGTGAAAGTGATGGAAAGCGGCGCGGAAGCGCGTTTGCTGGTGGTGGAGGCCGGGGATAACGCCAGCCTGTGCCTGCTGGCGCAAAATCAGCTGACGGTCGCTGGCCGTACCATGGTATTGGGTGACGCCATCAAGGTGATGCACGATCGGCTGAAACCCTGCGCGCAGGATGAAAGCGCCGCCCCGGCTTACGACAGGGCGGTATAAGGCGGATTACGCCAACGTCAAATCACTTTTCGGGATGCAGCTGCAGCACAGGATGGTGCCGTTGTCGCCCAGCGCGCTTTTCTTCAGGGGCGCGACTTCACCGCTCAACAACGTAATGCGGCAGCTGCCGCAAATTCCGGCGCGGCAGGAGTAAGGTACGCGGATGCCTTGCTGTTCCAACTGCTCGAGCAGGATCTGCTGGTTATTGCCGGTAAACACCTTGCCTTCATATTCGATCGTGACGCTGTGCGCGCTGTCTTGTGGCGCCTGCACGCTCTCCACCACTTTCCCGGCGCCATAAGGGCGCGGCGGCTTGGTCGACAGCACTTCCACCGTATCGCCCACGCGAATGATGCCGCTGTTGCGCGCGATCATATTCTGGCCAAAATCGATGTCGCCGTTGTCGGCGGAGCGGAATTTTTGCAGCGTGCTGAGCGGTTCGCCGCTCGGGTGCTTGCGGCCACGCTCGGTGCTGACGGTGGTAAGCACGCAGCGGCTGCTGGGTTTCACCAGATCGAACATCACGTCACCGACGCGGATCACCTGCCAGCCGTCTTCAGCCCAGGCGGTGGCGCCGCTCACCACCAGATTGGGGCGGAACTGCTCTAGCTTGATGCTGCCGGGGCAGCGCTGTTGCAGATCGTTGAACGAAGCCTGGTTAATCAGCAGATAAGGGTAGCCGTCGGCAAACGTCAGCGGGATTTCAGGGTGTTTCTTGACCCGGCGGGTCAGCTCCGGTCCCAGCCAGCGCAGCTGCACGTCGCGCTGGAAATAGCCGCTCAGCCAGCGGTTGATCTCATCTGGCGCAGTCAGCGCGGTGAAATGGTTGCCCCATACCTCGGTCGGCTGCGGCGCGGCGGCGAAGTCGCTGAAGCGAATGGCGGCGCTTTCACCGTCCGGCGCGGTCAGAAACAGCCCATCCGGCAACAGCGCCGGCGTGAACAACACCATCTGCGGATATTGGCGCGCGGTAATAAAGGTGCCGTCCGGCTCGGTGATCATAAAGTTGCGGTCGAAGGCCAGACCGCTGCTGCCGACCTGGGCGTAAGAAAGCTGCAGGCCGCGCAGTGATTTAACCGGATAGACGTAGAGTTTGGAAAGCGTGATCACCCTTATCTCCGTGCGATGATTAAATAGAAGGGAGCAACTTTATGACAAGCGGTGCGGATTAGCTATAATGCGCAACAATTTTCTTTTTGGTGATAAGTACGATATGAACTCTCTGTTTGCCAGCACGGCGCGTGGATTGGAAGAACTGTTAAAAAGCGAGCTGGAAGCGCTTGGCGCTCACGACTGCAAAGTGGTGCAGGGCGGGGTACATTTTCAGGGTGACGATCGTCTTCTGTACCAAAGCCTGCTGTGGAGCCGCCTGGCTTCGCGCATTCTGTTGCCGCTGAACGAATTCCGCGTGCACAGCGACCTGGATCTGTACCTTGGGGTGCAGGCGATCGACTGGCCGAGCATTTTTGGCGTGGATAAAACTTTTGCCGTGCATTTCAGCGGCGTGAACGAAGAGATCCGCAACAGCCAATATGGCGCGCTGAAGGTGAAAGACGCCATCGTCGACAGCTTCACCCGTAAACTTGACCAACGCCCGACGGTTGCCAAGCAGCAGCCGGATATTCGCGTTAACGTCTTCCTGCAACGCGATATGGCCAGCGTGGCGCTCGATCTGAGCGGCGAAGGCCTGCATCAGCGCGGCTACCGCGATCTCACCGGCCAGGCGCCGCTGAAGGAAAACCTGGCGGCCGCCATCGTGCTGCGCTCCGGCTGGCAGCCGGGCACGCCGATGCTCGATCCGATGTGCGGTTCCGGCACGCTGTTGATCGAAGCGGCGATGATCGCCGCCGATCGCGCGCCGGGTCTTCACCGTCAACACTGGGGCTTCAGCGCCTGGAATGGCCACAACGCCGAACTGTGGCGTGAAGTCACCACCGAAGCACAGGTTCGTGCCCGCCGCGGTCTGCAGGAAACCGCCTCTCGCTTCTTCGGTTCCGATATCGATCGCCGGGTGATTGAGATGGCGCGCGGCAACGCCCGTCGCGCCGGCGTCGCCGAACTGATCACCTTCAACGTCGGCGACGTCGCGCGGTTGACCAACCCGCTGCCGGAAGGCCCGCACGGTACCGTGATCAGCAACCCGCCGTATGGCGAGCGTCTGGAAAGCGAACCGGCGCTGATCGCGCTGCACAACATGCTGGGCCGCGTGATGAAAAGCGCCTTCGGCGGTTGGCAGCTGTCGCTGTTCAGCGCCTCGCCGGAGCTGTTGAGCTGCCTGCAGCTGCGCGCCGAGCGCCAGTTTAAGGCGAAGAACGGCCCGCTGGAGTGCGTGCAGAAAAATTATCAGCTGGCGGCAAGCCCGGCCGGTGCCGCTACCGGCGGCGTGCAGGTGGCGGAAGATTTCGCCAACCGTCTGCGCAAGAATTTGAAGAAGCTCGACAAGTGGGCGAAGCAACAAGGCATTGAATGCTACCGCCTGTACGATGCCGATCTGCCAGAATACAACGTCGCGGTGGACCGCTACGGCAGCAAGGTGGTGGTGCAGGAGTATGCGCCGCCGAAAACCGTCGATGCACAGAAAGCGCGTCAGCGCCTGTTCGATGTGATCAACGCGACGCTGGCGGTGCTGGAGCTGCCGTCGAATCAGCTGATCCTGAAAACGCGCGAGCGGCAGAAGGGCAAAAACCAGTACGAGAAACTGGCGCAGAAGGGCGAGTTCCTGCTGGTGGAAGAGTATAACGCCAAGCTGTGGGTCAACCTGACCGACTATCTCGATACCGGCTTGTTCCTCGATCACCGCATCGCGCGCCGTATGCTGGGCGAGATGAGCAATGGCAAGGACTTCCTCAACCTGTTCGCCTATACCGGCACCGCCAGCGTGCATGCCGGGCTGGGCGGCGCGCGCAGCACCACCACGGTGGACATGTCGCGCACTTATCTGGAATGGGCGGAGAAGAACCTGCGCGCCAACGGCCTGACCGGCCGTCAGCATCGATTGATCCAGGCCGACTGCCTGTCGTGGTTGAGCAACGCCAACGAACAGTTCGACGTGATCTTCATCGATCCGCCGACCTTCTCCAACTCCAAGCGGATGGAGAACACCTTTGACGTGCAGCGCGATCACCTGGCGCTGATGAAAGATTTGAAACGGTTGCTGCGCCGCAACGGGACCATCATGTTCTCGAACAACAAGCGCGGTTTCCAAATGGATATGGCAGGGCTGAGTGCGCTGGGCCTGGAGGCGAAAGAGATCACCGCCAAGACGCTGTCGCAGGACTTTGCCCGTAACCGTCAGATCCACAACTGCTGGCTGGTGACTCACGCCGGCGAAGGAAAATAATTACTATGTCGTTAATCAGCATGTCCGGCGCCTGGCTTTCTTTCAGCGATGCGCCACTGTTAGACAACACCGAAATTCATATCGAAGACAACGAGCGCGTGTGTCTGGTCGGGCGCAACGGCGCCGGTAAATCTACGCTGCTGAAGATCCTCGGCAAAGAGATCCCGCTGGATGACGGCCGGGTGATCTACGAACAGGATCTGATTGTGGCGCGCCTGCAACAGGATCCGCCGCGCAATATCGGCGGCAGCGTGTTCGACTTCGTGGCGGAAGGCGTTGCGGAGCAGGCAGAACACCTGAAGGCGTATCATGCGATTTCCCACCTGGTGGAGAGCGATCCGAGCGAGAAAAACCTGGCGCGCATGGCGCAAATCATGGAGATCCTCGATCACCAGGGACTCTGGCAGCTCGACAGCCGCATCAGCGAAGTGCTGCTGCAGCTGGGGTTGAACGGCGACGCAGAACTTTCCTCGCTGTCCGGCGGCTGGCTGCGTAAAGCGGCGCTGGGCCGTGCGCTGGTGAGCTCGCCGCGCGTATTGTTGCTCGACGAACCGACCAACCACCTGGATATCGAAACCATCGACTGGCTGGAAGGTTTCCTGAAAGAGTTCGACGGCAGCATCGTCTTCATCTCGCACGACCGTTCGTTTATCCGCAACATGGCGACGCGCATCGTCGATCTGGATCGCGGTAAGCTAGTTTCCTGGCCGGGCAACTACGATCTGTACCTGCAGAGCAAAGAAGAAGCGCTGCGGGTGGAAGAGCTGCAAAACGCCGAGTTCGATCGCAAGCTGGCGCAGGAAGAGGTCTGGATCCGTCAGGGCATCAAAGCGCGCCGTACCCGTAACGAGGGCCGCGTACGCGCGCTGAAGGCGCTGCGCGTCGAGCGTTCAGAACGCCGTGAAGTGATGGGCACCGCCAAGATGCAGGTGGAAGAGGCGACTCGCTCCGGCAAAATCGTATTTGAGCTGGAAGACGTCAATTATCAGGTTGGCGAAAAAGTGCTGGTGCGCGGTTTCTCCGCTCAGGTGCAGCGCGGCGACAAGATTGCGCTGGTGGGGCCGAACGGCTGTGGCAAAACCACGCTGCTGAAACTGATGCTCGGTCAGCTGAAAGCCGACAGCGGCCGCGTGCACTGCGGCACCAAGCTGGAAGTGGCTTATTTCGACCAGCACCGCGCCGATCTCGATCCTGAGCGCACGGTGATGGACAACCTGGCGGAAGGTAAACAGGAAGTAATGGTCAACGGCCGCCCTCGCCACGTCTTGGGCTACCTGCAGGACTTCCTGTTCCACCCGAAGCGAGCGATGACGCCGGTGAAGGCGCTGTCGGGCGGTGAGCGTAACCGCCTGCTGTTGGCTAAGCTGTTTCTGAAACCGAGCAATCTGCTGATCCTCGATGAACCAACCAACGATCTCGACGTCGAAACGCTGGAGCTGCTGGAAGAGCTGATCGACGGCTATCAGGGCACCGTGCTGCTGGTCAGCCACGATCGTCAGTTCGTTGACAACTCGGTGACCGAGTGCTGGATCTTCGAAGGCAACGGCGTGATCAATGCCTTCGTCGGCGGTTACTACGATGCGCATCATCAGCGCGCGACGGCGAAACCGATTCGTCAGGCGGCGCCGAGCGCGAGCAAACCGGCGGCGGAGAAAAAGGCCGAACAGCCGAAGAAAACGGCGGCCAAGCTGAGTTACAACCTGCTGCGTGAGCTGGAACAGCTGCCGCAGCGGCTCGAACAGCTGGAAGCGGAAATCGAAGCGCTGCAGGCGCAGATGAGCGACGCCGACTTCTTCACGCGGCCGCATAGCGAAACGCAAGAAGTGCTGACGGCGCTGGCTGATGCCGAGCAAGCGCTGGAACAGGCTTTCGCCCGTTGGGAAGAGCTGGAAGCGATGAAAAACGGCTGACCGTTGCGATGCCGCCCGCGCGCTGCTGCGGGCGGCATCGACGTGCCGGTGAGCGACGTTATTTAGGAGGAATATGGTGTGTTCCCACAACAATCATCAGCAGCATAGTCATTCCGCACCCTCGGCGGCGCAGCAGGATAACCTGATGCTGTGCCCGCAGTGCGACATGTTGGTGGCGCTACCGCCGCTGGCCTATGGCAGCAAAGCGGTATGCCCGCGCTGCAAAACCACGCTCAGCGCCCGCTGGGACGAGCCGCGCAAGCGGCCGATCGGTTACGCGCTCAGCGCCTTGTTCATGCTGGTGCTGGCCAACATTTTCCCGTTTATCAACATGCGCGTCGCCGGCCTCGGCAACGAAATCCGGCTGATCCAAATCCCGGAAGTGATGGTGGCGGAAGACTACGCCAGCATGGCCACCTTGTTTATGGTGTTCGTGCAGCTGATCCCGGCGTTTTGCATGGTGGCGATTATCCTGCTGTGCGCCAGAGTGCGCTTGCCGCTGGGGCTCAAAGAGTGGATGGCCCGGGTGCTGTTCCAGTTCAAAACCTGGTGCATGGTGGAGATTTTCCTCGCCGGGGTGCTGGTCAGCTTCGTCAAGCTGATGGCCTATGGCGATATCGGCATCGGCAGTAGCTTCGTGCCTTACTGCCTGTTCTGCCTGCTGCAGGTGCGCGCCTTCCAGTGCGTGGATCGGCGCTGGTTGTGGCAGGACATCGAACCGGCGCCGCGACTTAATCGCCCGCTGACGGTGGGGCGCACCGGCATGCGCCAGGGCGTGCGCTCTTGCGCGTGCTGCACGGCGATCTTGCCGGCCGATCAGGTGCGCTGTCCGCGCTGCCACACCAAGGGCTACGTGCGGCGTCGTCACAGCCTGCAGTGGACGCTGGCGCTGCTGGTGACCTCTGTCATGCTGTATATTCCGGCCAACCTGATGCCGATCATGGTGACCGAGGCGTTGGGCAACAAGATGAACTCCACCATCATGGCGGGGGTGATCCTGCTGTGGGGGGACGGCTCTTATCCGGTGGCGATGGTGATTTTCATCGCCAGTATCATGGTGCCGTCGCTGAAAATGTTGGCGATCGGCTGGCTGTGCTGGGATGCGAACGGCAGGAAGAAACCGCGCGCCGACAGCGAGCGTATGCATCTGATTTATGAAGTGGTCGAATTCGTTGGCCGTTGGTCAATGATCGACGTGTTTGTGATCGCCGTGTTGTCGGCGCTGGTGCGAATGGGGCAGTTGATGAGCATTTATCCCGCGACGGGCGCCGTGCTGTTCGCGCTGGTGGTGATACTCACCATGTTCGCCGCCATGACATTTGATCCCCGGCTGACCTGGGATCGCGCAAGTGAAACAATCAACAAGGAGCCGCAAGGTGACGGAAAATAATCATAGCGTCGCGGACGTCGAGAAGATCAAACGCTGGTCGCCGGTGTGGATCATTCCCATCGTGACCGCGCTGATCGGCGCCTGGATCCTGTTTTACCACTTTAGCCATCAGGGGCCGGTAGTGACGCTGGTGACTACGACGGCGGAAGGGCTGGAAGCGGGTAAAACCAAAATCAAAAGCCGCAGCGTTGACGTCGGCGTGGTGGAAACCGTCACGTTGAGCGATGACCTGAGCAAGGTGATGGTGCAGGCGCGTCTTAATTCCGGCATGGAGAAATTGCTGCGCCAGGATTCCGCCTTCTGGGTGGTGAAGCCGCAGATCGGCCGTGAAGGCGTTTCCGGGCTTGGGACGCTGCTCTCCGGCGCCTATATCGAACTGCAGCCGGGCAACAAAGGCAAAGACGGTAAAGACAACTACCAGCTGCTCGACGCGCCGCCGCTGGCCTCTCCGGATGCCAAAGGGCTGCGTATCGTGCTGGACAGCGAGAAATCAGGCCAGCTTAACGCCGGCGATCCGGTGCTGTTCCGCGGTTATCGCGTCGGGTCGGTGGAAACCAGCTATTTCGATCCCAAAGCGCGCGCCATGCGCTATCAGCTGTTCATCACCGCGCCTTACGATCAGTTGGTCACCACCAACGTGCGCTTCTGGAAAGACAGCGGCGTGGCGTTTGACATGTCGGCGCAGGGCATGCGGGTAGAGATGGGATCATTGACCACGCTGTTCAGCGGCGGCGTCAGCTTCGACGTGCCGGACGGCTGGGATCGCGGCGAACTGGCGAAAGAGAAGGCGGAGTACCAGCTGTTCGACAACCAGCGCAGCACGCAGGATTCGCTGTATACCGTACATAAGGATTACCTGCTGTTCTTCTCCGACTCGGTACGCGGCCTGCAGCCGGGCGCGCCAGTCGAGTTCCGCGGCATCCGTCTGGGTACGGTGGCGCAGGTACCGTTCTATAAAGACGGCATGGCGCAGCGTCTGGATAACGATTACCGCATTCCGGTGCTGATCCGCATCGAGCCGGATCGCTTCCAGAAACAGCTGGGCGGCAACTTCGATATCGAAGGGCACTTGAAAGACGCTGAGTCCCGCGGCATGCGCGCCTCGATGAAGTCCGCCAACCTGCTGACCGGTTCGCTGTATATCGATCTCGACTTCTATCCGCAGGAGAAACCGTGGAAAGGGCCGCGCGAGCTGTTTGGTTATCCGCTGATGCCAACCACCAGCGGCGGTCTGGCGCAGATCCAGCAGAAACTGATGCAGACGCTGGACAAGATCAACGCGATGCCGATCAATCCGATGATCAACGAGGCGACCAAGACGCTGGCGGAAAGTCAGAAAACCATGAAGTCGACGCAGCAGACCATGAAGTCGTTGAACGACATCATCGCCAGCAAAGAGATGCAGGCGCTGCCGCAGGACATGCAGAAAACGCTGCTGGAGTTGAACCGCAGCATGAAAGGGTTCCAGCCAGGTTCGCCGGCTTACAACAAGATGGTGGGCGACATGCAGCGCCTCGATCAGGTCTTGCGTGAGCTGCAACCGGTGTTGCGCACCCTGAATGAGAAGAGTAACGCGCTGGTGTTTGAAGCCGCCGGCAGTAATGACCCTCAGCCGAAGAAGGCCACGAAATGATGAAATGGATCCCGGTAGCCCTGGCGCTGTTGCTTAGCGCCTGCAGCAGTTCGCCACAGAAGACTTACTATCAGTTGCCGGCGCTGGGCGCGCCGGCCGCGGCCAGCAGCAGCGGCGCCTCCACGCGCCAGCTGTGGCTGGAGCACGTGAGCGTGGCGGATTATCTGGCGCAGAGCGGCGTGGTGTATCAGACCAACGACGTGCAGTATGTGATAGCCCAGAACAACCTGTGGGCCAGCCCGCTCGACCAGCAGCTGCAGCAAACGCTGGTCACCAACCTGAGCAGCGCGCTGCCGGGTTGGGTGGTCTCTTCGCAGCCGATGAGCAGCGATCAGGATGTGCTGAACGTGACCATCAGCGGCTTCCACGGCCGTTTTGACGGCAAGGCGATCATTCGCGGCGAGTGGGTGCTGAACCGCCAGGGGCGCTTGATCAAACGGCCTTTCAGCCTGGAGCTGAAACAGGGTGAAGACGGCTATGATGCCCTGGTGCGCACTCTGGCGCAGGGGTGGCAGCAGGAAGCCCAGGCTATCGCCGCACAGATGGGCGGCATTTAGTCATAATTTGGTCTAAAATCGTCTAATCCCTGTCGCCGTGGAAATTCGTTTTTTCTCGCTGGCAGGGATTTCTATTTCATTTCAACTGGTTAACTCCTTCCCCGGCAGATCAGCCACTTAGCACTTTCCTCGGGCGTAGCTCACAAATATGACATTGGCGTGAATTTTGCGCATTGATCTTCTCTTCTTTTAGCGCTATTGATTACTCGTGGCTGCGCAAAAAGCAGCCATTGTTTTCTTTCCACCAGACCAAAATGAGGGAAACGAGGCATGAAGAGACAGAAACGCGATCGTCTGGAAAGGGCGCATTCGAGAGGGTATCAGGCAGGTATTTTAGGGCGTTCCAGGGAACATTGTCCCTACCAATCATCGGTGGACGCCCGGTCTCAATGGCTGGGAGGTTGGCGAGAAGCCATGGAAGACAGGGCTGTGACCGCTTAAGCGGCTCCCTGTCAAATAAAAGGAATAACCTCCGCCCTTTGGCGGAGGTTTTTGTTTCAGGCGTTTATTTATCCTGCCAGCGCTTCAGCAAAATACTCGCATTCACGCCGCCAAAGCCGAAGCCGTTTGATAAGGCGTAGGTCATATTCATCGATTCCGCCTGTTTCGCGACCAGATGCAAGCCTGCCGCCGCCGGATCGGGGTTATCCAGATTTAGCGTGGCAGGGGCTATCTGATCGCGCAGAGCCAAGGCGGTAAAGATGGTTTCCAGCCCGCCGGCGGCGCCCAGCAGGTGCCCCGTCGCTGATTTTGTTGAGGTCACGGCGACAGTCCCGGCCGTGCCAAACAGGTGTTTGATGGCGTTGATTTCGCCCAAATCCCCTACGGGTGTCGATGTCGCGTGCGCATTTAAATGCTGTACCTCCTCGGGAACGACGTTCGCCTGCTTCAACGCGATTTTCATCGCCCGATAGGCGCCGTTGCCGTCTTCAGCGCCGGATGTCATGTGGTAGGCGTCGGCGCTGGTGCCATAGCCGACGATTTCCGCGAGCGGGGTGGCGCCGCGCGCCAGCGCGTGTTCCAGCGTTTCAATCACCAGCATGCCGGCGCCTTCCCCCATGACAAATCCGTCCCGGGCGCTGTCGAAGGGCCGAGAGGCCTGTTGCGCCAATTCGGCTGGAGCGGTGGACATGGCGCGCGCGGCGGCGAACCCGCCCAGGCTGACGGTATCTATAGCGGCTTCGGTACCGCCGCACACGGCGATATCGGCTTCATCATTGCGGATCATACGCACTGCGTCGCCAATGGCTTGCACGCCGGCGGCACAGGCGGTGACCGGCGCGCCAATCGGCCCCTTGAAGTGGTGTTTGATTGAAACGTGGCCGGCCGCCAGATTGACCAGGAATGAGGGGATGGTGAACGGCGACAGCCGTTTGGCGCCGCGGCTGTCGGTTGTGCGCACCGCCTGGGCAATCGCCGGGAAACCGCCAATACCCGAGGCAATGACGGTGGCTGTGCGCTCTTGTTTTTCGTCCGTATCGGCTATCCAGCCGGCCTGACGAATGGCTTCATCCGCCGCCGCCATAGCAAACAGGATAAAGCGGTCCATTTTCTTTTGGTCCTTGGGGGCGACGGAGGCGTCGGGGTTGAAGCCCGCTTCAGCATCTTGCGCCAGCGCCGGGACTTGTCCTCCGACCTTGACCGGTAAATCTGCAACGATCTCGTCAGGCAACGCTCGAATGCCGGATTCTCCTTTTAACAAACGTTGCCAGATGGCTTCAACACCGCACCCTAGCGGTGAAACGGCGCCCATGCCGGTAATGACGATACGACAATTGCTCATGATGGCTCCTTGGTAAATTCGGGTAAATCGGCGAGGCGCCGCTGCCGCATCAGTTCGGCGCGTTGATATATGCCATCGCTTGCCGCCGGCCCTGGCGCCAGCGTAATGAACTGCGGCGGCACCGGCTGTTGGGTATCACGATTGACCAACTGGACTTGGATCGGCCGATTGTTGCGTCCGTCGACCAACAGGGCGCTGACGTCCCCGTCGGTCAGATGATTGTTGCCCCATTGTGAGAGCGCCGCCAACACCGGGAGAAAATCGTTGCCGCGCTCAGTAAGCAGGTAGTGATAGCGCACCGGCCGCGTTTGATAACGTTCTTTATACAGAATGCCGTGGGCCACCAAATCCTTCAGGCGACGCGCCAGTAGCGTGGGTGACATCCCCAGACTTTGTTGGAATTCGTCGAATTTGGACAACCCCTGAAAGGCATCACGCAGGATCAGAATGCTCCACCATTCCCCGACGCGATCTAATGAACGCGCGACGGGGCAAGGTGCATCGCTAAAGCGGGTTTTTTGCATACCTTTCTCACTAAGTACAATAATTGTAGTTACTATGCTAGTCATGTTAGAGGATCTTGAGGGGCAAGAGAATAACCGGATGCAAAAAAAGCGCTATTGCACTGATGCGGGGAGTGAGGGAGGCCGTCTTTCAGGCTGCCTATTGCTTTGGCCGCTTCGGGCAAGAATAGGGTAGAGACCTATGAGGGAAGACATTTCGGTGAAGGGCGATGAAATAAGGTACACCCAGCATCAATGCCAACGTGATGAGATATTCCATAACGCCGACGGCGGCTAAAAGAAGATGCGGATAGTCTTTGAAAGCCGGGAAGGGTAAGAGAAAGAAATGCCATCACGTTTCGACGTGATGGCATGCGAAGAGCGTTAGAAGAGAAGGCAGTGGCCGCCTTCTCGCCAGCGTGATTAGAATGCGGTGGTATCTTTGAACAGGCCCACTTTCAGATCGGTGGCGGTATAGATCACTTCACCGTCAACCAGCACTTCGCCATCGGCGACACCCATGATCAGTTTGCGGGTAATGACGCGTTTGAAGTTAATACGATAGGTTACCTTCTTCGCGGTTGGCAGCACCTGGCCGGTGAACTTGACTTCACCGACGCCCAGCGCGCGGCCTTTGCCTTCGCCACCCAGCCAACCGAGGTAGAAACCGACCAGCTGCCACATCGCATCCAGGCCCAGGCAGCCAGGCATGACCGGATCGCCGATAAAGTGGCAACCGAAGAACCATAGGTCAGGATTAATATCCAGTTCCGCTTCCACATAACCTTTGTTGTGAGTCCCGCCGTCTTCGGTCATTTTGACCACGCGGTCCATCATCAACATGTTACCCGCCGGCAACGGTGGGCCACCGGCGCCGAACAGCTCGCCACGGCCGGATGCTTCGAGGTCTTCTTTCGTATAGGAATCGCGTTTATCTACCATGTTCTCAGTAAGCCTTATTTTAATGAAGGACGCAGGTTAGCTAACACGTGTACGCTGAACAAGTCCGATCAGCCGTGGTTGAACCAGTTGAGCCAGCGTAGCGGCCACGGACGGCGGCGTTCCTGCAGGCTCACCTGCGCAATCCGTTCCTGAATGGCCGCCAACAAATTCGGCTGTTGTTCGTCAGAGTAGAGGCAACCTGTGAGCAAAGGCAAGGCTTCCGCCGCGCTCTCTACCGCCCACAGATGGAATTGCCCTTCGCGTACCGCGTCGACGATATCCTGGCGCAAGCACAGGTGGCGCACGTTGGTTGCGGGCAAGACGACACCCTGTTTGCCCGTCAGGCCGCGGCGTAAACAAACCTCGAAGAAACCTTCGATCTTTTCGTTAACGCCACCTATCGGCTGTACGTTGCCAAATTGGTCGACGGAGCCGGTGACGGCGATCTGCTGGGTGATCGGTTGCTGTGACAGGGCGCTGATCAATGCGCACAGCTCAGCCAGCGAGGCGCTGTCACCGTCCACTTCACCATACGATTGCTCAAAGACGATGGAAGCGGAGAAGGGCAGTTGCTGATCAAGATCCAGTTCGGCGATCAGGAACGCCTGCATGATCATCATGCCTTTAGCATGCAGGTTGCCGCCCAGTTCGGCTTTGCGCTCGACGTCGGTGAACTCGCCGTCGCCGAGATGCACAACGCAACTGATGCGCGACGGTTCACCAAAGCTGCGTGGATGGCCCGGATAATCCAGGACTGACAGACCGTTGATCTGCCCGACCACTTCGCCCTCGGTCTCAATCAGGATCTGACCCAGCTCGATCTCATCCTGCATACGCTCGGCCAGATAGCTTTCACGCCATTCGCGGGCATTTAACGCCGCTTCAAGCGCTTTGGCCGTAATGCGGTCCTCTTCGGCATACAGTGCGGCTTCGGACAGTTGCTGGCCAAGCCAAACCGGCGAAAGTGGCAGGATGCCCTGGTCGCCACTGTAACGCACTGCCTGGACGAGCAGCGGCGGCCAGGCGTCGGTCGCCAGCATCGGCAACTGCTGGTCGGCAATCACGCCGTTGACGTAGCCGCACCACTGCGTCATATCATCAATTTCAGTCAGCTGCAGGTCGTCTTCGAATTCACCGTAGATCGCTTGTTCACTCAGCTCAGGCTCGATATCGTGAAAATCGGCCAGGCCGTGACGATCGCCGACCACAATCAGCCGAAGATCCAGCGGCATCGGTGGAATGGCTACCGGCAGCGGGCGGGTTTCGTCTGGCGAAACCCAATGGAACTCACGCTGGCCGATCATCTGCTTCAGCCGCAGCCACAGTAACGGCTGAGCAAGCAGCGCACGTGCCGACAGAATCAGAATGCCGCCGTTGGCCTGGTGCACCAGACCCGGCTGTAGGGTAATGTCGCCATTGTGGATCCGTACGCAGCCAAACAGCTGTTCCGGTTCAATCCACTCCTGGAACAGGCAAGCACCGCCGGCGGCGAAAGGTTCATCGCCACGGCTAGCCGGTTCTACGCTGACCTTGCCATCGTGAATGACATAGTGGCTGCCGCAGCATGCCGTGTTTTTCGGCAGCAGGGGTTTGACGGCGTTAGCAACCAGTTCCAGATACTCTCGCGTTTCTTGCGCTTTCAACAGCATGAAACGCGGTGGCGATTGAGGGTGGCAAAATAGCGTCAGGGCATTTTCCAGCCGAGGCTGAATGGCGGAAAAGGGCACGGGTGCCAACTGAGCGGCGGTATCAAATATCGCCTGATAAGGCGTTACGTCCGGCAATAAAGATTGCCATTCAAGTCGGTTATTGGTCAAAGTGTTAGATGCAATCGTTAAAAAGGGAAAGGGCGATTATACAAGAATAACGGCGGCTTGATACATGCGGAGTGCCAGTTGGCATCAGGGAGTTTGACATCACGCGGTGACTGTGCAAAAAACAGTCTAAAAGACGGCTTAATTGCCGGGGAAATTCGGCGCAAAGCTGTTATGCTTATTTGAAGTTACGCGGTCACTGAAGAGCTCAAGATGAAATATCAGCAACTGGAAAATCTAGAGAGCGGTTGGAAATGGAAGTACCTGGTGAAGAAGCACCGGGAAGGGGAGCTTATTACCCGCTACATTGAAAACAGCGCTGCTCAGGAAGCGGTTAACGAGCTGCTGAAGCTGGAAAATGAGCCGGTAAAGGTACTTGCATGGATTGCCGCTCATATGAATCCGGAACTGGATAACCGGATGAAGCAAACAATCCGCGCCCGCCGCAAACGTCATTTTAACGCAGAACATCAGCATACGCGTAAAAAATCTATCGATCTGGAGTTTTTGGTTTGGCAACGATTAGCTGCCCTGGCGCGCCGCCGTGGCGTTACGCTTTCGGAAACCGTCGTGCAACTTATCGAAGACGCTGAACGCAAAGAAAAGTATGCAAACCAGATGTCATCGTTGAAAGAAGACTTGAAGGCGATTCTTGGCAAAGATCCCAAGTAAGTGCGTGAGAGCGCCTTTGTGGCGTTTGGCCTTGAAGGGTTGTGGCAACAACAATAGGACGAAAAAAAACCCCGCTAGGCGGGGTTTTTTATTAGGCGAGTAAACTTAGCCCTGAGGCTGAGTTACAACGTCTTTGATACCTTTAACTTCGATCTCTACGCGACGATCTGGTGCCAGGCAAGCGATCTGAGCTTTGGTAGCGCGGCCAGATTTGTAGCCACAGGTGTTGCCAGTAACTGCATCTGCTTCACCCATACCACGTGCAGAGATTTTGTCTGACGGGATGCCTTTGGAGACCAGGTAGTCAACAACGCTTTGTGCGCGCTGTTCGGACAGTTTCTGGTTGTACTGGTCAGAACCAACGGCGTCGGTGTAACCCAGAACAACTACAGAACCGTCTTTAGGATCCATGGAGCTCAGCTGGGTGTACAGCTGATCCAGAGCCTGCTGGCCTTCTGCTTTCAGAGTAGACTTGTTGAAGTTGAACAGCACGTCAGACTTCAGAGTGAAACGCTTGGTTTCAACAACTGGAGCTGGAGCTGGTGCTGGTGCTGGAGCAACTACGTCATCCTGACCGAAGCGGTAAGAAACGCCCAGGCTCAGCATGGTGTTGTCTGGACGTGCGCCAACGGTACCTGCGTCACCGATGTTGCTTACGAACTGGTAATCCAGGCGAGTAGCCCAGTTTTTGGTCAGTGCGTATTCAACACCAACAGCAGCCAGCGGAGAAACGCCGGTGTCGTGGTCGCTCAGGCGCTGGCCAGTACGGCCGTAGTTAGCTTTGGAGTCTGCACGCCATACCATACCACCCAGACGAGTGTAGATGTCCAGATCGTCAGCAATTGGGTAGCTCAGTTTAGCGGCCAGTTGAACGCCCTGCGCTTTGAAAGCACCGTTGTTCACGCTGCCTTTGTAAGGCATGCGGCCGAGCCAGTCATAGCCCAGCTCGAAGCCCAGGTATTGGTTTGCCTGGTAGCCCAGGAACGCGCCGGCACCCAGCTGATCTTTGTGGGTTGGGCCGTTGCCGATACCGTTCTGGTAACCGTTACCGTAGAAACCAGTGTCGTGGTACTGGGACCAGCCCAGTTTAGCACCGGTGTACCAGGTGTTATCTTTTGGAGCGGCTTGCGCTACGGTAGCGAAACCTGCCAGTGCCACTGCTAATGCGATAGCTGTCTTTTTCATTTTGCGCCTCGTTATCATCCAAATAGGCAATGAGCTTTAAAGCTGTTTAAGCCCTTGGTTAAATTCCTTCGCCAAGGTTTAAGCCCTCGTTTGTTACTCGCCAGTTTTTCTGACGTTATAGAGCAACCTTGGCGATGTAAAGTCTACAACGTGGCGCGAAAGTTACAAGTGTGATGTGATAAGGCTCTAAAAAAAAACGCGGAATCGTACATATTTGCTAACATTCTTTGCCTAAAAAAACGGCGATTCATCGAGCGTTTTTGCTTGCCAAACCGCAGCCGGACTAGCTTTGTGCCTTCCCACGCAAAGGTTCCGCTTAGGGGGTGCGAAAATGATGGGAAAAATCCTAAATTTACTTAATGATACAAAGAAGAGTGAATTTTTAGGGTGGAACAGTGTCCGTGAGTCGGGTTAATGTCACGTTGAGGCCGCATGATAAACCCATAGGCATTACCCAATTCTGCCGCACGTCTTAATTTTAGACGATCCTCCTCCGTTAGCTCAGGCAACCAGCCGAGAACCACGCTGTAATTTCCCGTTTGCAGCGCTTTTTCCATTGCCTCGACCGTATTCACCGGGCTGATCTGGCTCAATTGCATCATCTTATCTACAGGCAGGCCGGATTGCTGCAGCCATTGTTTGCTTAATTTTTGCTGCGGCGTTAGCCACAGAAGCCAGCGAGACTGTTTGCCCAGTTGTTGCAGCAGGGGCAACAGCAATTGGGCCACTGCGGGCTGGCGCTCGTTGTAAACAAGTTCACTGATCAAGCCATTTTCTTTGCCGACATCCGTGTTCTTCGCAACATTGCGCGCTGTATAAGAGCCATGGCCGAAATGAGGTTGGTAGAGTGATTGAGTACGCATAAAGTTCCCGCCCGTCGTGTTACTGTATGTTTATACAGTATCCCTGATTTAGGATAAGATCAACCCAAATTTTCGTAGCGGCTCGCATAATTGCGATCATTTTTTGTACCGATGATTTTTGTGATTGGCAGGCGGGCGGATAGTGCGTATTTTTCTAATTAGTTGTTCACGTTACTTTTTTCATTGATGAGAGAAATAATACGGCCAGAACCTAAAAAGGAGGAACGCTATGAAAAGGATGTCGACGAGAAGAATCGCGCAGGCTAAAAATTGCTTTGCGGCGCTGGGAGCCATCACAACACGGTCACAGTTTGGTGGCTACGGCCTGCTGGCCGAGGGGGTAATGTTTGCGGTGATAGCGGACGGCGAGCTGTACTTGCGGGCTACGGCGAGCATGGAACCGGCCTTTCGTGCCAGAGGGATGGTCAATATGGTCTACTCCAAGCGTGGAGCGCCCATCACTTTGCGTTATTACTGGGTTGACGAGTCGCTGTGGCGGGAACGCAACGAGCTGGTGGGGCTGGCCTGGCAGGCTGTCAGGGAGGCGCGCCGGGAGCAGCGGCTTAAGGCTGGCGATCACGGCCGACTGAAGGCATTGCCGAATATTGACGTTAATATGGAACGTCTGCTGTGGCGAGCGGGCATTCGCAACGCTTATGACCTGCGGCTGCATGGCGCCAAACGCAGCTATCTCCGTTTATTGAAACAGCAGACTAATTTGGGGCTACGAGTGCTGCTGTCGCTGGGCGGGGCGATAGCCGGTTATCATCAGGCGGCGTTGCCGGCCGAATTACGCAGCGAGCTAGTGCGTTGGTTCGATCATACGATGGCGATGCGCCGCCATGGGCATGAGCCGGTTATTCAGGGCCCATCGAACGGGCCCTGAATAGTTAGGCTGCCTTATTGATTTGGGCATGCAGCGCGGTGAGCTCTGGCAGCAGCTCGAGCACCAATCCCACCTGCTGCAAGACCAATTGTTCTTTGCTTTCAGGTTCCGGAACGGCTTTGCTGATGCGCTCCGCCAGCTGTTCCAACGCCTGCGCAATGCGCTGGCTGTTCCGTTCTTCCTGATGCAAGGCGCCGTCCACGTAACACACGGCGTCATTGAGCAGATCGAGCGTGGCCGGGGTATTCAGCCGCTCGCGGTGCGCCCCCAATGCGGAGATATAGCTCAGGAGCGTGTGGTTCAGACAGAGCAAGCGGAAGGCGGCTTCCTGCAGCGCTTTGTCGGCTTTGGGATCGGCGGACATGTTGGAGATGACCGAAGCCAGTTCGGCATCGCTGTTGTGGGCATCACGTCGCGCGATGCGGTAAGCGAGGCCGTTATCCTTACCCTGGTGGTATTGCACCAGAATGGCGTCCAGATAACGGCAGTTGGCATTCAGCGTTTTATCCACCACCGCCGGCAGTTGGCGGAACTTCCAGTCCGGCCAGATAAAGCTGACTGCCGCCCAGGCGATGGCACAGCCCAGCAAGGTATCGTAAACGCGCGGGGCTGCCACTTCGAATCCTTCGCCCAACAGGTTAAAACACAACAGCACCAGCAGCGTGATGAACATCGTCGCGTGGGCATATTGTACGGTGCGGAAAGCGAAGAACAGAACGCCGGTGATGACGATCAACACCAGTTGCCCTTCCAATGACGGCACGAAATAGAGGATTGGCAGGCCGATCAGGATACCGGCCAGGGTACCGATGATGCGTAGCGCCAGGCGTCGGCGGGTAGCGTTGTAGTTCGGTTGACAGACGAACAGGCTGGTCAACAGGATCCAGTAACCGTGCTGCATACCCGTGAACTGGATGAAGGCGTAACCCACGCACAGTACCACCGACATGCGGATCGCGTGGCGGAACAGGGCCGACTGAGGCGTCAAATGGCGGCTGATGCGCAGCCGAATATCGCTCCAGCCGGTTAAGCGGTCGTCGGCCAGGCTGTTCTCTTCCGCTTGCCCGCTGGCCAGCGTCTGCTCTGATTCGATATTGGCCAGCTGCGCATCGATCGCATGCAGGTTTTTCAACAGATGCGCCAGCGCCTTGGTCTGCTCGTTATTGCCCTGGGTTTCGGCGATGCGCGCCAACGCCTCCTGAATGCGGCTGAAAGCCGGTTCAAAGCGCGGGTTGTGCTGGTACTTTTGCCGCAGCAGGATCGATTGTGCCAATTGGCGGCAGGCGCGTGCCTGCATGCTCAGCAGACGCTGGAAGCGGAACAAAATGTCGCTGTGACGAAATTGCCGGCTGAGCGCGTGGTACTGAACGTGGGAAGAGCTGGCACGCTCGTGGATATCCTGCGCGACAAAATAGTAGTGCAAGGTGCGGCGGGTGCCGCGCTGGCCACGATCGCCTTTCAGGCGCGTCAGCAGCGAGGCTTTGGTTTGGTTAAGCAACGCGACCAAGGCGCTGTTGGCCATTGCGACATCCATCCATGGCAGGTCGGCGTCGCGTTCGGCGTCGGGATCGAACAGATTGGCTTTGGCATCCAGATAGTTGGCCAGTTGATCGTAACAGCGCGCCAGGTTCTCTTGCAGCGGCCGGATCGGGAACAGCAGGTGGCCTGCCAACGTCAGCAGGTTGTACCACAGCGCGCCGATCACCAGCAGCAGCGGTTGCTGATACCAGGCATCGTACATCGAGGTGCCGAGCATGGTGTAAACCGCGATCAGCAGCGCGCCGAAGGCGATGGTGGCATAACGCTGCCCCAAGGCGCCGAGCAGGATAAAACCGCAGGTCGACGTGGTTAAGCCAAGGGCGAACAACCAGGGATAAGGGAACAGCAGCTCGATCGAGGCGGAGGCAACAAAGAAGCACACCAGCGTGATAAGCAGGTTGCGTAACCTGCCGGCCAGGCGGTCATCCAAATCGGTCAGGGCGGCTGCCACCACGCCCAGCGTTAACGGGATAGTCAGCTTGGGAATGCCGAGCCACCAGGGAACGGCGGTGGTGCCGATCAGCGCAATGAGGATGCGCAAGTGATACAGCAGGTTGCTGTTGTAAGTATAACGACGAACTGCGGGTGCAAAAGAGCGCACGAAAAACTCCTCAAACGGAGAAAAAATTAACGCTGTTGATAGTGGCGGCGAGCATTCTCAATACGGGCTTGCTGAGCCATTTCTACCGAGACGACGCGGCGTCCCACCGGCCACAGCGCGATGGCGGCTATTTTGAAATTGGCGATGCCGACTGGAATGCCGATGATTGAAACGCATTGCACGATACCGGCGGCAATGTGTGACAGACACAGCCACCAGCCGAACAGCACCAGCCAGATAATGTTGAGCAGCGAGCCGCCAGCGGAGAGCAGCGCATTGCTTTTTTCCGGATACAGTTCATCGACGTGTATCGCTTCGTTGCCGAACGGCACCAGCGACAGCTTGGTGATTTCCCAACAGGAGCGGGTAAGCGGCAGTGTGATGACAAGCAGCACGCTGAACACCGTAGCAATAAGCCAGCCTAGCGTGGTGAAGAAACCGCCCAACACAAAATTAAGAATATTCAGTACAGTACGCATAGACGTCATTCTGCTCTAATGATAGCCAAACCGCGATGCGGGCGTATTCACGATAAAAACGCAAAATCTATTCTACCCTTTTTTTAGCGCTAGAGTGCCACTGCTTATCGCAGGTAAACTGGCAGATATCCGTTATTTAATCTCAACATAGTCATGGCGCGACGATATGGAACTTAAAGCGACATCGCTGGGGAAACACCTGGCTCAGCACCCTTATAACCGCGTGCGGTTGCTGCACGCCGGCGTTGAGGTGAGCGGGGAAAAACATGAATACCTGATCCCCTTCAATCAACTGATTCAGGTCAGGTGCAAGCGCGGCATCGTCTGGGGCGAGCTGGAATTTGAATTGCCGGACGAAAAAGTGGTGCGGCTGCACGGCACCGAATGGCAGGAAACGCAACGTTTTTATCACTATCTGCAGCAGGCGTGGCAGCAGTGGAGCGCCGAAATGAGTGAGGTCAGTGCCGGCGTGTTGCAACAGCAGGTGGCACAGATTCAGCGCATAGAGCAGCAAGATAAATGGTTCAAAAAGTCTGAGCTGGGCAAGCTGCAACAGCAAATCCGTGAGGCTTTCTCCGCGTTGCCGATGCCGGTGACGCGTCTGGAGGAATTCGATAACTGCCGGGCCGATTACCAACTGTGTCTGCAATGGCTGCAGCAGGGGCTACACAGCGTCGAACAACGCAACCGGCAGTGGACCGATCGCATGCTGGAGCAACATCACGACTTCTTCCAGACCGTCGAAAGCTCACCGCTCAATGACTCCCAGAGCCGCGCGGTGGTCAACGGCGAGGATTCCGTTCTGGTATTGGCGGGGGCCGGCAGCGGCAAAACGTCGGTGCTGGTGGCGCGCGCCGGCTGGCTGCTGCGCCGTCAGGAAGCGCAGCCGGGCCAAATCTTGCTGTTGGCTTTCGGCCGCCAGGCCGCTGGCGAGATGAACGACCGCATCAAAGAACGTTTGGGTGATGTCGGCATTCAGGCCAAGACCTTCCATGCCTTGGCGCTGCAAATCATTCAACAAGGCAGCCGCAAGGCCCCGGCCATCAGCCGGTTGGAAACCGATGCCAAAGCGCGCAAAGAGCTGCTGATTACCCATTGGCGCCAACAGTGCGCGGAGAAGAAAGCGCAGGCCAAGGGGTGGCGTCAATGGTTGACCGAAGAGCTGGAATGGGAAGTGCCGGAAGGCGACTTCTGGCAGGATAAGCGCCTGGCGGATCGCCTGGCAAGCCGGTTGGAACGCTGGTTGGGGCTGATGCGCATGCACGGCGGCAGCCAGTCGGAAATGATTGAGCAGGCGGATGAAGACATCCGCGATCTGTTCTCAAAACGTATCCGGCTGATGGCGCCGCTGCTGAAAGCCTGGAAAAGCGCCTTGAAAGAGGAAGGGGCGGTGGACTTCTCCGGCCTTATCCATCAGGCGGTCAACATTCTCGACAAGGGGCGCTTCGTCAGCCCGTGGAAACATATTCTGGTCGACGAGTTTCAGGATATCTCACCGCAGCGTGCGCTGTTGCTGGCGGCATTGCGCCGACAGAACAAGCAGACCTGCCTGTTTGCGGTGGGGGATGACTGGCAGGCGATTTATCGCTTTAGCGGCGCAGAATTGACGTTAACCACGGCCTTCGCCACGAACTTCGGCGAAGGCGCGCAGTGCGCGCTGGATACCACCTATCGCTTCAATGAACGTATCGGCGAGGTGGCCAACCGGTTCGTGCAGCAAAACCCGCACCAGCTGAAAAAACCGCTCAACAGCTTGAGCAAGGGCAATAAAAAGTCGGTGGCGATCCTGCCGCACGAGCAGCTGGAGCCCTTGCTGGATAAACTGAGCGGCTACGCCAAGCCGGATGAGCGCATCCTGGTGCTGGCGCGTTACCATCATCTGAAACCGGAAGCGCTGGCGAAGGCGGGCACCCGCTGGCCCAAGCTGGATCTGGAGTTTATGACCATCCACGCCAGCAAAGGGCAGCAGGCGGAATACGTCATCATTGCCGGTTTACATGAGGGGCGTGACGGCTTCCCCGCCGTGGCGCGCGAGTCGGTGTTGGAAGAGGTGCTACTGCCGCAGCCGGAGGATTTCCCGGATGCCGAAGAGCGCCGTCTATTGTATGTCGCGTTGACGCGCGCCAAACATCAGGTATGGCTGTTGCAGGATCGTGAACGCCCTTCGGTGTTCGTCGAACACCTGCAGGATCTTGGCGTACCGGTGCAGAAAAAACCGTAGGCATCAGGCCTGGCGCCAGCCAGGCCGTGAGGATTATTTCAGGCGGTCTTGCAGGTAGCGCTGATAGTCGGGGATGGCGATCTCCACCTCGTTTTTGAACAGCGGAGAGTCGATCAGAAAATCGGCGGTCGAGCGGTTGGTGGCCACCGGAATATTCCATACTGTCGCCAGCCGCAGTAGCGCCTTCACGTCCGGATCGTGCGGCACCGCGTTCAGCGGGTCCCAGAAGAAGATCAGCATGTCTATCTTGCCTTCCGCAATCAGTGCGCCAACCTGCTGATCGCCGCCCATCGGGCCACTCAGCATGCTGGTGACGGGAATGCCGCTGGCGCGCTGGATCAGATTACCGGTGGTGCCGGTGGCGTACAGCTGGTGCTGCGCCAGAATAGTCTTGTGGCTTTCTACCCACTCCAATAGGGCCTGTTTGCGGTGATCGTGCGCCACCAGCGCAATGTGTTTGCGTGCGGCAATAGTGCGGGTAGTCAATTCCATCTCGGTGTCCTTCGCTCATCGGGGGATGTGCGACAGATTACTGAAACTGTTTTTCACTGCCTAGCGTTTGCGCCTGAAAATGCGAAGAAAAGGCGCCTTTACGGGGAAAGACGCCGGAAGGGATCAGCGAATCGGTTGTTTATTGGCCCAGCGCAGAAAACGTTTCTGTGTTTCCTTGTCGGCCTGTTGGAACCAGTATTGCAACATCTGTTCCGACACGTTTTCACCTTTCAACGTTACCGTCGGGGCGTTCAGCGGCGCGCCGGCCAACGCGAGGGCTGAGGGATTGCCTGCGTTCGCCTGAACAAAGGCCGGAACGGAGGCCGGGCGGTTCTGGCGGTTGTAATCGGTCATCACCTTTTCCAAATCGGTATTGAAGGTGACGCTGTCGGGATGCAGCGCATCATGTCGGAACGGCAGGGCGTTGCCGTCTTTATCGACCACCAGATAATTCAACGTTCTGTCAAAGCGTTGCGCATCACGATCGTTCTCGATGCGCGGCAGTTCGATCGCCACTTGGCTAATCTTTTGCGTATTGAAGGTGGCAACCAGCGGCAGGGACGTATAGGCCTGTGTATGCTGGCCGGAACGTACGGTTTTGGTCACTTTAAACAGCAGTTGGTGCTGCCCGCCGTCCAGTTCAAGGCTGTCGGCGCCTTTTAACAACGAACCTGTCATTTTCTTGCCGTCGACCACCAGCAGGTCGATGTCCGGGGCGAGTTTCAGGGTCGTAGCCGCGGCAGGCATACTGATGCTGAGCAACGCCGCAACCACCAGACCAAATTTCATCATTATCTCCTTATAAAGTGACGTAGCTCTAAGTGTTGAACACGACATAGGTTGTGTCAAAATTTTTCAATCGGGTATTTTGTTTACATTTTTACATATTTTATCGCGTTTAGACACGACCGTGCGCAGCTGAACCGCGACAGCCTCTGACCATAAGATTGCGGTGAAGTTTCCTTCGCATTAGCGTTTAACCGAGCGAATGCCGATCGGTTACACTCGAAATGGAAAGTGACGCAGTGATAAACGGGAGTTGAAGATGCAAGATCAAGAGATTGTTGAGCTGTTGCAGCAGGTGAAAACCATCGCGCTGGTGGGCGCCAGCGATAACCCGTCGCGGCCCAGCTATGGGGTGATGGCGTATCTGTTGGCGCAAGGGTATCAAGTGATCCCGGTCAGCCCAAAACTGGCGGGGCAGACGCTGCTGGGGCAGCCGGTTTACGCTACGCTGGCCGCTATCCCACAGCCGGTGGATATGGTTGATGTGTTTCGCAATTCGGAGGCGGCTTACGGCGTGGCGCAAGAGGCGATAGCGATCGGCGCCAAGGCGCTGTGGCTGCAGATCGGCGTGATTAACGATCAGGCGGCGGAGCTGGCGCAACAGGCCGGGCTGCGCGTGGTGATGGATCGCTGCCCGAAAATCGAAATCCCGCGTTTAGGGCTGGAGCGCTAAATAAAAAAAGGGCCTGGCGCGATGCCGGGCCCTCTCGGGGGTTTCTCAGGTCTTGGCGCGGTCAATTGCGCAAACGTGGCGCCTGTAACTGGTGACGGATGGATTCCGCCAGTTCATCCAGCGATGGTTGCTCGGGGTGCGCTTCCTGGGGCTCACCATCCAGCTGCGCTTCCGCCAGATAGGTATGCACCGGTTGGCCTTCCTCGTCTTCCATCACCACGTGGTACCAAGGGGCGGAACGCAGTTCGTCGTTCGCCGCTATCTCGTCAGCTTTGGGTTGTTCTAAAGAGTATTCCGGGTCGATATCGATCACGACGCCCAAATACCCCAGCAGTTTATGCCTAACCTGTTGTCCGATACCGAATTTGCTGGCAATCATGATGACCTCCTGAGAAACAATGCCTTGCTCATATATGGGGGCAAGGCAGCGCATTTCAAGTTACATCACCCGACAAGCGAAGCCTTTCAGATACAGCCCCTCAGGATACGTGGCGATCACCGGGTGATCGGCAGCCTGGCGGAACTGTTCTATAAATTGTACATCACGTCCGGCATCTACAGCGGCATCGGCCAAAATTTTCTGGAACAGGTCGGTCGGCATCAGGCCGGAGCAGGAGAAGCTGAGCAGAATGCCGCCTGGATTCAGCAACTGCAGCGCCAGCATGTTGATGTCCTTGTAACCGCGGCAGGCGCTGGCCAGCTGATTCTTGTTCTCGACGAATTTAGGCGGATCCATGATGATCAGATCGAATTTTTCGCCTTGAGCGCGGTAGTTGCGCAGCAGTTGGAACACGTCATCACGAACGAACTCCGCCTTGTTCAGATCGAGCTTGTTGAGCTCGACGTTCTGTTTGGCGATGTCCAGCGCTGCCTGCGAGGTATCCACGCTGATCACCTGTGCACAGCCGCCCATCAGAGCGGAAACGGCGAAGGCGCCGGTGTAGGAGAAGCAGTTCAGCACCCGGCGGCCAGCAGAGTAGTTCCGCGCCGCCAGGCGACTGTCGCGCTGGTCGAGGTAGAAACCGGTCTTGTGCCCTTGCTGAATGTCCACCAGCAGCTTCATGCCGTGCTCGGTGATAGGCAGCAGTTCCGGCGGCAGATCGCCCAGCACCGGGCCCTGCGCCAGCGGCAGGCCTTCTTTTTTGCGCACCGCAACGTCGGAGCGATCGTAAATCGAACATTCCGGGTAGCAATGCTGCAGGGCGGAAAGCAGGGCCGGGCGCTGGTATTCGGCACCGGCGGACAGCAGCTGCAGCACCAGGAAATTCTGGAAGCGATCGATAGTGATGCCCGGCAGGCCGTCGGATTCGCCGGCGATCAGACGGTATCCGTCCAGACCGTCGCGCTGTGCGACCCAATCGCGCCAGCTTTGCGCTTGCTGCAGGCGGCGAATAAAGAAATCGATGTTAATCTCTTCATCCTGCTGGAAAGTCCAGACGCGTGCGCGGATCTGCGACTCGGGCGAATAGGCGCCGCGAGCCAGCCATTTGCCCTGGCTGTCGAGAATATCGATGGTTTCACCGGAGTGGGCTTTGCCCTCAACGCGTTGAACGGCACCGGAGAACACCCAAGGGTGGCGACGGAGTAAGGACTTTTCACGTCCTTTGGCGAGAAACAGGCGTACGGTCATAATTAATAATGCTGCCAGCTAGGATAGAAAGAGTGACACGGCGGTGCAAAGGCACGGCAATGCCATAACGAAAACTTAATTAAGGGGGCGATTATGACACAAGTTTGCATTGCTGCGTATGTGTATGGCGTGGTGCAGGGGGTGGGGTTTCGCTATTCCACTCAGCGGCAGGCCGAGGCGTTGGGGGTGGCCGGCTATGCGCGCAACCTTGATGACGGCAGTGTCCAGGTGGTGGCCTGCGGCACACAGGCGCAGGTGGATAGGCTGGTGGAGTGGTTGAAACAGGGCGGCCCGCGCAGCGCGCGCGTCGAACGCGTGCTGGTGGAGCCACACGGCGTGGCTGACTACGATGGGTTCGGCATTCGCTATTAAACGCTCGCCTGCAGCGGCGCTGCGGGCGGAGCGGTCAGATGCATTTTACCGGTTTGGGCAACCCGGCGATCTTGGTGGCTTGTTTGGCCGGTCCTTTCGGGAACAGGCGATACAGATAGCGGCTGTTGCCTTTTTCTTCGCCGTATTTCTGTGCCATCGCTTTGACCAGCATGCGAATAGCCGGTGAGGTATTAAATTCCTGATAGAAGTCGCGCACGAAGCGCACCACTTCCCAGTGTGCTTCGGTGAGCACGATCTCTTCCTGCGCGGCCAGCAGCGGCGCCAGGCCTTCATGCCAGTCGGCGCTGTTTTTCAGATAGCCCTGCGCGTCAGTGTCAATAACCTGACCTTCAAACTCCAACATACTGCCTCGATAACGGATAATTCGGAACGGCAGCCAGTTTAGCAAATTTTTTCGGCCGCAAAAAACAAAGCCCCGCCGGAGCGGGGCCTGGAAGGCATGCGTAACGTGCGATCAGTTGCTGCGGGCGAAGCCCAGAATGCTCAACAGGCTGATGAACATGTTGTAGAGCGACACGTACAGGCTAACGGTGGCGCGAATGTAATTGGTCTCGCCGCCGTGAATGATGTTGCTGGTTTCCCACAGGATCGCGCCGGCGGAGAACAGGATGAACAGCGCGCTGATGGCCAGGTGCAGGGCAGGGATCTGCAGGAACAGGTTGGCGATCACCGCCACCAGCAGCACCACAAAACCGGCCATCATCATGCCAGACAGGAACGACATGTCTTTACGGGTGGTCAGCACATACGCCGAGCAGCAGAAGAACACCGCTGCGGTGCCGCCCAGTGCCAGCATGATCAGGTCGCCCGCGCCGGCGTTCAGGAACGAGCTGAGGATTGGGCCGAGGGCATATCCCATGAAACCGGTCAGCGCGAACGCCGCCAAGATGCCCGCTGGGCTGTTGGCCAGTTTATGGGTCAGGAACATCAGGCCGTAGAAGCCAACCAGCATCAGCAGCAAGCCCGGCGCCGGCAGCCCCAGCATCGTGCTGGCGGTGGCGGTCAGGGCTGAGAAGGCCAGGGTCAGGGATAACAGGAAATAGGTGTTGCGCAGGACTTTATGCGTGCTGAGCAGCGAGTCGCGCGAAGAAGAAGATGAGACGACAATGCGGTCCATAATGCTCTCTCTTATCAAGCCATCACAAAATAATCCCGATAATAGGCAGCGCAAGCGGTTGATTAAAGTTTGTTTACCAATCTTTACCCTTAGTTATCATTACGGCAACAGCGGGGATGCGGACGCGTGTTTGTTCGCCGTTTGCCGCGCCTTCGCTGATTTTTCGCGCGGTTGAACGCGCCCGGGCTTTACAAGCGAATAAGGTCTGTTTATAGTGCGCGTCGTTGCGGAGGGGTGGCCGAGTGGCTGAAGGCAACGGTCTTGAAAACCGTCGACGGGAAACCGTTCCAGAGTTCGAATCTCTGCTCCTCCGCCATACATTCTGACCCCGTGCTCTATGAGCACGGGGTTTTTTGCTTTTGCGTGCGGAGAAAACGGCAAGCCTTTCCAGGAAACGCGATCGGCTATTGATAAGGGCCACGCATCGGTGAGATTATGCGTTTATCAAGGTCGGCTGCTCGTGTCAGGCGTGACCGGCGCGATAATCAACGCCGCCTTATCTATTTTCGCTTAATGCTCTATGGAGACAGAGATGAACTGGTATCAAGTCGCCTTATGGACCATGATCTTTCTGAAGTCCGGCGCTTTCCTGGTATTCGTGTGGTGGTGGATGTTCAAACGTGCGACCAAACCTTATGTGCGTCCGCAAGACGTCGTGGTGGATGAGACGCCGTATGACGATAGCCTTACGATGGAAGAAGTGATGAAGAATCATGGCATTGTACGGACTGAAAAGCCGCTCTGATCGTCAAATGTGTGTTTTGCTATAAACCCGAGCCTCTGGCGCTCGGGTTTTTTATTCCTGCCGTTACTTGAGATGCATCCCTTTTCCCCTATCTTGTTTTACCCTTACGGCGATTTATTTAAATGAATTACCTTTCGGTATATTTTTAAATGTACTTTAAAAGTGGGATTTATATTTATATGGGAGGGTATATTTTTCTCTGAAAGAATTCAGCCTTATCGACTGAACGAAGAAAAGTGTGGGCGCTGTTTTTTGTGTGTCTGGATATTGATATGCAAAGAGTGTCGCATTTTCGGGCTGCTCCTATAGCGGTGGGTCGGAAAATTTTTAAGGTAGAGGAAAACTAAACCTTACGTGGGAGGAGAAGGAGGGAAGGAATCTAAGATTTTTCTTTATGTGTTTTTTTCTTTTTATTTCAATGGTTTTTTTTGTTTTTATGCCACAAGCGCTTTATGAGGAAACGGCGACATTTATTTAACCTGCGCAGCAAGTATCCTGTTGTACTCACTCTTTTAAGGCGCGTATCTTTCTGCTCATTGCGCGATTCGTTTTTTTATGGTCATGAAAATTATTTGATTCGATGTTGCATTTTTTTTGTCTTTGGAATTAATATGTTCTGCATCTGGCGGTGAATGAGATTTTTCCCATTGTCGGATATCTTTTAGAATACACTTGGATATATATAAATATATACCGCCACATATAAACTTTTAGATGGCAGGATGCTGTCAATACTCTGCTATTGCCTAAGCTTCGTTAGCCTCTAAACGGTTTAATGGTGTAGGTCATTTTATATATGCTCTCTCAGCGAAGAAAGTAATGGGGTTTATTATGATTAAGCAAGGCATCTCTTTGGCGGTATTGGCTGCCGCGTTAACATCTGTGGGCGCAACGGCGGCAGATAATTCCGCCGGTGGCGTTATTTCGTTTAGCGGTGCCGTTACGGATACCACTTGTACCATCAATGGCGGGAAAAGCGCCGATTTTACCGTTGCGCTCAGCCCGATTTCCGTGACGGATGCGGGCACCGTTGTCGGCCCCATCACCAAAAACAAGAAATCTTTCTCGCTGACGTTCTCCGGCTGCACGCCGGCGGCGGGAACGGCCGGTACGCCGCTGAAGATCTACTTCTCTTCGGCGAATAATATCTCTACCGACGGAAAATATCTGCTGAACAGCTCCGTGAATGAAAGCGACGCCGCCGTAGCGAAAAACGTCGGTTTTTCTCTGGCCGAGCCGGGTTCATCCACGCCGATTCCGTTGAACGTGCCTTATGTCACCAAGATCAAAGGCGATAAAACGGCGCCAGATGCCGAAACGCTGACGCTGGATGCCTATTACTACAAGACCAATGCGTTGGAAGCAAAAGTGGGGGAATTGAGTTCCAACGTGACGTACACCATTTCTTACCTGTAATTGCAATTAAGCCAGGCCTGTGCCCAAGGCAAAGGCCTGGCATCTGGGGTGACTATGAAACAGTGCTTAATCTTTGCTGGATTGTTTCTCAGCAGCTTTTGCGCCGATGCCAATATTGTAATTAATGGAACGCGCGTTATTTATCCGGAAAAAAACAAGGATGTTATCGTTCAGTTAGTCAACAATGGTGACGATCCGGCACTGGTGCAGGCATGGATTGATGATGGTGATATCAACTCGACGCCTGAAACGGCAAACGTGCCGTTCTTGTTATCCCCGCCGGTTGTAAAAGTTGCCGGAAATAATGGCCAGCAATTACGCATACAAAAAATGGGCGCGGCGCTCCCCGGCGGTCGTGAGTCGGTATTTTATTTGAATGTGCTGGATATCCCGCCTACGCCGGAAAATTTGCAAGGGGTCAATACGCTGCAATTAGCCATCAAATCGCGCATCAAGCTATTTTATCGCCCGGCAGGGTTAACCGGCAGCGCAAATAACATCACCGACTTCATTGAACTCCAGGCGGCAGGGAAGGGATTTAAGGTTATCAACAAAGGTCCTTACTTTTTTACGTTGGCCAATGTTGATCAGAAAGGCAAAAAGAATCTGTTGATTGACTCAGTGATGGTCGGGCCATATTCCAGCCTCTTTGTTCCGACCAAAGTTGGTGTGAGCCGGAACATTCCCTACACCCTGCTCTATATCGACGACCTGGGGGCTTATAAATCTAAAGCCATTACAGCCCGCTAACGTGAAGAACGGCCATGAAGCTTAAACTAAAATTGCTTTCGATACTGACCGCATCTGTATTCATTCCGTTAAATAAAGCCTCGGCGATGAAATTCGACACTTCTCTATTGGCCGGCGCGTCCAGCGAATCCGACCTGTCGCGTTTTTACCTCAATAATGACATGCCGGCAGGCACGCAAACGGTCGACGTGTATGTCAACCAGAGTTGGAAAGGGCGGTTCTCGTTGCAGTTCGGCGAACATAAAGGCGATATTCGCATCGCCCATCGTGACGCCGCCCTGTTGGGCATCGATATGAGTAGTTTGTCCATCGGGGGGGACAAGGAACCGATCCCCGTCCAAACGTTGGTGCAAGGAGGAAGGGCCGACTTCGACGTGGGGACGTTGAGCCTTAAACTGACGGTGCCTCAGTCGCGAGTGATTCGCGCAGAGGCCGGCTATGTTGACGCCAAATTTTGGGATCGCGGCGTGCCTGCGCTGCTGCTGGCCTATAACGCCACCTATTACCACGTGCAGTCGTTGCAGGGCGACAAGGCGTCAAACGACGATTTCTATACCGGTTTGGAATCGGGGATCAATCTGGCGGGTTGGCAATTCAGAGACAGCAGCAATTTCCGCAGCAGTTCGCGACAGGGTAGCGATTGGCAGAATAATACTCGCTATGTGCAGCGTGGCTTCGCCGCCATCAAATCGAACCTGACGATGGGCGATTTCTATTCGCCGGGGGACTTGTTCGACTCGATTCGGGTGCGGGGCGGCGCTTTAGCCTCGGATATCAACATGCGGCCCAATTCGCAGCAGGGTTTTTCGCCGATAGTACGGGGCGTGGCGCAGAGCAATGCCCTGGTGAAAGTATTGCAAAACGGCAACCTCATCTATCAGGAGAACGTGCCGCCGGGCTCCTTTACGCTGGATAACATATTGCCGACTGGCTCTGCGGGGGATCTGTTGGTCGTGGTCAAGGAAGCCGACGGGCGGGAACAATCCTTTACCGTACCGTTTTCCGCCGTTCCCAACATGTTGAAGCAGGGTGTCAGCAAATACGGCCTGGTGGCCGGTAAGGTCAATCAGGCGGATACCGACTATGCGCCTGCTTTCGCGCAGGGCACGCTGCAGTATGGCTTCAATAACCTGGTCACCGGTTACGTCGGTACGATCCTCAGCGAGGACTATCGCGCCTGGCTGCTGGGCAGTGGCTGGAATCTGCCGTTCGGCGCGGTATCCGTCGATGTGACTCAGGCCTCGACGCATTTGCAGGATCGCAATGAAAATGGGCAAAGTTTTCGGATCGCCTACAGCAAGTTTTTGGACGCTACCGCAACAAACTTCACGCTGGCGGCATACCGTTATTCGACCAAAGGTTATTACAGCTTTAACGATGCCATATATACCCATCAAGGTTACCGCGAGCGTGACAAGCGTTTTCACGATTATTGGAACGATCGGGATGACGATGAGCTTGCCCCGTTGGATTTGAATACCTGGGACGCCGTTCGCGCCGCTCGTCCACGCAATACCTTCAATTTGAACCTGAACCAGAGGCTCGCAGACGGGTGGGGCACGCTCTATTTCTCCGGCACCCAACGCGATTATTGGTCGGATACGAATAAAAGCCGGGAATACCAGCTCGGGTATTCAAACGCCTTCTCGCGCGTCAGTTACAACATTTCCGCGAGTCGCGTGAGAAATTCCGATCGCAAAGAAGAGACGCGGTTTTATCTCTCTCTGAGCGTGCCGCTGTCGATGTTCGACAACAATGCCTATCTCAGCACCAGCTTATCCGCCACCGATTCGCACTATCAGCAAAGCTCGCTGAGCCTGAGCGGCAATGCGCTGGAATCAAACCGTCTGAGTTATGCGCTTGCCGGCAGCAATCAAAGCGGCGGCAACAGCATGGCGAGCGTGAATGCCGCCTATCGCGCCAACGCGACGACTGTCGGCGGCTCCTACAGTGAATCATCAGACTATCGACAATTGGGCATGAGCGCCCGCGGCAGCCTGGTGGCGATCCCTTGGCATTTGCTAGCGTCCAACGAAATGGGCAACACCATGATGGTGGTGGACGCGCCCAAGGCCAAAGGGCTGATGGTGAACGGCGACGAGAGCATCGTCACTAACGACGAAGGGCTGGCTTTGGTGCCTTACGCCACGCCTTACCGGCAAAACTCCGTGACATTGTCGGATACCGGCAACAGCTCCGGCGCCGAGATCGTCGGCAATATCGCCAACAGTGTGCCCTATGCCGGCGCCGTCAACTATTTGAGATTTGAAACCGATCGGCGTCGGCCTTATACGCTGCGCGCCTTTAAGCGCGGCAATAAACCCCTGCCATTTGGTGCGGAGGTGGCGGATCAAAGTGGGAATGCCATTGGCTTCGTCGGGCAGGCCAGCGTCCTGTATCTACGGGTTGAACAGCAGCCAACGTCGCTGGAAGTCAGGCTGAATGACGGTGTCTGCAAGATTGAACGCCCGAAAATATCGATGGACAGCGTAGCCAACACATGTCGATAAAGGATAATTACACCATGCTCAGGATACTCGCACTGACGCTGTCCCTATTGTTCAGCGGTTACAGTTACGCTTCATGCTACGGCAATGGCATCCAATATGCGCCGCCGATCTACGTCGATTTGTCGGATAAGCTCAGCGATAAGACACCGGTCTGGGAAGGCAGTTTTTATACGCAATACAGCGGTTCATTTAGCTGTTCAACCTCGAGCAGCGAATTCGGCTATACGCGTATCCTGTCAACCGACAGCACGAAGGCGACCATTCTGGGATTCAACAGCGGTAAATATTGGATACGCGCGGAAATAACCAACGACATCGCCAACAAAAAGCTTAGCGGTTGGGGATCGCACTCCGCTTCGGAATTGAATCAGCCGATGAATATCCGTTTCAGTCTGGTCAGCAAGACGGGCACATCGATACCCGGCGACACGGTTAGCCTTAAGGACGTGATGTTCGTGACCGATCTGAGCGGGATGTCTTTGCTGGAGATCATTTTGTGGCCCGCCAAGCAGTTGGTGAAGATCTTGACCTGGCTGCTCAACGGCTTCAATTGGCCTTACGATCAGCGCGACATGTACGGACAGCCGATGACCATCAAGTATGCGCCCAAGATGACGACCTGCACTTTCGACAATGCCGGCCTGGCAGTGAAGTTGCCGACGTTGGGGATATCGCAGATTACTCAGGGGGCGCAAAATGGCCTGACGCCCTTTACACTGAATTTCAGCTGTCAGAATCGGCAAAGCGGCGGCACGGCCGATCGGGATATCAATATGTTTTTATCCAGCAATAATCTGTTGGCTTCAGATAATACGGTTTTGATAGATAAAAGCCCTGAGGCGGCAAAAGGCATTGGCATCCGGCTGGTCAAGACGGCTTCGCCTAATAATCCCGTCACGCTGTCGCTTTCCAGCGTGGCACCAGGTGCGGCGACTTCATTATTTCATGTGGTAACCGGTAATGCCTTGGATGCGCAATTTTCCATCGGCATGGCGGCCTATTATTATCCTTACAGCCCCACCACAATGAGCAGTGGGGGAATTAATACATCGGCCACGCTTAACATTATATATAAATGATTCTTTTGTTATTTTTAATAATAAAAAACAGGTTGCCACATATAAGAAAAATCTTAACATGGTAATTGGTGGCGAATATTATTTACTTGAATAATATTGGTGTTTAATCCGGATCTCTATGTTGAGGATGAATTGTATGACGGAACAAATCCAGATCGGTGTCAAAGTGGAAAAATCGCTAAAAGATGAGGTTGATGTCATTCTTCGCGGTTTGGATATTAAGCCGACGACGGCGATAAATGGGCTTTATCAATATATTTCACAGCATGGAGAGCTCCCTTTTGTCATATCAACCAGCGTGAAAACACCGAAGGATATCGCCGGCGGGTTGTTCAAAAGCCTGTTTTCCTTACAAAGCACGCTCAGCGTTTTCTTGGATAAAGTGCAAATGAAGCGGTGTGTCAGCAGGGAGGAAGTATTGATTGTGCTCGATATACTGCGCGATTTTATCGTTGCTTTTCGCCAAAGCGCGCAATATCTCGGCGCTTCACCTTTCGGGCGGCGTGTAGTTTGGAAGGATGCCGTATGCGCCGTCGAGAGTATTCATGAAATTCTAGATAATAACGTAAAATACAGTGAAGATGGCATTATGAATTTGGATGAAAAATATCTTTCATCGCTGTCTGCATTGCTGATCTCATTATGTTCTTCACTTAAGTAAGTCGAACCAATAAAGTTAATTGGCATGACTGCCATGGGGGCGTTGTTAAAAACGCGCCCATGACAAATAGCAATGGGGTGATCCTGTGCGAGTGGCTATATTTTCTGATGATTACTATTTATTCTATGGCATATCGCAGATCTTGAAGTCGTTGGAGGGCGTTGAAGTTATTGGTCTGCATTCATCTGCACGTCGTGGATTACATGCCATGTCTTGTCATGCAGAAGTGGTCATCGTCTCTTTCTCGTCTATCTGTCGGGTTATGAATTTCTTATCGCATATTATCGACAGGCCTGACAATACGATCGTCTTAACCGGCGTGGAAACGCCGCGCCTGGCGAATTTTAACTGTCTGAAAAAAAACATCGGTCTTACGACGTTCGTTGAGGCGATAAAAATGTTCACCGCGAGCTGCAAAGGGCAGAGCCTGTCGCCGCGCGAGCTTTCGGTGTTGGCCATGCTGCTGGCGGGAAAACCGAATACCGGCGTCGCTAAGGCGTTGGGTATTTCCGAGAAAACCGTCAGCCAGCATAAAATGAACGCCATGCGTAAGCTGGAGATTCAACGTTTTCATCAGTTCATTTTGGCAGCGGATGAGCGAGTGTAATCGCTATTCCACAGGCGGGTGCGTTGGCCCGCAGGGAGAGCATCTGCTCACCCATGATCGGCCGGGCGTTCGAAAATATGCGCACCGGCACCCTGTTGGCCCCAAATATCGTTTGGGTTGCGCAGCGGGCAGTCGGCGAGGGACAGGCAGCCGCAGCCGATACAGCTGTCGAGATGATCGCGCAGCACCGTCAGCCGCTGTATGCGTTCATCCAGCGTTTTGCGCCAGGAGGAGGACAAAATTCCCCATTGTTCGGCGGTTAGCTTGCTGCCGGTGGGAAAACGCCCCAGCGTTGCGCGGATCTCCTCCAGCGGAATGCCCGCGCTTTGCGCGATCTTGATCACCGCGATGTAGCGCAACACCACCGGCGTGTAGCGGCGCTGGTTACCGGCGTTGCGCATCGCCTGAATTAGCCCCTTGCTTTCGTAAAAGTGCAGTGCGGATACCGCCACGCCGCTGCGTTTCGCCACTTCCCCAACGGTCAATAGCCGATTGGCGTCAATCGGTTCATTTCTTGCCATTTTGTCTTCCTCAACTTGACCTCAAGTTAACCTGAGGTTTTATAGTGCAGCCAGCCGGGCTTGGCAACCGGTATCTCTCGTCACCTCCCTGCGCTACGTCGGGGGAAGGATGGCTTTGGCTGTAAAATCAGGAAGAAACCGTTACATGATGAAACGATACCTCATTATTGCCGCGCTGCTGGCGGCACTCGCCGCCGCCGCCGTTGCGATGCGTTCCACCGCGCGACAAAGCGAAGGCGCGCCGGCCTATCCGCCGGTTAAAGTGGCGCTGGCGCCCGCCCTGCGTGAGCAGGCGGCACGCAGTTATGCCGGCGTGGGCGAGCTGGAGGCGGCCAGCCAGGTGGAAGTGGCGGCAGAGACCAGCGGCCGCATCACGCGCATTCTGTTCGAATCCGGCCAAACGGTGCGGCAGGGGCAACTGCTGGTGCAGCTTAACGATGCGGTTGAACAGGCTGAGCTGGTGCGCCTGCAGGCGCAATTGCGCAATGCCGATCTCTTGCTGGCGCGCATGCGCAAGCTGATGAACCTCAACGCTACCGCGCGGCAACAGCTGGACGACGCGCTGGCCGAGCGGGATATGGCGTTCGGTGCGGTGCAGGAAACGCAGGCCAAAATTGCGCAAAAGGCGGTCCGAGCGCCGTTCTCCGGCACCATCGGCATTCGCCGCGTGCATGAAGGGCAATACCTCAACGCCGCCGAGGCGGTGGCGAACCTGGTGGACGCCGATACGCTGCGCGTCAATTTCTCGCTGGACGAACAAAGCAGCGCCGGGCTGGCGTTGGGGCAGGCGGTGTCGGTGCTGGTTGGGGCGTATCCCGATCGCGCTTTCCCCGCCGTCATTACCGCTATCGACCCGATGATCGGCAAATCCCGCACCGTGCAGGTACAGGCGACGTTGAGCAACCGTGAGGGATTGCTGAAGGCGGGCATGTACGCGGGCATTCGCGTCACGCAGCGGCAACGCGTGGCGGTGCTGACGGTGCCGGAAACGGCACTGACCTATACGGCGTACGGCGATACCGTGTTTCTGGCGCAGCAGGGTGAAAAGGGCATGACGGTCAAGCGCGCCTCGGTCACCGTGGGTGAGCGCAACGACGGGCGCGTCGAGATAGTCAGCGGCCTGCAGGAAGGCGATCGGGTGGTGACTTCGGGCCAGCTCAAGCTGAGCGACGGCATGGCGGCCGAGCCGGTGGCGCAGGATACCCTGAACGCCGCCCCGGCCGGTTCCTGAGGAGAGACCGATGACATTTACCGATCTGTTCGTGCGCCGGCCGGTGCTGGCGCTGGTGGTCAGCACCCTGATCCTGCTGTTCGGCGCGCTGGCGCTCAGCAAACTGCCGATCCGCCAATATCCGCTGCTGGAAAACTCTACCATTACCATCAGCACCGACTATCCCGGCGCGTCGTCCGAGCTGATGCAAGGCTTTGTCACGCAGCCAATCGCCCAGGCGGTGTCGTCCGTCGAGGGCGTTGACTACCTTTCTTCCTCGTCGGTTCAGGGGCGCAGCGTGGTGACGGTGCGTATGGCGCTGAACCGCGACTCTACCCAGGCGCTGACCGAAGTGATGGCCAAGGTCAACCAGGTGCGCTACAAGCTGCCGGAGCAGGCTTACGATCCGGTGATTGAGCGGTCCGCGGGTGAAGCTACTGCCGTGGCCTATGTCGGTTTCTCCAGTAAAACGCTGTCCACACCGGCGCTGAGCGAATACCTGACGCGGGTGGTGGAGCCGATGTTCACCACCATCGACGGCGTCGCCAAGGTGGAAGTGTTTGGCGGGCAAAAAATGGCGATGCGCCTGTGGCTGGACAGCGATCGGCTGGCCGGCCGCGGCCTGACTGCCGCCGACGTGGCCGACGCGGTGCGGCGCAACAACTACCAGGCGGCGCCGGGCAAGGTAAAAGGGCAGTACGTGGTTGCCAACGTGCGGGTGAATACCGATCTCACCAGCGTGGAAGAGTTCCGCAATCTGGTGGTGCGCAACGACGGCAACGGCCTGGTGCGCTTGAAAGACGTTGGCACCGTGGAGCTAGGTGCCGCGGCCACCGAAACCAGCGCCCTGATGGATGGCGAACCAGCGGTGTTCCTCGGCGTCTTCCCTACGCCGACCGGCAACCCGCTTGTGATCGTCGACGGCATTCGTCACCTGATGCCGGCGATCGACAAGATGCAGCCGCCGGGCGTGAAGATGGCGCTGGCGTTCGAGACCGCGCGCTTTATTCAGGCCTCGATCGATGAAGTGGTGCATACCCTGCTCGAAGCGCTGGCGATCGTGGTGGCGGTGATCTATCTGTGTCTGGGGTCGCTGCGCACCGTGTTGATCCCGGTGGTGACCATTCCGCTGTCGATCCTTGGCGCTGCAGGGCTGATGCTGGCCTTCGGCTTCAGCGTCAATTTGCTGACGCTGCTGGCGATGGTTCTGGCGATCGGTTTGGTGGTGGACGACGCCATTGTGGTGGTGGAGAACGTACATCGCCATATCGAAGAGGGGAAAACGCCGCTGGCGGCGGCGATGATCGGCGCACGCGAGGTGGCGGGGCCGGTGATCGCCATGACGCTGACGCTGGCGGCGGTCTATGCGCCGATCGGCCTGATGGGCGGGCTGACCGGCGCGCTGTTTCGCGAGTTCGCGCTGACGCTGGCCGGGGCGGTGGTGGTGTCCGGCGTGGTGGCGCTGACGCTGTCGCCGGTGATGAGCTCGCTCCTGCTGCCGGCCAAACAGAGCGAAGGGCGCGTGGCGCACGCCGCCGAGTGGTTCTTCGGCGGCCTGACGCGGCGTTATGCGCGCGCGCTGGACTTCTCGCTGCACCACCGTTGGTTGACTGGGACGCTGGCGCTGTTGGTGATGATCAGCCTGCCGCTGTTGTACCTGATGCCGCAGCGCGAGCTGGCGCCGACCGAGGATCAGGCCATCGTACTGACCGCCATCAAGGCGCCGCAGCACGCCAACCTGAACTATGTCGAACGCTTTGCTTACAAGCTGGATGAGGTCTACAACCGCATGCCGGAAACCGAAAGCCGCTGGATCATCAACGGCAGCGACGGCACGGCGTCCGGCATTGGCGGTATCAACCTGACGCTGTGGCAGGCGCGCCAGCGCTCGGCGTCGGTGGTGCAGGCCGATCTGCAACGGGCGGTGAACGATGTCGAAGGCACCAGCATTTTCGCCTTCCAACTGCCCGCCTTGCCGGGTTCCACCGGAGGGCTGCCGGTGCAGATGGTGCTGCGCACGCCGCAGGACTACCCGCAGCTGTACCGCACCCTGGAAGAGGTGAAGCAGAACGCCAGAAACAGCGGCCTATTTATGGTGGTGGACAGCGATTTGGACTACAACAACCCGCTGGCGGAGGTGCATATCGATCGCGCCAAGGCCAACAGCCTGGGGATCCGCATGAGCGACATCGGCGAATCGCTGGCGGTGCTGGTGGGGGAGAACTACCTCAATCGCTTCGGCATGGACGGGCGCGCCTATGACGTGATCCCGCAAAGTCTGCGCGAACAGCGGCTGACGCCGCAGGCGCTGGCGCGGCAGTACGTCCGCACCCAGGACAATACGCTGGTGCCGCTCTCCACCGTAGTATCGGTGGCCGTTAAGGTCGAACCGAACAAGCTGACTCAGTTTAACCAGCAGAACGCCGCCACCCTGCAGGCCATTCCCGCCCCCGGCGTTTCGATGGGCGAAGCGGTGGCCTTCCTCGAACGGCAGGCGAATGCGTTGCCGGCCGACTTTAGCCATGACTGGCAGGGGGATTCGCGCCAATATACCCAGGAAGGCAGCGCGCTGGCGTTCGCGTTCCTGGCGGCGTTGGTGATCATTTACCTGGTACTGGCGGCGCAGTACGAGAGCCTGAAGGATCCGCTGATTATCCTCATCACCGTGCCGCTGTCGATCTGCGGCGCCTTGCTGCCGCTGGCGTTGGGTTACGCCACGATGAATATCTATACCCAGGTCGGGCTGGTGACCCTGATCGGGCTGATTAGCAAGCACGGTATTTTGATGGTGGAGTTCGCCAACGAACTGCAGATGCATCAGGGGCTGACGCGGCGCGACGCGATTTTGCAGGCGGCGCAAATTCGCCTGCGGCCGGTGCTGATGACCACCGGGGCGATGGTGTTCGGTTTGATCCCGCTGCTGTTCGCCAGCGGCGCCGGTGCCGCCAGCCGCTTCGGGCTGGGGCTGGTGATCGTCTCCGGCATGCTGGTGGGCACGCTGTTTACCCTGTTCGTGCTGCCGACGGTGTACACGCTGTTGGCGCGCGATCATGCGGTGGCGTCGCCCCGGCAGCGTGAGTTGGCCGCCGCGCAAAAGGCGCTGACGGAATAAACCGCCGGCGCCCGTATGAAAAATAAACCCGCCTCGGCGGGTTTTTTCGTCAGTTTTTGCAGCCCATCAACTCCGGCAGGACGCCGGGCTTGCTCTTCAGCGAAGCCTGCACGTCGTCCGGCAGACCGGCCCAGATGATCAGGCCGGTACGCTTCTCGATCTCGTCCACCGTCACGCGGAACTGGCAGAAATCGGCGCCCTTCGGCGTGTTCTGATCGAACAGGAAGGCGGCATAGTGGTTCACCGCCGGGCTGTTGTTGATGAAAATCACCTTCCAGTAGGCGCTGGGGATGGTATGCGCTTTCTGGGTGCCCGGCAGTTTGCCCATATCGCGTTCATACAGCGGCCCGGTCACGGTATAGACCGAGGAGATATCGGCGCGATCGATCAGCTTGCGTTCCTGATCTTCCAGCCGCGCCCAGGCGCCCTGGTTAAGATCGGACTTTTGCGGCGTGATGTTGGACAGGTAGTTCAGCGATTCCCAGTCGGAAACGCCCGCCAGCGAAGCCAGCGGCGCCTGATGACCGCGATCGACCTTCAGCGCCGCATTGGCGCCGGTGTAATCGGCGGGCGCTAACGTGTCCGCCGGGTTGAGCGCCGGATCGGTTTTCCAGTTGCGCGTCTTGCCGCTGGCCGGCGTGTCTTTGGTGATGTGATAAGCCACCCAGTTGGCGAACTTGGTGGTACTGTTGTTGTTCAACGTATAAGCATGACGCACGATAGACACGTTGCTGCTGCCACCAGTCGGGCAGCCGACCGCGCAGTTGTCGATGGATTCGAGCGTGTCGGCCGACGCCTGAGCGGCGAACAGCAGGGCGGCCAGGGCCAACATCTTGTTGTTAAAGCGCATATTCATATCCTCAATAAGTTAAAAATTACTGTATATATTTACAGTAAAATAAACTTATCGCAGTGAAACGAATACAACAATGCAACATATTCATGTTGTGAATGTGTCAGTCATGGTACAGCCAAGCCGCACGTGCAATGCGGCAGAAATGAAAACGGCGTCCAACAGACGCCGTTTCAAAGGGGGGAGGATTACTCCAGCAGGTCGTTGACCGTGCGGCGAACGTAATGCGTCATCTGCGCCAGATCGTCCGGTGATACCGGGCCGCCGCCGGCGCGCACCACCTGCTGTTCGATCTGCGCGATTTCCTGCTCGACCTTGTTGGCGATCTGTACTTTGACTATCTTGTCCACCGAAGACAGCAGCACCTTCAAGACGACTTTCAGCGCGATGTTTTCGCAGAACGAGTCGTAGAGATGAACCGGCGGCGGCGGGGCCGGAGCCGGCTCGGGCGCGCGCGGAGCCAGAGCCTTGAAGCTGTCTACATTTTCAATAATAAGATCCATGTCTCTTATTAGTTCATCAAAATCTTTAGACACTGACTTATTCCCTTCGCTGTGCGCAAAAAACAGAACGCCCGTCCTCGGGCTGAAAGCGGATGAGCGACGGGCAGAACGAATTCGGGCCTGGCCTTCAGACGCTGAATGGCCGGGGGAGGGGCATTCTAACCTTGCGGCGGGTTGGCAACAAGATGGGGCCGTGCGAATGCGCGGCCCTTTGGATCACGGGGGCTGGAGGGTGCTTAACTTTTCAGCTTGGCGGTGATTTTAGCCACGTGTTCGCCCTGATAACGGGCAATGGTCAGCTCTTCGTTACTCGGCTGCCGCGAACCGTCGGCGCCGGCGATGGTGGTGGCGCCATACGGAGTGCCGCCTCGCACCTGCGAAACGTCAAACAGCTCCTGCGTCGCATAGCCGATCGGTACGATGATGAAACCGTGGTGCGCCAGCGTGGTCCAGGTCGAACTGATGGTGTGTTCCTGGCCGCCGCCGGTGCCGGTGGAGGAGAAGACGCTGCCTACCTTGCCGTACAGCGCGCCGGAAGCCCACAGCCCGCCGGTTTGATCGAGGAAGGTGCGCATTTGCCCGGCCATATTGCCGAAGCGGGTTGGCGTGCCGAAGATAATGCCGTCATAGTCCGCCAGTTCTTGCGGGCTGGCGACCGGCGCCTGCTGGTGTTGCTTGCCCCCGGCTTTGGCGAAGGCCTCCGGCGTCATGGTTTCCGGCACGCGTTTAATCGTCACGTCCACGTCGTTGACACGGTTCGCCCCTTCAGCCACCGCCTGCGCCAGGCGTTCGATGTGGCCGTACATTGAGTAATAAAGCACCAACAGTTTCGTCATGTTTCGTACTCCCGCTCAGATGATTAACAAAAACCCCTGATAAGCATAGAAGCGAATGACGAACTTGGCGTCGTGGCGTTACCTGATGCCGGCGATCGCCAACAGGGCGCCAAAGACAATCAGCAGCCCGCCAAAGGTGCGGTCGATGCCGCGGCGTAAACGCAAAAAGCGCGCATTGACGCCAGGCGCGGAAAACAGCAACGCAACGGCAGCGAACCAGAACACATGGACGGCGGCAATAAAGAGGCCATAGCCAATTTGTACACCGAGCGGGGTGTGCGGAGAGACGACCTGCATGAATAGGCTGACGATGAAAATGGTGGTTTTCGGGTTTAACGCGTTGGTGAAAAAGCCGGTTTTCAGCGCGCCGAAATCGCTGATGGCGGCCGGCGCGGTGCTGGGCGTGGCATCCTGATGCGCCGCGTTGCGCAGCAGCGTAAAGCCGAGATAGATCAGATAAGCGGCGCCGATGCCTTTGAGCAGGTTAAACAACCAGGGCGATTGTTGAATCAACACGCCGACGCCAATCAGCGTATAGCTGACATGAACCAGTACGCCGGCGCCGATGCCACAGGCGGTCAATATGCCGGCGCGGCGTGAGAGCAGCAGACTGTTGCGCGAGACCATGGCGAAGTCCGGCCCTGGGCTTATCACGGCGAGTAAAGTAATGGTGACGACAGCGATGAGTTCAGTCATAGTTATCCTTGCGATGTTTAACAATAGAGTGACTGATTTATAAGAGTAATTTTTCTCGGTGACAAACGATGAATAGTGACAATATCGGTGAGAAAAACTCACGCAAAACCGGCAGGCCGTTGCCGTTGGGCGGACTGCGCTGCTTCGAGGCCGCCGCGCGGCTGGAAAGTTTTACGCAGGCGGCGCAGGGGCTGAATTTGACGCATGGCGCCGTCAGCCGGGCGGTGCGGGCGCTGGAAGAGGAACTGGGCGTGGCGTTGTTTGAGCGCCGCCATCGGCGGGTACTGCTCACGGCGGCGGGGCGCAAGCTGTTTCAGGCGACGCAGCAGGCCTTCGGCATTCTGGATCATACCGCGCTGGAACTGCGTCAGCAGGCGCTCGACGCGCCGCTGGTCTTGTCCTGTGAACCGACCTTATTGATGCGTTGGCTGATCCCGCGTCTGCCGGCTTTTCAGCAGGCGCATCCGGACATCAACTTACAGCTGGTGGCCGGTGGCGGGCCGTTTTCGTTCCATGACGGCATTACGGCGGCGATCAGGCGCAATGACTTCGATTGGGGAAAGGAGGTGCATAGCCTGGCGCTGTTCAGTGAAAAGGTTGGGCCGGTGTGCCAACCCGGGGCATTGGCAAGGATGACGATCGCTGAGGGCAGCCTGCTGAGTTTGCGGCCCGGCGCGAAGCTGCTGCATGCCGCCACCCGGCCGGATGCCTGGTGGCATTGGGCGCAGCAACAGGGGATGGCCTTGGTGGGGCATCCAGAGCAGCGCTTTGATCATTTCTATTTCAGCCTGCAGGCGGCGGTCGCCGGTCTTGGCATTGCGATGGGCCCGTGGCTGCAAGTGCGAGACGATCTGGCCGCCGGCTTGTTGAGCGCGCCGTTCGGTTTTATGCCCGACGGCAGCGGCTATTACCTGCTGTCGCCGCAGCCGATCGTGCCCGGCAGCGCGCTGGCTCGGCTGGCCGAGTGGTTGAGGCTCACGGCAGACGCCTGAGTTTTTGCGCCAGCCGCTGTTCCTGCCAGCGGCTGAAGACGTTACGAAGCAGCAGAGTGCGCACCGCCCGCATGACCAGCGCGAGGCTCATGCCGCCGATCGCCCACAGCGACCAGAGATAGTGCGGATGGGTAAAGACGTTGACAGCGAGCAATATCGCACCGATGACGGCGAAACGCACCGCCATGCTCAGCAGTTTGCCTTCTGCCGCGACCTGGCGACGAAGACGTTGTTCGTCAGGCGTCTCCTCCCCCATTGTCGTCTGTTGCGGCTGTGCGTTGAGATTGCTGACCTGCACGCCCAGCGCGGCGGCGATCGCGGTCAAGGTTTCCAGGCTGGCCTGTTCGCCGTTTTCAATCCGCTGTACGGTGCGGGTGCTGAGGCCGGCGATGGTCGCCAGCTGCTCCTGCGACCAGCCTTTTTCCAGACGTAATGGCCTGATGCGATACTTTTGCATGGTGCACTCCTGAGTTCGCTGTCACTGTCATTCAGTGTAGGGCGGGCGGGGTAGCTGCGCCACGACAGCGGCACGACAGCGACACGACACCCGCCGCCGGCGCGGGCTGGCGAGCAGTCAGAAGGCGACGTTGCGGATAAAGCGCAGCGGGAGATCGCCGTGGTTGGCGTAGGCGTAGCGTTGATCGCTGTTGAAGGTTTGTGCGGTGCCCGCGCTGAGCGTCAGCGTGCCTTGTTCCAACTCCAGCGTCAGGGTACCGGCAATCACGTAGATCATTTCATTCCAGCCTTCCGCGTCCGGCGCAGAGTCATAGCGCTCGCCCGGCATCAGCGTCCATTCCCACAGCTCGGCCCGTTGGCGCGCCGGCACGCTGGCGGCGAACAGCGCCTGGCTGCCCGGTTGCGCGCCTTGCCAGGCCAGTTCCCCCACCAGATGGTCGCCGCGCGCTTCCGGCGCCTGGATCAGATCGGTGAACGAAATCTTCAGGGCAGCGGCGATCTTGTCGAGCACCGCCAGGCTGACGTTGCGATCGCCGGCCTCGATGCCCGCCAGCATGCGGCGGCTGACGCCGGAAAGTTCGGCCAGCGCCATCTGGCTCAGGCCCGCCTGTTGGCGGTAGCCGCGCAGATTGCTGCTCAGGTACTGCAGCACCTTGGGGGGATCGGTTTTCGCGTTATGCGCCGTATTGCTCATCGCCGGACTTTATCTCATACTGGCAGGATCTGTGCATTATATTGCACTCAGCAGGAAGGGCAAGCCGGTGTCAGCAGCAAAAAAATCCTTTATTTCCGCCGTGGTTCCGCAAATCACGTTGCCGGAAGCGGTGTTGATTTTCATCACCATGATCTGGGGCGGCACCTTTTTGGCGGTGCATCACGCGATGCAAGTCAGCGGGCCGTTCTTTTTCGTCGGTCTGCGTTTCGCCACCGCCACGCTGGCGTTGACGCTGTTTTCGCTGCGCGTGCTGCGCGACCTGACCCTGTATGAACTGAAGGCGGGCGTACTGATCGGGCTGGCGATCATGTTCGGCTACAGCATGCAAACCGTCGGTCTGCAGACGATTACCAGCAGCCAATCGGCGTTCATCACCGCCATGTACGTGCCGATCGTGCCGCTATTGCAATGGCTGGTACTGGGGCGGTTCCCCGGCATCATGTCGTGGATCGGTATTCTGCTGGCCTTTACCGGCCTGATGCTGCTGGCGGCACCGAGCAGCACGGACATGACGCTGAGCCTTGGCGAAATGCTGACGCTGGCCGGCACGCTGGGCATGGCGGCAGAGATCATTCTGATCGGTGCCTTTGCCGGCAAGGTGAATATCCGCCGGGTGACCATTGTGCAGCTGGCGACCGCCTCACTGGCCTCCTTTTTGATGATGGCGCCGACCGGCGAGTCGCCGCCGCCGTATTCGGATTACCTGCTGTACAGCGCCATTGGGCTGGGGCTGGCCAGCGCCTTGATTCAGCTGACTATGAACTGGGCGCAGCGCAGCGTTTCGCCGACGCGGGCCACGGTGATTTACGCCGGCGAACCGGTCTGGGCGGGCATTGTCGGGCGGCTCGCCGGTGAACGTTTACCGGGCGTGGCGTTGTTGGGGGGCGCGTTGATCGTGATTGGGGTGGTAGTCAGCGAGCTGCGCATACGGCGCAAGGGGAAAGCAGCGGTGGCGACGGAAGCGGATTAGCGCAGAGGCGTAGAAAGAAAGGGGCGGAGAGATCCGCCCCTTTTTGCATCACGCGGTTTTCTTCTTGCGCAGGAACACGTAAGACAGGCCGAGCACGATGAACCACAGCGGGGTGACGATCAGTGCCTGGCGGGTGTCTTCGCGCAGCGACAGCAGCACCAGCACGAACACGAAGAACGCCATGCATACCCAGCACATCAGCTTGCCGGCAGGCATCTTGTAGATCGATTTCTGGTGCAGCGCCGGGCGCTGTTTGCGGTAAACCAGATACGAGCACAGGATGATGGTCCAGACGAACATGAACAGAATCGCCGATACGGTGGTCACCAGGGTGAAGACCGTCATCACGTTCGGGATCAGGTAAATCAGCACCACGCCGCCCAGCAGGCAGATGCAGGAGAAGGTGAGGCCGTTGGCCGGCACCGCGCGCTTGGACAGGTTGGCGAACGATTTCGGCGCGTCGCCTTCCTGCGCCAGCCCGAACAGCATGCGGCTGGTGGAGAACACCCCACTGTTGGCGGAGGAGGCGGCGGAGGTTAGCACCACGAAGTTGATCACGCTGGCCGCGGCCGGCAGGCCAATCAGCACGAACAGTTCAACGAACGGGCTCTTGTCCGGCACCACGGAGTTCCACGGCGTCACCGACATGATGACGATCAGAGCGAACACGTAGAACATGATGATGCGGATCGGAATCGAGTTGATGGCGCGCGGCAATGACTTCTCCGGATCCTTGGTTTCCGCGGCGGTAGTGCCCACCAGCTCAATGCCGACGAAGGCGAATACTGCGATCTGGAAGCCGGCGAAGAAACCGCTGATGCCTTTCGGGAACATGCCGCCGTCATTCCACAGATGGGTGAATGAGGCCACGGTGCCGGTCGGCGATTGGAACTGCATGGCGATCATCACCAGCCCGGCGACGATCAGCCCGACGATGGCGACGATTTTGATCATCGCAAACCAAAACTCCATTTCGCCGAACATTTTCACCGTCGCCAGATTAAGGCCGAGCAGCAACAGCACGCACAGCAGTGAAGCAATCCACTGTGACAGTCCGGGGAACCAGAACTGGGCGTAGGCGGTGATCGCCACAACGTCGGCGATGCCGGTGACCACCCAGCAGAACCAGTAGGTCCAGCCAGTGAAGAAACCCGCCCACGGGCCGAGCAGATCCGCGGCGAAATCGCTGAACGATTTGTATTCCAGGTTAGACAGCAGCAGCTCACCCATGGCGCGCATCACGAAGAACAGCATAAAGCCGATGATCATGTACACGAAGATGATCGAAGGGCCGGCCAGGCTGATGGTTTTACCGGAGCCCATAAACAGACCGGTGCCGATGGCGCCGCCGATGGCGATCAGTTGAATATGTCGGTTAGTAAGGTTTCGCCGTAGATGATCTTCTGAAGCGGGCGTCGCGTCAGTCGCTATTTTAGAGTGATCTACCATCTGATGATGTCCTGTTTTACCTGTCATTAGTGAAGTCGTGAGCTCTGAAGTGGCTCTTTTTTATACATTTATCCGGTTGGTCCGGCTTTAGTAAGGTAGTGCAATAACGCCACCTTTGTGCAACATGTTTACAACATTTATACGTGGGATAAAAGTCGATCAATCTTTACACGGAGGAGGCAAATCGGACGTTCAGGGAGCGGAAGATTACTCTTCAAAAGGTGGGATTAACAGACCTTATGCGGCTTATCTCGTTGATTAAACAAAGAGTTGTAAAACTCGCATGAGAAAAAGTAATGAGTGGAAGCGTTTGACAGCGGCACTGGCGAGGAGGACAATTTATCGCGTTGGGTCGTTAGCTCAGTCGGTAGAGCAGTTGACTCTTAATCAATTGGTCACAGGTTCGAACCCTGTACGACCCACCAACCAAATCAGCGTGTTACGCACAGACTTTTCTCTGTTTTTTCCCTCATGGCGCCGTTTTAAGCGCGCATTCTGCAAAAAAATTCGCATTTTTCGACTGATGTTCAGAAAGGTGATCTGGCGCAAACTGCGATGTTGCACCGTACTTTATACGGCAAGGGAGGCTGTGCGCTGGCGCAACGTCGGCGCAGGGATGGGGCATTTGCCCAAGAATCTTTCAGGTCAAGAAGCGGGGAATAAATGCGCGGCCGACATCAAGAGGAGTGCCCAAACGGCGGCTGAGAGCGCGGCGGTGGCATAGACGTGCCTCGCCGGCAGTTGCAGCATGCCGGCCATCAGCGGCATGGTGTAGCGCATCACCGCCAGGAAACGCGAGGCGAACAGCAGCGGTAGCCCGCGCTTTTGCAAGGAACGTTGCGCTTTGTGCAGCGGAGTGTGAAAGCGTGCCGGCAGCCGGCGGCCAAGATCGTGGCGGCACAGCAGCGTGCCGCCGTGGAACGACAAGATCGATCCCAACGTGGCGCCGAGGGCGATGGCCGCCCAAACGGCACCGAGGGGCAGCGTGTGTTTGCCTGCAAGGATGCCTACCAGCAGCGTCACCGAGGCGGGCGGCAAGGCGGAAGACACCACGATCACGGATTTTCCCAGCGCGAACAGGAAAATCAGCAGCAGCAACATCTCCGGTTCCGGGCTGTATTTAGCGATAATGTGCGTCAATTCATCCATTTAATACCTGCGGGGGAGAGGGCTGAGTGCCAGTGTCCCATCCGCAGGTTCAATAATGGCTAAATAACGCGCCGCTATCCGGCAATCTCTGCGTCTTGCTTGCTCACGTCGGCGCGCCGGTTTCTGAGCGCCCACAACAGCGTGGCGCACAGCAGTGAAAAGGCGGCCAGCACCAGCGGCCCGGCATGCGGGCTGTGAAAACGCTGTTCCGCCTCCGTGCGGATCAGCGGGGCTAAGAAGCTGAATGCGGCGCCGAGCGTGGTGCAAAAACCGATGCCGGCCGCCAGCGCCGGGCCGGTGAGCACCTGCGCGGGAAACGTCCAGAAAATCGGCTGTACCGCCAGGAAACTGACTGCGCAGCAGCTCAGGGCGACGATAGCGAGCAGAGGGCCGGCATAGGAAGAAACGACCAACCCCAGCGCTGCCGCGACCATGCACCCCACGGCGATCGGTAATCTTCTGGCGGTTTTTCTGTCGGCATAGCGCGGCAGGAAATAGACGCCCAGCGCGGAGAACGCCCAGGGAATGGCGGCCACCAGCGAGGCCTTGAAACCGAGATGGGTGCCCATCAGCGAGGCGACCTGCGACGGCAGGAAAAACATCAGGCCGTACACGCCGATTTGCAGGGTGCCGTAGATCAACGCCAGATGCCAAACGGTGCCGCTTCTCATTGCCGCTTTGACGCTGCTGGTTTCGGTCTGCTGCTGTTCGTCAGCCAACTGTGTGACCAATGCCGTGCGTTCTTCCTCGGTCAAAAAGCGAGCCTGCCGAGGGTTATCGTCGAGATAGAAAAAGGCGAAGACGCCGAGGGCGACGGCCGGCAGCCCTTCCAGCACGAACATCCAGAACCAGCCGGGTTTACCCAACACGCCGTGCATCTCCAGCAATGCCCCCGACAGCGGTGAGCCGAGCGTCAGGGCCGCCGGCACGCCGAGCACGAAAATGCCAATGACCGAGGCGCGCACCTTATTGGGAAAATAGATCGACGCCAGCAACAGGATGCCAGGGTAAAAGCCGGCTTCGGCGATCCCCAGCAGAAACCGCAGGATGATAAATTGCTGTTCGTTGGTCACCAGCCCGGTACAGGCCGACAGCGCCCCCATAGTGCGGTGGTGGCGCTAAGCCAGCGTTTGGCGCCCCAGCGGTTCATCAGCAGATTGGCCGGGATGCCGAACAGCGCATAGGCGGCAAAAAATATCCCGGCGCCCAATGCGAAGGCGGATTGCGACAGCGCGATGTCGATAGCCATCGCGTCCTTGGCAAAGCCGACGTTAACCCTGTCGATAAACGCGATGAAGTACATGGCGAACATTAAGGGCACCAGTCTGCGCCAGGTTTTGCGGATGGCGGCGTTGAGCGCTGGAACGGCATAGGTGGCGTGATTCACTGGCGATAACCTCTCTTCTGAGAATGACAAGCGTCGGTCATAAGGACCGTCCTGGCGCCGTTGCCCTCAACACGACGGTCACAGCGGATTTTCTTCGTGAGATATAAAGGTCTAAAGGACTAATGGTCAGGCCTTTAAGGGCGAAAAAAATGCCGCGTATCGGGTCGGCAGGTTGATGCAGACATCACCATAGTGAATGGTGTGTTGCTTTTTTGTTAATCAAACGTTCACACAGGGCTATGGCGCGTTCAAGCGTTTTGATCGAGATCTGTGTGCGTTATCACCGAATTGGCAACCCGGTGATAGACCTGGAGTAGGGCGCTTTCATCTCGGGAGTGAGGACGATAAGGTGAAGCACGGCAAAACAGAATGCAGGAGCGCAACATGCTGAAGGTCATCGCTGAAGATTTTATCCATCCGGAACACATTGACACCGTTATGCCATGGTATCGCGAGCTGGTGGCGAAAACCCGTCAAGAGCCGCTGTGCATCAGTTATGAACTGTGCATCGACCAGCAGGATCCCGGGCACTTTATTTTTATCGAAAGCTGGCCGGACCGCGCCGCCCTGGACGTGCATTGTCAGACCGAGCATTTCACCCGGCTGGTGCCGCAGATCAATCAGTATCAGCGCAAGCCTTGCACCTTCTTGTTTATGCAGGTGTTTCCTGAAACAGGCGATAAATAGGCGAAAAAATCCCCGCAGGGGGCGGGGTTAATGGCTTCTCAACACTATCTTGTTGTGATTAAAAAATAGGCTGATAATGATTTTCATTCTCTAGGAATGCTCTTAAATTAATCAATCAGGTGAATGATTCGCCGTCTGCTTTTCGCTGGCGGTTTTAATGGCGCGCAGCATGCGGCGCCTTATCAACCCACTCACCAGGCGAATCGCATACCAGTAGGGGGTAAACCGCCGCCGGCTGGCGCTGTCGGGGCAGAAGATGCGCGTTTCCGTTACCAGGCGGCAGCGCCCGCCCTCCAGCGGGCTCGCGGCATACCCCAGCGCCAGTTTGGCAACGCCGGGCTGAGCGAAGGCGAGAAAGCCCGCCCCGTCAGCGACCTGCTCCAGACCGTATTCAGCCTGCCAAAAGCGGCCGATCAGGCCATAGACCAACGCGCTGTCATCTTGCTCAAGCAGGCAAAAGTTATGCAGGCCAAACGGCGGCGGGCTGGGCTTATCGCGTGGCATCAGCCGCGCGGGCAATTCGCGCAGCGCTATCATGCTGCGGAAGAAACGATCGTGCTTGGGATCGTAGGCGGCCACGGCCGCCAGGATCCGCGCCTGCGGCGCGGCGATGGCGATCGCATGCCGTTCCGAGAACTGGTATTGCCCAAGGTATTTATTCAGCAGCGTCATGCCTTGCATTCTCCCGCCATTCGCTTTGCAGCAGGGCAAAGCCGAATTCGTCGCCCCATGCGCCTTTGAAAAACACGTTTTGCCGCCAATAGGCCTCGCGGCGAAAACCCAACTTGCCGAACAGCGTGGCGGCGCCAAGATTACGCGTGTCCACCACCGCAGTAATACGGTGCTTCGCCAACGGCCCGAACAGCAGAGCGATGACGGCGCTCAGCGCCTCGCGCGCCAGCCCTTGCCGCTGGTGGCTGGGCGCGAAGGTCACGCCCAGTTCAGCCTGGCGCCCCTCATCGAAGAAATGCACCGCGACATCGCCGAGCAACGCGCCGTCCTCACGGCGCTCGACCGCCAGCTGGAACCAGCTGTCGTCACGGTTGAACGCGAGCTGCCGTTGCCGTTCGAAAAAGGCCTGCGCATCGGTGGCGCTGTAGTCGCTCCAGCTTTGATAGCGCGCCACGTCAGGGTGACTGCGGTAGGCGGTAAAGTGGGGCAGATCGTCGGCCGTGAACGGGCGCAGGATCAGTCTGGGGGTCTGCAGAGGCAAAAGGCGCATTATTTTTCCTTATCAGCGCATTAGGACTACCGGCAGTGTAACCCAGCGCCGAGAAGCGGGCTGCGTAAAATGAGCGGTGGAGGACAAACGGGAAATGCCGGTTCAGACGAACCGGCAGGGGCATTATCGGCGGGTGGCGGCCTGACGCAGGCGTTCGACCGGGCCTTGTTGAAAATCGAATGAGGGGGCTTCTTGCCGTGCCAGCCCCTGGCGCACGATGGCCTTCACCGCTTGGCTGGCAGCAAGATCTTTTCCGGCGATCTGTTCGGCGATGCGCAGCGCTTCTTCCCGGGCCGTCCCCTCGCTGATACGGGAAATGGCGCCGTGTGACAGCGCCTCCTGTGCGCCGACGGTTCTGCCGGTCAGCAGCCAGTCGAGCGCGACATAGGGGGAGATACGCGTCGGCAAGCGCGCGCACCCACCTTGTGCGGCGACTAACCCGAGCCCGGTTTCGGGGAAGCTGAAGCGTGCGTTCTGGCCGGCGACGATCAGATCGCACGCCAGCGCCAGCTCAAATCCGCCTCCGTACGCGATGCCGTCAACGGCGGCGATGATCACCTTGGCAATCTGTGCATGGATCAGCCCGCCAAACCCCTCCGGCGTGACGATGGGCAGTTCACCCTGATGAAAGGCGTTGATATCCATGCCGGCGGAAAATACCGCCGGTTGGCCGGCCAGCACGATCGCTCGCACCGAGTCATCGTTATCCGCCTGCCGCAGGTAGGTGCGGATCAACTCGGCCATCTGCAGGTTGATGGCGTTCTTTTTTTCCTGCCGATTAAGGGTGATGACCGCAACCTGCGCGCCATGGCGCTCATAAAGCACCGGAAGAACTTCACTCATCGCTGGCTTCTCCCCGGAAAAACAACAGCGTCAGCAGCAGGGCGATGGCGCCGAGCGGCAGCGAAAACAGCGGCAGGTAATAGGCCGGCAGCGCGTAGAGCGTCAGGCCGCCCAGCATCCCGCCCGCCGCGATGCCGGCGTACAACACCGAGCTGTTGAGCGACACGGTCAGCGCGCCAAAGCGTTTCGATAGCGACAACAGGTGATGCTGGATCGGCACCAGGTACATCCAGCCGGTAATGCCCCAGACGATGAAGATGGCCAGTACCCACCAGGGCGAGGTGACATAAAAGGCCAGCAAAAACAGAGACAGCGTCTGGATCGCCACGGAAAACAGCAGCACGAACTTGCTGCCGAGGGCATCGGTTAACGCGCCGGAGGCAAAATTGCCGATCACCGCGCCAATGCCGAACACCAGCAGCGCGAGGGGCAGGATCGCCTCAGGGCCGAACTGGGTGTTTTTCAGCAACACGCTGACGTAGCTGTAGACGATGTGTTCCGAGCAAACGGCAAAAAAGGTGATCAGCAGCGTAGTCAGCACCGCCTTTTGCCGCAGCGGGGCGAGTCGCTCTTTCAGCGAATGCTTGCCCGATGGCGCAATGGCGCGCAGCGCCAACGACAGGCCCAGCAGCGCAATCGCCCCCAGCAGGGCGATGAACAGAAAGATTTCACGCCAGCCGATCAGTTTGGCGAGAAAGGTACCGAACGGAATGCCGAGCGCAATAGCCAACGTCATGCCGCCATAGACGATGGAAATAGCCAGGCCGCGGCGTTTTTCCGCCACCAGCCCCACCGCGGCGGCGGCGGCCTGCGGCGTGTAACAGGCCGCCCCCAATGCCGCCAGCACTCTGCCGAACGCGATCTGCAGGTAGCTGGTGGCCCAGGCGCAGGCCAGGTTGCCGGCGATGAACAGCACCAGCGCCAACTGCAGGATATGCTTGCGGTTGACGTTGCCCAACAGCCAGGCGGTGAGGGGGGCGAACAGCATATAGGCCAGCGCGAATACCGATATCAACTGCCCCGCTTGCGCGGGGCTGACGGCAAAGGTGTCGGAAATATCGCTGAGTACGCCGGCGACGATAAAAGCGTCGGTGCCGATGGCGAAGGTACCGGTCGCCATCAGGCAGAGCGTGATCAGATGGCCGTTATAATCCGCTAACTTCATCCTGCCCTCCGCAGATCGTTCGCTGCCCAGACCCGGCCTAGTGCCGCCAGGAAGGTCTCCACGTCGGCATGGGAATGTGCCGAGGTCGGCGTTACCCGTAGTCGCTCGCTGCCTGCGGGCACCGTCGGGGCATTGACCGGTTGCACGTAAATATCATGCTCATCGAGCAGCACTTTACTGATGTGTTTGTTGCGGTGCGGATCGCCGACCAGCAGCGGCAGGATATGGCTGTCTGCCGACACCAGCGGGATGCCGGCGGCGCGCAGGCCGGTTTTCAGGTGATCGACGATCGCCAGCAGGTGCTTGCGCTGGGTGTCATGCTCGAGGTTGTATTTAAAACTGGCCAACGCGGCGGCTACCACCGGCGCCGGTGACGAGGTGCTGAAGACGAATGCCGGGGCCCAACTGCGCACCGCTTCCACCACCGAGCGGGGCGCGGCGATATAGCCACCCGCCGCACCGTAAGACTTGCCGAATCCGCCCTGAATAATGGTGATTTTATCTAACAGGCCCAGCTGTTCGGCATAGCCCAATCCCCGTTCGCCATACACGCCGGCCGAATGAATTTCGTCGAGATAGGTCAGCGCCTGATACTGCTCCGCCAGCGCCACGATCTGCGCCAGGGGGGCAAAGTCACCGTCCATGGAATACAGCGACTCGAAGGCAATCAGCTTTGGCCGCGCCGGATCGGCGGCCTGCAGCAGCTCGGCGAGGTGTGCTACATCATTGTGGCGGAAGATTTTTTTCTCCGCTTTGCTGTAGCGAATTCCGTAAATCATCGAGGCGTGATTCAGTTCGTCGGAGAACACGATCAGATCGGGAATGGCGTCGCACAGGGTGGATAAGGTGGCGTCGTTGGCGCCGAAACCGGTGGTGAACAGCAGCGCCGACTCTTTGCCGTAGGCGCTGGCCAGCAGCGTTTCCAGCTCGCTGTGGTAGACCGAGGTGCCGGAAATGCTGCGGGCGCCGCAGGTGCCCAGCCCGACCCGGTTAACCGCGTCGGTGGTGGCCAGCAGCACTTTGGGGTGGTGGCTCATCGCCAGATAGTCGTTCGAGCACCAGACGTTGAGACGGCGCTCGCCGTGGTGCCCGTGGCTGGTGGCCCAGGGTTTGTCCTGCACGCCGCGTTCAAGGTTGAGAAACTCGCGAAAACGCCCCTGTTTTTTGGTTTCCGCCAGCTTTTCTTCAAGAATGTTCAGTACGCTCATCGTATGTTCCTTGTGTTAAACGGCTTTAAGGTTTAATGACAGGCCCTGACCGACGCCGACGCACATCGTCACCAATGCGTTGCTTGCCTGTCGGTCGCGTAATTCCAGCGCCGCCGACAGCACCAGGCGCGCACCGGACATCCCCAGCGGATGACCGAGCGCGATGGCGCCGCCGTTCGGGTTGACCCGCGCGTCGTTGGCGTCGATGCGCCAGTGTTTCAGCGCCGCCAGAACCTGTGAGGCGAACGCTTCGTTAATCTCGATGATGTCGAAGTCGTTCAAGGTGAACCCGCCGCGCTGCAGTAAGCGCTCGGTGGAGGCGATCGGCCCCAGCCCCATCAGCGCCGGTTCAACGCCGGCGGCCGCGCTGTCGCCGATCTCCGCCAGCGGTTGCCAGCCCTGGCGTTTCACGTAGCGACCGGAAGCCAATAGCAGCGCGGCGGCGCCGTCGTTGATGCCGGAAGCGTTGCCCGCCGTGACCGAACAGCCGGCGGAGAACGCCGGTTTCAGCGCCTGCAGCTGTTGCAACGTGCTGAGCCGGGGAAATTCATCCTGCGCGAATGTGCGGGTGGTTTTACGATCCGCCGGCACGTCCACGGGCGTGATTTCCCGCGCCAGCCGGCCGCTGTCGATCGCCCGGCGGGCTTTTTGCTGCGAGCCCAGCGCGAACAGATCCTGTTCCTCGCGTGAGATATGTTGCCGTTGGGCCACGTTTTCCGCCGTGATGCCCAGCGGGTCGCTGCCGTAGCGCTCCGCCAGCCGCGGATTGACGAAGCGCCATCCCAACGTGGTGTCATACAGCTTCACGCCTTTGTCGAACGGCGTTTCGCCCTTGCTCAGCACATAGGGTGCGCGGCTCATGCTTTCCACACCGCCGGCCAAAACCAGTTCGCTAAGACCGCTGCGGATTTTCGCCGCGGCGTAGATCACCGCATCCAACCCGGATGCGCAAAGGCGGTTGAGGGTGATGGCCGGCACCGACGGGTCTAACCCGGAAAGCAGTGTTGCCATGCGAGCGACGTTGCGGTTGTCTTCGCCGGACTGATTGGCGCAGCCCAGAACCACTTCGTCCAGATTCGCTTCCGCCGCCGGATGGCGCTGCAGCAGGCCGCGAATGATCGTCGCCGCCATGTCGTCGGGGCGGGTATGCGCCAGGCTGCCGCCATAGGCGCCGATCGCCGTGCGCGTGCCGTCGATCAGATAAACGCCGTCATCGTTAATGTTCATCATGGCTCCTCAAGGCGTGGTCGTCAGCGCCGGTTGCGCGGCGTGCAGAAGGGTGTAATGCGGCGCATAGCGCGCTGCGTGCAGCAGCTGCGCCAGATTGCTCAGCGTCGTCCTGACGTTTTTCTCCCCCAGTTTGCCGAGCCAGTCGAAAATGCCGCCGGCGTAGTTAACGCCCGCGACGGCGGCGACATCAATGTCTTCCCGGCTGCAGACGCCGCTTTCCACCATGATCACCGACTCATTGATCAGGCTGCTGAGGACGCGAGCGACGATCAGCGCCGGGGAATCTTTGATAAATTCAACCTGCGGGATCGCAGTGTGCAGCAGGCGTAAAAACAGCGCCTTATTGGCCGCAGAGGCATAGCGATTGTGCGCCGCAACCAGATACGCCGTGTCGGCGTAGTTCAGGGCGATGTCGACCACAAAAGCGTCAGCCGTCGTCTGCTCGGCTAACTGGCTCGCCGTGCGGCCATCGGTGATGCTGACGGTGAATGCGTCATTGATCTGGACGGCCGGCCCCAGGCTCGGTAAGGCCGGCCGTTGTTCCACGCGCAGCTGTGGCCACTGACGTGCGGCTCGCTGTTGCAACAGGGTAAAAAAAGGGTGTTCGCCGTAAACGCGCAGCGTCTCGACGTCTGCATCGATGGCGGCCGTCACTGGCGGGGCGGTTTCTTCGGCGGCAAAATAGGAGCGGCCGTTCTTTTTCCCCAACAGACCGGCATCGACCAGCGAACGCTGCAGATGGCCGGGGGTATAGCGCGGGTCGTATTGCATGTCCTGCCAGATTTGCCGGCTGACCTGATAGTTGATGTCCTGGCCGATAAAATCGGTCAGCTCGAGCGGCCCCATGCGGAAGTGTCCGCCGGCCTTGAGGGCACGGTCGATCTGCGGCGCGCGCGCCACGTGCTCTTCCAACAGGCGGAACCCTTCCAGGTAGTAGGGGCGGGCCATGCGGTTGACGATAAACCCCGGCGTGGCCTGACAGACGACATCGCGTTTCCCCAACGCGGCCACCAGTTGACGGCAACGTTCCGTGGTGGCGTGTGCGGTAAAGTAGGCCGGGATGATTTCAATCAGTTTCATCAGCGGCGCAGGGTTGAAAAAGTGCAAACCGATAAACCGCTCGCTGTGCGTCACCGCGGTTGCCAGCTTGTTAAGCGACAGTGAGGAGGTATTGGTGGCGATCAGCGTATCGGGCTTGACCACCGCGGCGATGGCCGCCAACACCTCAAGTTTGGTTTGTTCATGCTCGGCGATGGTTTCTATCACCAACTCGCTGTCGGCGATAGCCACAAGCGCCGTCGAGAACACCAGATTGGCCAGCACTGAGCTTTTATCCTGCAGCGCGATCTTGCCCTGTTCGACTTTCTTGTTCAGGTCTTGCGCGATATATTCGCGAGCCTGATTGAGGGTATTGCCGTTGCGATTATAAAGCACCGTACGAATGCCTTTTTGCGCGAAAAGATAAGCGATGCCTCTGCCCATCGTTCCCGCGCCGATAATCGCAGCCGATTGAATTGCCGCATTACTTTCTGCCATAGAAAATCCCCGTCACTGTATGCCATGCGAAATTCGCAAATGCTTATTATCTCTTTGGATTTACGGCGGCACCGGGTGCCTGTTTGGAAAGTAATTGGCGGTGTCCTGGCTGTCTAACGGTAGAAATGACAGGTTTACGTCCTGAAGGGATTATGCTATTCGCGTAGTTTTCCTGTTCGGCGCAATAAAAAGGCTTATTTTAAGGGGAATAGCTGTTTTCGTTATAGCGTTGGTATTTTTTATTATATGAAACGGCTACTGGCGCCGGGCGGCGATATTCTATAGTGAGTCTGACCTATCGATAATCGGCATCGCTATCTGGAGAACCTGCGTTATGGATACCCGCACTCAACGGCTCATGGCGGAGGTGATTGGCAGCCTGGCCGATCGCGAATGCTTTCTGACGCAACTGGGGCCCTGCGCCGAGGCGTTGGGGTTTGATTATTTCTCCTACATCGTGTTTTCCTGTTATCCGGCCAGCCGCCCCAAGATGCTGATCGAAGGTAATTTTTCAGCAGAGTATCTCGAAGATTATCGGCGGCAGCGGGTGTATTTGCAGGATCCGGTCATTGAGCGCGCTCACCATTCCACGCTGCAGTTCCAGTGGGACGAACGTTTTTATCACGATCGGCCGACGCTTTGGCGACGTATGGCGCAGTTTGGCCTGTGCGCCGGTTGGTCGCAGTCGGTCAAGGATTGCTATGGCAGGCTGGGGATCCTGACGTTTGCCGGCACAGCGCTACCGGAGCAAACGCCACAAGCGCGTGCGGCAAATGAAACCTTTTTCCTTTGGCTGGCGCAAACCGCCCATAAAACGCTGCGTGAAGCCTTGATATCGGTGAACGACGACGCGATAAAAGACGTGCTGACGCTGCGCGAAAAAGACATTTTACGCTGGTGCAGCGAAGGGAAAACGGCGGAAGAGATCGCGCTGTTGATGGGGGTGAGCGAGCGCACGATCAATTTCCACATAGGCAACTCGATTAAAAAACTTTCTGTCGCCAATAAGACCGCAGCCACCGCCAAAGCGGTTTATTTACAGCTGATTTAATCTCGAGAAATAAATAATTAATCGCCTATCCGTTATCGGTGTGATGTTTATATTTTGTTAAATTAAAAGCTATCCTTATCAGTATTTACCCCCCGATCACAAAAGCGTGATAAAGCGATTCACCGCGCCCGTGCGCGGCAGTATTCTGTTGGCACCCGGTTTACATAGAAAGGATGTGATATGTACAAGACTATTTTAGTGCCGATCGATATTGAAGAGGATTTGTTGACCGAGCATGCGCTGAAGCATGTGGAATATTTGGCGAAGATGTCCGGTGCTAAAGTGCATTTCTTCCATGCGCTGCCGGATGCTTCGGCTTTTGTTACTGCCTATTCGTTCGGTCTCAAGGAGTTTGAGAATCAGGCGGAGGTGAAGGCGGTGGACAAACTGAAGAAAATCATGTCGGAAATCGATCTGCCGTTGGATCGCCTTAATTACACCGTCAGCTTCGGTTCTGCGCGCGATCAGGTGTTGGAACTGGCGGAAGAAATCGACGCCGACCTGATCATTATCGGTTCGCGTCGCCCGAGCGTGAAAACCTATCTGCTGGGATCTAACGCCGCCGCCATCGTTCGCCATGCCAATATTTCGGTGATGGTGGTCAGATAATACGTATTAAACCCACCGTTTTCGGGCGCGTTCTGCGGTTGCCGGTCAGCGGCAGAGCGTGCCTTACGTTATTGCCATCTCAGTGTGAGCTGCTACGATTTTAGCTGACGTTTTTATGCCACCCGGGTCACCGGCCTTGCGCATATTCTTCATCTCAGCCAGAAGAGGGGCAGCTATGCCATTAGAAGTCGATGGGATCATTAGAGGCGATCGGGGCAGTGAACCGAGCCGTTGGCAACATGCGTCAACCAAACCGCTTATCACGCTGACCTGGCATCACACCATTCCTTGGAACTGTTTGCGTAATGTCTGGAATGGTCTGGTGGCGGGGCAGCATTGGAACGCGCTGGACGAGTTTATGAACCTGATCGGTGTGCCAAACCGTGCCGAGGTGATCACACAGATCAAGAATAAAAACCTGCAGGATCGCGATGGATTACACACTCTGGTGACCTGGCAAGGATGGAACATCGTCGAGGGGCCTGGTAATGAGTATCGTGCGCAGGGGGACGATCCCGGTGAAAACTTCGACGGTTGGTCGGGTAAGGGGATGAGCACTAATCAGCAAGCGACGCTGCAGCAGGTCAACGTGTTGTATCAGGTGATGGCGCCGCTGGGAAGCCGTGCGCTGGACGCCGCCAGACAGGCGCCGAACATTTCTGCGGAAGAAGCGAGCGTCTTGCAACGGACGATTAAACAGACCCGTCCAACGTTGCGAGGAAAGGAACCGATCCGGTGGCAAGAAGACATGTGGCATCAGGTGCAGCCGGGTAAAGAGGCGAAACACTTCGCCCGTTGGGACACCAAACCGGTGTGGCGCAAGCGCCTGCATAGCGATCTGGCTCAGGCTGGATAAGCCTTTCCCCGCGCCGGGTTGCCGGCGCGGGGCATCAATCCGGCGCTAATCGCACAGCGCCATTATTTCGTCGTACAATGTCCTGGGAATTTCCACGCCGTATTGCTCGCTCTGCCGCCGCTGTCGATAACGCCGCTCGCCGGGGATGCGTGCGCCTTGCGCCTGCATATCGGCAAACATCGCTTCTGCTCCGGCGAAATATTTCGCCTTATCCGCACCGAGAAAACGCTCGGGATCCAACGCGATGATCAACTCACCGCCGTAAGGCGACGAACCGGTGCCGTTGTCATAGGCCAGCGATTCCTTGCTGGTCATATCGCCGATCAGCGGCCCTGCCAGCAATTCAACCATCGCCGCCAGCGCCGAGCCCTTATGCCCACCGAAGGTCAGCATCGCGCCCTCCAACACGCTGGCGGCATCGGTGGACGGATTGCCTGCCTTATCAATGCCCCAGCCTTCAGGCAGCGGGGTGCCAGCGCGGTGGTGCAGTTCGATTTCGCCGCGCGCCGCCGCGCTGGTGGCCATATCGAATAAAAACGGCGGCCGATCCGGGCGTGGCCAGCCGAAGGCGATGGGGTTGGTGCCAAACAGCGGACGCGAACCGCCGGCCGGCGTCACCCACGCGTGGCTGGGTGTGCAGGCTAAGGCCACCAACCCCTGTTCGGTCAGCGGTTCTATGTCGGCCCACAGCGCGGAGAAATGCACGCAGCGGTTGATCGCCAGCGCGGCGATGCCATTGGCGCGCACCTTACCGATAAAGGCCGGCAGAGCAATCGCCAGCGCAATCACCGCCATGGTGAAGGTGTCCCACGGATGGGCAATAGCGCCGATGCCGCCGAAGCTGCTGAGGTAGGAAAGCCCGATCACCAGCGCATAGAAGACGATCAGCCACAACGAGGACCAAATTTGCTGCCGAAGGCTAACGGCGTGGGTCGGCACCTGATTTTTGAACAGGATATAGATGAAGAACATCAGGATCTGCAAGCCGAGCAGCCAGGAGACGGTGTCCCAGCCGGACCAGAAGACGATCAACGCCGAAATGATAAACGACAGCGGGCCGAGCACGCAGAAAGCGCGCACCCGGAACGGACGCGGCATATCGGGCGCATTGCGCCGCAGCCCGGCGGCGGTGACCGGGGCGATGGCGTAGCTCAACACCAGTGCGGCGGACACCACGCCGATCAGCTTTTCCCAGGACGGGAATGGCAGCGTCCAGAATACCGAGAGAGCGAAGGTCAACCACAGCGCCGGACGCGGGATACCGGACTCGCTATCCACCCGGGTGAACAGTTTGAAGAAGGTGCCGGCGCGCGCCCAACCGTAGATCACGCGAGGCGTGGCGTTCATATAGATGTTGCCGGTGCCGCTCGGCGAAACGATCGCGTCGCTGACTACCAGAAACGCCAGCCATCCCATGCCCAGCGTGATGGCGATGTCGCGGAACGGCAGGGAGAACTGTTGGCTGATGCCGGCCCAGCCACCGCTTAGCATCTCACTAGGGATACTGCCGAGAAACGCTATCTGCAGCAGCACATAGATGATGGTGGACAGCACCACCGACAGGATCAGCGCGATAGGAATGGTGCGCTGCGGCCTTTGCACCTCGCTGGCGACCGAAATGATCGGCGTCAGGCCTAGGTAGGCGAAGATGATGCCGCCGGCGGAAATGGCGGCCTCAACCCCGGCGGAACCGAAAGGGGCAAAGCCCTGGCTGTGCAGGTTTTCCGGTTTGAAAAAGCTGAACAACACCACGATCACCAGCAGAGGCACCAGAAACTTCAGCACGCTGATCAGGTTATTGGATTTGGCGAAGGTTTTGACGCTGTAGTAGTTGAGCGCGAAGAAAAAACACAGCAGCGCCAGCTGCACCAGCCAGCCGATCGCTGTTGGATCGCCGGACCCCGGCTGGCTGAGGAACGGGAACCAGGCGGCAGCGTACTGCCGGGCGGCGACGACTTCGATGGCGATCAGGCTGGAGAAGGCGATCAGCGTGATAAACCCCAGCAGATAACCCATTAGTTCACCGTGCGAGAATACCGGATAGCGAATGATGCCGCCGGCGCGCGGCAGAGCGGCGCCCAACTCGCAGTAGACGATGCCGAGCAGCAGCACCGCCAGGCCACCGATCAGCCAGGAATAGATGCCGGCCGGGCCGGCGATGGAGGAGACGTGGCTGGCGGCGAACAGCCAACCGGAGCCGAAGATGGCGCCCAGACCGATGAACGTCAGATCGGTGAGCGTAAGCTGCTTCTTGAATTTGCCTTGGGTTGTCATGGTATTACCCTTTTGTTATTGAGTGGCAGGCAGATGCGGCCGGGCTAATGTTGGGCAGGTGAAACCAGGGGATCTCGGGTGTAAGCGCCGTTAACCAGTCGCAGCAGGTTGAGCGGGTTGGCGTCCTGCAGCGCCGGCGGCAACAGCGCTGCAGGGGTGTTTTGCAAACAAACTGGCCGCAGGAAACGCTCGATCGCCAGCGTGCCTACCGAGGTGCCGCGTGCGTCGCTGGTGGCCGGGTAAGGGCCGCCGTGCACCATGGCGTCGCACACTTCCACCCCGGTCGGGTACCCGTTGAATAGCACCCGACCGGCTTTGCGCGCCAACAGTGCCGTTAGCCCGGCGGCCATATCGAGATCGTCGTCGTCCGCCAGCAGCGTGGCGGTCAACTGGCCTTGCAATGCCGTTAGCGCCGCATGCAGCTGCGCTTCGTTATCCATCGCCACCAGGATGCTGGCCGGGCCGAAGACCTCCTGTTGCAGCAGCGGGTCGGCCTGCAGCAACAGCGCCCCCTCCGCCTGATAAAGCTGCGCCGCCGCCCGAAGAGCAGGCGTTTCGCTTCGGCCTGCCAGCCGCCGCATACCCGGGTGGGCATCGAGGGCCGCCAGCCCGTGACGGTAGTGCTCCAGGGTGCCGGCATTCAGCATCGGCTGCGGCTCGGCGGCGTTGACCAGGGCGCTCATCGTTTCGGTTAACCGATCGAAGGCGGCGCCGCGCAGCGCGACGATCACGCCGGGCTTGGTGCAGAACTGACCGCAGCCGAGCGTGAAGGAAGAGACCAGTTCCTGCGCGATGTGCTGCCCGCGCCGCGCCAGCGCCTTGGGCAGGATCACTACCGGGTTGATGCTCGACATTTCGGCGAAGACCGGAATAGGTTGGGGACGTTGCATCGCCAGATCGAACAGCGCCCGGCCGCCTTGCAGCGAGCCGGTGAATCCCACCGCTTGAATCGCCGGATGTTGTACTAAATCGGCCCCCACGCGGTTGCCGAAGAGCATGTTGAAGACGCCAGAGGGCATCCCCGTGCGTTCCCGTGCGCGCTCGATCGCCTGAGCGGTTAGCTCGGCGGTGATCATATGGCCGCTGTGTGCTTTGAACACGACCGGGCAGCCGGCGGCGAGCGCGGCGGCGGTATCGCCGCCCGCGGTGGAAAACGCCAGCGGGAAGTTGCTGGCGCCGAATACTGCCACCGGGCCGAGCGCCGTGCGGTATTGACGCAGATCGGGGCGCGGCAGGGGGGAACGCCGCGGCAGCGCGCAGTCGATGCGTACGCCCTCGACATCGCCGCGCCGCAGCAGCGTGGCGAACAGCCGCATCTGACCGCTGGTTCTGGCGCGTTCGCCGCTCAAGCGCGCCGGCGGCAGGGCCGTTTCCTGTGTGGCGAGGGCGAAGAAGGTTTCGTCCAAGGCATCTAGCTCCTCGGCGATGGTGTCCAAAAAGTTCGCGCGTTGCTCGGCGCTGAGTTGCGAATAGGGCACAAAGGCCGTGGCAGCGGCTTCGGCGGCGGCGGCGGTTTCAGCCGCCGTGGCTTGGTGGAAGCGGTAGCCGGTCGGCTGACCGTCGTCGGCGCGCAGGCTGAGCAGCGCAGCTTCCCCTGCGGCGCGGCGCTGGCCGCCGATAAATTGTTGGCCGCTGATGGCGACGTGGCGTTCGTTGGGCATGGATTCCCCCGGTAAATAAAGAGCGACGCCCGGCCTGGCCGGGCGGTGAAGGCGTTACAGGCCGACGTTCGGCAGCGCCGGACGAGTGGCCAGCGCTTTATCGATCACGGCATTGATCTCGGTGAGCGTTTCCCCCTGCAGCGCCAGGCGCGGTGGGCGAGTGACGGCGCTGCCGCGGCCAACCCGCTGTTCGCAGAGCTTGATGCATTGCACCAGATCGGGACGGGCATCGAGGTGCAGCAGCGGCATGAACCAGCTGTACAGCGCCAATGCTTCCTCATAGCGCTTTTCCTTAGCCAGACGGAACAGGGTTTCCCCTTCGCGCGGGAAAGCATTGGACATGCCGGAGATCCAGCCTTGCGCGCCGACGGCGATGCTTTCCAGCACCACATCGTCCAACCCGGCGAACAGCACGAAGCGATCGCCGACTTCGTTGCGTAGGTCGATAAAGCGGCGCGTATCGCCCGATGAGTCTTTGAAACACACGATGTTCTCGCAGTCGACCAGCGAGGTCAGGATGTCGGGTGTGACGTCATTTTTGTAAATGGGGGGGTTGTTGTAGACCATGATCGGCAGATCGGTCGCGCCGGCGACGCTGCGGAAGTGTGCGGCGGTTTCGTGCGGCTTGGCGGAATAAACCAGCGCCGGCATCACCATAATGCCATCGACACCGGCCTTTTGCGCTTCACGCGCCATGTTCTGCGCGAAGGCGGTGGTGAACTCGGCGATGCCGGCGATCACCGGCACTTTGCCGTCGGCGGCGTCTCTCGCCACTTCGATCACCGCCAGCTTTTCCTGCATCGTCATCGAGGTGTTTTCACCGACGGTGCCACACACCACCAGACCGGAGACGCCGTCGCGCACCAGGTTTTTGATCACCGTATGGGTGGCGTCGAGGTCCAGAGAGAAATCGTTGCGGAACTGGGTCGTCACCGCCGGGAATACGCCGCTCCAGCTTATGGCTTTATGGCTCATAGTGTTTGTCCTGTCGTCCGAAAGTGTTAATGAAAAGTGAATCTTTAGTAAGGCTCACCGACAGATTGACCGGTATTGCGCAGGGAGGCTTGACGCTTTTCGCCGATTGCCGCGACGAAATTGGCACAATGGCGGCGGAAAGCGGGCATGAAAAAAACCAGGCGCCGGTGCGCCGTGAGGAGAGGGAGGTAACCAGGTAAATCAGCGCGTTAAGCGGAAAGCGTCAGGCGGAAATCGCGCGGCGTGGAGCCGGTCATCGCTTTGAACTGACGGCTGAAGGCGCTGTGATCGGTATAGCCGCACTGTAGTGCGATGTCGGTGATTGGCAGATCGCCGGCCAGCAGTTCCGTGGCCTTTTCCAGCCGCACTTTATGGATCATCTGGCGCGGGGTGAGGTGGAAGATACGTTTGCAGTAGCGTTCGATCTGCGCCACCGACAACCCGGTCAGCGCCGTCAGCTCTTCAAGCGCGATCGGTCGCGCGTAGTGGCGGCGGATATGCACGTCGATCGCCGCCAGCCGTTGGTAGGCCGGGTGATTGGCCCTGGCCTCCTGCAGGTCGTGAGAAATACCCGCCATACCGATGATTCTTCCCTGCGCGTCATACAGCGCCAGCTTTTGCGTCAGGCACCAGCCGGTTTCTCGGCCATTGTACAGGTGCATCTCCAGTTGATCCTGGATCAGCACGCCGTGGCGCAATACCCGCAGATCCTGCTCGGTGTAGCCGGATCCGAGCTGAGCGGGAAAAACGTCGGCGGAGGTCTTGCCCAGCAGCGGCGTGACGGTTTTGAAACCGCAGCGCTTGGCCAGCGTGAGGTTGGCCAGCAGGTAGCGAGCCTGGGCGTCTTTGATAAAGAACACCACGTTCGGGATCGCGTTCAGCAACGGCGCGATCAGCGCCAGCGTATTCAGCAGATCGCGCAGGTTGTTCGGGCGCTGTTGCGCCAGTCCGTCGCACAGACGCGACAGATGTTCGACGGCAAAAACGTCCTCCTGCTCCGGCAACCCAACAAGCGAAGGCGGCGAGAGAGAAACCGGAGGCTGATAGTCTGAAGTGGATCGCATAACAGTCCCTTTTCGGTCGTTAGCCGGAAAAACAGGCGGGCCAGGTTGGCACTTTCGCATCAATATTAACTTTTCTGTAACGAAGCAAGCGCTATTTCCGTCCGGCTGCTAAATATGCGGATTGCCGCATACTTTTGCCGGGCGGTGTTTGGCAGTTGCTTGAAAACTGCGGTGTTTCTCGCTACATAAAGGTTTAGCATGGAAATAACAATATGATAAATAAGTCATTATTATGGCATTCGTTAAGCGTATACCCGCGCCGCGTCAGACCTGACTTTTATCACTGTGCTGATTTCTTCATTCGCCGCGCCGAAACGCATCAAGCCGCCATGCTCACATTCGTTCAGGCTAATGCCATTGGTAACATCTCATTAACTCAGGAGACGCCGATGGCACTTTCTGCGCATATCACCGCTTTGCGGGCGATCGATTCTCATACCGGCGGAGAGCCGACACGTCTGATCGTGGAAGGGTTTCCCGATCTCGGCGAGGGCAGCATGGCGGAACGGCGGGCGCGTTTCGCACAACATTATGACGATTGGCGCTGCGCGGTGATGCTCGAACCGCGCGGCAATGACGTGCTGGTGGGGGCGCTGCTGTGTCGCCCCTGCTCGCCGCAGGCCACCGCTGGGGTGATCTTCTTTAACAACAGCGGCTATCTGGGTATGTGCGGGCACGGCACTATCGGGCTGATCGCTTCGCTGGCGCACCTGGGGCGCATCCACGCCGGGTGCCATCTCATCGAGACCCCGGTCGGCACGGTAAACGCCACGCTGCATGACGACGGCAGCGTCACGGTGGAGAACGTGGCGGCTTATCGTTACCGTCGCCAGGTGCGGCTTGAGGTTGGGGGATACGGGCCGGTGACGGGGGATATCGCCTGGGGCGGTAACTGGTTCTTCCTGATCGGCGAGTCGCCGTTACCTATCGATAGACAAAATCTGGAGGCATTGACCGCGTTCACCTGGGCGGTGCGGCAGACATTGGAACAGGCGGGCATCTGTGGTGAAGACGGCGGAGTGATAGACCATATCGAACTGTTCGGTGACGATCCGCAGGCCGACAGCCGAAGCTTCGTGTTGTGCCCCGGCAAAGCCTATGATCGTTCTCCGTGCGGTACCGGTACCAGCGCCAAACTGGCGTGTCTGGCGGCGGACGGCAAACTGCCACCGGAAACGCAGTGGCGGCAGGTCAGCGTGATCGGTAGTGAATTCCAGGCCTATTACCGCTGGAATGGCGAACGTATTACTCCTTTTATTCGCGGGCAGGCCTATGTGTGTGCCGATAGCCAACTGCTGCTCGACGAACGCGATCCCTTTGCCTGGGGAATACGCTGATGGGCACCGGACAGAAAGCCGATGTCATCGTGATCGGCGCCGGCATCATCGGCGCTGCCTGTGCCTGGCGGTTGGCGCGGGAAGGGTATCGTGTCTCGGTAGTGGACGATCGTCGCGCCGGTGCGACCGCCGCCGGCATGGGGCATCTGGTATGCATGGACGATAATCCGGCTGAGCTGGCGTTGAGCGCTTATTCGCTGCGGTTATGGCGTGAAGTGACGGGGCGGATGCCGCAAGCGTGTGCCTGGCGCGGCTGCGGAACGCTATGGCTGGCGGATAAAACGGATGAAATGGGCATTGCCGAACAAAAGCGGGCGCGGCTGGCGGAGCAGGGTGTGACTGCGGAACTGCTGACGGCGGAGCAGATCGCCGCCGTGGAGCCGATGCTGCGGCACGGCCTGGCCGGTGGGCTGCGGGTGCCGGCCGACGGCATTGTGTATGCGCCGCTCGTGGCTCGCTGGCTGTTGGACGACGGTAGTGCGGCGATCGACGTGGTACATGGTGAAGCGACAGCATTGGAGGAAGGGGCAGTGAGGCTGGCGGATGGCAGGCGCCTGGCTGCGCCACTGGTAGTCCTGGCCTGTGGCCTTAGGGCCAATAGCCTATTGCAGCAGGCTTTGCTGCACGCCAAGAAGGGCCATCTGGCGATCACCGATCGCTACCCGCCGCGGGTGCGGCATCAACTGGTGGAGTTGGGGTATGGCGCCAGCGCGCATGCCAGCGACGGTACGTCGGTGGCATTCAATGTGCAGGCACGGCCCACCGGACAATGGCTGATCGGCTCTTCCCGCCAGTTTGACGCCGTCGATTCGGCGTTGGACATGCCAGTGTTGGCGGCGATGCTCAAGCGTGCGCAGCATTTCTTGCCCGCACTGGCGCAGATGAACATCATTCGCTGCTGGACCGGGCTGCGCGCTGCCTCTGCAGACGGGCTGCCGTTGTTGGGCGCACATCCGCGGCATTCCTGGCTGTGGTTGGCGCTGGGGCACGAGGGATTGGGTGTCACAACCGCCCTTGGTAGTGCCGCGCTGATTACTGCGCAGATCGGCCGGCAAACGCCGGAGATTGATGATTCCCCCTATTTGGCGGCGCGCGCGTTTGCCGTCGAGGAGCTGCCTGTATGAATGAAAGACAAAATACGCTCTCGTTGAGTATCGATGGAGAGCACCGGCGGGTGCCGGTTGGCCTCAGCGTTGCTGCGGCACTCAGCCTGTGCGGTGACGATCGTTGCCGGTTGTCGATTTCACACCAACCACGGGCCCCCTTTTGCGGTATGGGCATTTGTCAGGAGTGCCGGGTGACCATTAACGGTCTGCGTCGCCTGGCGTGCCAGACGCTGTGCCAAGCCGGCATGCGCATCGAGAGGAGCGATGATGAGTAACTTCGACTGTGAGGTGCTGATCGTCGGCGCTGGGCCGGCCGGCATGGCGGCGGCGCTGGCCGCTGCGGAAAGTGGTGGTCAGGTACGAATGATTGATGATAATCCACATCCAGGCGGACAAATCTGGCGCGATGGACCGCAGGTGGCATTGCCTGAAATGGCGAACCGCTATCGGCAGGCGGTGGTGACGAAGGAAAATATTGCGCTGCAGTCCGGCTGCAAGCTGGTGGCGCAGTGTGGCGCTAACCGATTGGCATATGAAGATGCCGAAGGCTGCGGCGTGATTCGCTATCAAAAGTTGATTTTATGCAATGGCGCTCGTGAACTCCTGTTGCCGTTTCCCGGCTGGACGCTGCCGGGGGTGACCGGCGCCGGTGGTCTACAGGCGCAAATCAAGCAAGGGCTGACAATCCGCGGTGAGCGAGTAGTGATAGCAGGCAGTGGTCCACTGCTGTTGGCGGTGGCGAACAGCGTAAAACAGGCCGGCGGCGAGGTGGTGCTGGTGGCTGAGCAGGCACCGCTTTGGCGGTTGGCGGCGTTTGCGGGCGGCTTGTGGCGCTGGCCAGCCAAGCTGCATCAGGCGTTTTCTCTGATGCCGCATCGTTATCGTGCCGGTAGCCGGGTGCTGGCGGCGTTGGGGCAAGACCGTTTAACCTCGGTGCACGTCAATAACGGTGGGCGGCAAAGAACGATCGCCTGCGACAGGTTAGCCTGCGGTTTTGGATTGGTGGCGAACATTGAGTTGGCCATGCTGCTGGGGTGTCGGATAGAACACGGTGCCGTAGCGGTGGATCATTGTCAGCAAACCAGCCAGGCGCAAATTTATGCCGCCGGGGAATGTACCGGCATCGGCGGCAGTGAATTGGCGCTCACCGAAGGCGCCATCGCCGGTTATGCCGCCACCGGTCAGAAGGAAAAAGCCGATTTTATGATGGCGCAGCGGCAGCGGTGGCGGCGTTTCGCCACGGCGACAGCGGCCGCTTTTACGCTCGATGAACGCATGAATTCTCTGGCCAAACCGCAGACGCTGCTGTGCCGCTGCGAAGACGTCGCGCTGGAACAGGTCCGCCATCAGCCGGATTGGAACACGGCTAAGCTAAGTAGCCGCTGTGGCATGGGGGCATGCCAGGGTAAAGTCTGCGCGGCGGCGGCGAGGCAGCTTTTGGGCTGGCCTTTGCCACCGCCGCGTGTGCCTTTAACGCCGGTCAGGGCGGAAACACTGGTTGCGCTGGGGCTGAACCGAAGTGATGACGACGGCTGAATGGATTAGCGGCATGTCACCCTAGGCAAACGCCGCCACATCACCATTGCGGCCAATAGTAGGTTTTCTCTCGCCAACCTTTGCTGTACATACAGGCTTCGATGGTGGCGTTTCGGGCGGACTGATTGCGGTCGGTCTGCACCGTCTTAATCGACGGCTCTTTGTCATAGCGGTATCCCGATGGGCAATCTTTCTTATTTTTCTCGCAAGGGATGTATTTGTTTTCGTAGCTGAACTCCACGTCCCGCACCACGTCCGGCGGAAAACGATCGTAGCCGCGGCTGCGGCATTCGGCATATTCGGCATCCCGGGTACTCTCGACCGCGCCGGGCCTTTCCCATTGGGTGCAGGCGGTCATCATCAAAAGCGGCAAAACAATCAAACAACGGTAATTCTTCATGGTGTCCCTAACTCTTTCTCTGTCCTGAGGCTCTCCGACTAGGAATGTTCCTAACTGGCGAGGTAGGAAAGTGTAATAAACTGGCGGAATAATTGGAAATGATAATGGTTATTGTTTAGGTATGATTGAGGAAGTGCCGCGTTGAGAGAGGATGTGGCACATTGGGGAAGTCTGTAGGGATCTGCGACCACACGACGAAGGTGGGTCGATGTGGTGCTGGTTTTATTCATTCTTTTTATGCCGTAATGATCCGAGCGCAATTGCATCGTTTTGATGAGTGAAATAATACGCATGCTAAGTATGTTCTTATCTTGCCTGACTATTATTTTTATTTAGGATATTTACCCATGCCAAGGATTTAATACTCGGTATTAATACTCTATTTTTTTATTTCTGTTTTTTTATTGGGGTTTTATTTCCGGGTTTTTTCTGGGGAAGGCTTTTAGTTACAGGGAATTCATTTGCATTTTAAATTTGGATTTTTTAAATTAATTTTAGAGGAAGGGTAATCGTACGCGACAGCGTCAAAAAAGGAGTTTATTTTGTCTGGGATAAAGAAAACGCCTGAAAGTCATGACGGTTTACCTTCACCATCAGAGGATTATGATACTTTCAAGCACCTCTCCGATGTGGGGGCCGTGTTGGGATATGGGCGAACTCGCTTTTATCAGTGGTGCCGCGGACGCGGATTTCTAACCCCAATGAACGTTCCATCACATGAAATGATCAGCCTGGGATATATGGTGGCGGTGTTATCAGAGACCGGTCATACCCGAGTTTACGTCACGCAGGATGGTTTCAGTTACGTCAGTGGTGCTTTTGCGGCAGATATCCAACGTGGCATGGTCAAGTTTTAAATCTGCAAGAATCGCCTTTATTTCAATAGCTTTAATGCAGAATCTTCTTATTCCTGCCGGTTTGTGGGTGAGTGGGAAGTTATCCGATTTTTTCGTCTCTGCAGTATGAATGCTACTGGAGACAGCTATTCTCTTGTTACGATAAGCATTATTTTCTTCAGGAGCCAAGGATGAAGCATTACGCCGCGTTGTTATTTGCCTCTGCACTGTTGACGGGATGTGCGACTCAAGTCGTACCGCCGCAACAGGCTGAATTGCCGCCCCCAAGCCGTCTGATGCTCTATCAGAATATCCCGGATACGCCTTACGCTACGGTAATGGTGGTGCGCGACAGCGGAATGCTAGCGGGGAGCTGTCGCACCGGCGTCTATGTGAATGGGGAGTTCGCCGCTTCACTGGGGTCGAAAGAGAAAGCAGAATTTCGCGTGCCGCCAGGCAATATTACGGTCAGTATCGGGCAAGATATGATCGAGAATAATCTGTGTATTTGGCGTGAGACCGGCGGCAGTGTACCGATGACGCTGCGCGCCGGTGAAAGCCGCTATCTGCGTATCGCCGGCGATCGGCAGAGAGGCTTCGTTTTGCAGGCAGGGCGGCCGTAACATTTCCGGCAAGGGCGTTAACGCCCTTGCCACCATCCCCACAGCGTAATGAGTAGCCACGCCGCTGCAATCCAGCACAGTACCGCCGCACCCAGCGCTAACGACAGCCGCAGGCTGTTAATCAGGAAATACAGCGAAATCAAATACACCAGGTAGGGCAACACCGCCCACATGCCGAAAATCAGCGTCGTTTTTAGCGCCGCTATTGAACGTTCGCTGCCGACAACATAATGCGCAATCAAAGCAAAAGTGGGGAAGAGCGGGACTAAACCGGCGATATAATAGTTGCGCGTTTTGGCCAACAGGCCAATCAGAACCACGACCAGCGCGCCGATCAGCGCTTTGACAAGGATGCCCATAACGGTCTCGGGTGTGGGGGAAAGTCAACACACTGCCCGAAAGTCTGTGCAAGATCAATGGCGTGTTGCGTAGCGCGGGGAAAAACAGACCCGCATGAAACGCGGGTCTGAGAGGCAACGTTTACTGGCGGTAAGCGTGCTTGATTTGCTGAATGCTGTTCTTGAAGATTTCCGCCTGAGTCGGATCTTCAATCTGGGCAATGAAACGTTCCATGTTGATGATGACTTTCCCGGCGTCGGCCTGGCCGATCGACTTCAGGATCAGCGTCAGCGTAGCTTTGAGGCAGGCAACCTCGGTCGCCAAGATTTCCGGGTTTGCAGACGTAGTGAAATCAACGTTGCTCATTTTCTCTCCTGATTTTTTGAGGCCGTAGCCTGATACAAGCTGCTTTGGCGCACCGCGCGTGGGCTAAACAGTTGTCGCGCGCGGTGGCGAATTTAACTGGGCGCGGAGTATAGCATAGCATGCGTCCATCATCTGCACCGGGCTTGCTCCGGTCACGCGGGTGGGCAACGTTCGCTCATTGCTTGTCCGAATCATCCTCTATCGGCAAGTTATTTCGAGGTGGTTAACAAGTATTTGTCCGGCACGTTATTGTTGAACGATGGGGTTATTATAATTATTTGGAGCGTAGTACACCGATTTTAGCGGCGTTTGCCGGGAATAATAGTTTCGACCGTGGGTTGCCAGACCCGCGTTGGCAGCGGATTTTGCTACGCCTTTAAATATCAAATGATTACAAATAGCCAATAGCCGTGTTAATATTATTCATGTCGTGATTGCTTACACAGATTTCTCACTCGCAGCATGATTGTCGCGCTATCCTGTGTCGGGTACAGCGCCGCGGAATTATTTTCGTCGCCTGATGTTTTCCGACGTGACGATTTATCGGCGGCATAGACGGCTAAAATTGAAAAATCAGCTCTGCTCCGCAAAGTTATTCGAAAGTATGTATTAATCTGTGTTCATTCTTGTCTGAAAAACAAGTAATATCTCTGGCGAAAACAGAGGCCGATTGCGTTACTCCCTTTTTTTGGAGATTTTTCCTTGATTAGCGTTCTTCTTGTTGATGACCACGAACTGGTGCGCGCAGGGATACGACGCATTCTTGAAGATATCAAAGGTATAAAAGTTGTCGGTGAGGCCCAGTGCGGTGAAGACGCCGTAAAATGGTGCCGTGGCAACGCTGTCGATATCGTGCTGATGGACATGAATATGCCGGGCATTGGCGGGCTGGAAGCCACGCGCAAGATTGTGCGTTATGCGCCCGACGTCAAAGTCATCATGTTGACCATCCATACTGAAAATCCTTTGCCCGCGAAGGTGATGCAGGCGGGGGCCGCCGGTTACCTGAGCAAGGGCGCCGCGCCGCAAGAAGTGATTAACGCCTTGCGTTCCGTGCATGCGGGGCAGCGCTATATCGCGTCTGACATCGCTCAGCAGATGGCCTTGAGTCAGCTGGAACCGCAGGCTGAAACGCCGTTCAGCTGCCTGTCTGAACGCGAGTTACAGATCATGTTGATGATCACCAAAGGCAAAAAAGTGAATGAGATCTCGGAGCAACTGAGTCTCAGCCCAAAAACGGTGAACAGCTACCGTTACCGCATGTTCAGCAAACTGAATATCAGCGGCGACGTCGAATTGACTCACCTGGCCATCCGACATGGATTGTTCAATGCGGAGACGTTGTTAAGCAGTGAATGATCGTTTTGATGCCAAAGCCTTCCTGAGTACCGTCACCAGCCAACCCGGCGTCTATCGTATGTACGACGCCACGGGGACGGTGATCTACGTCGGTAAAGCCAAAGACCTGAAAAAGCGTCTCGCCAGCTACTTTCGGCAGCAGGTCAGCAGCCGTAAGACCGAGACGCTGGTTAAAAATATCGCGCAAATAGACGTAACGGTTACCCATACCGAAACGGAAGCGCTGTTGTTGGAACATAACTACATTAAATTGTACCAACCGCGATATAATGTTCTTTTGCGAGACGATAAATCTTATCCGCTGATTTTTCTCAGCGCGGATACCCATCCCCGTTTGGCGGTGCATCGCGGCGCCAAACACGCCAAGGGCGAATATTTCGGGCCTTTTCCCAACTCTTACGCCGTACGCGAAACGCTGGCGCTGCTGCAGAAGCTGTTCCCGATCCGCCAGTGCGAAAACAGCGTGTATCGCAACCGTTCACGTCCGTGTCTGCAGTATCAGATCGGCCGCTGTCTGGGGCCTTGCGTCGCCGGCCTGGTGAGTGAAGAAGAATATCGGCAACAGGTGGACTACGTGCGGCTGTTCCTTTCAGGCAAAGATCAACAGGTATTGCACCAGCTGATTGCGCGCATGGAAGAAGCCAGCAAACTGCTTAATTTCGAAGAGGCGGCGCGCATTCGCGATCAAATTCAGGCCGTACGCCGCGTCACGGAGCGGCAGTTCGTGTCGGGCGACAGCGACGATCTGGACGTGATTGGCGTGGCGTTCGATGCCGGTATGGCGTGCCTGCACGTGCTGTTCATCCGACAGGGCAAGGTGCTGGGCAGCCGCAGCTATTTCCCTAAAGTGCCGGGTGGTACGGAGATGAGCGAGGTGGTGCAGACCTTTGTTGGCCAGTTCTATCTGCAAGGCAGCCAGGCGCGCACGCTGCCCGGCGAGATCCTGCTGGATTTCAGCCTGCCGGAAAAAGACCTGCTTGCGGAATCGCTCTCCGAGTTGGCGGGGCGCAAGATCCAAATTCAAAGCAAACCGCGCGGCGATCGCGCCCGTTATCTGAAGCTGGCGCGCACCAACGCGGCAACGGCGTTGACGACCAAGCTGTCGCAGCAGTCGACTATTCATCAGCGGCTGGCGGAATTGGCCAAGGTGCTGAACCTGGCGGAAATCAACCGTATGGAGTGCTTTGATATCAGCCATACCATGGGCGAGCAGACCGTGGCTTCGTGCGTGGTGTTCGACGGTAACGGCCCCGTGCGAGCGGAGTATCGGCGCTATAATATCAGCGGCATCACGCCTGGCGATGACTACGCGGCGATGACGCAGGTGCTGAAGCGCCGTTACGGCAAGGCGCTGGAAGAGAAAAAGATCCCGGATGTCATCTTCATCGACGGCGGTAAAGGGCAACTCGGCATGGCGATCGAGGTATTCAAATCGCTGAACGTCACATGGGACAAGAATAAGCCATTGCTGATCGGCATTGCCAAAGGCGCCGACCGCAAGGCCGGGTTAGAAACGTTGTTCTTCGTCCCGGAAGGCGAGGGAATTTCTCTGCCGCCGGATTCGCCGGCGCTGCATGTGATCCAACACATCCGCGACGATTCGCACAATCATGCGATTACCGGTCACCGGCAGAGAAGGGCGAAAGTCAGAAATACCAGCGCATTGGAGCTGATTGAAGGCGTAGGGCCGAAACGGCGCCAGGTGCTGTTGAAGTATATGGGCGGACTGCAACCTTTGTTGAACGCCAGCGTGGAGGAAATTGCAAAAGTGCCGGGTATTTCACAAGCATTGGCAGAAAAGATCTACAATGCATTGAAACACTGAGGGCAATGTAGCAACATACTCTTAATTTCCACTCTAGCCAGATAGTTACCGTAGCATTATGCAATTGAATATACCGACTTGGCTTACCCTGTTTCGCGTAGTTCTGATCCCATTCTTTGTGCTGGCGTTTTATCTGCCGTTCAACTGGGCTCCGATGGTTTGCGCCGTTATCTTTGTGTTTGCCGCCGTCACCGACTGGTTTGACGGCTTCCTGGCACGCCGCTGGAAACAAACAACGCGCTTCGGGGCGTTTTTGGATCCGGTCGCTGACAAAGTGATGGTGGCGGTGGCGCTGGTGCTGGTGGCGGAGCACTACCACAGCTGGTGGATCACGCTGCCGGCGGCCACCATGATCGCCCGTGAAATCATCATTTCGTCGCTGCGTGAGTGGATGGCGGAAATTGGCAAACGCAGCAGCGTGGCGGTGTCCTGGATTGGCAAAGTGAAAACCATGGCGCAGATGATGTCGCTGGTGGGCCTGCTGTGGCGGCCGGATCGCTCCGTAGAGTATGTGGCGATTGGTTTGCTGTATATCGCGGCGGTGCTGACTTTCTGGTCGATGTTCCAATATTTGAACGCGGCACGCAACGATCTGCTGGAACCGTGATCGATACGCTGCAAAAATCGGCAAACGATCGTGATGCGCCAACAATTTTATTGACTCATCACGTCAGGTAAGTAGAATGCATCGCATCAGACGACAACGATGAATTGCCGAAAGATAGCAAAGAAATCAGTCAGTTCTGGTAATGCGGGAATAGCTCAGTTGGTAGAGCGCAACCTTGCCAAGGTTGAGGTCGCGAGTTCGAGCCTCGTTTCCCGCTCCAAATTTTGATCTGCAGAGTTCTTTGGAATTCCATTGAGGTTTGTAAGTCATTGAAAAAAGGGGCGAAAACCCCTTTTTTTATTCCAGAGGTTTTCCCTGGAATCCAGCGCCAGCCAACACTTTTTAGTCCATTTTTTAGTCCATCAATACGGACGCGAGCTTGTGCGCATTGTTGCTGTATGGCACTGGGCGATATGCCGACCATCTGTTCCTGAACCAGGCACAGAGGAGTTGGACATGGCACTTTCCGATACCACCATTCGGCAGGCAAAAGCCGTTGCCAAGGCATGCACACTCGGCGACTCTGATGGCCTCGCGTTGGCCGTGTCACCCGAAGGCAACAAAAGTTGGCACTTTCGGTATTCCTGGAACAGCAAGCAGAAATGGTTGTCTCTGGGTACCTACCCTGGAATCTCCCTCAAAGAAGCCCGCACTCGTCGCGACATCGCTTGTGAATTGGTTGCCCGCGGCATCAACCCCTGCAAGCAAAGAAACCAGGACCGCAGACACGCCTTTCTCGCTGAGAATCACACCTTCCAGAAGGTGTTCGAGCAATGGTTCGAGTTTCGCAAGAAGAGTCTGAAGGCGGGCCGTTAAAGCACACAGGAGCAGATCCAGCGAATCTTCCTCAGAGATATTCTCCTGACCCTCGGCCCTCAATCTGTCTATGAGATTAAGCGTACGGACTTGTTGGATATCCTCGAGAGCATTGAACGCCGTGGGGCTTTCACAACGGCCGTCACCCGATGTACCGCTATGCCCTGGTTAAGGTTCCGGACCTGGAGCAGAATCCGGCGTCTGACCTTGATGTAGTGGCCGCGCCCAAATCCCCCGTTCGACACAACCCCCTTCCTGCATATGGGCGGACTGCCTGAATTGTTGCAGAAGCTCCGTGCCTACAGGGGACAGTTGCAAACTCAGCTGGTGCTACGGTTGTTGATGTTGACTGGTGTGCGCACGGGCGAACTTCGCTTGGCGACGCCTGATCAGTTCCACTTGGATCAAGGTTTCTGGATTATCCCTCCGGAGATCGTCAAGCAACTGCAGCTGGATATGAACAGGGACGGCAAACAATCATCGGATAAGCGTCTGTTGTTGATGGCGATGGCGCTGTTCACGCTGGGCAATGCGGTAGTCAGCCTGGCAGTAGAGCGCGACCTGGGATTCGAGTGCCACTCCTATCCCATGCCGATCACAACTGATCCGAGTACCCCACTACAGGTTGCGTACGACATTGAGAGCCGCACTGCTCTGGGCCACCGGCATTATTTCTATCGTGTTGATATTCAGATGCTCCGGCTGCTGGATGATCCAGAATACAGTGTTGGCGATGTCCTCAGGAGCAATAGCTTTTACATCTTTGTACAGAGCTTCGACCGCTTCCATATTGCCATTGAGTCGTACCACCGAGAATTCAGTCCCAGAACACAGGCCGGGCTCGATATTGGTAACTCTCACATGGGTACCAGCCAAATCGGCGCGCAGATTCAAACTGAATTGTTTGACGAAAGCCTTGCTGGCTCCATATACATTACCTCCCGGATATGGGTAGGTCCCGGCGATCGATCCAATGTTGATGATCAGTCCGCTGTTAGCCTCAACCATCCCTGGCAGAACTCGATGAGTGACGAGGGCAAGACCGGTGATGTTAGTGGCGATCATGCGCTCCCAATTTTGTACATTGCTCTGCTGTGCACGCTCAATGCCCAACGCCAGCCCCGCATTATTCACCAGTATATCAATGGAAAACGGGGCCTCACTCACCTGCTCGAACGCCTTGTCGAGGGACAGCGGATCAGTGACATCCAGCGGCAGCGGGATGAACTGTTCGCCAAGCTCCTGCCGCAGGAGCAAGAGCTTCTCCATGCGGCGTGCAGCGCCTATGACCCGATAGCCTTCGGCAATCAGCCGATGACAGATTGCTTTACCAAAGCCGGCTGAAGCCCCGGTGACTAATGCAGTTCGCATACTATTCCTACCTTTGTTAGAAATATCGTTGGAAACTCAGGCCAGATACTTCACGCCAAGACTGGCGAACAAGCAGAGCATCGAAAATACTAGAGCTTTACGCACGACGTCATTGCCCTTACGAATTGCCAAGGCACTGCCCAGATGGTTGCCAAGGATGTTGCAGGCCACCAACGGCAAAGCAAGCAAATAAATCACCTTGCCGGCAATAACAAATGCCACCAGCGCCCCGATGTTTGAGGCAAAGTTGAATGTCTTGGAGTTTGCGGAGCTGGAAACCAGGTCCATTTTGAGCAGGTAGTGAAAGGCAATAATAAACATGCTTCCTGTGCCTGGCCCGAAGAAACCATCATAGAAGCCAATAACCAAGCATGTCAGTGGCACCACAGTAAACAGCATTCCATGAGACAAGACATGTTCCTGTACTGGCCGATCTTTTGGTGTAAGAAAAATCAGAATACCAAAGGGGATCAAAGCAAGAATGATCTTACCGACAGTTTCCTGTGGAATTGAAACAATCAGGTTCGCCCCCAGATACGCGCCCAATAGCGAAAATGGGACGCCTACAAGAGCCACCTTCCAGACCATCTTGCTATTGACCAGAAAATTCCTTATCGCCGCAAGAGTTCCCAAGGTACTGACTAATTTTTCCTGGCCCAGTGCGACTTGCGGCGGCAGGCCAACGAGCAAAAAGCCCGGCACCAAGAACAAGCCTCCACCACCTGCGATGCTGTCGACAAAGCCAGCTATAAACGCAATAGTACCCAGCAAAATAATCGCAAATATCCAATGCTCAGCCCAATAGGCTCCTAGTAGTTCCATGGTAATACCTCTATAAGAAAAAATTCAGGAAAGGACTTCGTAAAGATGATCTGCACGCGCCAAGCGCACTCGGCTCAGGCTATTGACCGCGAACAAACGAATTAGCCAACGATCTGCACCGTCATTCTGCGGCTCGAAAGCATCCCGAGCGTGGAGTACCCGCTGGTTCTTGAAGATCATGAAGTCCCCAGGTAGCAAGAGATGCGGCTTATCGAACTTACGGGTTTCAAGCATCGTTCGCAGGACATCAAGCGCGTGTGCGGCAGGGGTATTTGTGCCGTACGTGTTTTCACTATCGAAACGATACAACCACTCGTTGCCCAACCCTCGGACCAACACAGCCAGGTTAGGCGTCGAACGACGATTACTGGCGAAAGAATCCGGGCGTCGCACTTCAAAATTCGGCAAACTCAGTTCATGCACAATAGAATCCGGAAGGCTGTTGAGGACTTCATCAAGATTGACTAGTGTGGTGTTGATTCGTGGGTCGCAGCGTATGCCGACGAACGACAAGTATTCCGGGCAGCACGAAATATCGCCGACAGCCTCAGACGACAACGGCAAATCTGGGTTGTCTACGTGGTAGGAAAAGCGAAGACGGGAACCGTGAGAACTTTTCTGACTAGCTGATGCTCGTGAAGGAATCACATGCCGAAATAAACGACCGTCATTTTCACCTTCGTATACGACGGGGTGAATACCTAACAGGCTTTGCAGCGAGAGGTTCACGAGGCAGGCAATGGGGGTGCTCTTCGGACTCAACACGCCAGAGTACGGTGTCGGCGGAGTATCACGATCTCGTGGGCAATTCCTTATCACCATTGCAGTAATCGCCGGGTCTTCAACGAATGTACGGATCTGGCGAGTTAGTTCGGCTCCAATTATGTCCTGGGCCTGCTCCTTAAGCTGAAAATAAATATCCTTGGTGGATTCAAAATCCAGCGGAGTCTGGCTTAACACCGTTTGCCATGCGCTGGAGGTGACCCATGGCAGGCGGATCTCCAACGTTGTCACAGACTCGGTGTCCTGATTGTGCTGTGTGCGTTCCATTTCAACTAAGTTTCCATATTTCGGTGCTCGACTCGCTTGTTTTGCGGACAGCACTCCCTGTTGTTGTTTTTTGTGATTTAAATCACGTTTTTTGCTTTGTCTCAAGCAGACGCCATTAATGAATCGATCAATTCAACCTAATTGCATCGATTCAATTACTGTAATTGAATCGATTGCGGAAATTCAATTAATTTCTGTCACAATGATTTAACTAACACATGCTTTGGTATTAATTTTTTGATTTTAAACTATTTATTTTTATTTTAATTCTCTGGTTACCTGCGGTTTTTGCGAGAATTAGGGTGGGCTAAGTAATGAAATCAAGGAAATATTCTGAAAATAGCTCGATAACCTTTAACGGGTTCCTCGATTACACCCATAACGCTTGCATATACTTTTATGCTAGGATTTGGCATTCATGAAGATATCTGGTGCTTTACCTATGTGGGTCCCTCAATACAGCGATCATGAGAAACCGGTTTACCTGATGATTGCCGATGCCCTGGAGCAGGACATCAATTCCGGGCGCCTGCAGCCTGACGAGCGGCTGCCAACGCTCAAGGATCTCGCTGGAACTTTGAAAGTCACTCCTGGGACCATTGGCCGTGCCTATGACGAAGCGGCCAAACGTGGGCTAGTGATCGGTGAGGTCGGTCGCGGGACCTTTGTCCTGCCTGCCCAAACCAAGGCTGCGCCACGCGCGATAGGCGAGCGCTCCCCCGAAGACAATGCACAGATTGATCTTTCAATAATTAAGCCTAGTGACGCCGACATAGACGGTTGGTTGCGGCAGTCAATTATTGAACTCGCGCACTCAGCGGATTTGGGCCGTGTGATGGACTACACCAGCGATGGTGGGCACGCAGTACACAAGCAAGCGGGGGCTCGTTGGGTGCAACGCAGTCTGCCAGATGCAACGTGGCAGCAGATCGTCCTCACTTCCGGAGCGCAGCATGGCTTGCTAGTGGCGATCAGTAGCCTATCGAAAACCAATGATGTGATTTTGTGCGAAGAGCATTGCTATCCTGGAATCATCTCTCTTGCTCATAGCCTCGATCGGCGACTGCAGGGCGTACAGATAGATGAATTCGGGCTACTCCCTGAGGCCTTCCGCGCCGCTTGCGTTGAGCACCGCCCAGCGTTACTAATTTGCGTAACCACCCACCAAAATCCAACTAATTCAATCATGCCCCCGGAGCGTCGCGAGGCAATCGCGCAGATTGCCCGCGAGCATGATGTATTCATTATTGACGATGATATTTACGGTTTTCTGGAGGTCCAGCCAGCGAGTAAACCGATTTCGGCCTATGCACCTGAGCGATCCATCTATTTGACGAGCCTTTCAAAGAGCATTCTTCCCGCGTTACGTATTGGCTACCTGTACGCGCCTCCTGAGACTCTCTCACGCTTGTCATCCATGGTCCGTAGCAGCGTATGGATGCCTTCGCCGATGATGGCACAGTTGGCCAGCAACGTGATCTGCAGCGGTATGGGTGAGCGATTAGTCAAAGCGCAGCAAGATGAGGCCGCTGCACGGCAGAGACTGGTCAAGGAAGTTCTTGGCAGTTATCGAATTTGCAGCCAGCCCAACAGCTTCCACGTTTGGTTGGAATTGCCCGAACCATGGACTTGCGATGAGTTTGCCAACTTGGCCCGTGCTCATGGGGTAATGGTCGTTAGCGGCAGCCAGTTCCTAGCACAGCGTACTATCGCCTCTAATGGCGTGCGAATTGCCTTGATGTCACCGAGTCGCGCCGAACTGAAGTTTGCGTTAACCACGCTGGCCAGCTTGCTAGCCTCTCCCGAACCACGCTTGTTTTACTAAAGCAGCGCATACATATAAGTAGCCGTCAGGCGACAGTTCGTCGGGGGAGGCCGTGTCCAATGGAGCTTCGATCCTTAGCCTGAATCAATCTTTGGGCATTTAAGGGGCTCTGCGACTGGTTCTACAGCTTTTCCACTGGGCATACTTAAAAAGTAACTTGCACTAACTCAGCAGACCCTCCGTCCTTCTAAGTGGGCAAGCTTGTCATCGAATGATAAGCCAAGCTGCACCCAATCAGTAACGCTGCTGTCAGGGCATTGAGCTGGCACGGTAGAGTGATAGAACAACTTCATATGTCCCTATATCTCCAGTCGTTTTCATACCGTAGGATGCCCCCGTTGAACGGCGAAAACAGGCACATTTGATTGGACATCGTGCCGGTGCTCTGCAGGGGGATTGATGCCGACCCATCGTGCGTTGGACAACCTGGCGTAAGTCCCCAGCTCTGCAGTTGCGTTGGCCGTTCAGGGCTGCGGCGCTGGAGATTGCGCGATGTCCCCATGATGATGTTTTGCATGATATCCCATCATCATAAGCAGGTGAAAAGCCGGAGAGGGGGAGGTAAGCGATTCCTGTAGAGAAAAAAAGATCCGATTTGCCCGTGAATTCCCGAGCCGACGCATATAAAATCAACATTCCGCTTGCCTTTCCGTCGGCATTGTGAACAGTGCGCCCACAAAATAAGCAGTTGAAAGCGTTAGAGAACTTTTTGCTATTTCGGGGGGTTGCCAAGGTGGGGGGTTTAGTCCATAATGCAGTCCATCGATTCGGCGGTAACGAAATAAATTACTTAAGAATCAGATGATTAGGATAAGCGATTTCAACATCGCCAACCAAAAGAACAAAACGAAGTGGGTGAATCACCGGCTTTGGCCTGAAAAGGCAAACAGAATAAAGGCGCGTTAACAAAGCGGTTATGTAGCGGATTGCAAATCCGTCCAGTCCGGTTCGACTCCGGAACGCGCCTCCAACTTTCCCGAGCCCGGGTGGTGAAATCGGTAGACACAAGGGATTTAAAATCCCTCGGCTTATGGCTGTGCGGGTTCAAGTCCCGCCCCGGGTACCAGGGAATAAAAATACCGAATAATCAAAGCAATAAGTAGTAATGTCGTAGACCGCCGAGAGGCGGTTTTTTTGTTTCTGGAATTCGCATTACACCTGCATTCTGCCCTTTCTTGCCATACCCTATCCCCATGGATTGTCATCCTGCTTGCAGGGAGCCCCGCAGGGCTCCGAAGTACAACTCATAAGAAACCGAACGCCGCGGCGAGGATCCAACCGAAGACGCAGGAGACGCTGACGCCGATCAGACCGGGCAGAATAAAGCTGTGGTTGATCACGAAGCGGCCGATGCGGGTGGTGCCGGAGCGGTCGAACTGGATCGCCGCCAGATCGCTGGGGTAGGTTGGCAAAATATAGTAGCCATAGCAGGCCGGCGCCGAAGCGACGATATAGGCCGGGTTGACGCCGATTGCCAACGCCACCGGCACCAACGCCGCCAGTGCGGCGGCCTGCGAATTGACGAATTTCGACACCAGCAGCAGGATCAGCGCATAGGCCCAAGGGTACTCTTTCACCAGCACGCCCAGCGTGGCTTCTATCTGCGCCAGGTGCGCGCCGAACATGGTTTCCGCCATCCAGGCGACGCCATACACCGCCACGATGGCGATCATGCCGGAACGGAACACCTCGTTTTTAGAGATAGACGCCGGGTTGGTGCGGGTAATGATGACGATCAGCGCCCCGGCCATCAGCATACACATCTGGATCACCAGGACCATGGAGAGCGGCTTGCCACCGAAGCTGGGCCGAAGGTCGGAAAAGGCTCCCAGCACCGCCACCAGGGCGATAGTGGCGAGGAAAATCCACATGGCGATCCAGTTGCTGCGCGGTAATACCCGGTCCAGCAGGGTGGCGGCGTCGCCATAGACGTAGCGATGGTTCTCCGGCACCGAGATGAATTTCTGGAACTCGGGATCTTTGTCCAGGTCTTTGCCGCGGAACCAACTGAAGATGCCGATCGCCAGAATGCCGCACAGGGTGGAAGGTATGGTGATAGACAGCAGATCGAGGAATTCCAGATGGCGGCCATTGAAGGTGTAGCTACTGAGCATCGCCACCAGTGAAACGACCGCCACTGAGACTGGGCTGGCGATAATGCCCATCTGCGCGCCGATCGAGCTGGCCGCCATCGGCCGTTCCGGGCGGATGTTATTTTTGATCGCCACGTCATAGATGATTGGCAAGATGGTGTAGACCACATGGCCGGTGCCACACAGGATCGTGAGAATGCAGGTGACGAACGGTGCGATGATCGAGACATAACGCGGGTTGCGCCGCAGCATCCGCTCGGCGATCTGCAGCATGACGTCCAACCCGCCTGAGGCCTGCAGGGTGGCGGAGGCCGCCACCACCGCGATGATCACCAGCATCACGTCTACCGGCGGTTTGCCGGGCTGCAGGTGAAAGCCGAACACCAGGATCATCAAACCGATACCGCCCAGTAACCCCAGCGCAATGCCGCCCTTACGCGCCCCATACAGCAAGCATGCCAATATAACCGCTAATTGCAGAAAGAAATCCATGATAGATACGCCTTAATAATGTTGAACTTAACTGCGTTCAGTTTCCGGCGGCGTTTACAGCAGAAAGTTGTTTTAAATCTAAAGGCGCTAAAAAATTGTGGTTATTAACTCTAAAGAGTGATGGCGGTCACGTTCAGAGAATCTGAAGAGCAGGCGGCTGACGACATCAGCACGAAAAAGCAAGTCAAGAGGTCAGACCTCTCCTATATAACCGGTTCACCACCAGAGGAGAGAGCAATGGATCCGACAAAAATGACGGGGTTGGCGTTATTACAGGCTGCGATGGCCGGCAAAATTCCACCGGCTTCAATCGCTGAAACGGTGCCCATGAAACCGGACGCGGTTGAAGAGGGGTATATCCGTATTGTGGCGCGAGCAGACGGGCGCCATCTGAATCCGTTGGGGGGCGTACATGGCGGTTTCGCCGCTACGGTATTGGACTCGGTGACCGGTTGCGCGGTGCACAGTACGCTGGGCGCAGGGATTGGTTATGGCACCGTCGATCTGCAGGTTAAAATGTTGCGCCCGGTGCCAAAGGAGAGTGATCTGATCGCCGAGGGGCGTCTGGTCTATGCGTCGAAAAATGTCGCTTTCGCCGAAGGCACGCTCAAAACGGCGGAAGGGAAGCTGCTGGCCTCGGCAACCGCCACGTGTTTTATCATTCGTCCTACCGATCAAGCCCCGCAATAACCTGCCTTTATCGGGCTTCGGGCTATCAACCCGGGGCCTGATGCATTTCTCTTCGGCTGCATACCTTGCTGCGCTACGATGACAGGCGCGATACGCCATTGTGGTCTAGTATTCTTGGGTAAAAATTTATCGGGGTGGTTATGCAGCCGTATAAAGAGGTTGAGTTTGATCATGAGCTTTGTCTGGCGATCGGCAAAGCCGTATTAGACGTGGTGGCGCAGGGGGAAGAAACCAGCGCTCCGGCGGTGATGAACGCGATTGAGCGCTCGGTGGAACAGGGGCTGAATGACGACGAAACCGCCATCGCCGACGACGCTCTGGATTTGATGGCTCGTCTCATCCACGGCTTCAGGTTCATTAATCTAGAGGGTGAAGAGGACAGTCCCCATGCATTGGTTGAATTTCAAGCGCTACAAGAGTGACGTTGCCAAACAGGCCGTGCCGCCGCATTTGAATGCGGCCGAATTTGCACGGCATTACGCCGATAAGCCGCAAACCGATACGGAAGAGTATCTTTCGCTCAGCGGGGAGATGTGCTGGGATGCGGTGGTGCTTTGTGCCCACCGTTCTGGCGCGCTCAGCAAGGCGAAATACAAGCAGTTGTGGCAGACGGTGTTCGATAAGCAATACAAACATTTCGTTAGCCCGGATGATACCGAGATCCGCACTATGGCCGATATGCTGCGCGCGCCGCAGGGATGTTTTATCGGCATATTCTCCCTGCGCGACGCGGCTGCGCCCCGTTTGCTGCATGCCATGATCGGTACCGGTGCGGGATTTGCCGCAGGCAATAAAAATCTTTGCATCGGCGTGGGGGGCGCGGTCGGCTGGGAAAATCTCAATCTGGCGCGCGATCTGCGCTGGCAGCCGGAAGGCGGTTTTTTACGCCAGGGTGATAACGAAGTGCTGCGCATTTTTTATCGGCCTTTCCCCGCCTGAGCCGGTCCGGATGCTTTTAGAGTAAAAAAACCGCCGTCTGGCGGTTTTTTGTTGGCGCGAATCCCCCTTATTTAAACCCGCCGTTGCGAATGAATTCAAGGCCGGCGGCGGTGATCCGCGTTTGATGCGGGTCGATATCATAGTTGTTCTCGTCGATGTCGCTCATCACATAGGCCTGTATCAGCCCCTTGGTTTTGAGATAGGCGAAGGGATCGGCGAAGGCGTGCGGGCTGGTGGCGTCCTGCTTCCACAGTTCGTAGGTTTTCTCATCCAGCGTGCCGGGGTGATTGGCGGCCAGCCGGGTCAGGATTTGATTGTAGAACCCATAGTCGGTCATGATGCGGTCCTCTTTATCGCGAGCGACAGTCTCGGAAAATGACGTAACGTCTTTCAATCATAGCCGATGTTTGCTCGCTGCCTGCGTTATCGCGAACCCAGGTTATCCACGTTGGCTTTCGAACCAGTGAAACAGGCGCGAAATAGTGAGGCTGAGATCGCCGATGTTGAAGAGCGCGCCGAGCCATAGGGTTAGCATAACCAGGATGCCGATGATGACGGGAAGATCCATTTTGCCCATGAGAATGTTTTGCAGAGGTGACGGTGGCCACAAGGGTAACATCGTTTCCCGGCAGGATAAAATGTGCCGCCGTTATTTCGATTGTGCCGCTGCGGAATGGCGAAGGCCGGCCATCAGGATGACCGGCCGGGTTTCAACAGCCTTTCTTGCCGCCAAACGGTCAGGCGTAGTGTCGGGCGATATGCTCGGCGGTGGCGATCGTCGTCACATTAGTGGCGACGGAGGGAACGTCGGGGAAGATGGATGCGTCGACGACCCGAAGCCCGTATACGCCGTGTACGCGGCCCTGAAGGTCGACGACCGCCTTCGGTTCGCCGGCATTTCCCATCGGCGCGGAAGAGGTCGGGTGATGATAGGTATCCAACGTCGCTGCCATCGAGGCAAGAATGGCCTCGTCGCTGTCTGCAGCGGGCGCAAGCTCGCTGTGGATAAGCGTAGACAGCGGAGCGGTTTGCCCTATTTTTCGCGCCAGTTTAACCCCCTCCAGCAAGCGAACGCGGTCGCTCTCTTGCGCCAGGAAGTTAAGGTCAATGTAAGGGGCTGCCGCTGGATCGCGGCTTTCCAGCCAGACTCGTCCGGTGGATTGTGGCCGAGTCAGCGCCACCGCCAAGACAAAACCGACGCCGGTAGGGCTTTGGTCATGAGGAAACAGATGCGTCGCGGTAATGTGCAGATCGAGCTCTCCCGGTTCCGCCTGGCTGCTGTGGGTCCACAGCTTGGCACCGATAACCGGCGATTGGCTGCCGATGACATCGGGGCGGGCGGCGTAGGCATTGTAATAAAAGGGGTGATCGACCAGGTTTTCGCCGACGGGGAGATCGGCGACGACGGGGATCCCCAGACGCTTCGACTGTTGCGCAGGCGCGATGCCGGATCGCATCAAAACGGCGGCGCTACCGTAGGTTCCCGCGCTCAGGATCACTTCAGCGGCATGGATTTCTTCGCCGCTGGCCAGGCGGACGCCGATCGCGTGCTGCCCGTCAAATATCACGCGGTCGACCAGCGTATCTGCACGCAGGGTAAGATTGTCTCTGGCGCGGGTTTTCTCATCCAGATAGGCCATGCCGGTGTTAACGCGTACGCCGTTGACGATATTCATCGGGTAGGGGCCGACGCCATTGGCTGAAGGGCCATCAAAATCGTCAATCGCGTCATAGCCGTTGGCGCGCGTGGCGGCGACGAAAGCGCGTTGCATTGGCGTGATGTCATCCAATGTGAGTTGCACGACGGGAAAAGGGCCGCTATCGCCATGGATTGCGCGGTCGTGCAGGCCATGACGAGTCTCCAGTTTTTTGAAGGCGGGCAGCAGGTCCTGATAGCCCCATCCCGGCAGATCCCAGCGGTTGAAATCTTCCGGACGGGCGCGGATCGCCACGGCACCGTTGACGCCTGAACTGCCACCCAGGACTTTACCGCGGATAGCGCCGATCGCGTGGCTGACATAGCCGGGTTCTGTCCGGTATCCCCATTCGAACTCCGGGTTGCCATTGGCGCCGAGGACGTCGCTGTCCGCGATGAGGCGCGGATAATCGTAGGGTGCATAACTGTGCCCGGCTTCTAACAGCAGGACCCGGCGCGCAGGGTTTTCGCTGAGGCGAGCCGCCATCACTGCGCCGGCGGAGCCGCCGCCGACGATGACTACGTCGAAAGTAGGGGATGTCTCTCTGGTCCGTTGGGCCGGTTGTGATTGCGCCGATAATGCGGAAACCGATGTGGAAGCGCCGAGCGTGGCGGCGGCTGAAGCGACAAGCGTTTTTGATATCAGCTGACGGCGTGATAAGTCTTTCATGGCAGAGTCTCCAGAGCGGGCAGAAAGTGTGTGTTCTGCAGACTAAAACCCTGAAGCACAAGCAACAAGCAGGCGAAATTCGAACCTCGGGTTCGCGTTTTGCGAACCTTTCAGGTTGACGTCAGGAAAGAGGAGAGTGCGGTTTCCCAACTGGGCGTATGGCCAATGTGTTCACTCAGAAAGTCCACCAGCGCCTTGATCTTGGGGGATGCGCGTTTTGAACGGCGATAGACGGCGGAAATGTCGCCGCCGTCGGGTGAATAGGCGGCCAACACAATGCGCAGTTCCCCTGCGCGTATCGCGTCGGCGGCGATAAATGCGGGCAGGATGGCGAGGCCCAAACCGGCTTTAGCCGCCGCCAACAGGTGAAAAGCGTTATCGGTGCGCAGCCGTTTACCGATACGAAACGACCGGATTTCGCCCTCGATGGGGAGCTGCAGCATGCCGGTCGGTTCGCGCTGAATATACAGCAACCCCTGGTGCTGTTGCAGGTGTTGCGGGTGCATCGGCGTGCCTTTCTGGGCAAGATAGGCTGGGCTGGCGCAAATCAAATGGCGGTTGGCGCAGATGCGCTGCGCGATCAGGTCGGAATCCGCCAAGGGGCCGATACGGATGGCGACATCGAAATTCTCCTGATTCAGATTGGCCAGGCGATCGCTGTACTCCACGTCCAGATTGAGGCTCGGGTACTGTGCCATAAAGGTGGATAACAGCGGTGCCAGATAGCGGATGCTGAACGCCATCGGCGCGGTTAACCGCAGCGGGCCCTGCAGTTGGCCGTGCAGTGTTCGCACCGACTCTTCGGCATCACTCACTTCGCTTAATATGAGAACGGCGCGCTGATAGAACAGGTGGCCGGCGTCGGTCAGCCCAAGCGTTTTCCCGCGTTCGAACAGCACAGTCCCAAGGCGCGTCTCCAACTGCTGGATGCGTCTGCTGACCACCGACTTGGTGGTGCCCAAGCGGCGGGCGGCGGCGCTGATGTTGGCGGCCTCGACCACGGCGATATAGGTCGCCATCTCCTGAAACTGATTCATTCATCTCTCCTTCGGCATCCGCCGGGTCAAGTTACCACTCTCTGCACGCCAGGCAAAAAAAACCACCCGGATGGGTGGTTTTTTGCTTGTCAGAGCGAATCAGTCCAGTTTGGGGTGCTGGTCGATCAGGATCTGTTTTTTCTTTTCCAGTTCGGCGATCTGCGCGTTGATGTCCTCGACTTTCTGTTCGATGTTGTCGTAGGTTTCCTGCAGCAGCTCTTTTGCCTCGGAGCGGTCAGAGGCGGCCGGCGTCGCGCCGCGCAGCGGCTTGTTGGCGGTTTCTTTCATGTACAGACCGGTGATAAGACCGATCACCGCAACGACCATCAGGTAGTAGGCCGGCATGTACAGGTTGCCGGTCGCTTCCACCAGCCAGGCGGCAACGGTCGGCGTCGCACCGGCGATCAGTACCGAAATGTTGAACGAAATCGCCAGCGCGCTGTAACGGATGTGCGTCGGGAACATCGCCGGCAGGATGGAGGCCATCACCCCGGTGAAGGAGTTGAGCAGCACCGCCAGCACCAGCAGGCCGACGAAAATCAGGCCGATGACGTTGCTGTTGATCAGAATGAAGCACGGGATCGCCAACGCCAACAGGCCGATGCTGCCACCGATAATGAACGGCTTACGGCCGATGCGGTCACTGGTCAGGCCGATCACCGGCTGCACGAACAGCATGCCGATCATGATGGCGATGATGATCAGAACGCCGTGATCTTCCGAGTAGTGCAGGTTATGCGACAGGTAGCTCGGCATGTAAGTCAGCAGCATGTAATAGGTCACGTTGGTGGAAATCACGATACCGACACACACCAGCAAACTTTTCCAGTGTTTGGCCGCGATCTCTTTGAACGAGGTCTTTGGCGGATTTTCGATGGCGTTGCGATCCTCTTTCTCCATCTTGTCCACGTGCTGCTGGAACGCCGGGGTTTCTTCCAGCGCATGGCGCAGGTAGAGGCCGATCAGGCCGAGCGGCGCGGCGATGAAGAACGGGATACGCCAGCCCCAGTCGAGGAAGTTGGCTTCGCCGACGATGCTGGAGATCAGCACCACTACACCTGCGCCCATCACAAAGCCGGCGATGGAGCCGAAGTCCAGCCAGCTACCCATAAAGCCGCGTTTGCGGTCCGGCGAGTATTCGGCGACGAAGATCGCCGCACCGGAATATTCACCGCCGACGGAGAAGCCCTGCGCCAGTTTGGCCAGCAGCAGCAGGATCGGGGCCCAGATGCCGATCGATGCATAGGACGGGATCAGGCCGATACAGAAGGTGCTGACCGCCATAATGATAATGGTGACCGAGAGAACCTTCTGGCGACCGAACTTATCGCCCATGGCACCAAAGAACAGGCCGCCGAGTGGACGCACCAGGAAGGGCACGGAGAAGGTTGCCAGTGCGGCGATCATTTGCACGCCGGGAGAGGCGCCGGGGAAGAAGACCTGGCCAAGCGCATAGGCGACAAAGCCGTATACGCCGAAGTCGAACCACTCCATCGCGTTACCCAGGGCCGCCGCGGTGATCGCCTTCTTGAGTTTGCTGTCATCGATGATGGTGATGTCGTTAATGTGCATCGGTTTATGTCGTTTTTTTCTTAACTTCATATAATCATCCCTTAATGAATTATTCGTTGTTCGTGAAAGCGTAATCTCCGTTCACTGTTGTTTTCGAGTTATCAAATCGGCTAATCGAATCGCGGTTCAAGACGATTCATTATCCACATTTAAGTTGGGATGTGGATCACAAAATACCGTCGTTTATGCCGAGGTTATGTCATTTAGGTGACTAATTATTTTGCATCTATAGCTTAACGTTATATCTTGCGGCGATCAAATCCAGCAGTTTAACTTAAGTGTTTGCACCGATTTGGTGCGAGAATGGTCTAATAAATGTGCGATTTGACGATTTTTCGTCTAATTGGTCATGTTTTAAGTATAGAGAGTACGGGAGATAAAACAGGAAAAATTGATGTGTTTGCCGTCAAAAAAAACGCCTGACCCACTGGCCAGGCAGTTTGGATTAAGGTACCGATGAACCGCCGAATTCGAGATAGATTTTCGCCAGATTCTGGTACTGCGCGAAGCGGTTTTCATCCACCGACAGTTCCGCCTGACGGCGTTGTTCCTGAGCATTCAGCCAGTCGGTAATGGTGACGGCGCCCTGTCGGTAACGCACCTCGTTCAGCCGTTCCGATTTACGCGCCAACGCCAATGAGGCGCGCAACTGTGTCTCCTGCGCCAGCAGCTGCGTGCGCAGTGACAGCGCGTTGTTCACATCGCCCATCGCTTTGTACAGCGCCTGCTTGAAGGCCAGAACTTGCTGTTCATAATCGTTGCGGGCGATCTTGATCTCCACGCCCATTTGCCGCCACTGCAGGAACGGCAGCGTCAGGCCGGCGCCGAGGCTGCCCGTCGGGTTGCGCAGGAATTCCAGCAGCGCGCTGCTGCTGGCGCCCAGTGAACCGGTCAGGCTGAACGCAGGATAGTATTGCAGACGTTTTTCATCGACGTTGGCCAGGGCGGCGCGCAACCGCAGCTCTTGAGCGCTGAGATCCGGGCGACGGCTCAGGACGCTAGCGGGAATGCCGGTGTTGATCTGCGGCATCGCCGTCGTCGGCAGGCGCACGGGCGCGATGGTGGCCTGGCCTGATGGCGCGCCCAGCAGCACCGCCTGCTCGTTCAGCGCCTGTTGACGATCGTGTTGTAACGCCAGCAGGCTGCGTTCCTGCGCCAGCAAGTTTTGTTCCGCGTTCACTACGTCCAGCGCCGAGATGCTGCCGGCCTGATAACGGGCGTTGGCCAGCCGCAGCGTCGTTTTGGCATAGGCGATGCTCGCCTGGCTGACGCTGATTTGTTGATTGAGAAAACCGATGCGCCAGTAGTTGGTGGCGGCGTCGGCCAACAGTTTCAGGCGCGCCGCCTGCAGATCCTGCACGGAAGCCTGGCTGCTCCACTCGGCGGCGTCGCGCTGGCGCGCCAGCTTGCCCCACAGATCGACTTCATAGCTGGTGGTGAGCGACGCGTTGCTGGTTTTATTCCACGCGGAGGACTCGGACAGCGGGCGATTGATACCGCTGCCTAATGAGGCGCTGATGCCGGGCGCGGTGCTGATGCCGACGCGTTCCGCCTCGAGCTGCGCGCGGTAAACGCGCAGTACGGCGGCGGCCAGATCGTTATTGCTCGCCATCACCTGTTGCAGCCAGCGATCGAGCTCAGGATCGTGGAAATCGCGCCAGTCGAACGGCGTGGGCGCGGCGTTGTGGGCGTCGTGCTGCCAGCTCGTCGGATAGTTGACCTGCGGCGCCCGGTAGTCGCTTTTCAGGGCGTTGCCGCAGCCGGCGGTGAGCAAGGCGACGAGGCTTAGCGCCAGGGGAGATAAAATTTTCATGGGTTACTCGCTGGCCAATGAAACGACCGGATCCATCCTTGCCGCTTTACGGGCGGGGAGATAACCGAAGATCATGCCGATTAAAGTTGAACAGAAAAACGCCGTCGCGGCAGCTTGCCAGGAATAGATGGCGGTGAACATACCGCCCGCCAGCGAGGTGAACAGCGACCCGGCGGCGAACGACAGCGCGATGCCCAATGCGCCGCCGATCAGACAGACCAGCACCGCCTCTATCATGAACTGTTGCATGATGTCGCTGCGCCGCGCGCCGACCGCCATGCGCACGCCGATTTCGTGGGTGCGTTCGGTCACCGAGACCAGCATGATGTTCATCACCCCCAGGCTGCCGATCACCAGCGCGATTGATGCCACCATCAGGATCAGCAGGCTAAAAGTCATTGACGTGCGTTCGATGGACTTTCGGATTTTATCGAAGTTGTACAAACGGAAATCTTTTACGCCGTGGCGCTGGGTCAACAGCTGTGTGATAGCGGTGACGGCCGATTCGCTGGCGACATTGTCCTTTAGGCGAACGGTGATGCCGCTGAGCGTCGGTTTGCCTACCATGCGATACATGACAGTGCTGTAGGGCATCCATACAGTGATGCGATTGGGCGCGTAATTGCGATTGCTTTTAGCCACACCGATCACCCGGGCCGGCACCGAGCCGAGAAACACGATCTGGCCGAGCGGCTCGACGCCGAAATCGCCGAACAGCGCCTGGCGCGCATTGTCGTCGATGATCACTTCCTGCAGCGCATTACGATCGTCGCGGAAAGTCACGCCTTGTAACAGCTCGACGCCGTTAACGCGGAAATAGTCGCGCCCGACGCCGGTGATCGAGGCAGTGGCGGATTTGCTGCGAAAACGGATGCTGTCGGAGGCGTCTACTTCCGGGCTGACGCTGTCGACGAAGCTTTGCTGTGACAGCGCGTCGGCATCGGCCGGTACCAGGGTGCGGATGCTGTCGATGGCGTCGTCGAAGAAATCGCGGCCCGGATAGATGCTTACCACATTCGTGCCGAGATCTTTGAGGTTTTCCAGCGTGCGCTGTTTGGCGCCTTCGCCCAGCGCCACTACCGTGACCACGGCGGCGATGCCGAAGATGATGCCGGTCATGGTCAGCGCGGTGCGCAGACGATGAGCGTTCATCGCCTTCAACGCCATGTGCAGCGATTCGCGAGTGCGGTCGATCAGGCGTTGCCAGCCGCTTTGCCGGCTGCGGTTCGGCGGCGGCAACGATGGGCCGGACGCCGACTTGCGGCCACTGTCAGCGATGATCTTGCCGTCTTGCAGTTCGATGACGCGCTGCGCATGTTGCGCCACTTTCATATCGTGTGTGACGATCACCACGGTGTGGCCGCGCTGATTCAGTTCGCTCAGGATCGCCAGCACTTCCTGGCCGGATTGGGTGTCCAGCGCGCCGGTCGGTTCGTCCGCCAGGATGATCTCACCGCCGTTGATCAGCGAACGGGCGATGCTGACGCGCTGCTGCTGGCCGCCGGAAAGCTGGCCGGGTTTGTGGTCTTCGCGTCCCTCAAGCCCCAACCGCGCCAGCAATTGCGCCGCCCGCTGCCGCCGCTGATCGCGCCGGGCGTTGGCGTAGATAGCCGGGATTTCGACATTGCCCAGCGCGCTGAGATCGGGCATCAGGTGGTAACGCTGGAAAATAAAGCCGATATGCTCGCGGCGCAGGCGGGCCAGTTCGTCCGGCGACAGGTGGGCGGCGTTCTGGCCGCTGATGTAGTAATCGCCGCGATCCGGCACGTCGAGGCAGCCCATGATGTTCATCAGCGTCGATTTGCCGGAACCGGAGGCGCCGATGATCGCCACCAGCTCGCCGGCGGCGATGGTCAGATCGATGTCTTTCAATACCGTCAGCGCCTGGCCGCCGTTGGTGTAGGTTCGGCTGATGCCTTTTAGTTCGATGATCGCGTTCACAGGAAGATGCCATCCTCAGCCGATTTGGCGGCGGGCTGCGACAGCACCACGGTTTCACCGGCTTTCAGACCGCTGAGGATCTGAATGTCGACGTTGTTGGTGATGCCGGTGGTCACTTTGCGCGTTTCCAGCCGCTGGTCTTGGGTCAGCACCTGCACCTGCTGCTCTTGGCCATCGATTTTATGCACCGCCTGGATCGGCACCAGTAGGGTGTTCTTCGCGTCGCCGAGCAGCAAGGACACCTGCGCGGTCATGGCGATGCGCAGGCGGTTTTCCGGGTTGGGCACGTCCAGCAGCGCGTTGTAATAGACCGAGGCGTTCGAGGTGCCGGAGCCGGAAGCAGAGCTGGTCCCGGCGAGCGAGTCGTCTTTCATCACCGATTCCGGTGCCAGCTCGATGGTGCGCAGCGTGGCGTCGTACCGCTTATCCGGATCGGAGAAAATAGTGAAGTACGCCTTTTGTCCCGGCGAAATGCGGGTGATGTCGGCTTCGGAGATCTGCGCCTTGATGGTCATCATATCCAGCCGCGCCAGCTTGACGATGGTCGGTGCACTTTGGCTGGAGTTGACCGTTTGTCCCTGCTGCGTGACCACGGCGATAACAATGCCGTCCATCGGCGCAACCACGCGGGTATAGCCCAGATCGATTTTTTTCTTTTCGACTTCGATCTGCGATTGCACCAACTGCGCATTGAGCGCCTGCAGATCGGCGCGAGTGGTAGCGAGCGAGGCTTCGGCGGTCTCGAAGTCTTCCCGCGAACTGGCTTCGTCGTTCAGCATGCGGCGCTGGCGTTTAAAACGCGACTCCGCCTGTTTCAGCAAGGCCTGTTTGGCTAATATATTGGCTTTGACTACGTTCAGCGCCGCCTCGGCGTTGCGCAGATCGTTGCGCTGTTGCAGATCGTCGATGTCGGCGATCGGTTGCCCTTTGGTGACGCGATCGCCCAGCTTGACCTTCAGCGATTTGACTTCGCCGGAGACGCGGGCGCCGACGTTGACGCGTTCGATGGCATCCAGCCGCCCGGTGGCCAGCACGGCGTTTTCGATATCGCCCAGGCGGGCCGGCGCGGTAACGTAATCCTGCTGAGGCGGGCGTTGCCAAAAAATGGCCAGCGCGACGGCGACGGCGATGAAAACGATGGCGGCGATCAACGCCAGACGGCGGGAGGGGAGTTTCAGTGATGACATACCCAGGTTTTCCATAACGATAAAAGCGGCGGTTCCAGTCTGCCATCATGGCAGCGCCAGCTTGAACTGGCGCTAAACGTGAGGCGCTTTCCCGCTGGAAAGGGGATAGTAAAGGCTTTCCCGCTAAAGATCACGGCGAGTTATTATCCACCACGTGTGCAACCGGCTGCGTTGGGCGTTATACTGGGTAAAAAACCAGTATTCATTCATCAGCAGGATAACACCACCGCCATGATGCCAAACCGCCTCGAGCCAGAACTCGACATTTACCAATACCCGGAGCACCTGCGCGCCGGCCTGGCGCCGTTGCCCAAAGGGCCGGGCGTGTATGTGTTTCACGGTCAAAGCGAGAGCCTGCCGCTTTACATCGGTAAAAGCGTCAATATACGCAGCCGGGTGATGGCGCACTTCCGCGCGCAGGACGAGGCTAAAATGCTGCGCCAAACCCGGCGCATCAGCTTTATCGAGACCGCAGGCGAGTTGGGGGCATTGCTGCTGGAGGCGCAATTGATCAAACAGCAACAGCCGCTGTTCAACAAACGTCTGCGGCGTTCGAAACAGCTGTGCGCGCTGCGCTTGCAGGCAGATGCGGTGACGATTGCTCACGCCAAAGAGATCGACTTCGCCGTCACGCCCCACCTCTACGGGCTGTTTGCCAATCGCCACGCCGCGCTGGAAAAGCTGCGCGCCATCGCCGATGAGCATCGTTTATGTTACGGCAAGCTGGGGATCGACAAGCTGCCGGCAGGGCGAGCCTGTTTCCGCTACAGCCTGCGCAAGTGCGCGGGCGCCTGCTGTGGCGTGGAATCGGCGCAGGAGCATGCGCTGCGGCTCGGCGCGGCGCTTGAGCAGTTGCGCATCGCCTGTTGGCCGTTCGCCGGGCGCGTGGCGCTGGAGGAGCAGGGCGAGACGCTGCGTCAGTACCATGTGATCCACAATTGGTTTTATCTGGGCTCGGTCGGCGATCTGGCGCAGGCGGAGCGGCTACAGAGCGCGGCCAGCCATTTCGACAGCGATGGCTACAAGATTTTGTGCAAGCCGCTCATCGCTGGCGATTACCCGATTATTGAGCTGCCGTAAGGCCATCATGCTGGTGATAACCTAAGATTTATCCGTAAAGTCAGGGCATTATGCTAAAAAAGCTTGAATCCATAATGTTGCTATGGATAATGGCGCCCCGAAGCGAAGGAACGCGCTATTAACTCAGTTGGCAGAGTGATTGGTTTTATAATGGCTTGTTTTGGCTTGAAAATTGATAGACGCGGGTTCGAGTCCTGCATAGCGCGCCAGCTTTCTTCCTTCGTCTCATCGCGCTTACCGTAAAGCGCACCCGGGTTGATTTGCACTATCGGCTCCTCGTTGGGATTTTCGGGTGTGCTTTACCGTAACCGCTGGCTTTCCTTCCTCTTTCTCTTTCGATCCTTTGCTAAACTGTAATCAGGCAGGCTTGCTGCCCGGCAACAGGAGGTCGATATGTCTCACTCCGATCAACTGCAGGAACTCTTGCAACGCGTCGCCGCCCTCGAGGCGAGAGAGAAAGCGCTGACCGCCGCGTCCAACGCTTATCAGGCGATTATCACCACCATGTTAGGCAATATGGAGAAGACCGAACGTGATCGGATCATCGCGATGATCGATCAGGCCCATGAAATCGCCTACGCCCGCGCCATTCAGCGCAGCAACGAACCGCAAAAGCAGAAAATCAAGCAGGCCGACGATGTGGCCCAGCGCATGTTCATGTTTGCGCAAGGCAAGGCCGCTCAGCCGCGCTGAAGCCGAACTATAACAGTTGCCGTCATTAAGTTGGCTAACTGATCTACCCGGCAAAACTGTACTTGTGTTACTTTTAGCAGCGAGATTTGATGGCAATGCTGTTTCCAGCATAAGGTTGTAACGATGGACGCGATTAAAAGCATCTTGGTTAAAGAGATTGAGCAGATCAATCGGCGCGAAGGGCGTGACGGCAAGCCGCGCTTCAACAGCGAATTCGCCCGTACTCACCGCTATTTGTGCCTTGCCATGTTCGCCGGTTACTTCGCGGTGATCGCCGTGATGTATCAGGTGCCGTACATGGGAGTGTATGCCTTCCTGGGCTTCACCGCCTTCGTGCTGTTCATGTTCGCCATGCTGCTGATCGAGATCCGGCCGGTGTACCGTTTCGAGGATATCGGGGTGCTGGATCTGCGGGTTTGCTACAATGGCGAATGGTACTTCACCCGCGCGCTGTCGCCTTATGCGGTGCAGCAATTGCTGGATGAGCCCTCCATCGGCGCCGCGCTGAAACAGAAGATGCGAGTCATCATCGGCAACAAGGGCGAAATCGACTTCTACGACGTGTACGATATGGCCTACGGAAAAAAGCCGCAGGATGAGCCACCGCAGCTGGCGGCGGCAAACTGAAAGGTTTCCGGCCGGCGGCTTGTCGATTATACTCAGCGTTTACATGAAGCAGAATAAGGACCAAGCGATGAGTGATGATATTTTCGATTTTGATATCGATGCCGAACTGGCGAAAGCCGAAGAAAAAGCGGCGCAGAAGGTAAAAGAGGTCCCTGAAATCCTCGAAGACGAAGCGGACTGCGAAGGTTGCAAGATCTGATCGCCTGACCCATAAAAAAAACCGCCGCGGCGGTTTTTTTTATGTCTGAGCGTCGCGTGGCATCAATCCAGCACGAATCCCCAGATCAGGAACGCCGCCACCAGAATCAGGCAAAGCGCGGACACCGTCACCAGTATTTTCCCCAGAATGTCTTTTTCTTGTTCCTGCTGCGTCACGTTAAAATTATCCAATTAAAAGTCTATGGACCAAACCGGCGATGCTGAGATCGGCTGCCGCTACACCCAGCGCCATGAGCATCATCACCGAAAGAAATCGAGTCTTGCCGTTCACACCCTTAATCCCTGTGGGCGCCGCTGTTAAGTTTTTATATCAAAGGGATATAATTCAGCGGCGCCGAATCGCATACATCGTGATAGTGATTAAGAACGTTCTTAAGGCCAGAAGTTCCCTCATCTGATAGCGCCGCTGTGCGGCAGCGTCAGTCGGTCACGATCCTGACGCCTATCTTGCTGACTTGATTGCCGTCCATTTCTGCAATGGTCCAGGTCAGGCCGTCCCACTCCACCTGGTCGCCGATCACCGGTTCGCCGCCGATCAGCTGAATGACGAACTGCCCCAGCGTCTGCTGCTCGTCCACGTCGTCTTGCAGGTTGAGGCCATAAACCTGTGAGATGTCGCTCAAACGGGCGTCGGATTGCAGGATAAAGTCGCCGAAGAAGCGCTCGTCGAGCGTCACTGCCGGTGCCTGGCTAAAGAGCTTGCCGAGGATCGGCAGGTCGTGCTCATGGCCGATGACGCACAAAATATCGTTCTCGCGCAGCCGGGTACTGCCGCTAGGGTGCAACAGCTCTTTGCCGCGGAACAGGGCGGCGATGCGGGTATTAGGCGGCATTTTCAGTTCACGCAGCGCAGCACCGACGCACCAGTTTTCCGCCGAAAGCTGATAAACGAATTGTTCCCACTGGTTTTCCGGGTGTACGTCCAGCCCAACGCGGGAGATCGGCGTCAGCGCCGGCGGCACGATCACCTTGGCCTTTTTGGCGGCGAATGACAGCGTGGTGCCTTGCAGTAGCAGGGAAACCAGCACCACGAAGAACGCCACGTTAAAGAACAGTTGGGCGTTGGGCAGCCCGGCCATCATCGGGAACACCGCCAGGATCACCGGCACCGCGCCGCGCAGGCCAACCCAGGAAATAAAGCCGCGTTCGCGCAGGGTAAAGCTGCGGAACGGCAGCAAACCGATAAACACCGACAGCGGGCGCGCGAACAGGATCATCCACAGCGACAGCAGCAGGGCAGGGATGGCGATCGGCAGCAGCTCATGCGGGTTGAGCAGCAGGCCGAGTACCAGGAACATGCCGATCTGGCTGAGCCAGGCCAGGCCATCGAAGGTTTGCACGATGCCGTGACGGTTGCGGATTGGACGGTTGCCCAGCAGCAGACCGCACAGGTACACCGCCAGAATGCCGCTGCCGTCCAGCGCGGTAGTCAGCGCGAAAATAAGAATGCCGCCGCTCACCGCCAGCAGCGGGTAGAGACCGTCCGCCAGCTTGATGTGGTTGATCAGCGTCAGCAGCAGCCAGCCGCCGCCGAGACCGAAGACGATGCCCATGCCGAACTGCTGCATCAGATGCAGCGGGAAGGTCCAGCTTAGCGCGGTTTCCCCGGCGGCGATCATCGCAATCAGCGTGATGGTGAGAAATACCGCCATCGGATCGTTGCTGCCGGATTCGATCTCCAGCGTAGCGCTGACGCGTTCGTTCAACCCTTTGCCGCCCAGCAACGAGAAGACTGCGGCGGCGTCGGTGGAACCGATGATGGCACCGATCAGCAAGCCCTGCAGCAGATCGAGGTTGAACAGCCAGGCGGCGGCCATGCCGGTTAGGCCGGCGGTGATCACCACGCCGACGGTGGCGAGAGACAGTGCTGGCCACAGTGCCACGCGGAACGAACTGACCCGGGTGCGCATGCCGCCGTCGAGCAGGATCACCGCCAACGCGAGGTTACTGACCAGATAAGCGACCGGGTAATTGCTGAAGACGATGCCGCCGGGGCCGTCGACGCCGGCCAGCATGCCGATCGCCAGGAAGATCACCAGGATCGGAATGCCGAGTCGGGAAGAAAATGAGCTGAGCAGAATGCTTGCCCCCACCAGCACGGCACCGATGACGAACAAGCTGTTAATGGTGCTGGCATCCAAAATTTCGCTCTCCTGAGGCTGGGGATAGGGGGCACTGCGCGTGTGCCGATGATAACGTGTTTAGTGGGTAAAACGCCAAGGCTGATTGTGAAAACAATCGATCAATTATTGCCCTTTGGTACGATTAAACTAAGAAAGTGAGGAGAAGAGGGGAAATTCTGCCTTTTATCCAACATTATCAGGCTGCTGTATTTTTGCTGTGGCAACAATGATCGAGCGGCTCGGAGGAAATACCATTAAGCCCGCGCAGGCAGGCTTAATGGTTTGCAGGCGCGGTAGGGTTAGTGGTCGAGCGATTCCAGCGCCCGTTTGATCAGCTCGGTGGCCAGCTTGCTTTCCGCTTCAGAAATGCCGTCGAGATTAAAGTTGGAGAGCTCAGCGACCAAAACGCTGCGTTCTTTGCCGCTGATTGAGGCGTCCAGCGCGGACAGCAGCCTGCCGAGGATCTTCAGCAGGGTAGCGTTTTCCGCTACGGCTTCCTGAGCCGGGGTGTTCTTATCGGTCATTCAAAATCCTCTCTGTCGTGACGGAAGGGAGATGCAGCTAACGCCATCGAATGAATTAAACGATCGCGCAGCCCTTCGGGGGTGTCGAGCCCAATCACTACCGTAAGGCAGGGATATGGATTTTTACTTATGCATTTCAGTTATAACGACTAGGTAATCTATGCTGCCGTATCACTGTGCCCTAACGGGCGACGCCAGGCTGAGCAATGTGTGCTCTGTATGCAAACGACCAGTATAGGCTTTCTGCGCGGCGTTAATATGACAGAAAACCCCTGCGAACGGTCAGGTTTACAGGGGACAAGGTTATTGCGGCTTGCCGGAGAACAGGAAACGCAGCACCGGAATGCGCTTGTGCAGCTCATATAACGCGAAGGCCAGCGAGAACACAAACAGCAGGCCCAGCAAAAATCCCAACAGGTTATTGCCGATATACGGCGTCACGAAAGCGCCATATATCAGGGTCAACGGGTGGTGCACCAGATATATAAACAGCGAGGCGTTGACCAGATAGGTGATGCGCGGCGAGTGATAATTCAGCAGGTTATGCCCGAAAGAGAACACCACATTGGTCATCAGGATCCCCATTAGGGTTTTGATCACCACTTCCAGCTCGAACATATAGCTGCTGTGCGCCAACAGTTTCTGGTTCAGCATATATGCGATAAACAGCAGCAGCGAGCCGAGCAGCGCCAGCGGCGAACGACGCAGAAAAATCTCTTTAAGCCACACATACTTAAACGCATAGGCGCCGAGGATGAAGAACGGCAGGTAGAACATCGTCTCCATCACCACGAAATTGAACAGGCCATTGGATAATAGCTGCGGCGCGAAAATTAAAATAATACGGTGCGCGGCCGAATAGCATACCGCATAAATAAAGAAACACAGTGAGACATTTCCTAATCCACGCATTCTGTTTATTAACGGTGGAATAGGATCGCGGGTTTGACGCTTGATTTTGCGGAACAGATAAAAGCAGGCGAAGGTCAACAATGACAGGGTCAATAAGAACCACAGATGAGACACCAATTCCCAAACTGTTACATTTATTTTCTGATAGAGAGAAAACTCGTCCCAGCCGTTTAATTTATCGGTGAAATATTTCAGCATGAAAAATTGCGGCACCGTAATTAGCGGGATGGAGCTCAACAGCGGGATCGCCACCCGCTCCAGCCTGACCTTCAACCACTGATGGCGCTCGTAGCGCTCGTAGAGCATGTAGGAGAAGTAGCCGGAGATCACGAAGAACACCTGCATGCGGAAAGCGTGGATGAAGTCGTTCAGCACCGTGAGCGAGAAGGAGGGCGACGCGCTGTTCACCGCCCAGGCGTGGCTGGAATAAATCAGGGAGAGGTGAAACGGAATGCCGAGCAACATCAAATAGGCTCGGATCGAATCGAGGAAAAACTCGCGCTGTTTGCTGCCTTTAGTCATAGATTACCGCTGGTGATTTAATCGAGAGTTCATTAACACGCTTAATAAGTCGTCAAACGTTAAATTGTTATCCGGAACCCTACTATAGCCCCCCGCATTTTTCCATAGCGTCTTGTTGCGCGGCTTGCTACGCTGGTGTTCCATCAGCTGCTTAAACAATGAGCCGTAAACATGAACCATCCATTTATCATGTTGTCGGAAAGCTGAGTAATCCATTAATATGGATTTAAATGATTTGAGCACACGAATAGGGGGGGATGTGCTAGTTAATATATTATCCGGACAACCACGCGCCGCGAGCGTTCGTTGGTTAGGTGCTACCGTATTGTTCACGCTGTTCAGTTCGCCGGCATGGGCCTTTTCTATTGATGATGTCGCCAAGCAGGCGCAGGATCTGGCGGCGAAAGGTTTCGAAGCCCCGAAGAGCAACCTTCCTTCTCAGTTCCGCGAGATGAAGTTCGCAGACTATCAGCAGATTCAGTTCAATCACGATAAAGCCTATTGGAGCAAGCTGAAAACCCCTTTCAAGCTTGAGTTTTATCATCAGGGGATGTACTTCGATACGCCGGTGAAAATCAACGAAGTCACCTCCACCAGCGTAAAACAGATCAAGTACAGCCCAGATTACTTCAACTTCGGTTCGGTCAAACACGACCCTGAATCGGTGAAAAATCTCGGTTTTGCCGGCTTCAAGGTGCTTTATCCGATCAACAGCGCCGACAAAAACGATGAGATCATGAGCCTGCTGGGCGCGAGCTATTTCCGCGTGGTGGGTAAAGGGCAGGTTTACGGGCTTTCCGCTCGCGGCCTGGCTATCGACACCGCTTTGCCGTCCGGCGAAGAGTTCCCGCGTTTTCGCGAATTCTGGGTTGAACGTCCGAAGCAGGGCGACAAGCACCTGGTGATCTACGCGCTGCTGGATTCCCCGCGTGCCACCGGCGCTTACCGCTTCACGGTGATCCCGGGCCGCGACACCACCGTGGACGTCGAGTCTAAAGTGTTCCTGCGCGACAAGGTGGGCAAACTGGGGCTGGCGCCGCTGACCAGCATGTACCTGTTCGGGCCGAACCAGCCGTCACCGACGCTGAACTACCGCCCGGCGTTGCACGATTCCAACGGTCTGTCTATCCATGCCGGCAACGGCGAGTGGATCTGGCGTCCGCTGAACAATCCTAAACACCTGTCCGTCAGCACCTATACCGTTGAGAATCCGAAAGGCTTCGGTCTGCTGCAGCGCGGTCGCAACTTCAAAGAATATGAAGATCTGGACGATCGTTACGATCTGCGTCCGAGCGCCTGGATCGAACCGAAGGGCGACTGGGGCAAAGGCAAGGTCGAGCTGGTGGAGATCCCGACGGCGGATGAAACCAACGACAACATCGTCGCGTTCTGGACGCCGGATACCTTGCCGGAAGCCAAAAAGCCGCTGACGCTGAGCTACCGCCTGAACTTCACCCGCGATGAAGACAAGCTGCATTCGCAAGACATCGCCTATGTGGCGCGGACCATGCGTTCGACCGGTGACGTGAAGCAGTCCAACCTGATTCGCGAGCCAGACGGCAGCGTGGCTTTCCTGGTCGACTTCGTTGGCCCGGTGCTGAAAGGACTGGATGCCAATACCCCGGTCGCCTCTCAGATCAGCATCGGCGACAATGGTGAAATGGTAGAAAACAACGTCCGCTATAACCCAGTGACCAAAGGCTGGCGCCTGACGGTGCGTCTGAAAGTGAAAGACGACAAGAAGCCGGTAGAAATGCGTGCGGCGCTGGTCAATGGCGATAAGACTCTGTCGGAAACCTGGAGCTATCAGCTACCTGCCAATGAATAAGCCTACTCAACCCGCCCAGGATTATCTTGCGGCGTTGCCTCTGACCGCTGAGCGGTCAGAGGCGCTCAACCCTCAAACGGCGGATGACGCTCAGGCTCTGGAGGCGCTCCATCGGCAGATGGGCGCCGCCGACGCCAACGTCAATAGCCTGTCGGCGGATGACGTGGCGCTGGCCTCGGTCAAGCCGCGTATCGAAAACGCCTGGCCGGATGCGGTCAGCGATGACGACTTCGATACCGACGCCGAAGGGCGTGCCATTCTGAAGGCGACGCCGCCGATCAAACGCACCACCATGTTCCCGGAAGCCTGGCGCACCAACCCGGTGGCGCGCTTCTGGGATTCTCTGCTGGGGCGTTCACCGCACAATCGGCACGCCACCAAAGAGGAAGCCGCGGCCGAAAACCGCTGGCGTGTCGTCGGCTCCATGCGCCGCTATGTGCTGCTGGTGCTGATGCTGGTGCAGACCGGCATCGCCACCTGGTACATGAAAACCATCTTGCCTTATCAGGGCTGGGCGCTGATCGATCCTATCGCCATGTTGGATCAGGATCTGATGCAGTCGGTGCTGCAGCTGCTGCCGTATGTGCTGCAAACCGGCATTCTGATCCTGTTCGCCGTGCTGTTCTGCTGGGTCTCGGCCGGTTTCTGGACCGCGCTGATGGGCTTCCTGCAGTTGCTGATCGGCAAGGACAAATACAGTATTTCCTCTACCATCAAGGGCGATGAGCCGATCAACCCGGCGCACCGCACCGCGCTGATCATGCCGATCTGCAACGAAGACGTCGAACGCGTGTTCGCCGGCCTGCGTGCGACCTATGAGTCCGTCGCCGCGACCGGTCAGCTGGAACACTTCGATATCTACGTGCTGAGCGACAGCTACGATCCGGACATCTGCGTGGCGGAGCAAAAGGCGTGGATGGAGCTGTGCCGCGATGTCGACGGCCACGGCCGCATCTTCTATCGCCGCCGCCGCCGCCGCGTAAAACGCAAGAGCGGCAACATCGACGACTTCTGCCGTCGTTGGGGCGGTGAGTACAGTTACATGGTGATCCTGGATGCCGACAGCGTAATGAGCGGCGAATGCCTCACCGGGCTGGTGCGTTTGATGGAAGCCAACCCGAACGCCGGCATCATCCAGTCGGCGCCGAAGGCGTCCGGTATGGATACCCTGTATGCGCGCGTGCAGCAGTTCGCCACCCGCGTTTACGGGCCGTTGTTCACCGCCGGCCTGCATTTTTGGCAGTTGGGCGAGTCGCACTACTGGGGCCATAATGCCATCATCCGCGTGAAGCCGTTTATCGAGCACTGTGCGCTGGCGCCGTTGCCGGGCGAGGGCTCCTTCGCCGGTTCAATCTTGTCGCACGACTTCGTTGAAGCGGCGCTGATGCGCCGCGCCGGCTGGGGCGTGTGGATCGCTTACGATCTGCCGGGCAGTTACGAAGAGCTGCCACCAAACCTGCTGGACGAGCTGAAACGCGACCGCCGCTGGTGCCACGGCAACCTGATGAACTTCCGCCTGTTCCTGGTGAAGGGTATGCACCCGGTGCACCGTGCGGTGTTCCTGACCGGCGTGATGTCTTACCTGTCGGCGCCGCTGTGGTTCATGTTCCTGGCGCTCTCCACCGCATTGCAGGTGGTGCATACGCTGATGGAACCGCAATACTTCCTGCAGCCGCGGCAGCTGTTCCCGGTCTGGCCACAGTGGCGGCCCGAGCTGGCGATTGCACTGTTCTCCACCACGCTGGTGCTGCTGTTCCTGCCGAAGTTGCTCAGTATTGTGCTGATCTGGGCCAAGGGCGCGAAAGAGTACGGTGGGGCGTTCCGCCTGTTCATTTCGATGCTGATGGAAATGCTGTTCTCGGTGCTGCTGGCGCCGGTGCGCATGCTGTTCCATACCGTGTTCGTAGTGAGCGCCTTCCTCGGTTGGGAAGTGGTGTGGAATTCTCCGCAGCGTGACGATGACGATACGCCTTGGGGTGAAGCGTTCCGCCGCCATGGCTCGCAGATGTTGCTGGGCCTGGTGTGGGCCGGCGGCATGGCGTGGCTGGATCTGCGCTTCCTGTGGTGGTTAGCGCCGATCGTGTTCTCGCTGATCCTGTCACCGTTCGTGTCGGTGCTGTCGAGCCGCGCAACGCTGGGCATGAAGAGCAAACGCGCCAAGCTGTTCCTGATCCCGGAAGAGTACAACCCGCCGCGCGAGTTGCTGGCGACGGAAGAATATCTGCATCTCAACCGCAACCGCGCGCTGACCAACGGCTTTATGCATGCGGTGGTCAACCCATCCTTCAACGCGCTGGCGACGGCGTTGGCGACGGCGCGTCACCATCTGCGTGCGACGCTCGATCGCAACCGCGAGGAGCGGGTGAACGAAGCGCTGCAGCTGGGGCCGGAGAAACTGGTGAAGGGCAAACGTCTGGAGCTGCTGAGCGATCCGGTTACGCTGGCTCGTTTGCACCAGCGCGTTTGGCTGTTGCCGGAAGGCGCCGCCTGGCGTGAGCACTATCAGCAGTTGCCGCACAACCCGCTGGCGCACCCAACGGGCCGGCGTTAATCGCTGAACGGCAACGCTCAAACGGGGAATGCGCATGGCGCGCTCCCCGTTTTTTTTACCTTTTGCTTACGCGCGCCGATGCCGGTGGAGAAAGGGAACTGTGATAGACTGCGGCCGATGCGTTGTTCACTCGCGAAACAACCCTTTGCTCAGAGTCAATGTCGTGAAGCTCTCTTCCTACCTTCGGCTGGCCTGCGTGGCGGCCGGCGTGATGGTCTTAACCGGCTGCGGCAGCATCATCAGCCGCACCATGCCCGGCGCGGGGCATGGCCACCAGTACTATCCCGGCGTGCAGTGGGATTTGCGCGATACGCCCTGGCGTTACGTCACGGTGATAGATGTGCCGTTGTCGATGGTGGTGGACACCTTTATGCTGCCGTTCGATGCGCAGCACGGCCCCTATGAATAAACCTGCTCAGCGGGTGGCGAACACCACCAGCTGATAGCCTTTCTGCCCACAGTGGAAAGGTGCCAGCGCCGTCATGCCCAACCCTTGCACGTGAGCGGCCAACGAATGCGGATTGTCGTCGTCGATAAACAGCGCGCCCACGTCGTAGTCATGACTGGTGTGCGCTTTGACGGCGGCGTAGAGGCGTTTCAGCACGCCTTTGCCGCGCCAGGCGGCGTCGAGGCAAACCGGGCCGTAGAGAAACACCCGCTGCTCACTCAGCGCCCGCCCGGCGAAGGACTGCGTGGCGAGCGTCGCCAGCATCGCATCCACCACCGGTGGCCGCGGTTGCACGTCGGCAGGCATCAGGCAAACGAACCCTGCCAGTTGGTTCTCCTGTTCGGCCACTAGTATGCCGATGCCGCGGTTGATCGCCGTCAGCTGCGCCTCATTCATGCGCGATACGATAAATCCCTGCCGTTTTTGGCGCTCGTCGAGCGCTTCCGGCACGTTTTCCCCCTGCAGCTGCAAAATGGCGGGGTAGTCGGTAGAGCGGGCCCGGCGGATAATCATGTTGCCTCCTTGGCGATAAAAATGTGGTGCGGGTTAACGTTCATCCCACTCATCGGCCGCGGCCTGGCCTTCTTCGGTATCCAGCGGCGGTTCGAGCTGGAAGTCGCCTTCTTCCCATTCATACAGGGTATTTTCGTCTATCCACTCGGCGGTAATTTCCACCTCGTCGTAGTCCCCGTCGAAGATTGCCTGTGCCGCCGCACCGCTGCGCAGCGTCAGGCATTCCACCGCTTCACCCTCTTCTTCGAAGAACTCCGCCTGCCACATCGTGTCGCCATCCTGCATCACGTACTTTTGCAGATTGAACTGCTGCGGCACCGGCGATTCGTCACCGCTGCCGCCTTCGGCGGTGTCGAGAAACTCTTCGCGTGCGGCCTCGATGGCTTCTTCCAGGGTTGCATACAGGCTCATGTTCGCCTCCGTTGACAATGAGAATAAAGCGTCCGGCGTGCTGCCGGCGCGGTGGGGAAAAACGTCAAAACTAATTGTTGTCTCACTGGCGCAGGATGCAAATTTTTTTGTTGTCCGCTCTGCGACGACGGTTGTCCGCAAAGCGGGAGAAGCAGGCGCGGAGACGGGAAATAATGACGGTATCGTTCACTCAGGCATCAGGAGAAGCCCATGTTAATCGACCCTTCAAGCAAATACCGACCGTTCCCGCCGGTGACGTTACCGGATCGCCAGTGGCCTGCGCGCACGCTGCGGCAGGCGCCGCGCTGGTGCTCCAGCGATCTGCGCGACGGCAACCAGGCGCTGGCGGAGCCGATGGATAACGCGCGCAAGCGCGAATTCTATCAATTGTTGTTGCAGTGCGGTTTCAAAGAGATTGAGGTGGCTTTCCCTTCGGCGTCGCAAACGGATTTCGATTTTGTGCGTGCCCTGATCGACGAGCAGCTGATCCCGCATGACGTCACGATTCAGGTGCTGACGCAGTCGCGCGACGATCTGATCGATCGTACCTTCGAGGCGCTGCAGGGGGCGCCGCGGGCTATCGTGCATCTGTACAACGCCACGGCGCCGATGTTTCGCGACATCGTGTTCCGCCAGGATAAGGCCGCTACCGTGGCGCTGGCGGTGAACGGCGCGCGGCGCATTCGCCGGCATTGTGAGGCTCAGCCCGATACCGCCTGGTGCTTCGAGTATTCGCCGGAAACCTTTTGTTTTACGGAATTAGAGTTCGCGCTGGAGATCTGCGAAGCGGTGGCGGAGGTGTGGCAACCGGGGCCGCAGCGGCCGATGATTATCAACCTGCCGGCGACGGTGGAAGTGAGTACACCCAACGTGTATGCCGATCAGATTGAATGGTTCTGCCGCCATTTCAGCCGTCGCGCCGATGTGGCGATCAGCGTGCATCCGCATAACGATCGCGGTACCGGCGTGGCCTGCGCGGAGCTGGCGCTGTTGGCCGGCGCCGATCGGGTCGAAGGCTGCCTGTTCGGCAACGGAGAGCGTACCGGTAACGTCGATCTGGTTACGCTGGCGTTGAATCTTTATACCCAGGGCGTGGCGCCGGGCCTGGACTTCAGCCGCCTGAAACAGGTGGTGGAAGTGGTGGAACAGTGCAATCAGCTGCCGGTGCATCCTCGCCATCCTTATGCCGGTGAGTTGGTGTTTACCGCCTTCTCCGGTTCGCATCAGGATGCGATCAAGAAAGGTTTCGCCGCGCAACGCCAGCGACAAGATGGTTGGTGGCAGGTGCCTTACCTGCCGCTCGATCCCGCCGATGTCGGCTGCAGCTATGAGGCGGTGATCCGGGTTAACAGCCAGTCCGGCAAAAGCGGCGCCGCCTGGCTGTTGGAGCAGAACCATGGGCTGGCGTTGCCGCGCGGTTTGCAGATTGATTTCAGCCAGGTGGTCCAGCGGGCGACCGACGGCAGCGGTAAGGAAATGAGCGTTGCGCAGCTGTGGCGCTTATTCCGCGACACTTACGGGCTGGTGGAGCAGCCGTGCTTGCAGCTGTTGAGCTACCAGACGGAAAGTCACGGGGTAGAGGCCTACAGTTTCAACGCGAGAGTCGCCTGGCAGGGGGAGACACTGCGGTTGCAGGGAGCCGGCAACGGCCTGCTTTCCAGCGCGGTGGATGCGCTGCGCCAACGCTTCGGCTTGCCGTTGGCGATCGAGGATTACCACGAGCACACGTTGGGGTATCAGAGCGACAGTCGAGCGGTGGCCTATATCCGCTGTGCGCTGCCGCACGGTGAGGCGATCTACGGCGTTGGCATCGACGTCGACTCCGCCAGCGCTTCGCTGCAGGCGCTGTTCAACGTTGCCGGGCGCTATCTGGTGTCAACGTCGGCGCGGCCCGGCTGAAATAGTCGCTGGGCGCGACCCCCAGCACTCGGCGAAACATGGCGCTGAACGCGCTGGGGCTGTCATAGCCGAGATCCAGCGCCACTTCCAACACCGAGCGGCCGGTCGCCAGCGCGTTCAGCGCCGCCAGCAAACGGGCGCGTCGCACCCAATCGGCAAAATGCAGCCCGGTTTCTCGCTGGAAGCGCCGCGACAGGGTGCGTCCGCTGACGCTGAGCTGAGCGGCCGCCTGTTCCAGCGTCCAGGGCTGCGCCAGCGTAGTCTGAATATGGCGGCACAGGGCAAGCAGTGAGGCCTCACGCGGTTCGGGCAAGTGCAGCGGCAGGCTCGGCAGCATTCGCAACTCATCCAGGATCAGTTCCATCACGCGCTCATCGCGCCCGCCGCTGGGATAGCCGGGCGCAATCTCCATCGCGCTGATAATCAGCTCGCGCAGCAGCGGCGACACCTGCACCACCTGGCACTGAGCCGGCAGATCGGCGCGCGCCAGCGGATCGACAAACAGCGTCCTGGCCGCCACCTGGCCGGTGATGCGCAGGCTGTGCACCACTTTCGCCGGTACCCAGACGCCGCGGCCGGGTGGCACCACCCAACTGCCGAGCCGGGTGGTGACCTGCACCACGCCGCTCAGGCTGTGGATCAGCTGCGCGCAGTTATGGTAGTGATCCGGCTCGCTGTCGCCGTGGCGATAATCCTTGGCCAACGGCCGGATGGGCTGATCGACCGGCAGAACGTCATGAAACAACAGCATCGTTAGCGGCCTCCGCGCGGCAAAAGGGGGGAAGACAGCATGCCATGCGGCGCGGTTTCACACCAGCCTGTGGCACGCGGCAGATAAATAGTTTATAAAATGATATTATATAATTTTATAAACTATATGGAAGGGTGATGGATATTGACGTGATGCGCAAGGCGGCGGCGCAGGCTGGCGCGATGCTGCGCACCTTGGGCAACGAAGATCGGCTGCTGCTGCTGTGCCGGCTCAGTCAGGGCGAGATGGCGGTGAGCGAGCTGGCGCAGGCGCTGGATATCCGCCAGCCGACGTTGTCCCAACAGCTTGGCGTGCTGCGCGAGGAAGGGTTGGTCTCCACCCGACGCGCCGGCAAGCAGATTTACTATGCGGTGGCCGATGCCAAAGCGCTGGCGCTGCTAACGACCCTGTATCAACTGTATTGCCCACAGCCGGAGAACCGCGATGACCATTGACTGGCAACACTTCACGCCTTATTCCGCGCTGGCGGGCGGGGTCATTATCGGCGGTGCGGTAGCGCTGCTGCTGCTGTTCAACGGCCGCATCGCCGGCATCAGCGGCATTACCGGCGGCTTATTGAGCGCGGGCGGCCGAGAGCGGGGCTGGCGCGCCGCATTTCTTGGCGGGTTGCTGATTTCTCCTTGGCTGTATGCTGCTGCGGCGGCTTTGCCTCCTGCTGAGATCGCGGTCGGCAGCGGCTGGCTGGCGATCGCGGGGCTATTGGTGGGGGTGGGTACCCGATTGGGCAGCGGCTGCACCAGCGGGCACGGCGTGTGCGGCGTCGCGCGGCTGGCGCCGCGATCGTTGGCCGCCACGGCGGTGTTTATGCTGCTGGGCTTTACGACCGTGTGGCTGATGCGCCATCTGCTGGGAGGGTGAAGATGCTTAAGTCTCTGTTGGCGCTGCTGAGCGGCGTGATTTTCGGTCTGGGGTTAATTATCGCCGGCATGGCCAATCCGGCTAAGGTACTGGCGTTTCTCGATATTACCGGCCAGTGGGATCCTTCGCTGGCGTTGGTGATGGTTGGAGCGATTGCGGTGGCGGCACTGGCCTTTATGTGGGCGCGCCGACGCGAGCGGAGCCTGTTGGGGGAACCGCTGCAGATCCCGGCCGCCGGGCGTGTGGATCGCCGTTTGCTGGTGGGCAGCGCGCTGTTCGGCATCGGTTGGGGCATTGCGGGCATTTGCCCTGGCCCCGCCTGGGTGTTGGCCGGGGCGGAGATAAGCCGGGTATGGCCGTTCCTGCTGGCGATGCTGGCGGGTATGGCGCTGTATGACGTTATCATGAGGAGGAGGAGTACGTGTCGATAGCCAAAGCGGTGTTGCGCATCGCGCGCCCGACCGATCGGTTGCAAGAGATTGCTACGCTGTATTGCCGCGGGCTGGGTTTCGAAAAGCTGGGTGAGTTTGTCGATCATCAGGGGTTTGACGGCATGATGATTGGGCATCCGCAGCATGCCTACCATCTGGAGTTCACGCAGCATCGTGGGGTGCGGGTCGGGCAGGCGCCGACGCAGGATCATCTGCTGGTATTTTATCTGCCGGATGAGAACGAATGGCGGGCTGCGTGTGAGCGGATGCAGGCGGCAGGGTTTTTATCGGTCGCCGCCTATAATCCCTATTGGGATCGGGCGGGGCAAACCTTTGAAGATCCTGATGGCTATCGGGTGGTATTGCAACATCAGGCTTGGCAGGCATAAAAAAACCGGCGCATCGAGCGCCGGTTTGCGAGATAAAACGGGGTATCCGTCAGACGTTGGTCGCCGGTTTTTGCGCGCTCTTGGACTGGGTATTTTCCAGCATGCGGCGAATCGGCACGATCAGCACGATCAGCACGGCGGCGCAGATCAGCAGCGCGACTGAGCAGCGAGCGAACAGATCCGGCAGCATATCCAGTTGGTCTGCCTTGACGTGACCGCCGATAAGACCGGCCGCCAGGTTGCCCAGCGCACTGGCGCAGAACCACAGCCCCATCATTTGCCCGCGCATTCTCTCCGGCGCCAGCAGCGTCATGGTGGCCAGCCCGATCGGGCTCAGACACAGCTCACCCAGCGTCAGCATCAGGATACTGCCCACCAGCCACATCGGCGATACGCCGGCGCCGCCGTTGCTCAGCACATTCTGCGCGGCCAACATCATCAGGCCGAAACCGCCGGCGGCGCACAGGATACCGATCACGAACTTGGTGATGCTGCTCGGACGCACGTTATTGCGCGCCAGCGCAGGCCAGGCCCAGCTGAAGACCGGCGCCAGCAAGATGATGAACAGGGCGTTGATCGACTGGAACCACACCGCCGGGATCTCGAAGCCGCCGACCATGCGATTGGTGTAATCGTTGGCGAACAGGTTGAACGAGGTTGGCTTCTGTTCAAATGCCGACCAGAAGAACGCGGCGGAGATCAGCAGGATGAAGCACACCAGCAGGCGTGCGCGCTCTTTGCGGCTCAGGCCGGCAAAGGCGAACAGATAGATGAAGTACAGGGTGACCGAGGCGGCGATGACGTACACTAGCACGCTGGCCACCTCGACCGGGTTGATAACGATCGTGCCCTGAGCGATCAGCACGATGGCCGCCACCAGGATGGCCGCCAACGCCAGCAACCAGGCGCCGACGCCTTTTTTCTTCGCGACCGGGCTGTTCCAGGTGGAGTCCAGGCCCACTTCGCGATCATAGCGTTTCATCGCCGGGACGGCGAACACCCGGAAGATCACCAGCGCCACCAGCATCCCGATACCGCCGATGCCGAAGCCCCAGTGCCAGCCGTGTGACTTGATCAGCCAGCCGGAGATCAGCGGGGCGATGAACGAACCGATGTTGATGCCCATGTAGAACAGCGAGAAACCGCCGTCGCGACGCGCATCGCCTTTCTTGTACAGCGTGCCGACCATCACCGAGATACAGGTCTTGAACAGGCCTGAACCGAGCACGATGAACATCAGACCGATGAAGAACAGGTTGGTGCCCATCACTGCGGACAGGGCGATCGACAGGTGGCCGAGCGCGATCAGGATCGAACCGTACCAGACGGCCTTGCGTTGGCCGAGCCAGTTATCTGCCAGCCAGCCGCCCGGCAGCGCCGCCAGGTACATGCTGCCGGCGAAGATGCCGACGATCGCCGACGCGTTCTCACGCGCCAGGCCCAGGCCGCCGTCGTACACGGTGGCAGCCATAAACAGGATCAGTAGCGGACGGATGCCGTAGAACGAGAAGCGCTCCCACATTTCGGTGAAGAACAAAGAACCCAGTGGATAGGGATGGCCGAAGAAGGTCCGGCTTTCTGACTTATTGACAGAGGATTGCATAACGATTTCCCAATAAAAGGCGCTGCAAGGCTGCAGCCCGTACTGTGGTATGTATGTGTATTTAATGAAGGCGATCCGCCCAATGCGGATTACCCGACAAACACCGCGGCTGCAACGCTGATAAACCGTGGAAAGCGTGCTGACCTTTTCTTCACTTGGCCGATGCTTCACATCTGGCGTGATATTATTTAACCATTTGATAACTGGTCGTTGGTTTTGTCTAGTACCTGTATCCCATTTTTTAGACGAAAAGTCGACAAGCATCTCCTTTTCTGGTTTTTCTGTTGGTTATGACAGGAATATGATTGACAGCGGGTTTTATGCGCTGAAAGTTAATTAATTGTTGATAAACAAGATGTTGAGATAAGAATGTTCTGAGCGGGGCGAAAGTTCACAGGCCTGAAGGAAGCATTATTAAAAGTAGGGGAAACGCGCCGTTGATCTGACCAACGGCGGAAAGTGGCGATAAATGCAGCTATGACTCTTCCTGCAGCGTGTCTTCCCGCCTATAGCCCGGCCGTCGCCGCAGACACCACCAGGAATAACCGGCGTTGAACAGCACCACCAGCGCGGTGACCGCGAAGACCGCGCGAAAACCGTAGCCGGCGGAGATTGCGGCGCCGAGCAGCGGGCCGCTGACGTTGCCAACATCGCGGAACGACTGGTTGTAGCTGAAAATACGGCCGGCCACCTGATTGGTGCAGTTGTAAATCAACAACGTCTGTACCGCCGGCAGCAACGCGCCGTCGGCCGCCCCCAGCAGAAAACGCAGTACCCCGAGCTGCCACGGCGTCTGCACGAACGCCATCGGGATCAGTAACAGCACCGAGACGATCAGCATAAAGACCAGAATGCGTTCCGGGCCAATGCGATCGCCCAGCTTGCCCAGCCGCGGGGCGCTCATCAATGCCGCGACGCCGGGCACTGAGGCGATAAGCCCGCTGATAAACGCCAGATTGTGGGTGGCGCCGGCCAGATCGCGCACATACAGCGTCAGGATCGGCGCAATCGAGCCGGTGGCGATCTGGATGATCATGGTGGTGACAAACAGGCTGAGCACCAGTTTCGGGTTCTTCAGCGAGGCGAACACCTGTTTTGCGTGCAACATGTCGCGTTTTTGCACCGGGGTAAATTGTTCTTTGACATACAGCAGCGTCAGTACGAAGCAGACGAATAACACTGCGGCGGTGATATAAAACACCGGGCGCAGGCCGTACAGATCGGCTAACAAACCGCCGATCAATGGGCCTATCAGCGCACCGCCGACGCCGCCGGTAGACAGGATGCCGAGCGCCCAGCCGCTGCGGTTGCGCGGCACCTGGGTGGCGATCAGCGCGTTGGCGTTGGGAATGAACCCGCCGAGCAGCCCCAGCACCGCACGCAGCGCGAGAAACTCCCAGACCGTTTGCGCCATGCCCATCAGCGCCATGACGATCGCCATACCGAGCGCTGAACGCAGCAGCATCAGTTTGCGGCCGCGTCGGTCTGCCAGGGCGCCCCAGAACGGCGCGGCGATAGCGGAAAACAGGAAGGTGATGCTGAACAGCAGACCGGACCACATGTTGAGCGCCTGATGGCCGGTAACGCCCAGCGTCTCTACGTACAGCGGCAGAAACGGCATCACCAGGCTGAAGGCGGCGCCGGTGAGAAAACATCCCAGCCAGGCGACGAAAAGGTTGCGTTTCCAGTTAACGGGTTCTGCTGCCGAAGCCATAAATGTCCACTGCCGAAAGGTGACGCGTTTTGCCAGCGGCAAGATGAAGGGGCAAAACGTGAAAGTTAGCCTGGTAAGTATGCGCCGCAAGCGCGGCGACGGCAAACGAGGGGACAAAGATTGGGCGAAAAATGAAATAAAGTTTTAAAAATGACGTTTAAACCTTATTCCGCGCTTAGCGCGCGGAATTTACAGCGTTTTATAGTCCGGTCAGCGCCTCGAAACCGGCGGCGGTGGTGGTGGCGCTAAAGTCGGTGACCTCGTAGTGGGCTACGGCGTTGAAGGGATCTTCGGCCAGGATGGCGTCTAACTGCGCACGGTCAATGCCCTTGGCCAGGATCACGCCGCCGGTGCGGGGATTCTTGCGGCCGGAGGCGACGAAGGTGCCATCCTGAAAATATTTCTTAAGCCAGGCGATGTGCCCGTCAAGGTGGCTGTCGACGTCGGCGATCGGGCGATGGTAGGTCAGGCTGACAATGTACATAACGGCTCCAGGGTGGGCGGCAAAGGCTTTACCATCCCACCCTCGCCGTCGATTCTCAAGAGGCGCGCAATAAAAAACCCGCCGGTGGCGGGTTGGCTTGATCAGTAAAGAGAAGGCTCGCCTTCCGGGCGGGTCTTGAAGCGGCGATGCAGCCACATATATTGGTCCGGCGCCATCAGGATCTCTTTTTCCACCACCTTATTCATGAAGGCGGCGGCCTCGAGTTCGTTATCCAGCGGGAAGTTTTCCACCGCCGGTTGCATGATCAGCTCATACCCTTTGCCGTCCGGCAGGCGGCGCGGGGTGAACGGAACGATCGCCGGTTTACCCATCCGCACCAGCACGTAGCTGCCGGTGGTGGTGGCAGCCTTGTCCACCGCGAACAGCGGCACGAAAACGCTGCTGCGCGGGCCGTAGTCGTGATCCGGCGCATACCAGATGATATCACCCTGTTTCAGGGCGCGGATCATGCCTTTGATGTCTTTGCGGTCCAGCATCGATTTGTTGGAACGCATGCGGCCCCAGGTTTGCAGCCAGTCCATCAGCTTGTTGTCGTGCGGGCGGTAAACGCCGATGCCCGGGTTGTGAATGCCGAAGATGCGCGCGCCCAGCTCCAGCGTCAAAAAGTGCAGGCCAATCAGCAACACGCCCTGCTGGTTGTCGCGCGCTTGTTGGATGTGCTCCAGGCCACTGACCTTGAACCAGCGCTCGATGCGCCAGTTGGGCCAGAACCACGCCATGCCGGTTTCAAACAGCCCCATGCCGACCGATTCGAAATTCTTTACCACCAGCGCATCGCGTTCGGCCTGCGGCATGTCGGGAAAACAGAGCTCGAGGTTGCGTTGGGCGATAGCGACGCGTCGCTTGAGAAAGCGCATGGAAAATCGCCCAATCGAGGTGCCGAGCCAGTAGATGACGGGGTAAGGCAGCAACACCAGCAGGTACAGCAAGCCGATGCCGACCCAGGTCAGCCAATAGCGCGGATGCAATAAGGAACGATTGAAAGTAGGAACTTGAGTCATGGGTTCTCTGTTTGAATACGGTTGTTTAAGTGTAATGACAGAGTCATCGCATGGTCTGGCAGCCGGGTGAGCTCGGCGGCAAGGTTCGTTTCTGCCGTTTGTTTGCGACTATTGTGGCATTTTTCTGGCGATCCGGGAAAACACAACGCATTAAAATCCCTCTTTGGGCGTTAAATATGCATCGAATGCCGAATTTTTCCACAATCTTTCCTGCCAAAGATAATGGCGATATTATTACTGGTAATTATTCAGAGGGTAAATATTTTGGCACCATGGATCAGTGCGGGGCTGCTGGTTTTGGGCGCGACGGTCGGCAGCGTTGGCGCGCATCTGCAGGTGAACGCGATATTGGCGCTCGCCGGCGTGATGATGGCGCTCGGCATAGTGGCTTCTGCGTTTACCGAAGGCGACGGACACTGAACGGGGCGCTGGCGCCAGGGCTGCGCGGCGGCGGTTTTTCGGGTATGATATGCGCCGCGCGCGGGCCGGCAGGCGGCGCGCGATAATCAGTCACCTCCCGAAAGACAGGAAAGTACACCATGCCAGTGTTACATAACCGAATTTCTAATGAGGAACTGAAGGCGCGCATGCTGGCGGAAACCGAGCCGCGCACCACAGTTTCTTTTTACAAATACTTCTCCATCGACGATCCCAAAGCGTTTCGCGACAGCCTGTACGTTCAGTTCGAAAAACTGAAGGTGTTCGGCCGCATCTACGTGGCGAAAGAGGGCATCAACGCGCAGATCAGCGTGCCGCAGCACCACTTCGACGCGTTCAAAGCCGCGCTGTTCGCCTCGCACCCGGCGCTGGATCAGGTACGCCTGAATATTGCGCTCGAAGACGATGGCAAATCCTTCTGGGTACTACGCCTCAAGGTGCGTGAGCGCATCGTGGCCGACGGCATCGATGACGAGAGCTTCGACCCAAGCAACGTCGGCGAGTATCTGCAGGCCGATCGCGTCAATCAGATGATAGACGATCCGAATACGGTATTCGTCGATATGCGCAACCACTATGAGTACGAAGTCGGCCATTTCGAAAACGCCATTGAGGTGCCGTCGGATACCTTCCGCGATCAGCTGCCGATGGCGGTGGAGATGCTGCAGGACAGTAAAGACAAGAATATTGTCATGTATTGCACCGGCGGCATTCGCTGTGAAAAAGCCAGCGCCTATATGCTGCACAAAGGCTTTAAAAACATCTACCACGTGGAAGGCGGGATTATCGAGTACACCCGCAAAGCGAAAGAACAGGGGTTGCCGCTGAAGTTTATCGGCAAAAACTTCGTGTTCGATGAGCGTATGGGTGAGCGCATCTCCGACGATGTGATCGCCAACTGCCACCAGTGTGGAGCGCCGTGCGACACCCATACCAACTGCAAGAACGACGGTTGCCATCTGCTGTTCATTCAGTGCCCGAGCTGCGCCGCCAAATTTGAAGGGTGCTGTAGCGAGATTTGCCGCGAAGAGCTGAAGCTGCCGCGCGAAGAGCAACGCGCGCGCCGTGCCGGCCGTGAAAACGGCGTCAAGATCTTCAATAAGTCAAAAGGCTTGTTGCAGACTACGATGCACATTCCGGCACCGGAAGAAGAAGGCCCAGCCCGCTGAGCCTGAGGAAATGAGAAGCCCGGCCGCCAAACCGGGCTTTTTTTTATTTATTTCTCGCGTACGCCTTCTACGGAGATGATCAGCTCAACGTCTTGCGACGCCGGGCCCAGATCGGTGGTGATGCCGAAATCTTTCAGCTTGATCTTACCGTTGGCCTCAAAGCCGGCGCGGTAGCCGCCCCACGGATCGTTGCCCTGGCCAATCAGTTTGGCGTCCAGCGTAACGGGCTTGGTGACGCCGTTCAGCGTCAGGTTGCCGACCACCGCATAACCGTCGCCGCTTTTCTTCACTTCGGTGGATTCAAACTTGGCTTGCTTGTTCTTCTCCACGTTGAGGAACTCGGCGCTGCGCAGGTGCTTGTCGCGCTCGGCGTGGTTGGTGTCGACGCTGGCGGTATTGATGGTCACGTTGACCTTGTCCTTGGACGGATCTTTTTCGTCGAAGGTGAAGCCGCCGTCGAAGTCTTTAAAGCTGCCATACAGCCAGCTGTAGCCCAGGTGCTGGATGCGGAACTCGATAAAGGCGTGCTGGCCCTGTTTGTCGATCTTGTAGTCCGCCGCCAGTGCGGAACCGGCGCTCAGCAGCAGGGCGCCTGCGGTCAGGCCCAATACGGTCTTTTTCAACATAGCAATCTCCATAAATCCAAAGGTTAATCGGCGCTGCTACCCAGCATCCGTTTCAAAGTGACATCACGATCGATAAAGTGATGTTTAAGCGCGGCCAGACCGTGCAGTACCGAAAGCACTACCACGGCCCAGGCCAGGTAAAGGTGTATGGCGCCGGCGGTGTCGGCCTGTTCCGCCATGCCGGTGACGGTGGCGGGCACGTCGAACCAGCCGAATACGCTGATCGGTTGGCCGTCGGCGGTTGAGATCAGATAGCCGCTGATCAGAATGCCGAACAGCACGGCATACAGCGCCAGATGCGCGAGAATAGCGCTGACGCGAGTGAGGCGACCATAGCTGGCCAGCGGCTTGGGTGGCGGCGAGACAAAGCGCCAGATCACGCGGATCACCATCACGATGAACAGCAGCGTGCCGATGCTTTTGTGGATCTCCGGCGCCTGATGGTACCAGACGTCGTAATAGCCCAGCGTAACCATCCACAGACCGAGTGCGAACATGCCGTACACCGTCAGCGCCACCAGCCAGTGGATTAACACTGACACATGGCCGAAACGATCGGCGGTATTTTTCCAGAGCATCCTGTTTCCTTCGATTACCGATTGGCTGGCTGCAATAATTAAACTTTAGGAAACATAAAATCAATAATAAATTTAACTATGTTACTTCTTAGAAATATTAGTCAGTGAATTTGTTTGAGATGTTCGGGCTTCATCAGATAAATCGTTGAAGATGATATTATTTCCCTCATGGGGCGGTCGTGCTAGTTGTTGAAAATTAGGCTTATTATCTATTAATGTCAGCTTTTGTCATTTTACGTAAATCGTCCATGAGTTGCTCGGTGGAATTATTTGTTGGCAAACGTTATGCCTATTTCTTGCGGCAAAGAGCAGGGCGGAAAGATTAATTTTTTCGAACGGTTAGGCGAAATCCTCTGCGGCGTGACGGTGGACTTTGCTACCATTAGCGCCAAGAGTCGGCTCTTGGTGGCCGGTTAACCCAGTGAAATAACAAGGAAACGTCATGGGCCGAACCCGTGTGACCGACAGTAGCCTGCGTCTGGCCGTCCTGCTGGCGATGTTGGTGATCATTTTGGCCGGGGTGAAAGCCGCCGCCGACATCGTGGTGCCGTTTTTGCTGGCGGTGTTCCTCGCCATGGTGCTGAACCCGCTGGTGGCGATGCTGGAACGCCGACGAGTGCCGCGTATCGTCGGGGTGACGCTGCTGGTGACGGCGGTGATCGTGGTCGTGATGCTGTTTATCGGCATGCTGGGTGCTTCGCTGAACGAGTTCGCCCGCTCGCTGCCCCAGTACCGCGGCATGATGATCGAGAAGCTGCGCGAGCTGCAGCATTACGCCGATCGCTTCAATATCAGTCTCTCCAGCGAAGCGATGCTGCAGTATGTCGATCCCAGCGCGGCGATGAATCTGGTCACCCGCATGCTGGGGCACCTGTCTGGCGCCATGACCAACGTCTTCCTGCTGCTGATGACCGTGGTGTTTATGCTGTTCGAAGTGCAGCTGCTGCCGTATAAGCTGCAGCAGGCGCTGGATAAGCCGAACGAGGGGCTCGCCGCGGTGCGGCGGGCGCTGGACGGCGTGACACGTTATCTGGTGATTAAAACCATCATCAGCCTGGCCACTGGGGTGATCGTCTGGATCTTCCTGGCGGCGGTCGGCGTGCGTTTTGCCTTTATCTGGGGGCTGCTGGCGTTTCTGCTTAACTACATTCCCAACATTGGCTCGGTATTGGCCGCCATTCCGCCGCTGATTCAGGCGCTGTTGTTCAACGGATTGGGTGATGCGCTGGTGGTGGCGGGGGGCTTTATCGCTGTCAACATGGTGATCGGCAATATCCTCGAGCCGCGCGTGATGGGGCGCGGGCTGGGGCTGTCGACGCTGGTGGTGTTCCTGTCGCTGATCTTCTGGGGCTGGCTGCTCGGCCCGGTGGGCATGCTGCTGTCGGTGCCGCTGACGATCGTGGCGCGCATCGCGCTGGAGACCACCGAAGACGGCTATCGGCTGGCGGTTATCCTGGGGGACGGTCGCCCGCCGCGCCAGCCTCCAGCGGCGCCGGAGTGAGGAATATTTTGCCATTCACGCCGGGCTGGGCGGCGTGGTGCAGCGCCGCTGCGTAGTGAGGCAAAGGATAAATCGCGGCGGGTGGGCGCAGCGCCAGCTGGCCGCGTCGCAACAGCTGGAATAACTGATAAAACGCCGTCTGCCATTGCGCCGGTGCCGCCTGTGCGTTCCATTTGCGCAAGTGGAACAGCGAAGCCCGCAGCTTTAACTCGTCCACCACGCGCCGCCAGTCTACCTGGCGGCCGCTAAGCAGGCCCAGCGCCACAAAATCGCCGCCGGTGCGGACCGCCCGCGCCAACTGCAATCCGTCTTCGCCGCCGATGCAGTCGATGGCCGCACGGGCGCCAAAATTCGTCATTTCCACCAGCTGCGACGCTTCGATAACGCGCCAGGCGCCGGCGGCCAGTAACGCCTGGCGATGAGCGGTGTTGCGCACCACGACCGCCAGACGAATGCCGCGCAGCGCCGTCATCTGCGCCAACAGCAGGCTAACGGCGGAACCGCCGCCGTTGAGCAGCAGTAAGTCGCCGGCGTTGAGCGGCAGCCATTGCGTCAACAGCACCCAGCAGGTGAGCGGGTTGATATAGATTTGCGCTGCGCAGGCGTCGTCGATGTCGTCCGGCACCCAGATCACCCGATCTTCAGGCAGCGTGACGAACGTTTGCCAACTGCCGGTACCCGCTACCGCCAGCGCGCGGCGGCCCGTTGAATGCCCATTCTGCGGGTTGACGACGACGCCCACGCCTTCATATCCCGGCACCTGAGGAAGGGCGATGCGGTGCGCGTATTGGCCGTGGATCGGGATCAGATCGGAAGGGTTGATCGGGGCATAGCGCATCTGCAATAACCGCTGTCCGGGGCGCAGCAGCGGTCTGCTCATCTGCTGCAATTCCAGCACCTGGGCAGGATCACCGAAGCGGTTGAAGCTCAATCGGGGAAATAACGGCGGCATGGATTACATGACGAAGAAGAAATAGACATCCAACGCCAGCAGCACTAGCCACAGACACAGGTACAGCACCAGGTGCTCACGCACGTTGTTGACGATAGCCGCCAGTATTCGGTTTAACATTTCAGCTGCCTGAAGAAAGGGACCTTTGATTATAGTCCTTTTCTCGGCGTCTTTTACAGCGCGCCGCGCGTGAGTGCGGGAAGAGAGGCGATAAAAAAGCCTGCGTTATCGCAGGCTTGAGGTTACACGGCCAGCAGCGCCAGCGGCGTCGAATTTGTTGGCGTGCTCGGCGGGTAGAAATAGCGCAGCACGTTATACAGCGAGTAGAACTCCAGCCGGTTGCGCGCGTTGATCTTCTCCGTGATGTGACGCTTGTGCACGTACACCGTATGCGAGCTGATTTGCAGCTTTTTCGCGATGCGGTAGTTGGGCATCTCCGCCATCCAATATTTCATCACCGTCAGTTCCTGCGGACTGAACAAGGAACGCTCTTCGCCGTCATCGGCCAGCGCCAGCGGATTTTCGCGCAGCGTGCGTAAAGTGAGTGGCAGAATGCTTTTATTGAACAGAAAGGCGTTATCGGCGATGCGCATTGGCGTTTCGCTGTAAGGGTAAGGCGTATCGAGATAGATAAACAGCAAGGCAGACTGGCTGGCTTCCATAAACGCCAGCAGCTGCGCGTCTGCTTCGTTATAACGGCACTGGTTGCTGAGGTTCACCAGAATGTGGCTCGGCTGAAAGCTGGCCAACAGCGGCGTAGCGTATTCAATGCTGTGGCAGCACTTGATCGTCGTAATCCCACTATCAGCAAAGTAGCTGGCTATACCGACCCGGGTGAAGCAGCATTCGTCCACGACAAGTAGTTTCATGGTGACGTCCTTGTTGAAAGCCGATGGAGCATATCTTCTGTAAAATAGGACTTACACTGCAAGTGTTCAATTCGGAAATTCAAATGCTGAATATAAGAAATTTCCGTTATCAGGATTTTTACTTGGTATTTAAAAGAGTTAGCAGGTTAATAAATTGTAACCGCTAAATTTTGCTGTCCAGGGCACGACGGCAACCTGGACAGAGAAATCCTTCGCTTAGCTAAATCGTTTCAGACCAAAGCTGGAGACGTCGACCGGCGGCGCTTTGTCCTGCGCGAACAGCGCGGCAATCTCACCCAACGCGCTGGCGAACTTGAAGCCGTGGCCGCTCAATCCGCTGATGACCATCAGGCGATCGCAATCCGGCAGCGTATCGATAATAAAGTCTTCGTCGGGGCTCATATCATAACTGCAGGCTTCGCCGTGTAAACATACGCCTACACCCGGTAAAAATTGCCGCAGGAAGGAGAAAACTTCCGTGCCGTCGCTGGCGTAGCTGCCGAAGGGTTTGCGCTGCTCGGGGGCATCCATCGGCTGGCCGCCGTCGTGCTTGCCTACTTTCAGGCCGTCGTTATCCGCCGGGAAACCGTAATAGTGCGTGCCGTCTTGCGCTTCGACGGTAAAGGCCGGGAAACGATTGTTCACGCTGTAGCGGCCATCTGCCTGATGCCAGGAGAAGACTTTGCGCAGTGGCGCGACGGGTAACTGCGGCAACAGCGCGTTGACCCAGGTACCGGCGGTGATCACCGCTTTTCGCGCCGTGAAACGCCCTTCGCCGGTGATGACCTCAACGCCGCCCTCGATAGGCTCCACCGCGCTGACCGGGCAGTTGAACAACTGGCTGCAGCCGGCTTCTTTTGCCAGCTTGATCAGAGTGGCTATCGCCAGTTCGGCACGCAGGAAGCCGGCGTCGGGCTCGAACACGCCGACATAACCTTGCGGGGCCCGGAATTCCGGCCAGCGTTGAGCGATCTGTTCGGCGCTGAGGGTTTGCGCGTTCAGGCGGAATGTTTGCGCGCTCTGCTGCGCATTGCGAATGAAGTCGGAGTGCTGTGGCCCCAGGTTGAGCACGCCGCACGACTGGAACAGTTCCTCGCCGGATTGTTGAATCAGCGCATTCCACAGCGCCTGGGCACGTAGCACCAGCGGCACGTACTTTTCGCCTTCGCCGTAAGCGTGACGGATAATGCGGGTATCGCCGTGATGGCTGCCGTTGCGGTGCGGGGGAATGGCGCTGTCGATCATCAGCACTTTCAAGCCGGCCCGCGTGGCGTAATAGCCTGCCGCTGCGCCGACGGAACCGCTGCCCACCACAATCAAATCATATTCCACGTACCCACCCTCTCTGATAGCGATTTCTTATCGCCCCATGATAAAAGGTTGGCGGGCGCAATGCACTGATTGAACGATGAAAGGCAAAGAAAAAGGCGCCGGGAATGGTCACGGCGCCTTAGAGGTTAGGAGACGATAAATCAATGTTTTCTGCGATCAAGATCCTGGTAATCCGTAGCTTCAATCTTGGCGATGCCGGCTTCTAAGATATTGATTAATTGACGGGCGACATCTGTAGTCAGCCAAAGCGTTCGGTCTACTTGGGCTTCTTCGGGCGTTTGGTCTAGTGAAGACAGGTAATGAAGGCGTATCATCATGGCGTCGTAAACGTCGACAGTACTGATATCCCAACCGACAAGCGGGTGCGTCTGAATTACTTCATCATTTCTGTCCATAAAGACCCCTTATTGAGTAGTAACTACCGTGAGTGACTAACGAGGATCAATGAGGCTCATCATCATGAGAGCAATTACAGTATACGCATCCGCTTTCATCGGTGGAGGGGGTTGTCACCGAAATTTGCAAAATAAATATTTATTTGAACAATTATTCTACAAATTTGTAGGTGCAGCAGTGGACGAGTCAAGCGCAGCGCGTTATTCCGCGTCGGCAGGTGGCGATGCACCATGCAGACATTTTTCCAGCTCTTCGGCCAAATGGGCGAAATGCTTTTGCGTTTCGGCATCACGATTCTGGCTGTGCGATTCCAGCTTCAGGCTGTGGATCAGCCGTTGGTTGGCTTTGTCATCCAGGCTGAAGGCCAGATAAGAGAAAGCTACTTCCAGTACGTTCAAGCGCCTTTTCTGATCGGCAATCAGCGCCAGCAGTTCGCCAAACGTCATTGCGTCTTCGGATTTCACCTTGTCCGGGGCCATGCTTACTCCTTTGCGTTAAATACAGCGCTGAGGCAGATTTTGTTTCAGAGTAAGGGTAAGCGATGAATGGGCAGGGCGCCAGAAACAAAAAAGCCGGAGAGCGACCCCCGGCAAAAACAGCATTGCAGTGTTATTCTGCGCTAAACCATTCGTCCGCGCTTTCCCAGGTTTCCTGAAGGATTTCCTCGATCAGATCCCGGTCGGTTTTGGCGCCTCCCAGCACGGAGAGCCCGTTGGCGCCGGCATAACGTACGTGAACGACGGCGTCTGGAAACTGGCGATTGACCCGTTTGCCCAGTTCACCGGTCAGCGCCTCAATGGCGCCCGACGGCAGCGGCCGGGTTTTATCTAGAGTGACTTCAACACGCATAATTGCCCCCGAAGCGATTTACTGTTTATTTATACAGTTAACCATAGGCGAGGGCAAGAGGGCGAAGCAAAAATATCAGCCTTTCAGCGACCAGTTCAGGGTTTCGCCGGCCAGGAATGGGATCACGGATTCATTGCCCAGGGCGATCTCTTCCGGCTGGGTGGTCGGCACGCGCTGCAGTTCGATGAAATCTTCGTTGATCGGCAGGCCATAGAAACGTGGGCCGTTGAGCGAGCAGAAGGCCTCGAAGTGCTCCAGCGCGCCGAGCTGTTCGAAGACGGCAGCGTAAGCCGGGATCGCATTCGGCGCATTGAAGCAGCCGGCGCAGCCGCAGCTGGACTCTTTGCGATGCTTGAGGTGCGGCGCGGAGTCGGTGCCGAGGAAGAAACGGTCCGAGCCGCTGGCAACCGCCTGACGCAGCGCCTCCTGATGGACGTTGCGCTTGAGGATCGGTAGGCAGAACAGGTGTGGGCGAATGCCGCCGACCAGCATGTGGTTGCGGTTGAACATCAGGTGTTGCGGCGTGATGGTGGCGCCGAGGAAACGGTTGCCTGCCTGCACGTACTGTGCCGCTTCTTTGGTGGTGATGTGCTCGAAGACGATTTTCAGTTCCGGGAAGTGACGGCGGATAGGCTCCATCACCTGTTCGATAAAGCGCGCCTCGCGGTCGAAGATATCCACGGCAGGATCGGTCACTTCGCCGTGGATAAGCAAAGGCATGCCGATTTTTTGCATTTGCTCGAACAGTGGGTAAATGCCGGTCACGTCGCTGACGCCGTGGCTGGAGTTGGTGGTGGCGTTGGCCGGATACAGCTTGGCGGCGGTAAACACCCCTTGCTCGAAACCGCTGACCAGTTCACTGGCCGCCAGAGAGTTGGTCAGGTAACAGGTCATCAGCGGAGTGAAGTTGTGACCCTGCGGCACCGCCGCCAGAATGCGATCGCGGTAGGCGCGTGCGGCGGCCACGGTCGTCACGGGCGGAACCAGGTTCGGCATCACGATCGCCCGGCCAAATACCTGGCTGGTATAGGGCACCACCGTTTTCAGCATCTCATCGTCACGCAGGTGGATATGCCAGTCGTCTGGGCGGCGGATTTTCAGAACTTGAGGTTGTGCGGTCATCTAGCTAGGCTCCGGCGGTCAAATACGTCTAATGAAAAGCGAATAATGGGTTTATTCACGCCGGGGTGTAAGGATAAGCGGAAAGTGCCGCAGATGCATCTGTTTGTTGGCGACAAGTTGAAATCAACGGCGCAGCAGGCGCATAGTGACAAGGATTTCAACGATGCCGACGCCAATACCGTCGACTTTCATCAAGTGGAAAGGGAGAAAACAATGGAAGTACGCGTTATCGCCACCCTGCAAGCGAAAGCGGGATTTGAGGCCGCAGTCAGTGAAGCGGTGCACGACATTCTCGAGCCGAGCCGCCAGGAGCTGGGCAACCTGCAATATGATTTGCATCGCGATCTGGAAAAGCCGGGCACCTTCGTGTTCTTTGAGCGTTGGGCCAGCAGCGAAGCGCTGGATAAGCATAATGAGACGGCGCATTTTCAGCAGTTCGTCAGTCGACTTGACGGCAAGTTGGATGTTCTGGACATCAAGAAACTGAAAAAGATCGCCTGAGCTTTTTACAGGCAAGAAAAAACCCGCCGATGGCGGGTTTTTTTAGGGTTGCAGATTAACTTATTCGTTAACCGGCTGCGGCTTTGTGGCAGGCGCGGTGGCCTGGCTTACTGCCGAGTGACCACCGGCTGAACCTTTGCCTTCAAAGTTGAAGGAAGGGCGCTGCCAGTTGCTGTGCTTGCGTTCTTCCGGCACGTAGGCTGGCGCAGGCGCTTTAGTCATCGGCGCAGTGGCGATGTGTTTGTACAGCGCGTCCTGCACGGCTTTCACCGGCGCCGGCTGCTGCGCAACTGCAGGTGCAGGTTCTGCGGCGATTGGCGCTGGGGCTTTTTCGACCGGAGCAACTTCCACGGAGGCTGCCGCAGGTGCGGCTTCTACCACTGGCGTTTCTTCCGCTGGCGTGGCTTCTACCACCGGTGCAACTTCGACCACAGGCTCGTCTTCCGTTGGCACAGGTTCAACCACTGGCTCTACAGCTATGGTTTCAGCTACCGGCTCGGCTTCCACTGCAGGGGCAGTCTCTTCCACTTTCGGCTGTTCAACTGCAACAGTTGCCGGGGCGGTTTCCACCGGCGCCGGGATTTCCTCGGCCGGAGTGGCTACAACCGGTGCTACGACTGCAGCTTCTTCCGTTACGGTAACGCTAGCAGTTTCAACGGCGGCTTCGGGTGCCGGTCCGTTGACGCTGGCCGCGGTCTGAGTGTCTTCCACGGTAACGCTGTGCTGTTCAACCGCTGCGGCGACAACCGGCGCCTGCTCTACGGCTTCGGTTTGCACTTCGGCTTCTTCAACCTGAGCGACCGGGTAGCTTACCCATACTTTGCCTGATGCCATTTCCGGCGAAGCGAACGCGCCCGCCAACGGCATTGGGGATTGCAGCGGGTAACGCTCATCGCGGTAACGACGGCGACGCTGGCCGCTGACGCGCAGGTGACGCGGTGAACGACGGGAACGACGCGGCATGCCTTCGCCGTTGCCGCGGCTTTCGCCCTGGGCATCGTCTTCCGGCTGTGCGGCAACGGTTTCCGGCAACAGCTTGACGCTATCGTCGGCGGTCGGCTGCGCGTCTTCGGCTTTCGCTACCGGCGCTTTCGGCGCCAACAGCTCTTCCGCTGCACGCTGCAGCTCTTCTTCCGCAGACAGGATACGCACTTTCTGCGACAGAGGGCGGCGCTGACGGCGCTGCATGTTCTGCTGCTGGCGCTCTTCCTGCTCTTCGTCGGTACTCTCGACTGCGTCAACGCTTTCCAGCGCTTTCACTTCCTGCTGAGCCTGACGTTTCTCTTCCTGACGACGACGCTGGCGTTCAGCACGCTGCTCACGGCGTTGCTGCTGATCTTCGCGCGGCGCTTTAGCACCTTCTTCCGAAGCGGTTTCCTCCGCTACCGGCGCGTTCTGCTGCTGGTTGCGGCGGTTACGGCGCTGTTCATCGCGGGATTCACGCGATTCACGGCCTTCACGGTTCTCACGCGGTTCACGGTTATCGCGCTCGCGATTGTCACGGCCTTCACCGCGCTCTTTACGCTCGCCGCGTTCCGGGCGATCGCCACGGTCGCTACGCTCACCGCGCTCTTTACGGCCGGTGCCTTGACGGCGCTGACCGCGACGATCCTGACGACGGTTCTCACCGTTGCCTTCCGCCTTCGGCGTTTCGGCCGGTTTGGCTTCTTCGACGGCAGGTTGTTCTTCACCGGCGAACAAGTTCTTCAGACCACCGAACAGGCGGCCCAGGAAGCCCGGTTTAGCGGCGGCCGGCGCTGCGGCTTTAGTCTTGGCGGCTGCAGCGACAGGTTTGGCAACGGCGACGGGTTCTTCAGCCGGCGGCGGCACATCGGCGGACAGGGAGAAGGAAGCCAGGGCCGGTTGCTCCGGACGCTTGCGTTCCATCGGCGCATCTTCCAGCGGACGCTCCATGTCTTCTTCGTGCAGTTTCGGCAGCAGGTAGCTGAGGGTAGAGGTTTCCTCGCCCTTGCGCACGCGCAGCACCGAGTAGTGCGGGGTTTGCATTTCATCGTTCGGCACGATGACGGCTTTCACGCCACCCTGACGTTTTTCGATCGCGCTGACGGATTCGCGCTTTTCGTTCAGCAGGTACGAAGCGACCTGAACCGGCACGATAGCGTGAACTTCTTTGGTGTTTTCCTTCAGCGCTTCTTCTTCGATCAGGCGCAGGATGGACAGCGCCAGCGATTCGTTGTCGCGGATGGTACCGGTGCCGTTACAGCGTGGGCACACGTGGTGGCTGGACTCACCCAGCGACGGGCTGAGGCGCTGGCGTGACATTTCCAGCAGGCCGAAGCGGGAGATGCGGCCGATTTGGATGCGCGCGCGGTCTTGACGCACGGCGTCGCGCAAGCGGTTTTCCACTTCGCGCTGGTGGCGTACCGGCGTCATGTCGATGAAGTCGATGACGATCAGGCCGCCGAGGTCGCGCAGGCGCAGCTGGCGAGCGATCTCGTCCGCCGCTTCCAGGTTGGTGTTGAACGCCGTCTCTTCGATATCGCCGCCGCGGGTTGCGCGTGCGGAGTTGATGTCGATGGCGGTCAGCGCTTCGGTGCTGTCGATGACGATCGAGCCGCCGGACGGCAGGCGCACTTCGCGCTGGAAGGCGGATTCGATCTGCGATTCGATCTGATAGTGGCTGAACAGAGGAATTTCACCGCTGTACAGTTTGATTTTGCTGCTGAAATCCGGGCGGCCCAGCGCAGCGATGTGCTCTTTGGCCAGATCGAGAATTTTCGGGTTGTCGATCAGGATTTCGCCGATGTCCGGGCGCAGATAATCGCGGAAGGCACGCACGATAACGTTGCTTTCCTGGTGGATCAGGAACGGTGCAGGGCGGCCTTCGGCGGCTTTTTTAATCGCTTCCCAGTGCTTCAGACGGAAGGAGAGATCCCACTGCAGCGCGTCGGCGGATTTGCCTACGCCCGCGGTGCGAACGATCAGGCCCATGCCGTCTGGCAGTTGCAGCGAAGAGAGCGCTTCTTTCAGCTCGGTACGATCGTCACCCTCGATGCGGCGAGAAATACCGCCGGCGCGCGGGTTGTTCGGCATCAGCACCAGATAGCTGCCCGCCAGGCTGATGAAGGTGGTCAAGGCGGCGCCTTTGTTGCCACGTTCTTCTTTGTCTACCTGAACGATGACTTCCTGGCCTTCGCGCAGCACATCTTTGATGTTCGGGCGGCCATGGGAAGAGTAATTGCTAGGGAAGTATTCGCGGGCGATTTCTTTAAGAGGGAGGAAACCATGTCGTTCTGCGCCGTAGTCCACGAACGCTGCTTCAAGACTTGGTTCAATGCGGGTGATTTTGCCTTTGTAAATATTCGCTTTTTTCTGCTCATGACCCGGACTTTCGATATCCAAATCATACAGCCGCTGTCCATCTACGAGGGCAACACGCAACTCTTCCTGCTGAGTTGCGTTAATCAACATTCTTTTCATCTTAACTTACTCGTTATTTTTACATTATCGACAAAGCTGCGGGCAAAATAACCTCATGGCCGGAGTTAAACCGAAAGCCCCGTGTCTTCTCGCAAAGCCGTCAACCTCACGGTTGTCGCCTGCATAGGGGCGCATTATCTCGGTAAGCCTGCTTTTCTTTGTGAAAGACAGCACTTTTACTAGGGGAATAGCCTCTGATTTACGTCGACAGATCTGATTCCATTTGCCGGCCAAGCTGCAACCCGCAGCCCGCTAATTGTTTGATTTCGCATTACGTCTTACGCCATTGCTGCGTTTTTGCGCAATCAGACAAATTTTATAATTCCACCGTTTTCCCTGTTTAACGAGAATCAACGCGGAAAGTGACTGCATTATTCCACTGCTGATGCCGTTATAGCAAGGTGACTTTTCCTTAACTGCGGAAGAAATCGCAAACGTTCAAATCGGCTTGCTGCCTTATTGTCCGCTGGGGTTTCGCCCGCCGTCAGAGAGACAGTTAAGCACAGAAAAAGATGTGGCGCTATTCACGCGCTCTATTTAGAATCCCGCACCATGAAAACGAACAATCCAGCAGTACAATTCATCACGATTTCCGACGACGAAGCCGGTCAGAGAATCGACAACTTTCTGCTCGCTCGCCTGAAAGGCGTGCCGAAGAGCATGATTTATCGCATCGTGCGTAAAGGCGAGGTGCGGGTTAATAAAGGGCGCATCAAGGTCGAATACAAATTGGCGGCCGGCGACGTGGTGCGCGTACCACCGGTGCGCGTAGCCGAGCGCGAAGAGGCGCCGGTGTCGGCGAAGCTGGATAAAGTGGCCGCATTGGCAGACTGCATCCTGTATGAAGACGATCATCTGTTGATCCTTAACAAACCTTCCGGCACCGCGGTGCACGGCGGCAGCGGCCTGAGCTTCGGCGTGATTGAAGGGCTGCGCGCGCTGCGCCCGGAAGCCCGCTTCCTGGAGCTGGTGCATCGTCTGGATCGCGACACCTCCGGCGTGTTGTTGGTCGCCAAAAAACGTTCCGCGCTGCGTTCGCTGCATGAGCAACTGCGCCTGAAAGGCATGCAGAAAGATTATCTGGCGCTGGTGCGCGGCCAATGGCAGTCCCACTGCAAGGCCGTACAGGCGCCGCTGCTGAAAAACATTCTGCAAAGCGGCGAACGTATCGTGCGCGTCAACAGCGAAGGCAAGCCTTCGGAAACCCGCTTCAAGGTGGAAGAGCGTTACGAATTTGCCACCTTGGTGAAGGCCAGCCCGATCACCGGGCGAACTCACCAGATCCGCGTGCACACTCTGCATGCCGGGCACCCGATCGCCTTTGACGATCGCTATGGCGACCGCGAGTTCGATCGCCAACTGGCGGGTACCGGCCTGAAGCGACTGTTCCTGCACGCCGCGGCGCTGCGCTTCGAGCATCCGTCCACCGGCGAAACGATGCGCATCGAAGCGCCGATGGATGAAGAACTGCGTCACTGCCTGCAAGTGCTGCGCCGGCAGGCCGCCAAATAATCCGCGTCAGACCAGCGGGTTGATGCCTTCAGCCCGCAACATCTCCAACAGCGCGATCAACGGCAGGCCGATCAGGGCGTTCGGATCCCGGCCTTCCAGCCTGTCGAACAACGCGATCCCCAATCCCTCGCTCTTGAAACTGCCCGCGCAGTTCAGCGGTTGCTCTAGACGCACATAGGCGGCGATCTCCGCCTCGCTCAGCGCGCGAAAATGCACGTGGAAAGGCTCGCACAGGGCCTGCAGCTGCTTGCTGCGGCTGTTGTACAGCGCCAGGCCGGTATAGAAGGTCACGGCCTGGCCGCTGGCCTGGCGCAGCTGCGCCCGGGCGTTCACCTCGGTATGGGGCTTGCCGGTGATGCTGCCATCGATCACGCAGACCTGATCGGAACCGATGATCAGATGCTCGGGGTAGGCGAGGGCCAGCGCCTGAGCCTTCGCTGTCGCCAGGCGCAGCACCAGCGCTTCGGCGCTTTCACCCGGCAGTGGGGTTTCATCCACCTGCGGCGCGGCGCAGTCGAACGGCAGTTGCAGCTTCTCCAGCAGCATTTTTCGATAGGGGGAGGTGGAGGCTAAAAGCAATCTCTGCATAATTTTTTTCGCAAACCGTAGCGTAAATGGGTACGGCATTTTAAACTGTCGGCCGCTGTGGAAGCGAATATTGGTGAAAGGAGCCGTTTTACGGCCTTTTTCTTTGACTCTATGTCGTTACAAAGTTAATATGCGCGCCCTATGCAAAAGGTAAAATTACCCTTGACCATTGATGCGGTACGTACCGCTCAGAAACGCCTGGACTATGCTGGTGTCTATGCGCCTGAGCAGGTTACTCGTGTTGCCGACTCCGTGGTCAGTGTGGACAGTGATGTTGAGGTGTCGTTGTCGTTTAATATCGACAATCAGCGCCTCGCGGTGATAACAGGGCATGCGGACGTCACGGTAACGTTGATGTGCCAACGCTGTGGAGTCCCGTTCGAACATCAGGTTCACACAACATATTGTTTTAGCCCGGTCGTCAATGATGAGCAGGCTGAGGCATTACCGGAAGCGTACGAACCGATCGAAGTTGACGAGTTTGGCGAAGTCGATCTGTTGGCAATGATTGAAGACGAAATTATTCTTTCACTGCCTGTCGTTCCGGTACATGAATCTGAACACTGTGAAGTGTCCGAAGCGGACATGGTATTTGGCCAACTGCCTCCCGAGGCGGAGAAACCGAATCCGTTTGCCGTATTAGCCAGTTTAAAGCGTAAGTAATTGAGGAGTAAGGTCCATGGCCGTACAACAGAATAAACCAACCCGTTCCAAGCGTGGCATGCGTCGTTCGCACGATGCTCTGACCACGACTACTCTGTCTGTAGACAAAGTATCCGGTGAAACTCACCGTCGTCACCACATCACTGCCGACGGTTTCTACCGCGGTCGCAAGGTTATCGGCTAAGTAGCGATACCTTGACTCGTCTAACCCTGGCGTTAGATGCAATGGGCGGGGACTTCGGTCCCTGCGTCACAGTGCCTGCTTCGTTGCAGGCACTGGCCTCTAATTTACAGCTTCATCTCCTGCTGGTCGGCAATCCCGACGTCATCTCCCCTTTGCTTGCCCACGCCGATCCGGTTCTTCTGGAGCGTCTGCAAGTCGTGCCCGCCGAGTCTGTGATCGCCGGCGACGCCAAACCTTCACAAGCGATACGCGCCAGCCGCGGCACGTCGATGCGCATTGCGCTCGAACAGCTCAGCAGCGGCAATGCGCAGGGCTGCGTCAGCGCCGGCAATACCGGTGCGCTGATGGGGTTGGCGAAGCTGTTGGTCAAGCCGCTGGACGGCATTGAGCGCCCGGCGCTGATGACGGCGATCCCGAATCAGCAACGCAGTAAAACCGTGGTGCTGGATCTGGGCGCCAACGTCGAGTGCGACAGCACCATGCTGGTGCAGTTTGCCGTGATGGGCGCGGTGATGGCGGAAGAGGTGATCGGCATTGCGCAACCGCGGGTGGCGCTGCTGAATATTGGCGAAGAAGAGACCAAAGGCCTGGATAATATCCGCGAAGCGGCCGCTGTGCTAAAAAATACTCCGGCAATCAACTATATTGGTTACCTGGAAGGAAACGAACTGCTCACCGGCAAGACCGACGTGTTGGTCTGCGATGGCTTCGTGGGCAACGTCACCCTGAAAACCATGGAAGGGGTGGTTAGGGTATTCTTATCGCTGCTGAAATCGTCCGGCGACGGAAACAAGCAAGCGTGGTGGCTGAAATTGTTGGGCCGTTGGTTGCAAAAACGGGTGGTTAAGCGGTTCGGCCACCTGAACCCCGACCAGTATAATGGCGCATGTCTGTTAGGATTGCGCAGCACCGTAGTCAAGAGCCACGGCGCTGCGAACCCTCACGCGTTTGCAGTCGCAATCGAACAGGCTGTGCAGGCGGTGCAGCGGCAAGTCCCGGAAAGGATTGCTGCGCGCCTTGAGGCTGTATTACCTAAGAGTGACTGATCGTACATGTATACAAAGATTCTCGGTACGGGGAGTTATTTGCCCGTACAAGTGCGCACCAATGCTGATTTGGAAAAAATGGTGGATACCTCTGACGAATGGATCGTCACGCGTACCGGTATCCGCGAACGTCGCATCGCCGCTGCGGATGAAACCGTCGCGACGATGAGCTTCCAGGCCGCTGAGAAAGCGCTGGAAATGGCAGGTGTGGCTAAAGAAGACATTGGGCTTATCGTCGTGGCGACCACCACCACGACTCACGCATTCCCGAGCGCGGCGTGCCTGGTGCAGCAAATGCTGGGCATCAAAGACTGCGCGGCGTTCGATCTGGCTGCGGCCTGCGCCGGCTTTACTTATGCGCTCAGCGTGGCCGATCAGTACGTGAAAAACGGCGCGGTCAAACATGCGCTGGTTATCGGCGCGGACGTCTTGTCGCGCACGCTGGATCCTGAAGATCGCGGCACCATCATTCTGTTTGGCGATGGTGCGGGTGCGGTGGTGCTGGGGGCGTCTGAAGCGCCGGGCATTCTGTCTACCCATCTGCATGCCGACGGCAGCTACGGCAACCTGCTGACGCTGCCGTACAAGGATCGTCAGAATCAAGACAAGCCGGCCTATGTCACCATGGCGGGCAACGAAGTCTTCAAGGTTGCGGTTACCGAGCTGGCGCGCATCGTTGACGAGACGCTGCAGGCCAACAACATGGACCGCAGCGAGCTGGATTGGCTGGTGCCGCACCAGGCCAACCTGCGCATCATCAGCGCAACGGCGAAAAAACTGGGCATGGGGATGGACAAAGTGGTGGTGACGCTCGATCGTCACGGCAACACGTCTGCCGCCTCGGTGCCTTCCGCACTGGACGAAGCGGTGCGTGACGGGCGAATTCAGCGTGGCCAACTGGTGCTGCTGGAAGCCTTTGGCGGCGGCTTTACCTGGGGCTCGGCGCTGGTTCGTTTCTGATTTGGACAGGAAGAAAAAATGACGCAATTTGCTTTTGTTTTCCCGGGCCAGGGGTCGCAGACCGTTGGCATGCTGGCCGAGTTGGCCGCACAGTTCCCGATCGTCGAAGAAACCTTTGGCGAGGCTTCTTCCGCCCTGGGTTACGACCTGTGGCAGCTGGTGCAGCAAGGCCCGGTGGAAGAACTGAACAAAACCTGGCAGACCCAACCGGCTCTGCTGGCTGCCTCGGTGGCGATTTTCCGCGTTTGGCAGCAGCAGGGCGGTAAAGCGCCTGCGCTGATGGCGGGTCACAGCCTGGGCGAATACTCGGCGCTGGTCTGCGCCGGCGTGCTGGACTTCAAGGCGGCGATCCGTCTGGTCGAGCTGCGCGGCAAGCTGATGCAGGAAGCGGTGCCGGAAGGTACCGGCGCGATGTACGCCATCATCGGTCTGGATAACGACGCGATCGCCAAGGCGTGCGAAGAGTCTGCGCAGGGGCAGGTGGTTTCTCCGGTCAACTTCAACTCGCCGGGCCAGGTGGTCATCGCCGGCAACAAAGAAGCGGTTGAACGCGCAGGCGCCGCCTGTAAAGCTGCCGGCGCCAAACGTGCGCTGCCGCTGCCGGTGAGCGTGCCTTCGCACTGTGCGCTGATGAAGCCGGCCGCCGACAAGCTGGCCGTGGCGCTGCAGGACATCACCTTCAACGCGCCGCAGGTGCCGGTGGTGAACAACGTCGACGTGCGCACCGAAAACGATCCGGAAGCGATCCGCAGCGCGCTGGTGCGTCAGCTGTACAGCCCGGTGCGTTGGACCGAAAGCGTAGAGTTTATCGCAGCACAGGGAGTGACGTCGCTGCTGGAAGTGGGGCCGGGCAAAGTGCTGACCGGTCTGACTAAACGTATTGTTGACACCCTGACGGCTGCGGCGGTGAACGACACCGCCAGCCTGTCGGCGGCGCTTGAACAATAAAGAGGAAAATGATGAGCTTCGAAGGTAAAATCGTTCTGGTCACCGGCGCAAGCCGCGGTATTGGCCGAGCTATTGCAGAAACGTTTGTGGCACGCGGCGCCAAAGTGATCGGTACCGCGACCAGCGAGAGCGGCGCTGAAGCGATCAGCAGCTACCTGGGCGCAAACGGCAAAGGGTTTATGTTGAACGTTGTTGATGCGCAATCTATCGACAGCGTGCTGGCATCGATTCGCGCCGAATTTGGCGAAATCGACATTTTAGTGAATAATGCCGGCATTACGCGTGATAACCTGCTGATGCGTATGAAGGATGACGAGTGGGAGGATATCCTCGACACCAACCTGACTTCCGTATTCCGCCTGTCAAAAGCGGTAATGCGCGCTATGATGAAAAAGCGGTTTGGCCGTATCATCACCATCGGTTCCGTCGTCGGCACCATGGGGAACGCAGGGCAGGCGAACTACGCGGCGGCTAAAGCCGGCCTGATTGGTTTTAGCAAATCTTTGGCACGTGAAGTTGCTTCACGTGGCATTACGGTCAACGTCGTGGCACCTGGCTTTATTGAGACGGACATGACACGGGCGTTGACAGATGATCAACGCGCAGGCATTTTGTCATCAGTTCCAGCCAACCGGCTGGGCGATGCTAAAGAAATCGCCAGCGCTGTTGCATTTTTGGCCTCTGATGAGGCCGGCTACATCACCGGTGAAACGTTACATGTCAATGGCGGCATGTACATGATTTAAAAAATGTGAAAACCATTTGCGTTATTTGAGGCAAAAACCGCAAAATAGCGTAAAATCGTGGTTTGACCAGCCGGGATTTAGTTGCATCTTTTTCAGCATTTTATACACTACGAAAACCATCGCGAAAGCGAGTTTTGATAGGAAATTTAAGAGTATGAGCACTATCGAAGAACGCGTTAAGAAAATCATTGTTGAGCAACTGGGTGTTAAACAGGAAGAAGTTTTGAACAACGCTTCTTTCGTTGAAGATCTGGGCGCTGATTCTCTTGACACCGTTGAGCTGGTAATGGCACTGGAAGAAGAATTCGACACCGAGATTCCAGACGAAGAAGCTGAGAAGATCACTACTGTTCAGGCAGCTATTGATTTCATCAACGCCAGCCAGCAGTAAGAGAACATATCTAGGCGGTCGTTCGACCGCCTAAGTTTTTTCTATCCCTAGTGTCATATTTTTCCCTCCCTGGAGGACAAACGTGTCTAAGCGTCGAGTAGTTGTGACCGGACTGGGCATGTTGTCTCCTGTCGGCAATACGGTAGAGTCCACGTGGAACGCTCTTCTTGCCGGTCAGAGTGGCATCAGCCTGATCGACCATTTCGATACCACTGCCTATGCGACCAAGTTTGCTGGCCTGGTAAAGAATTTTAATTCTGAGGATTTCATCTCCCGCAAAGATGCGCGCAAGATGGATGCCTTTATCCAGTACGGTATCGCTGCCGGCATGCAAGCCATGCAGGATGCAGGTCTGGACATCACCGAGGCTAACGCCAGCCGTATTGGAGCCGCGATCGGTTCCGGCATCGGCGGCCTGGGTTTGATCGAAGAAAACCACAGTTCACTGGTTAACGGTGGCCCACGGAAAATCAGTCCGTTCTTCGTGCCCTCCACCATCGTGAATATGATTGCAGGCCACCTGACAATAATGTACGGCATGCGTGGCCCAAGCATTTCCATCGCCACCGCCTGTACTTCAGGTGTGCACAACATCGGCCATGCAGCGCGTATCATTGCTTACAATGATGCTGACGTGATGCTGGCCGGTGGGGCAGAGAAAGCCAGCACCCCATTGGGCGTCGGCGGCTTTGGCGCAGCGCGCGCCCTGTCCACCCGTAATGACAACCCGCAGGCGGCGAGCCGTCCGTGGGATAAAGACCGCGACGGCTTCGTGCTGGGCGACGGCGCCGGCATGATGGTGCTGGAAGAGTACGAACACGCGAAAAAACGCGGCGCGAAAATCTATGCCGAAGTGGTTGGCTTTGGGATGAGCAGCGATGCTTATCACATGACGTCACCACCGGAAAACGGCGCAGGCGCTGCGCTGGCGATGGAAAATGCCCTGCTTGACGCCGGTGTGACCCCGTCACAAATCGGTTACATCAACGCGCACGGCACCTCTACGCCGGCGGGCGACCAGGCGGAAGCGCAGGCGGTGAAATCCGTCTTCGGCGCTGATGCCCAGCGCGTGCTGGTGAGCTCGACCAAATCGATGACCGGCCACCTGTTGGGTGCGGCGGGCGCGATCGAGTCCATCTTCACCGTGCTGGCGCTGCGCGATCAGGCGGTACCGCCAACCATCAACCTGGATAACCCGGATGAAGGTTGCGATCTGGACTTCGTGCCTCACGAAGCGCGCCAGGTCAGCGATATGGAGTTCACCCTGTGCAACTCCTTCGGCTTCGGCGGCACCAATGGCTCGCTGATCTTCCGCCGAGTGTAACTCGCGCGGTTGTTCGCTGATGAAAAGCCCGGTTTTTTAACCGGGCTTTTTTACGCCTGGCGTCCGGCCGTCAGCAGGGCTGCGTATTGCCTCGTCGCCTGCTATTCTGCGAGCGTAATGAAATCACCCGGCAACAGGAGGAAGCATGTACTGGATTAACGGACAACGCCACGATGCGCTGGCGCCGAGCGATCGTGGCCTGCAGTTCGGCGATGGCTGCTTTACTACCGCCCGGGTTATCGACGGTAAAATCGAGCTGCTGCCCTGGCATCTGGAGCGGCTGCAGCAAGCGGCACAGAGGCTGATGCTGCCCACTACCGATTGGGCCGCTTTCGAGCGCGAGATGGCTCAGGCGGCCGAATCAATTCCGCTCGGCGTGGTCAAAGCGATACTGACGCGCGGCAGCGGCGGGCGGGGCTACAGCCCGACGGGGTGCGAAAATCCAACGCGCATCGTCGCCCGCAGCAGCTACCCTGCGCACTATTTGCAGTGGCGCGAGCAGGGCATCACGCTTGCGCTCAGCCCGGTGGCGCTGGCGCGCAATCCGCTGCTGGCGGGGTTGAAGCATTTGAACCGCCTGGAGCAGGTGCTGATCCGCGCGCATCTTGACCAGACGGCCGCCGACGAGGCACTGGTGCTTGACACTGCCGGTATGCTGGTGGAATGCTGTGCGGCTAATTTGTTCTGGCGTAAGGGAAAAGCGGTGTTTACCCCGGACCTGAGCCAGGCGGGCGTCGCGGGCCTGATGCGGCGGCGGGTGATCGCGCTGCTGGCGGGCTCGGAATACCGTCTGCACTGCGTCAGCGAACCGCTGGAGACGCTGGCCGATGCCGACGAAGTCCTGGTGAGCAACGCGCTGATGCCGCTGCTGCCGGTAAACGTTGCTCAATCATGGCGTTATCATTCGCGCCAGCTGTATGATTTTTTGCGTCCACACTGTTAACCATGGCTGATTGATGAAGAAAAGAAAGCTGAAGGTCCTGTCTGTTATTGTTGTTCTGGTATTGGCGCTGCTGTTTTGGGGCTACCAGAAGATCGAACGCTTTGCCGATACGCCGCTGGCTATCCAGCAAGAAACCATCTTCAAACTGCCTGCCGGCACCGGCCGGGTGGCGCTGGAAGGATTACTGGTGCGCGATAAACTGGTGCGCAACGGCCGCTGGTTCCAGTGGCTGCTGAAACTGGAGCCGGAGCTGGCGGAGTTTAAAGCCGGTACCTACCGGTTCACGCCGGGCATGACGGTGCGCCAGATGCTGAAACTGTTGGCCAGTGGCAAAGAGGCGCAGTTCACCGCACGCTTTATTGAAGGCTCACGCCTGCGTGACTGGCAGCAGGTATTGCAGCAGTCCAAATACCTGAAACATACTCTGGCGGGCAAGAGCGAAGTGGAGATCGCTACAGCGCTCGGCATTCCTGCGGGAGAAACCCCGGAAGGGCATTTGTACCCGGATACCTATCAGTATACCGCCGGCATGAGCGATATCGCGCTGCTCAAACGCGCACATGTTCGTATGAACAAAGCGCTGCAGGCCGCCTGGGACGGCCGCGACACCAGCCTGCCGTATAAAACGCCGGAAGAGCTGCTGACTATGGCCTCGATCGTCGAGAAAGAGACCGCGGTGCCGGAAGAGCGTAGCAAGGTGGCGTCGGTGTTCGTCAACCGTTTGCGCATCGGCATGCGCCTGCAGACCGATCCGACGGTGATTTACGGCATGGGCGAAAGCTATAATGGCAACATCACGCGCAAGGATCTGGAGACGCCGACGCCTTACAACACCTATGTGATCGCCGGCCTGCCGCCAACGCCGATCGCCATGCCGGGCGAGGCCTCGCTGCAAGCGGCCGCCAATCCGGCCAAAACGCCATATCTCTATTTTGTCGCCGACGGCAAGGGTGGGCATACCTTCACCACCAATCTGGCGAGCCATAACCAGGCGGTGCGTGTGTACCGTCAGGCGTTAAAGGAAAAGAATGAAAAGTAAATTCGTTGTAATCGAAGGGCTGGAAGGCGCGGGCAAAACCACAGCGCGTGACACGGTAGTCAATGTGCTGCGCGAACATGGCATCAACGACATCGTTTTCACCCGCGAACCGGGCGGCACACCGCTGGCGGAGAAGCTGCGCGAACTGTTCAAACGCGGCATCGACGGCGAATTGCCGACCATCAAGGCCGAAGTCTTGATGCTGTACGCTGCGCGCGTGCAGCTGGTGGAAACCGTGATCAAACCCGCCCTCGCGCGTGGCGCCTGGGTGGTGGGCGACCGCCACGATCTCTCTTCACAGGCTTACCAGGGCGGCGGCCGCGGTGTGGACCCACAGCTGATGAGCTCGCTGCGCGACACCGTACTGGGGGATTTCCGCCCGGATTTGACGGTTTATCTCGATCTGCCTCCGCTGGTCGGCTTGCAACGCGCACAGGCGCGCGGCCAGCTGGATCGCATCGAACAGGAGGCGCTGCCGTTCTTCGAACGCACCCGCGCTCGCTATCTTGAGCTGGCGGCGCAGGATGAAACCATCGTTACCGTTGACGCTGCCCAGCCGCTGGAACAGGTGACCGCGGCGATCCGCGACTGCGTCGGCCACTGGCTGCGGCAGCAGGAAGGCGCATAATGAACTGGTACCCGTGGCTGAATAGCCCTTATCGCCAGCTGATTGGGCAGTACGCCGACGGTCGCGGCCACCATGCGCTGCTGCTGCATGCGGCGGCGGGCAATGGTGACGATGCGCTGGCCTACGGCCTGAGCCGTTGGTTGATCTGCCAACAGCGCAACGGCGAAAAAAGCTGCGGCGAGTGCCACAGCTGCCGGCTGATGCTGGCGGGGAATCACCCGGATTATCACGTGCTGGCGCCGGAAAAGGGCAAGAGCAACCTGGGTATCGAACCGGTCCGCCAGGTGATTGAAACGCTGTACGCCCACGCGCAGCAGGGCGGCGCCAAGGTGATTTGGCTGCCGCAGGCGGAACAGTTGACCGAGGCGGCGGCCAACGCACTGCTTAAAACGCTGGAAGAGCCGCCGGAGAAAACCTATTTTCTGCTGGGTTGCCGTGAGCCGTCGCGGCTGATGGCGACGCTGCGCAGCCGCTGTCTTTATTGGCATTTGGCCAGCCCGGATGAGCAGCTCAGCCTGCAGTGGCTGGGCCGGCAGGCGGCCGGTTCTCAGACAGACCGCCTCACGGCGCTGCGCCTGCACGACGGCGCGCCGCTGGCCGCCGAACAGCTGTTACAGCCGCAGCAGTGGCAACAGCGCAGCGCCCTGTGCACCGCGTTGAGCGCCGCGCTGCCGCAGCGCGATATGCTGTCGCTGTTGCCGGTGCTGAACCATGAAGATGTCGCCGAGCGCCTGCACTGGTTGTGCGCGCTGTTGGTGGACGCGATGAAGTGGCAGCAGGGCGCGCATCACTATGTATTGAATCAGGATCAGCAACCACTGGTGCATCAGCTGGCCAGCGTGCTGAGCAGCGCCTCGCTGCAGCAGATCGTGCAGCAGTGGCTGACCTGCCGCCATCAGCTGCTCAGCGTGGTGGGTGTCAATCGCGAGCTGCTGCTGACCGAACAGTTACTTCGCTGGGAACAGATGCTTGGCGCCGCCGGCTATTCCCACCCTCATTCGCTGTAAAGTAAAAGAGTTAAAAATTATGTTGTTAGTCGATTCTCATTGCCACCTTGACAGTCTGGATTATCAAACGCTGCATCAGAATGTGGACGATGCGCTGGCCAAAGCCAAAGCGCGCGACGTCGGCTATGTGCTGGCGGTCGCCACCACGCTGCCGGGCTACCGTTCCATGACCGAGCTGATCGGCGAGCGCAACGATGTGGCTTTCTCCTGCGGGGTGCATCCGCTCAATCTGGAAGAGGGGTATGATTACGCCGAGCTGCGTCGCCTGGCGGCGGCGGAGCAGGTGGTAGCGCTGGGAGAGACCGGGCTCGATTACTTCTACCAGAAAGACAATCTTGAGCTGCAGCAGGACTCTTTCCGCGAACATATCCGCATTGGCCGGGATCTGAACAAGCCGGTGATCGTCCACACCCGCGATGCGCGCGCGGACACGCTGGCGATCCTGCGTGAAGAGAACGCACAGGAGTGCGGCGGCGTGCTGCACTGCTTCACTGAAGATTTGACCACTGCCGAAGCTTTGCTGGATCTGGGCTTCTACATCTCCTTCTCCGGCATCGTCACCTTCCGCAATGCCGAACAGCTGCGCGAAGTGGCACGCTACGTGCCGCTGGATCGCATCCTGGTGGAAACCGATTCGCCTTATCTGGCGCCGGTGCCGCATCGCGGCAAAGAAAACCAACCCGCCTATGTGCGTGATGTGGCTGAATACATGGCAGTATTGAAGGGCGTCAGCCTGGAACAACTGGCCGAAGCCACCTCCGCCAACTTTTCACGCTTATTTCACCTCGATCTGTGATCTTTGACCTAGGCTATAGCTGTAGGTCATTGTCTGCGTAATTTTTTTTAAGCTCGTAATTAATCACTGAAACGGGTAAGGTTCCCTCCCGTTTCAGGGTGATTGGTGCGTGTTTTTTGGCCGATTTTGCCAAAAAACGGCCGGTTTATGCAAAGTTACCGCGGCTCGATCATCGAAACGTGATTGTCATCAAACATTGCGCAGGCTATTTATTTTACTCTGCGTAATAAATTCAAGGGGTGCTCAGACACCCTGAATTGCAGGGGTTTTTCTCCCCCCCTTGCAGCGCGAATCATCGCGACAAGAAGTAGCAAAGCATTATTACTCAGGAGCACACTCAACTATGTTCAAGAACGCATTTGCAAACCTGCAAAAAGTAGGTAAATCGCTCATGCTGCCGGTGTCCGTGTTGCCTATCGCAGGTATCCTGCTGGGCGTCGGCTCCGCCAACTTTAGCTGGCTACCTGCGGTAGTCTCCCACGTGATGGCGGAGGCGGGCGGTTCGGTCTTCGCCAACATGCCGCTGATTTTCGCCATCGGCGTCGCTCTGGGCTTCACCAACAACGACGGCGTTTCCGCGCTGGCGGCGGTGGTGGCCTACGGCATCATGGTGAAAACCATGGCGGTGGTTGCGCCGCTGGTGCTGCACCTGCCGGCTGAAGAGATTGCGGCCAAACACCTGGCGGATACCGGTGTGCTCGGGGGGATTATCTCCGGCGCCATCGCGGCCTATATGTTCAACCGCTTCTTCCGCATTCAACTGCCGGAATACCTGGGCTTCTTTGCCGGTAAGCGTTTCGTGCCGATCATTTCCGGTCTGGCGGCGATCGTTCTGGGCGTAGTGCTGTCCTTCATCTGGCCGCCGATCGGTACGGCTATCCAGACCTTCTCGCAGTGGGCGGCTTATCAGAACCCGGTCGTGGCCTTCGGCATTTACGGCGTGGTTGAGCGTGCTCTGGTGCCGTTCGGTCTGCACCACATCTGGAACGTACCGTTCCAAATGCAAATTGGTGAATTCACCAACGCGGCGGGCCAGGTATTCCACGGCGACATCCCTCGCTACATGGCGGGCGACCCAACCGCGGGCAAACTGTCCGGCGGCTTCCTGTTCAAAATGTACGGTCTGCCTGCTGCGGCGATTGCCATCTGGCACTCGGCCAAGCCGGAAAACCGCGCGAAAGTCGGCGGCATCATGATCTCCGCCGCGCTGACCTCGTTCCTGACCGGTATCACCGAGCCGATCGAGTTCTCCTTCATGTTCGTCGCGCCGATCCTGTACGTGATCCACGCTATCCTGGCCGGTCTGGCGTTCCCAATCTGCATCCTGTTGGGCATGCGTGACGGCACCAGCTTCTCGCATGGCCTGATCGACTTTATCGTACTGAGCGGCAACAGCAGCAAAATCTGGCTGTTCCCGATCGTCGGCATCATCTACGGTCTGGTGTACTACACCATCTTCCGCGTGCTGATCGCCAAACTGGATCTGAAAACCCCTGGCCGTGAAGACAGCGCTGCCGAGCAGACTGCGCAGGGCGGTTCCGAAATGTCCGCGGCGCTGGTTCAGGCCTTCGGCGGTAAAGAAAATATCACTAACCTGGATGCTTGCATCACCCGTCTGCGCGTCAGCGTGGCCGACGTGTCCAAAGTTGACCAGGCGGGCCTGAAGAAACTGGGCGCAGCCGGCGTAGTCGTCGCTGGTTCCGGCGTGCAGGCCATCTTCGGCACCAAGTCTGACAACCTGAAAACCGATATGGACGAATATATCCGTAATCACTGATTCAGGCAGGGGAGTTACCAAGGGAGGCGAAAGCCTCCCTTTTTTGTTGTAAGTGACCCGTCCTGAATAGCGTTGACACATTTTACTCACGCACAGAGGAAAATGTGATGAACCAGTATATTAAACGCACACAACGCGATTACTCTCTATCCTTTAAACTGGCCGTCGTCGAGCAGGTCGAAAAAGGCAAAATGACTTGCCGTCAGGCCACAGACCGTTATGGTATCCAAGGCAACGTCACCGTCATGAACTGGCTGCGCAAATACGGTCAGCTTGACTGGCGGACTTCTCCTTCCACCAGAACGTGCGGAGACAATATGCCCAAACTCCCCCTGACGCCCGAACTGCGTATTAAAGAACTTGAGCAGCAACTGGCTTAATCTGAAGGCAAAGCCCAGTTCTTCGAAGCTGTCGTCAAAGTGATGAACACCGACTTTGGCGCCACGCTGACAAAAAAGCAGCTAACCGCCTTATCGCGCAAACACAAGTACCGGGACTCACAGTAACGCGGGCCTGCCGATGGATGGGCATCAGCCGTCAAGCGTGGTATCAGCCCCTGCAGCGTGAAGCAGGCAAAGAGGAGCAGGCCCGGCATCTCGTCGAACAGGTGACGGCCATCCGCTTGCACCAGCCCCGGCTGGGGACACGTAAGCTGCATCACCTGTTGCGGCAACGCCCCGAACCGGCGTTGCATGTGGGGCGCGACCGGCTGTTCAGTATCCTGCGCTGTGCGCGGTTATTGGTGATGCTTAAACGGGCATATCACAAGACGACGCAGAGCCATCATCGTTTTTATCGTCATCCCAACCTGCTGAAGGCGGGAAAAATCAGGTCATAGCCAGCCGTCCGGAACAGGTATGGGTGGCGGATATCACCTACTTGCCGCTGAGAACGGGGACGGCGCATGTCAGCCTGGTAACGGATACCTGGTCGAGAAAAATCGTGGGATATCACGTGCATGACAGTCTGCATACCCGGCATGTCGCCTGCGCGTTCAAAATGGCACTGGCCGGCAGACGCACGGCGTTGCCGCTGGTGCATCACTCGGACAGGGGTATCCAGCAGTGTTCGCAGGAATATCAGGCGTTACATCAGAGGTATGGCATCACCTGCTCGATGACGGACGGGTATGACTGTTATCAGAACGCGCTGGCGGAACGGATAAACGGGATACTCAAAACGGAATACCTGCTCGGCAAACCAGAAGATATCGCGCAGGCAAGAAAGATGGTCAGGTAGTCGGTGAACCTGTACAACACACGGCGGCCGCACTTGTCGCTGAAATACAAAACGCCCGATGAGGTTCATCGGGCGTTATCCGGTTGAAAAGTGTCAACCTATATCAGGACTAGTCAAAGCCTTAAACCACCTCCTAAGGAGGTGGTGATTGAACCTGTGAGGCTCTAGCCTGAAGGAAACCTATGCCGGAATATTCCAGCTTACTCACCACAAGTAAGAAGTAAATCACCAACATGGGTTTATACAGGAGTTCATCACATGTGTTCTGGCATTGCAAATACCACCTGGTTTGGACGCCGAAGTATCGATTTAAAATCCTCCGCGACAAGGTGGGTAAAGAGCTCTACCGAACAATTTATATCCTCTGCAACATGAAGGACTGTGAAGTTCTTGAGCTAAATATTCAGCCAGATCATGTGCATCTGGTCGTGATAGTCCCCCCGAAGCTATCGATTTCGACGTTGATGGGCGTCCTGAAAGGACGCAGTGCAATCCGGCTTTACAATCGTTTCCCACATATACGAAAGAAGTTGTGGGGCAATCATTTTTGGGCAAGGGGATACTTTGTCGATACGGTAGGGGTAAACGAAGAAATTATCAGGCGATACGTGAAGCATCAGGATAAGAAGGACCAAGAGATCGAACAGCAGATGGAGCTGTTGCAGGATTAACTCGAAAATGGCCCCCTTTTAGGGGGGGCGTGTAAAGCCACCTCCTCAGGAGGTGATCTTTTACTAGCTTAGACTTGAGATGATATTTTTGCAGATCAGAGCCATAACTAATATGACAGAGAGCTTTGTGCCAGAAACGCACGTATAATACTTTGGCTTGAGGTGGTTTTTAAGTGCAGAAAAAATCTTCAGATAGAAGCGTTATTTTTATTGATGGTGGCTCATTCCAGAGTTGAACTGGAATCCTCCCCTTCAAAAAAACTCTTGTATTTAAAAGTTTTCTTGAAGGGGGATGCTCTACCTTTAAGCTAATGAGCCATTATTTTTTCGGATCTCTCCCTTGAGATTCCGTATTCATTTTGAAGAAATCCTATCTCGGCATTCCTTCTTCTGTCTTCTTTGTCGTTTGCCCACTTCTCCGTTGGCACTGTAGATTTTAGTTTTTTGTTTCCAGGGTCAAGCCTTTCATCAAAAAGCGGAAGTATATCTAATAAAGTCCTACAAAACAACTTAACATCATGAAAATCTAGCAAGTAAAAATCATTTGGGGCAGCAGACATATTGTAATAATTTCGTACTATTTCTAATGATTCCTCTTCGTTTTTATAAAATTTCGCAGCAGATTTTTTATTGTCCTCTGATGGATGAACAATACCATTTCTAGCTAATCTATAATAATCAATTAATTTCAACTGATTATGAAGTATATCAATAGATGATTCGATTTCATTCAAAGGGATATTTTTACGAAATTCATCAAATGGGGTGTCGCTTTTATCTGATCGCCAATCCTTGTCAAATAGATGAACAAACTCTTTTCGATAGGCTGTCAAATAGAGATCGAATCCACTGTATACATTTACAATATTCAGCCTGGCAGCGCTAGTTAAGACATTGGCTGACATCAATCCATCAACTTTAATTCCAAATTCTTTTGCTACCGCAGCCCATGGGTCTTTCATTCCAGATTCTATTCCGGTCTTGTTTGTAAATTCGATTGCAACGTTAATTCCTGATGAGGTTGCTGTCAATTCACCAATAAACCTTTTAAAGTCCCTAAAACAATGCGTGGAAAACTTACTCATTTTTAAATTCCATATAACTACTAACACAGTCAGCTCGCACTGATCGGCTGGGAGTACAAAGACTCAAGATAAAACCCTCACCGTGACAGATATGGTTAGCTATGTATAGCACGTTGCTTCATGTCTCTTTCTTTATCGCTATCTTCGATTGACTCAATTGATACTATTTTTTCTTCAATGTAATCTGGTGGAAGTGAGGCCTCTTTCGCACCAACTAATACGTGATTTACATACCAAGAATAGGGTCTTAGGCTATTGTCTATTTTCGTAGCTACGTAGGTTATTGCGGTCACTAAAGATCCATCAGAAGCTGTTACTACTATTTCTTTTTCGTTGTAACCATATCCAACCCCTTCAGCCTTATCTAAGGCTGATTTTTCTTTTGGATCAATTTTGAACAAAACACCGTAAATGATATTGACGGTGTTTGAGGTTAGAAAAGCGTCACACTTTCCAGAACCATCCTTGCTAGACTTGTGAAACCTTAAATCGTGCTCGCCGAGAACGAAGCATCCGAGAGATTCTGCGCTTGGGACTCGTTCTCGTAATCGAGAGGTTGACATATTAGATCCGTATGCGAAGTAGTACATGGTTTTCCCGCACAGTTAAAAATATTTTTAGTGGATAAGCTGTTCATCTAGATTCAGAAACCTCATCCAATAATCTTCAGTAAGTAGTTTGCAACCTGAAATTTTATTCTTTTATAACATATTTCAGTTTGTGATTCAAGAAGACCAAAAAACTTCCTCTGTCTATTAATTATCAATACTTGAAGAACTGGACGTGTAGGGTAAAGTCAGCTCCTCGCTCGTTGCAGACTGTCAGATTTTATTGTGTTCTAACAAAGAATCCTGTCAGCTCAAGTCTGAGCTAAAACACTGTAATTATGCTGCGCGATACCAGCACATTAATTTGATGTGGCTTTCAACAATGTTGACTGACTTCCCACCCCCCGCGTCCTCCATTGTCAGGTCAATAGTGTGCGTGTAGCTTCCAATGTCAACGGTGTGGCTGTGAGCGCCAATATCTACCGTGTGACTGTGGGCACCAATATCAACGGTGTGGCTATGATTGCCATTACCGCTAGTCCAATTTCGGGTGCGATGGTTGTCATTGTCAGAACCTACAATGTAATCGCCATCCCATGCAGAACCTGGCCCGCCCATGCCACCTTGGTGCGCATGATCACCGCTCTCTGATGTCCCTTTGCTACCGTGGTCAAAACCGCTGGTTCCTTTTGTGCCATAGTCAAAAGCATGAAATAATCTTCTGATAATAATCGGACTCTCCTTCAAGTAAAAGGGCGGAATGAGATAGTTAGCGACTAGTGCTTGTGAGAATAACTGGTTGCCGTACCGTCGGTGCGATTAGAGTGGCTGATGTATCAAACAAGGATAAACTGATGGTGCAAGATATTGCGGAAGCTGAATTACAGAGCTGGTTTGAAGAGAAGTCACGGCAAGGGTTGCTTCATGATTATATCGTGAACCCTGACGTACTTTCAACTAAGCCGAAATGGCAGCGCAAAGGTATACGTGAGAACGAACGAACCCAGATGGATAGACTGGATAAGGCTCGTAAGGTGTACGAGGCGTTGGGTAATGTGCAGTACGTTGCAGGTAATCGCAGTATTTCCACTGTAGATCATACCCAAATGCGCCCCGATCTGATTATGATCTCGCCGGGAGCACACTATTTACTGGTGGAGTTGAAGACCCGTAAAGGGGCTGAGCGACAGGGGGTCCAGGAGCTACTGGCCTATAGCACAGCGATAAAAATGCAGTTGCCGTTTATCAATGAATTTATGTTTATCATCGTCGCTAGCCATTGGGATACTCTGCTTAAATTCTCAGTACGGTCGATGATTATTGACGGAAAATACGTGTTACCGCTAGTGCTGAAACTCGGCCAAGACAACGAATTTCAGCTGTACATTTATCAGGCACTGTTCGATATAGAGACCAGTGAGCCCTATGATCCTTTCTTCGCCATGGTGCCACATACGCTGGCAACGACGGTGAGTCGCAGTAATGAGGTTAGGGGGCTGTTAAGCACAAGAAAATTAGTAAAAAAATACTTCGAGGGCATGGCATTTAAGATTACTGATGATTGCCAACGCGCTAAGCAGAGCGGACTTGTAATGGTATGGAGTGATGGAGTCGGACTACTGTCAGAATGCATCAGCTTGACTGTATTGACTGTCAATCAATTCTGGAAATACAGTGAGCATCTCGATAGCGAAATGGTGCTGAACAGGAATATTTCCACCACAGGTATTGGACGTGTAAAGCAGAATGTTGCTCAAACACTGCGTGAGGAGATTTACTCCCGACCTTTGCCCGAAGGAGATAAATTAGATATCGAGTTGGAGGAGATATTTCGTAGCGCGGAGGCGTGGCAGACTGAGGCCGACATCTATCCGCAAAGTTCGCTCTCTTTCGATCTGCTCAATCGCCACAGCAATCCGGAGACAGAGGAGTATATAATAGGAGGAAATGGTGCTATTCAGTCGTTTGAATATGGTAGTGACAATAATTTGGCGGCGCTGTTGCGGAGGATGCAAGAACATCGGTTAGGACAGATTTGTATCTTGTTAACTTTTGGTGATATGAAAGATTTCTTACGTGAGAATAATATTAAAGTCCTAAGGAGTACTCCCAATCTCGCCACCTTTCAGAAGGTCATGGAGAATTTTCAATCCTATAAGCTGGCTGAAAATTAATCAGGCACAGGAAGCTATTCTGTCGAAAGTGCTGGAGTTATGTTCGCTTATAAATTTTAACAGACTGTTAGATTCAATTTTTTACGAGCCATAACAACGTCAGGTTAGTTCTCAGCTAATTCATGTTAAGTTAGTTGTAGCCAATGTAACCACCGAAAGGTGGTTTTTTATATTTATGCGCAGTTATTCATATAATAATGCTTCATGGTCTGTTGTTGTGACATGTCACAGACGATTTTGGCTATAAAAATGACATGTCACACGACAGTTGAAAATAGAATTATGGCGTGACAGGATAGTTTCGCGTTACTCGGCATGCCTTGTGGTCGTTCTCTTGCCTAAAGCGCATTTTTCTGGGATAGGCCTTGATTCTAGATAAAAAATTATTGCATACCCTAAGTGTAACAGTCTGCATACTTTTTTGCATACCTAATCTCCCTTCTAAGCCACAATCAGTAAGGAGTCGGGGTATTTTCCTACTGCATAAAAAGCGAATTCTTAAGCATGCAGCGCGGGGGCGGGGGGGACGGCACGGATTAGGGGATCGATGGGGATCGTTTTTCTGTCTATCCTGTGCAAAGCCGCTACCAGATCCATCTACGCATAGATGCGAAGTGATCATATTCGAAGTGCGTTTATAGATGTGAAGAAAAAGCGCCTTGTTGTGTGGCGTAAAGGTGTTTTGGTGAAGGCGGTAAGATGAGGGTTTTTAGGTCCCTCTGCTGCGGTCATTCATTTTATGAGTATTAATTCATTTTAATAGCATAACTTGTGTAAGCTAAAACTTGAACTGCCACAACATGGACTAAGGCAGTAAAATCGAGTGGCTAGCGGAAATTGATAATTAACGAACCGCATCGAGGGGAGTCCGCGATGCGGTAAAAGGACGCAAGAAAAGCAATTCGCTAGTTCTATTTCAGTAGAATAGAAGGAACTATGGGCAATCCGCACCATTCCGCCAGCTTGTTGTATCGGGTAGCTAAATCTGAAAAAATCTCCCAACCCTTTTCAGCTTTTTTTATCGCGGAATTGAGGTTGCTTCCTGTGTCAGTCACTCTATCTATTAGCCTTTTAAACTTGCTCATGGCAGGTGACCTTCTCACTGATTCTTGATCATTATCAGTTTCAATTGATATCAATGAACCTTCAAGTTCTTTTAAAGTGGAATATGCCTCGCTAGATTCAGGCAGTTCTTCCATTAACTCAGTAACACAACTCAACGCAGCTGCAACACTTTGGTTAATAGTTATGGTATTAGAAAGTGTTATTGTTGGTTTAAAATCCACCATTACTTGATGCTTTTGAGATAATCCATTACCAACAATATTAAGCAGTTGATCAATTCTATTGTTTTGGATTCCAATAAAATCTTGTTGCGATTCAAGTCTAAACTTAGCTATGCGTATCTCATTTCTTAATTCGAGAATAAGCTTGTCATTGTTGGAGAATTTTTCTGGTGGTTCAGTTCCTGTGATAATTAATTCATACTCATGTAGTGCCTTTTCTATTATTTCGGATTTTCCATCTGCTGTTTCAATCACTAATCTAACTGTAAGCCCTTTTTGTTCAATTTTAACGGATGCATTTTCTTCTGGATATTGTTCTCTTAGATAAGTTCCGAAATAATTTAGAATATCTAAGCCAGCCTGATGATATTCTGACGGGAATTCAATACACCTATCAATAACAGATTTATCTTCTCTCACGTATGAATCGGATGCTATCTCAACAATTTCTGGTCCACATATGGACTTCTTATTGGAGTAGCCAATTATCAAAAAAGGATATTGATGACTTAATGGAGCCAGCATTTCTATTTGACCTAGATTCATTTCGAAATTTTCTCTCCTCAGCCAAGTATTTCCTAACTCCCTTGATAAATCACGTACAGGAACCAGCATGACTGGGGTTTTTATAAGGCCATATTTAACTGCAACCGTACTTTGTTGAAATATCCATCTACTTATAGTATCGAAACCACCAAAAGGAAGTGTCACACTTAAACCATTTTTTGTCGGTCCCAGTCTGCCTACATTTATACGTACTCCCTCTGCTGTGTAATGAGTCCTGTCAATTAATTCCCAGCCTATTTTATACAATAATTTTTCCCAAATCTCTCTTTGGGATATTCTTTCAGCTTGCATTTCTGATTCAATGTTTTCAGAAAGCAGGTCGTCGAGTGCAGATTGAATTTCTAATAACTCAGTCATATGCTTATCGCTTACTATCTCCCAAGCATGTTTATAACTGATAACTTTATCTATATACATACATCTAAATCCTTTAGAGGTTATTATAAAATTTTGGTAAAGGGGGGTATCTTGTTCCAGTAAGCAAAACTAGTGGTTCGAAGTATTTGATATTTTTTCCTTAACCAAACGTAGCATCCGTAACTTAATGAGAAACTTATTCAGCTAAACACATGGCTTTCAGCCGTGAAAAATTAACTTCGACATGTATTTCTCTCAATGTTTCCCATGGGGCGTCTTACATCAGTAAAGAGATTATTATAATTATCATATGATTGCAATATTCATTAATTCAACAAGACCTTCTCAATTTTAACCGTATTTGTTGGTTAGTTAGGAACCTGTCGACTGTCCGGTATGTTCGGTTGAACTGTTCGATAAAAGCATTTTGTGTAGGCTTACCCGGCTTGATAAATTCGAGCTGCACACCATGTTCTTCGGCCCATTGTGCCAGCGCCAGTGAGACCAGTTCGGGCCCGTTGTCCATCCGCATCTTCAGCGGGTAACCACGGTTTGCCACGCTCCTGTCCAGCACCCGGACGACTCGCTGAGCAGGGATATTCAGGTCGATTTCTATCGCCAGTGCTTCACGGTTAAAATCATCTACCACGTTGAAGGTCCGGAAGCGCCTGCCACAGACCAGCGCATCGTGCATAAAATTAATGGACCAGCTCTAGTTCAGCGATCCTGGTGTGGCCAGCGAGGCCGGATTACGCACTCGGCAGTCAGGGTTTGGCGTGCTTTTGCAAATAATGCTCGAACACCGCCAGCGTTTCGTCCGAGATATGGTGTTCAATCCCTTCGCTGTCCAGCTCGGCAGTTTCGCTCGGCACCCCGAGGCACATCAGCAGATCGACCACGATGCGGTGACGGCGGCGCACCTTCTGCGCCAGCAGCTCGCCTTCCTCGGTTAAAAACACCCCGCGATAAGGGCGCGATTCCACCAGCCCGGCGCTTTTCAACCGCGCGATATTTTTGATCGCCGTCGGGTGAGAGACGCCGAAGCGGCGCGCGATATCGGTGGTTCTGGCTTCACGGGTGCTTTGCAGCAAATCGGCGATCAGCTCAACGTAATCTTCGATCAGCGCATTGGACTGCGCTTCGCGGGCGCGGCTAAAACGCAGGGCGTGCTCGGCCTCGTCCGGCATGTCGGTCTGGGCGGGGCGGTCGGCGTTATCTGGCGCGCGGGTAACCATAGCGTGGGGCGTCCTGTAAGCATAAAAATGGCATCTCCCGGCAATGTGGGGAGGGTTGCCCTAAGTTAGTCCAAATAGCACACATTATCAATTCGATGCCACGCATTGTGGTAGTGAGAAATATCTCTACACAAAGCCCATTAATTTCGCCTGTTGCATAAAGTGTAGCCGATGCTACATTGTCAGCATGATCGGTGGAAAAATAACCAGCAAAAGATTAAGGGTACTTCATGCGAGACGCGGCAACTCCCTCATCGTTAACCGAACGGACCAACATTGCGATTGGTGCCGCCCTTGCCGGGCGCAAGCGCGGCGCTTTTACGCCGCTGCTGTTCGCCGGCCCGGCGGTGATTGCCTCTATTGCCTATATGGACCCCGGTAACTTCGCCACCAACATCCAGGCCGGGGCGAAATACGGCTACAGCCTGCTGTGGGTGGTGGTGATGGCCAACCTGATCGCCATGCTGTTCCAGGCGCTGTCGGCCAAGCTCGGCATCGTCACCAACCGCAATCTGGCGGAGATGTGCCGCGATCAGTTTTCGCGGCCGGTAGTGATCGGCATGTGGCTGCTTAGCGAAGTGGCGGCGATGGCCACCGATCTGGCGGAGTTTCTCGGCGGGGCGATCGCACTGGCGCTGCTGTTCCACATGCCGCTGCTGGCGGGGATGGGGGTGACGGCGGTGATCACCTATGCGCTGTTGATGGTGGAAAAGAAAGGTTTCCGCCCGGTCGAGCTGATGATCGGCGGCCTGGTAGGCATCATCGCGCTGTGCTACCTGGTGGAGATGTTCATTGTGCCGGTGGACTGGCAGGCGGCCGGGATCGGCATGGTGACGCCGCAACTGCCGGATGCCCAGGCGCTGACCATCGCCGTCGGCATTATCGGCGCCACCGTGATGCCGCACGCCATTTTCCTGCACTCGGGGCTGACCCAGCACCGCAGCCCGGCCAGCGACAACGGCGAGCGGCGCAAGCTGCTGCGTTTCTCCAATATTGAAGTGGTGATCGCGCTGGCGCTGGCAGGGCTGGTGAATATCGCGATGGTGATCATGGCCTCGAGCGCTTTCCACGCCGGTAACAGCGACGTGGCCGAAATTGGCACCGCCTACCATACGCTGACGCCGCTGTTCGGCGCGGCCGCCGCCGGTATCTTCCTGGCGTCGCTGATCGCCTCTGGCATTTCCAGTTCGGTGGTGGGCACCATGGCCGGGCAAATGATCATGCAGGGCTTCGTCGGTTTCCGCATTCCGGTGTGGGTGCGCCGCCTGGTCACCATGGTGCCGGCGTTTATCGTGGTGGCGATGGGCGTCAACGCCACCGACGCGCTGGTCTACAGCCAGGTGGTGCTGAGCCTGGCGCTGCCGGCGCCGATGATCGCGCTGGTGATGTTCACCCGTCGCCGCGACATCATGGGCGAGTTTGCCAACGGCCGCTGGACCAGCCTGGCGGCAGTGGTCGGCACGGTGGTGATCGTGCTGCTTAACGTGGTGTTGCTGTTGCAGACTTTCGGCGTCGATATCCCTGGGTTAGGGTGAGACGCGGGATCGGGGCCCGGCGAATTTGTTGGCGAACAGTTCGCTGATGAAGTCGACGAAAACCCGAATTTTATGGCTGCGATCCCGCAGGCGTGGATAGAGAATATTGATCGGTGCCCCTGTGGGCGCCCACTCCTGCAGTATCGGTTCCAGTTCGCCTGCCTTCAGATAGTTTTCCAGCGTGCAGTCCAGCAAGTAAACCAGGCCGAGGTGGTTCCTGGCCACCTCGCACAGCGATTGTGAATGGTTGAAACTCAGCAGCGGGCTGGGCGCCAGACGGTAGCGCTCGTCACCACGAATGAACTGCCAGTCGTCCGCCGCCGCCGCGCCTGAACGGATAAATCCCAGCCGCTGATGCTGTTGCAGCTGTTCCGGGTGTTCCGGCCGGCCATGGCGCGCAAAATAATCGGGAGACGCACAGCACAAATAGCGTGGTTGCAGCAATTGACGGCTGACCATCTCGGGTATGTGGCCGGCGCCGATGCGAATAAATACGTCGGCGCGATCTTCCGCCGGATTGACCAGGCGATCGCTAACCGACACGCTGAGCTGCAATTCCGGGTATTGCGCCAAAAAAGCCGGGAGCGCCGGAGCGATATGCATGCTGCTGAGCATCGTGGCTATCTCGACCCGCAGCGGTCCTCGCGGTTGTTCAAAATCGCCCGACATGTCGTTTTTCAGCCGGTCAAACTGCTGCAGGATGTCTTGTGCGGTGCGATAGCAACGCTCCCCGGCGCTGGTCAGCGAGAAGCGCCGGGTCGAACGCTTGAACAGGGGTTGCCCGAACTGTTTTTCAAGCTGATTGATGCTGTATGTGACGCTGGCCGGGGAGAGCCCCATTTTGGTTGCCGCCTGGCTGAACCCCTCCATTTCCACCACCTGGCAGAATACGCGCAGCGCGTGCAGTTCATTCATGTTAACGGCTTCCATTATTTAAATTATTAAAAGAGTATTTTTAAATATGCCGGCTGTCAATTTGACGCAGCATTGGATAATTTATTTTCAGCGTTTTTATTTATCTGAAATCGCATCCTGTATTGCCATAATGAAATAATGCCGAAGAGGATATTTATATGAAAAAATTAACTGCCGTATTGTTATTGGCGGGTGCGGGCTTGTGCGGCCAAACTTATGCCGCAAGCAGCGAGGCCGCATCGCAAAGTTACAGGGTTTCCGCAGAGGCGGGCGTCGCGGCCGAACAGAAGGCGGTGTATGAGCTGATAAACCGCTACCAGACAGCGCTTAACGCCGGCGATACGCAAACGATTTTGTCACTTTTTGCGCCAGAAAGTTACTCACAATGGAACGAAAAACCGACGGCGGACAGCAATGAAAAGCGCCGCCAACAATATGATGACTTATTTAAAAACGAGAAATTTGAAACCGAGTTTGCTTATGACAGCGTCAGAGTGAGCGGTAATATGGCCTATGTGCGCACGCACCATCATCGCGGGGCAACGGTTACCCGAATAAGCGACGGTGCCACCCTGATCGATTTAAACCGTGAAGTATTTGTATTGGAGAAACAGCAGGGCCAATGGAAGATCGTGGTCTACACCTTTAATACCAACCCGATTCAAGGGGTGAGTTGAGAAGGACAGATAAAGGCCGCGCAAGCGGCCTTCTGATGGTGTCGCGCGCGGTTACAGGTTCCCCACGCCGCCATCCATCTGCAGCTCCGCGCCGACCATAAACGCCGACTCATCCGCCGCCAGAAACACCGCCGCTTTGGCCAGCTCCAGTGCGCTGCCCATGCGGCCGATCGGCACTAGCGCGCGGATATCGTCGCGCAATGCCCGTTCATCCGCTTCCGCCAGCCCCAGTTTTCCCAGCGCCGGGGTTTCGGTCGGGCCGGGGCTGAGGCCGTTGACGCGAATGCCGCGCGCGTGCAGCTCGCCGGAGAGCGTTCTGGCCAGAGATAACAAACCGGCTTTGCTGGCGGCGTAGGCGCTGCTTTGCGGCAGACCGATATGGGCGCTGACCGAACCGCACAGGATCACCGAGGAAGGGGTGGCCAGCAGCGGCAGCAGCGCCTGGATCAGAAAGAACGGCCCCTTCAGGTTGATGTCCATCAGCCGCTGGTAGCTCTGCTCATCCCACTCCTGCAGCGGGCGGTGCGTGACGTCGCCGGCGTTAACGTATAGCACGTCCAGCCGCGGCCACCGTTGCTCCAACTGCTGCGCCAGCGCACGTTGCTGTGGGATGTCGCCGGCGTCGCTCAGCAGCAACAGCGCGTTGCCCGCCAATGCCTGGCCCGCCGCGTCCAGGGCGCGTTGGCTGCGGCCGGTGATCGCCACCGTTGCGCCCTCTGCGATGAATTGGCGGGCGGTTTCCAGCCCGATGCCGCTGGTGCCGCCGGTGATCAATGCGTATTTGCCTTGCAGTCGTGACATAACCGATTCCTCTTTAACGTCTGTTACGGCATTATTTGCGCTATAGTTCCTTTTGCATAGTAGGCACCTTTTGGATACTAAAGGACGAGGTGGGATGAAATGACGGCGCGCGCGCCCTTAGCGGCGAAAAATAATTTGTCGGCGTTGCCGACGGCGGGCGAATCCTGCCCGATGGTGGACTTCGTCAATCTGGTGTCGGGCAAATGGGCGATACCCATCCTGTACCGGCTGATTATGATCGATGGCCCGGTGCGATTCAGCGAGCTGCAGCGGGCGGTGGCGCCCATTGCGCAAAAAGAGCTGACGCGCCAGCTGCGGCTGTTCGAGCAGCGCGGTCTTGTGACGCGGCAGGTGTATCCCGAAGTGCCGCCGCGGGTGGAGTACCAGGTCACCACGCTCGGCAAATCGCTGCGGCCGACGCTGGACTCGCTGGCCGAGTGGATGCGCCGACATGCCCCGCAGCTGATCGGTAGCTAGTCGCCGATGCCCGGCGGGTTGATGGTTGAGCGCTCGACCTTTTCGTCGCCTTCGCCCCAGCGTTCCAGCACCTGCGCATATTCGCCGCTGACGATCGCGCCATTGATCGCGGCGTTGACGGCGTTCACCAACCCGTTGCCTTTTTTGGTGGTGACCGCGACGTAGGCCACGTTGGGGCCGATGCCGACCATTTTGGTTTTGCCGGTCAGCGCCGCCTTGTAGGCGCCGGTGGAGTGGGGGCCGAAGAACGCATCGGCGCGCCCGGACTGAATGCTGAGGTTGGTGGCGGCGTCGTCGGTCACGTAGATCGGCTGCACCGGCGGCAGCCCGGCGGCGCGATTCTGCTTATCCCATCCCAGCAGAATGTTTTCCTGATTGGTGCCGGATCCGACGATGATCCGCAGCCCGGCCACGTCCTGCGGGCGGTTGATCGAGGTGATGTGGCTGGTGGATTTGACGTAAAAGCCCAGCGTGTCCACCCGGTAAGTGGCGAAGTCGAATTTGGTTTTACGCTGTTTGGTGACGGCGATGTTGAAGATCGCCGCATCGTATTTGCCCGCGCTGATGCCCAAGGGCCAATCTTCCCAGGAGGTGGGCACCAGATTCAGCTCCAGCCCGAGGCTGTCGGCCACCAGGCGGGCGATGTCCGGATCGCTGCCGATCAGCGTTTTATTGTCTTCGGCGAACAGCGCCAGCGGCGGGGAGTTCTCGAATGCTACCGCCACCGTCAGCTTGCCGGGCACCGCGAAGTGAAAGTTCGCCGGGATCAGCGCGATAGCCGCCGGGTTTTTCTCCGTGCGTATCGGCTCTCGGTTAGCCTGCAGGTCGATACCGCCCGTCGTGGCCGCCTGCACGGCAGCGCTCAGCAACAGCGCGCACAGCGCCGCAATCTTCAGTGGCATAGTGCCCTCTATCCTTTGTTAATCATGGGGTTACTATTGGCGGCGGCGCGGGGCAAGTAAAGCAACAATAGTGAATAACCAAAGTGAAAAGATGCACAAGCGGGGCGACGGCCTGCGCGAATCTGCAGCACTCGACGTGGAAAGTGCGCAATCAGGTTGAAAGCAGTAGAATTTGTCACTCATACTGCGTACAGCTAATTGTGTAAAACAAGGAACGCCAGATGGCCGAAGAAACGATTTTCAGTAAAATTATCCGCCGCGAAATCCCTGCTGATGTGGTTTACCAGGATGAACTGGTCACCGCTTTCCGTGACATCTCCCCCCAGGCGCCTACCCATGTGCTGATCGTTCCCAACGTGCTGATCCCAACCGTCAACGACGTGACCGTCGAGCACGAAGCCGCGCTGGGCCGCATGATCACCGCCGCGGCGAAGATCGCCGAACAGGAAGGCATCGCCGAGGACGGCTACCGCCTGATCGTCAACTGTAACCGCCACGCCGGTCAGGAGGTCTATCATATTCATATGCACCTGGTCGGTGGCCGCTCGCTGGGGCCGCTGCTGTCACGTTAAGCGAGGAAATCATGCGCGGTAAAAAAACTCTGCGTTGTCTGATGGCGTTGGCGCTGCCCGCCGCGTTGCTGATGGGGTGCAGTTCGCCATCCGGCATCGCGGTTAACCGGGGGCAAACGGTGGTGATGGATCCTTCGGTGCTGACCGCCGGCATTTTTGCCGATACGCCCTCTGTCTCGAACGCTTCCGGCCGGGTGATGGCGACTTCGGTGCTCAATAACAGCCAACCGACGCCGGTCACCGTGCATTATCGTTTCTATTGGTACGACGCGCAGGGGCTGGATATTCGCCCCTTCGAGAAACCGCGTGAGATCGTCGTGGCGCCTAACTCAGACGCCAAAATCTACTCGATTAACGGTAATCTGGAAGCTAAAAGCGCGCGTCTGTATCTGTACCTGTAAGCGCTTGCCAGGTTTGGAGAAAAAGCATGAAAAAGTACGTCTTAGTGGCGCTGGCCGCATTCACCCTGAGCGGCTGTCTGTCGCGTCCGCCTGAGCCGGATCAGCCGTTGCCGCCGGTCACCGTCGAACCAGAACAGCCGACGCCGCCGGTCGAGCAGCCGCAGCCGCCAACTACCGAGCCGGTGCCGCAGCCGCCGAAAATCCAGCAGCTCGACTGGCTGGGCAGCGTTCAGCCGCTGGTAAATCAGATGTTGAAGGCCGATGGCGTCACGGCCGGCAGCGTGCTGCTGCTGGACAGCGTCAAGAACAACACCAACGGCTCGCTGCAGATGGGCAAAGCCACCGCGGCGCTGTATAAGGCGCTGGCGTCGAACTCCACCTTCAGCGTGGTGCCGGAAGCGAAGCTGACCAGCGCCAGACAAACATTGGGCCTGTCGGCGGATGACAGCTTCGGCTCGCGCAGCAAGGCGATTGGCCTGGCGCGCATCGTCGGTGCGCAGTACGTGCTGTACAGCGACGTCAGCGGCGACGTGAAGTCGCCGGCGTTGGATATGCAGCTGATGCTGGTGCAAACCGGCGAGATCGTCTGGTCGGGCAATGGCGCCGTTAAACGCTGAGGCCGCGCTGCGACGATTGATGGAAACCAGACTGCCGGCGGTGAATACCGCCGGTTGTCATTTCAGCCCGGTGCAGGGGCTGACCGGCGAGAGCTGGCGTATCGACGGTTCGGGCATCACGCTGCTGGCGCGACAAAACAGCGCGGAGAAACGCGCGCTGGGCGTGAGCAGGCGGCGGGAGGCGCAGGTCCTGAGGCGCTGCGCGCCGGGGCTGGGGCCACGTGTTTTCGCGCAGAATAATCAGTGGCTTGTCCTCGAATGGCTCGAAGGTGACGTCGTCACAGAAGCTGAGTTTGACAGGCTGAATCAGCGCGGCGAGCTGGCGGCGATGGCGGCGACGCTGCACCGGCGGCCGCTCAGTGGTTACCGGTTGGATCTGCGGCGGCAGTTCCGCCGCTACTGGCAGCAGCTGGATACGCGGCGTTTAACCCCCGCCTGGCTGAGTTGGCAGCGTCATTTCTTACGCTGCGCGCCGCCGCGGCCATTACGCCTGGCGCCGCTACACATGGACATCCATCCGGGCAATTTGCTCGCGACCGGCGAGGGGCTGCGGCTGATCGACTGGGAGTATGCCGCCGACGGCGATGTGGCGTTGGATATCGCCGCGCTGTTTCGCGGCAACGGCTGGGCGGCGGAGGCGCAGCAGCGCTTTTTGCAGCACTACGCGCGTCAGGGCTATCACGACGTCGCCCGGCTGCAGGCGCAGGTGCAGCGCTGGCTGCCGTGGGTGGATTATCTGATGCTGCTGTGGTTTGAAGTGCGCTGGCAGCAGAGCGGCGACGCCGAATTTTTGCGCTGGGGCGCGGCGCTGCGCCGGCGATTCTGTTTATCATCATCCGAATTCTGAACGAACAATAATGAAGTGAGGTGCCCGTGGGCCCAGTAATGCTAGATGTCGCCGGCTACGAGCTGGATGCAGAAGAACGCGAGATTTTGAAACATCCGCTGGTTGGTGGATTGATCTTGTTTACCCGCAACTTCCACGATGCGGAGCAGCTGCGTGAACTGGTGCGCCAGATCCGCGCCGAATCGCACGATCGGCTGGTGGTGGCGGTAGATCAGGAAGGCGGGCGCGTGCAGCGCTTCCGCGAGGGCTTCACCCGTCTGCCGGCGGCGCAGTCGTTTGCCGCGTTGCACGATGCGCAGGAAGGCGGCCGTCTGGCGCAGGAGGCCGGCTGGCTGATGGCGGCGGAAATGATCGCGCAGGATATCGACATCAGCTTTGCGCCGGTGCTGGATATCGGCCACGGCAGTGCGGCGATCGGCGAACGTTCGTTCCACAGCGATCCGCAGCAGGCGTTGGCGATGGCGGAACGCTTCATCCTCGGCATGCACAGCGCCGGCATGAAAACCACCGGTAAACACTTCCCGGGGCACGGCGCCGTCAGCGCCGATTCGCACAAGGAAACGCCGCGCGATCCGCGACCGCTGGCGCAGATCCGCGAGCACGACATGGCGATCTTCCGCGAGCTGATCAACCGTCAGCTGTTGGACGCCGTCATGCCGGCTCACGTCATCTATACTGAAGCGGACCCGCGTCCGGCCAGCGGCTCGCCTTACTGGCTGCAGCAGATCCTGCGTCAGGAGTTGGGCTTCGACGGCGTGATTTTCTCCGACGATCTGTCGATGGAAGGCGCTGCGATCATGGGCAGCTACGCCGAGCGCGGCCAGGCGGCGCTGGATGCCGGTTGCGACATGATCCTGGTGTGCAACCACCGCGAAGGTGCGGTCAGCGTGTTGGATAACCTGTCCCCGGTCAAAGCAGAGAAGGTGAAGCGGTTATATCATCGCGGTCAGTTCACCCGTCAGGAACTGCGCGACTCCGAGCGCTGGCAGCAGGCGCACAAGGCGCTCAGCGCGCTGAGCGAACGCTGGGAGGAGCACAAGCAGCGTTCGCAAGGGTGAATCCAGGCGCCGCACCGCGGCGCAGAGCGGAAATGATGAGGGCCGCGCCCGCGGCCCTTGGCTTGTTGCGAGGATCCACATGATTATCTATTTGCACGGCTTCGATTCCACCAGCCCCGGCAATCATGAAAAGGTGTTACAGCTGCAGTTTATCGATCCGGACGTGCGCTTTATCAGCTACAGCACGCTGCATCCGCGTCACGACATGCAGCATCTGTTGAAAGAGGTGGACAAGGCGGTGCAGCAGGGTGGCGACGCGCACCCGTTGATCTGCGGGGTCGGCCTCGGCGGCTTCTGGGCGGAGCGCATCGGCTTCCTGTGCGGCATTCGCCAGGCGATGTTCAATCCCAATCTGTACCCGGAAGAACACATGCACGGCAAGATAGACCGGCCGGAAGAGTATCGCGATATCGCCACCAAGTGCGTGGAGGATTTCCGCGAGAAAAATCGCGATCGCTGTCTGGTGGTGCTGTCGCGCCACGACGAGGTGCTGGATAACCGGCGCAGTGCCGAATTGCTGCATCACTACTACGAAATCGTCTGGGATGAACAGCAGACGCACAAGTTCAAAAACATCTCGCCGCATCTGCAGCGGCTCAAGGCGTTCAAGGAGCTGGGTTAACAGTTTCATAACGCTGCCGCGAGCCGCTCTCCCCCGCTTTTCACCGACGGAAAGTGCGGCTTTTTTGTGCGTCAAAGCCAGATTTTGCGTGGCAATCGGCAAAATTTAAAACTGTGACTCAGCGCTAACTATTTGAATCGCAATCCCCAAAAAATCCCCTCGTCCAGCCTTTAACCAAAAAAAATTGATGTACGTCAATTTTGGTATGACCAAATAACCTCACATGCTATTCTGGCTTCAGAGAGCCGATTTATTTTACGCGAACCCTATGTATTCTAAGGATATTATTTATTTACCCTGGGATAACAAATGGTTCACATTTAGGGGGTTATTTTGACAACGCCAAAGAAGAAAATCGTTATTGTTGGCGGCGGCGCCGGTGGTCTGGAGCTGGCGACCAGCCTGGGCCATAAACTTGGCCGCAAGAACAAAGCGGAGATCACGCTGGTGGATCGCAACCACAGCCATTTGTGGAAACCGCTGTTGCACGAAGTGGCAACCGGTTCCCTCGATGACGGCGTGGATGCGCTCAGCTACCTGGCGCACGCGCGCAATCACCATTTCAGCTTCCAGCTGGGATCGTTGACCAACATCAACCGCGAAACGCAAACGCTGCAGCTGGCGCAGATCTGCGACGAGCAGGGCGGCGAGCTGGTGCCGGCGCGTGAACTGCCGTACGACATCCTGGTGATGGCGCTGGGCAGCACCTCGAACGATTTCGGTACGCCGGGCGTGAAAGAGCACTGCATCTTCCTGGATAACCCACATCAGGCACGTCGTTTCCACAACGAAATGCTCAACCTGTTCCTGAAGTTCTCGGCGCAGCCGGGGCAAAAAGAGCGGGTCAACATCGCTATCGTCGGCGGCGGCGCCACCGGCGTTGAGCTGTCCGCCGAACTGCACAACGCGGTGAAGCAGCTGCACAGCTACGGTTTCGAAGGCCTGGACAACAGCGCGCTCAACGTGACGCTGGTGGAAGCCGGCGAGCGCATTCTGCCGGCGCTGCCGCCGCGCATTTCCGCTGCTGCGCACCAGGAACTGATTAAACTGGGCGTGCGCGTGCTGACCAACACCATGGTGACCAGCGCGGACGCCAAAGGCCTGAACACCAAGGGCGGCGAGTTCATCGACGCCGATCTGATGGTGTGGGCGGCCGGCATCAAGGCGCCGGACTTCATGAAAGACATCGGTGGCCTGGAAACCAACCGCATCAACCAGCTGGTGGTGGAGCCGACGCTGCAGACCACGCGCGATCCGAACATCTTCGCCATCGGCGACTGCGCCTCTTGCCCGAAAGAGGGCGGCGGTTTCGTGCCGCCGCGCGCCCAGTCGGCACACCAGATGGCCTCGCGCTGCGCCACCAATATCCTGGCGCTGATGAACGGCCAGACGCTGAAGCCATACGTGTATAAAGACCACGGCTCGCTGGTGTCGCTGTCGCGCTTCAGCACCGTCGGCAGCCTGATGGGCAACCTGATGCGCGGCTCGATGATGGTGGAAGGGCGCATCGCGCGCTTCGTTTACATCTCGCTGTACCGCATGCACCAGGTGGCGCTGCATGGCTACATCAAAACCGGCCTGATGATGCTGGTGGGCGGCATTAACCGGGTGATCCGTCCGCGTCTGAAGATGCACTGATCCCGCCTTTGTCGACCAACCCGCGCCGGTTCGCCCGCGCGGGTTTTTTTATGGCAGCGCGAGGCGAGCGGCGGCGGTTGCTTGATTCTTCAGCATAAGCTGTCGCCGATATGGGTAAAATTCTTAAGATTCCTCCTAAACAACGGGAAAACAGCCGTTTTCCCGCATTTTTGGTCCCCTTGTCTTATTGCGGGTCCTCAGATCATTGTGCAGACTTTATCTCGTTTACAGACGGCGCGTCGCGCACGCCGTAAACCGGGATACCGCAAGCCGCCCATGCGCAAAATAATAAGCGCGGTGCCATGCCGGTAACAGACCCCGGAAAAAATGCGTGGTAACACTTTCAGGAGGTTTCCTGTGAACAAGTCAATGTTAGCCGGTGTTGGAATTGGTGTCGCTGCCGCTCTGGGGATTGCCGCGGTAGCCAGCCTCGACGTCTTTTCTGCCGGTCCGCAATATGCGCAGGTGCTCGCCGCAACGCCGATTAAAGAAACCATCAAAACGCCGCGTCAGGAATGCCGCAACGTCACCGTGACGCACCGTGCACCGGTGCAGGATGAAAACCGCATCGCCGGTTCTGTGTTGGGCGCAGTGGCGGGCGGCGTGATCGGCCACCAGTTCGGCGGCGGTCGCGGGCGCGACGTGGCGACCGTGGTAGGCGCACTGGGTGGCGGCTATGCCGGTAACCAGGTGCAAGGGGCGATGCAGAACAACGACGTCAGCACCAGCGTTCAGCAGCGTTGCAAAACGGTCTACGACAAGTCCCAGAAAATGCTGGGCTATGACGTGACCTACAAGATCGGCAATCAGCAGGGCAAGATCCGCATGGATCACGATCCGGGCACGCAAATCCCGTTGGATAAAAACGGCCAGCTGGTGCTGAACAGAGCCTGATCGCCACATTCGAATTAAACCCGCGGGCAGTGTTAGTTCTGATCGTTTAACCCGGTTAAGCGAGCGGCGTTAACATTGACGCGGGTTTCTGTTTTTTGCCTGTCTAAGAATTTGCGATCGTTCTAATGTCTGCGTGCGATATCACTGGGCAAAACTTCAAAAAAGCCCCCGCGTTTGTTATATTATTGTGCAATTAAGCGGTGTTATCGGCGCCAATCGCCACACCGGTCAAACCCGAGTATTTCGTCTCGCAGAGATAACGACATGTTAGATTTTCGCTTTCCGACAGCGTTGCAAATGGTCCTTAGCGTCGCCGTAGCTGAAAAGCAGGGCATGCGTTCGACAAGCGCCACCCTCGCCGCCGCTCTGGAAGCCAACCCCAGCTTTATCCGCAAACTGATGGTCCCGCTGACCAAAGACGGCATCATCGTTTCCACCCTGGGCCGAAACGGCTCTATCCACCTCGGCCGCCCGGCGGAAGAGATCACCCTGCGGGACATCTACCTGGCGGTGATCGACGACAAGCGCATCTGGGCTTCCCGTCCTGAAGTGCCGGCTCGCTGCCTGGTGAGCGCCAACGCCTGCTGGTATTTCAAGTCGGTGGTAAACGAGGCCGAACAGGCTTCGCTTGCGGTGCTGGCGCGCCACACCGTGGCCGATTCGCTGGCCGAACTGGAGCGGGGCGACAAGCGCGCCTGTGCGGAGTACGCTGCTGCGCAAGAGGCTGAAACCGCCGATAAATAATCGCGGTTCGCATGCATAAAAAAAGGTCGGGCAATGCCCGACCTTTTTGCATGTTAAGACGATGATTACGCCGTCTGCGGCTGTGCCTTGCGTGCCACCAGGCGGCGCAGGGTGACGTAGAACACCGGCGTCAGGAACAGCCCGAACAGCGTGACCCCCAGCATGCCGGAGAACACCGTGATGCCGGTGACGCCGCGCACTTCGGCGCCGGCGCCGTGGCCGAGGATCAGCGGGATGGTGCCGGCGATGAAGGCGATGGAGGTCATCACGATCGGGCGCAACCGCAGGCGACAGGCTTCCAGCGCCGCTTCGACGATGCCTTTGCCCTGCATTTCCAGCTCGCGGGCGAACTCGACGATAAGAATGGCGTTCTTACAGGCCAGCCCCATCAGAACGACCAACCCGACCTGCACGAACACGTTGTTGTCGCCGCCGGTCAACCATACGCCGAACAGCGCCGACAGCATGGTCATCGGCACGATCAGGATCACCGCCAGCGGCAGCGTCCAGCTTTCATACAGCGCCGCCAGCGCGAGGAACGCCAGCAGCACCGCTACCGGGAACACCACCAGCGCGGCGTTGCCCTGGGTCGATTGCTGATAGCTCAGATCGGTCCACTGAATGTTCATGCCGTTCGGCAACAGCTTATCGGCCATCTGCGTCAGCGCACCCATCGCCTGGGTAGAGGAGAGCACGCGCGGGTCGGCATCGCCGATCAGGTCCGCCGCCGGGAAGCCGTTATAACGGATCACCGGATCCGGGCCGTAGGTGGTGCCGATGCTGACCATGCTGCCGATCGGCACCATTTCGCCCTTGTCGTTGCGGGTACGCAGGTTGGCGATGTCTTCCACGCTGTCGCGGAACTGGCCGTCGGCCTGCGCCATCACCTTCCAGGTGCGGCCATAGCGGTTGAAGTCATTGATGTAAGACGAACCGAGGTAGGTTTGCAGCGTGCTGAACAGCGCATTGAGCGGCACCCCCTGCGCCTTGGCCTTGTCGCGATCGATTTTGGCGTCCAGCTGCGGCACGTTAGCCTGATAGGAGGAGATCGGGAACCCCATGCCCGGCGTTTGCATAATGGCGCCGGACATCGTGTTGATCGCCGTCTGCAGCGCGCCGTAACCCAGTCCGCCGCGATCTTGCACGTACAGCGAATAGCCGGAACCCTGGCCGATGCCGAGGATCGGCGGCGGCATGATCGAGAAGGCGAAACCTTCCTGGATCTGCGAAATGCGCGCGTTGATCTCGGCGTTGATCTGCGCCGCGGTGCGAGTACGGGTGCTCAATGACTCCAGCGCGAAGAATACCGTGCCGGTATTCGGCGTATTGGTGAACTGCAGCGCGTTCAGGCCGGGGAAGGCCACCGCATCGGTGACGCCGTCCACGCTCATACCGATGGCGCTCATCTTGCGGATCACCGCATCGGTGCGCTCCAGCGAGGCGCCTTCCGGCATCTTCACGCCGCCAATCAGATACAGCTTGTCCTGCGTCGGGATAAAGCCGCCGGGCACGGTCTTAAACATCACCCCGGCGGCGGCAAGCAGCAGCAGGTAAACGACGAACACCGCGCCGCGTCGGCCCAGCACGCGGGACACCCCGTGCTGGTAACGCTGCGAACCGCTGGCGAAGAAGCGGTTGAACGGCCGGAACAGCCAGCCGAACAGCCGGTCGATCAGGCGCGACGGCATATCTTTCGGCGCGCCGTGCGGTTTCAGCAAGCGCGCCGCCAGCGCCGGCGACAGGGTCAGCGAGTTGATGGCGGAGATCACCGTCGAGATGGCGATGGTGACGGCGAACTGCTTGTAGAACTGGCCGGTGACGCCGGAAAGGAACGCCATCGGTACGAACACCGCGCACAGCACCACGGCGATGGCGATGATCGGGCCGGAGACCTCGCGCATCGCCTGGTGCGCCGCCGCCAGCGGCGACAGCCCCTCTTCGATATTGCGCTCGACGTTCTCCACCACCACGATGGCGTCATCCACCACAATACCGATCGCCAGCACCAGCCCGAACAGGCTGAGGGTGTTGAGCGAGAAGCCGAGCAGATACAGTGCGGCGAAGGTGCCGACCACGGAGATCGGGACCGCCAACAGCGGAATGATCGACGCGCGCCAGGTCTGCAGGAACAGAATGACCACCAGCACCACCAGGATCACCGCTTCCAGCAGGGTATCCACCACCGCGCGGATCGAATCGCGCACGAACACCGTCGGATCGTATGGCGCTTTCCAGCTCATGCCGTCCGGGAAGCGGGTTGCCAGCTCGGCCATCTTGCCGCGCACCGCATCCGACAGCTCGATGGCGTTGGCGCCCGGCGACTGGAAGATACCGATACCAACCGCATCCTTGTTATTGAGCTGGGCGCGCAGCGCGTAGCTGCCGGAACCCATTTCGATGCGCGCCACGTCGCGCAGCCGCACAATCTCGCCGTTGTCGCCGCTTTTGAGGATGATGTTGCCGAACTCTTCTTCGGTTTGCAGGCGGCCCTGGGCGTTGATAGACAGCAGATAGTCGCTGCGCGTCGGCATCGGTTCCGCGCCCAGCTGGCCGGCGGAGACCTGCACGTTCTGCTCCTGCATGGCGCTCACCACGTCGGAGGCGGTCAGCCCGCGCGCGGCAACCTTGTTAGGATCGAGCCAGATGCGCATCGCGTATTCACCGGCGCCGAAGATCTGCACCTGGCCGACGCCCGGTAGACGGGCCAGCTCGTCCTTGACCTTCAGGGTGGCGTAGTTGCGCAGGTAGAGCGAATCGTACTTGCCGGAAGGCGAGACCAGATGCACCACCAGCGTCAGCGCCGGAGACTGTTTCTGAGTGGTGATGCCCTGGCGGCGTACGTCTTCCGGCAGCCGAGCTTCGGCCTGCGCCACGCGGTTTTGCACCTGCACCTGCGCTTGATCGGGATCGGTGCCGGGGCGGAAGGTGACGGTGGTCACCAGCACGCCGTCGGAGCCGGCGACCGATTTCATGTACATCATGTTTTCGACGCCGTTGATCGCTTCTTCCAGCGGCGTGGCCACCGTTTCAGCGATCTCTTTCGGGTTGGCGCCCGGGTATTCTGCGCGCACCTGCACGCTGGGCGGCACCACGTCCGGGTATTCGCTGATCGGCAGCAGCGGGATGGCGATCGCCCCGGCGACAAAAATCAGTATCGACAGCACCGCGGCAAAGATCGGTCGGTCGATGAAAAAACGGGAAAAGTCCATGGGTCAGAAGTCTCGGCTGGGAGCTTAGTTAAGTGCGGAAGCGGTAGTGGTCATCGCGACGCTTTTCGCGTCGACCGGCATGCCCGGCATAAACACTTTCTGCATGCCGTCGACGATCACCCGATCGCCGTTTGCCAACCCTTTCTGCACGATGCGCAATCCTTCGGCCATGCGGCCCACGTCGATGTCGCGGCGCTGTGCCTTACCGTCTTTATCGACGATGTAAACGAACTTGCGGTTTTGGTCGGTCATCACCGCTTTATCGTCGATCAGCATGGCGTTGAACTCGGCGCTGCCGGGCATCTGCACGCGGGCGAACAGCCCCGGCGTGAAGCGACGATCGCGGTTGTCGAGCAGGGCGCGCATGCGGATGGTGCCGGTACCGGCGTTCAGTTGGTTATCGGTGAAATCCACCAGCCCCTGATGCGGGGTGCCGTCTTCACCCACCAGGCCAACTTTCACCGGCAGGCGGGCATCGTGCCGGCCCTGCTGCTGATAGCGCAGGAAGGTGGCTTCATCCACGTCGAAATAGACGTAAACCTTATCGAGCGACACCAGCGTCGTCAGCACGCTGGCGCTGTCGCCAGCGGTGACCAGGTTGCCGGCGGTGATCATCGCGCGGCTGGCGCGTCCATCGATCGGCGCGGTGACGCGAGTAAAGTCGAGATTAAGCTGCGCCATATCGAGCTGAGCCTGCGCCGCCAGCACGTTGCTTTGCGCCTGTGCGGCGGACGAACGACGCTGTTCCCACACCTCTTGCGAGATGGCCTGGGTGCCGATCAGCTTCTCGGTGCGCGAAGATTCGCTGCGCGCCAGGGTTGCCTGATTGCGCGCTCGCACCAGCTCGGCCTGCGCCTGTTCGCGCGCGGCGCGGTAGGTGCGATCGTCAATGGTGAACAGCACCTGGCCTTTCTTCACCTCGTCGCCTTCGGTGTAGTTGACCCGCTCGATGTAGCCGGAAACTCGCGGGCGCAGCTGTACGCTTTGCACTGCTTCGACCCGGCCATTGAACGCATCCCACTGGCTGATCGGTTTGACCACCACGCTGGCGGCGCTGACCACCGGCGGCGGTGGCGGGGCGTTGTGCGCGACGCTGTTGTCACACCCGGCGAGCAGGGCGGCCAGCAGCGCCACCCCGGAGAGCCGCTGGCCCAGAGCGAAGGCGCGCGTGCGGCCGCCGGCGTTGAACGATGAGTTTGGTTGATTTGCCATTATTTTTATTCCGATAAGTAAGCGCTGTCTGGCCCCATACCCAGCCCTGTTTTCCGGGCTTTCCCTTCATGTATGCCTGCGTTCGGCGGAAGGGGCGTTGTGCCTTGTTATGGCCCAACGTTAGGTTTTGAAACATATTGGTGTCACATTAATGTATCAATATCGGTTACATTAATTGGGTGGAGTATAGAGGCGGCTTTCTGGTAAATGCAATAATAAAAATTGCATTTAAAGCGAAACTGTTGCAACGTATGTGCATCGGGCAGAGGGGGACCCTGCCGAATGATGGGAGCATCAGCATGAACACGACGGGTTTCATTACCGATTTGAAGACGTGGATCGACAACAATCTGGAAGAAAAATTGGATATCAACACCGTAGCGGACCGCGCGGGCTACTCCAAATGGCATCTGCAGCGCATGTTCAAGCGCCAGACCGGCTACGCGTTGGGGGAGTATATCCGTATGCAAAAATTGAAGGTGTCGGCGGAGCGTTTGGCCAACAGCGGTGAACCGATTGTCAGCGTGGCGATCTCGCTCGGCTTCGACTCACAGCAGTCGTTCAACCGCAGCTTCAAGCGCCAGTTCGGCCAAACGCCGGGTGACTGGCGCCGTGCGTTGGCGCAGCCAACGTCGGTGAGATGCACGCACCACTGATCGGTTGGGCAGTGGGGATAAAAAAGCCTGAATTTGCGTTCGGGCTTTTTTGTCAGTGACAGGATTCTATCTATTAAAGCTATTCAATAGTTCTATTGAGTTTTTCTATTCTGTGTTTTATTTACAATGCTTCTATTTATCTATTGTAGGGGTTGTATATAATGCTAAGTACGCGTGCTTTTATTCCTTTTATCCCAGACAATACGGAAGGTTTTAAATGCTGGCCTTGTCATCTTTACGACAACACTCTTGTTTGCACTGCTATATGAAGAAGTAATATCTTGATATGTTAGCTTAGATTTACAGCCGATATAAATCTCTTTAAGTACGATGTCAGTGTCAAACTCTTTAAATCTTATGCCGTTACTATCTTCAGGGAAATTACAATTCTTAATTATTAATCTTCTTTCTTTCTCGTAATTCCAGTGGCTAAATTTAGTAGTGAGTATCTTTTTGTTAAATTCTGATTCTTCTATTGTTTTTTTCAATAGGCGTTCGGAAACATATTTGACTTTTTGGAGGAGTTCTTCTTGGATCTCGAACCCGAGACAAACACCTTTGTGATTATCGCCGTAATGGGCCCACTGAACTGGGTTATATTTATCTTCACTAAAGCATATTAACCCATATTCTTCGGATATTTTATTTTTCTCAAAATTTGCAGCATTCCGTACTTTTTTATCACCTAATTCGACACCTAGTAGCTCAAATGGATCATTGACATTTAAAAAGTTTGATATCTTTAATCGTTTATGCTTGAGATTATCAATTCCATACTTTGCTGATGTGAAGTAATAAACAATCATATTTTTATTTATAACCTTATACCGTGTTTTGCGGAAATTTTGAATGGTTGCAGCTTGTTCTTGTCGCTACGTATTGCGGTAATTTATACTAGTTGCGCATGACTCTGTTTGAACACCAATTTTCTATCTGGCGATTAGTATACAATCATAAACAAAAAAGTCTGAGCTTTCGCTCAGGCTTTCTCGTTAGAATATGGCGGTGAGGGAGGGATAGATTCGCTGCGCTCACCCTGCGGGCCGCCGTTGGCGGTCCAAAACGCAAGCGTTTTGTCGAACCCTGTCGAGGGTTCTCACCCTCCCGGTCGGTGCGTTATGCAAACAAAAAAGCCTGAACTTTCGCTCAGGCTTTCTCGTTAGAATATGGCGGTGAGGGAGGGATTCGAACCCTCGATACACTTTCGCGTATACACACTTTCCAGGCGTGCTCCTTCAGCCACTCGGACACCTCACCATATTTTTTTGTTGCGAAATCATCGCTGCAACGGGGCGCTACTATAGGGAGTGGGGCCGATCCGGTCAAGAATAATTTCTGTGTTTTTGTTCGTCCGCTCAAGCCGTGCGCACTTTGCTGAAAACTGCGGCGAACGGCAGGGCAGATGTCATGAAAGGGTGAGAAAATCAGAAGTAGGGCTCGTGGATAACCGGCGGAAATGGGGATCATGATCGCAGAGGCTGGGGAGATGCGCAGTGCACCATGCAAAAAAAAGCCTGGACGCGAATCCAGGCTTTCTCTTTGAATTTTGCGGTGAGAGAGGGCTTGATTCGCTGCGCTCACCCTGCGGGCCGCCGTTGGCGGTCCAAAACGCGGGCGTTTTGTCGAACCCTGTCGAGGCTTCTCACCCCTCTCGGCGGTGAGCCATGCAAAAAAAGCCTGGACGCGAATCCAGGCTTTCTCTTTAAATTTGGCGGTGAGAGAGGGGTTCGAACCCTCGATACACTTTCGCGTATACACACTTTCCAGGCGTGCTCCTTCAGCCACTCAGACACCTCACCGTTTTGTTGTCGATAACGCTTTGCGCTGTCGACGGGCGCTAATGTAGGAGAATCTGATCTCAGCGTCAACCCTCTTATTTCATTCTCATGACTGTTTAGCCAAACTTGCAGCAATTTGCTGATTTACCGAACGATATTCCCACTCGTGGCCACACGTGGGCAGGGTAGACCGCAGTCGGAATCCATAAAAGACGATTGTTTGACCTTTTTCTGTACAGGTAGCTCAATATATCGCCACTGACGTTAGGTTGTCTGCTGTTATATGCATTAATACTGGATTATTAGTCAGATGTGTCGCTAAATGGAATTGTGTCGGCGCGGCGTTTTTGGCAAGGAACATCACAACGCCGCGCAGATTGCCGGGTGACAGGCCGGCGATATCGCAGACAGGGACAGACTCATTACATAATAATGCAGTAGAGGTTCGTTTTGACTCCTTCAGATGCCATGCCGGCGCCGCAAGCGCGCCATGCCATTCCCCCCGGTGCGGGGGCGCTGTTCTTCATCCAGATCTTCGCCACGCTGGGTTTCGCCGTACTCTATTCCACGCTGGTGCTGTACGCCACCAAGCGGCTGGGCTTCAACGAAAGCAGCGCCAACGCCATGATGGGCGTGTTCGGCGCCTTCAACTATGGCCTGCACATGTTCGGCGGCTATCTCGGCGGCCGTTTCCTCAGCAACCGCAACCTGTTCGTGCTCGGCATGGTGCTGCAGGTGATCGGCTGCGCGCTGATTGCCGTCGCGGGCGTGTGGGGGCTGTACTGGGGGCTGGCGATGTTCCTGACCGGCAGCGGCCTTAACGTGACCTGCATTAATATGATGCTGACTCAGCGTTTCAAGCCGGACGATGATCGGCGCGAATCGGCCTTCCTGTGGAACTACGCCGGCATGAACCTCGGGTTCTTCGTCGGCTTTACCGTCGCCGGTTATTTCCAACTGACGGAAAACTACCGCGCGCTGTTCCTGTTTGCCACGCTGGGCAACGCGGCGGCGATTATCGTCGCCGTCTGCCGTTGGCGCATTCTGGCCGATCTCAATACGCCGCTGCACGATGCCAGCCGCAGCCAATACCGTTGGCGCATGCTGGTCGGGCTGGCGGTGTTGGTAGCGCTGGTGCCGATCATCCGTGTGATGCTGACCCACGCCGAGTTCAGCGGCCATTTCGTGATTGTGCTCGGCGCGCTGATCTTCCTGATGCTGTGCGTCGTGACGCTGCGCCACCATCCGCGCGATGAGCGCCGCAGAATGGCGGCTTATCTGATCCTGGCGCTGGGCTCGCTGGTGTTCTGGGCGCTGTACCAGCTGGCGCCGATGGGGCTGATGCTGTTCTCCGAGCACAACATCAATCTGAACGTTTACGGCATTCAGGTGGCGCCGCAGTGGATCCAGAACATCAACACGCTGGTGATCGTGGTGGGCGGCCCGCTGCTGGCCTGGTGGTTCAATCGCCTGCGCGCTCGCGGTTGCAACATCGACATTCCGCTGCAGTTCTCCGGATCGCTGTTCTGTATCGGGCTCGGCATGCTGGTGCTGCCGCTGGGCATCAGCATGGCGGGCGGCGACGGGCTGGTGGCGTTTAAATGGATCGTCATCAGCTATGTGCTGCAAAGCGTTGGCGAATTGATGATCTCGCCGATCGGTTACGCGATGATCGGCAAGCTGGCGCCGCCGCGCTATCAGGGCGTGATGATGGGCTGCTGGATGATGGTGACCGGCGTCGCTTCGGTGTTGGCGGGCTACGTCTCCGGCCTGATGCCGGAAAACAGCGGCAACACGCCGCTGCAAACCAATCCCGGCTACAGCGAAATCTTCAGCGCGCTGGGCTGGGGGGCGACGGGCGTCGGCGTGGCGATGCTGATTCTCATTCCGCTGCTGCGGCGCCTTATCCGGCGCGACGGCCCGTCTGCCGCCTGATTGGCGAGTATGCGCAACAGCCCCACTGGTCGGGGCTGTTTTTATTTTGGGCTTTAACGCTTGCATCCGGCGGCGAATCGCGGAAGGCTGGAGGAAAACCAATAAAAACAAACGGGAGCCCGCAGTATGAACATCATTTATTACCACCCCTTGTTTAACGCCCAGGAATGGCTGGCCGGCATCAAGCAACGCCTACCGCAGGCCGAGATCCGCGAGTGGCAGCGCGGCGACGAGCGGCCAGCCGATTACGCGCTGGTGTGGCGCCCGCCGCACGAAATGCTGGCCAACCGCCGCGATCTGAAAGCGGTGTTCGCCCTCGGCGCCGGCGTCGATGCCATTCTTGATCAGGAGCGCAAACACCCCGGCACGCTGCCCGCCGGCGTGCCGCTGCTGCGGCTGGAGGATACCGGCATGGCGCAGCAGATGCAGGAATATGCGCTGAGCTATGTACTGCGCTATTTCCGCCGTTTCGACGAGTATCAGGCGCTGCAGCAGCGGCAGGAATGGCAGCCGCTCGATCCTCACTCGCTGGATGATTTCACCATCGGCATCCTCGGCGCCGGCGTGCTGGGGCAGAGCGTGGCGCGCAAGCTGACCGAGTTTGGCTTTCGCGTGCGCTGCTGGAGCCGCAGCGCCAAACAGATCGACGGCGTGCAAAGTTTCGCCGGGGAGGCGCAGCGCGCGGCCTTCCTCGACGGCGTCAAACTGCTGATCAACCTGCTGCCCAATACGCCGGAGACCGTCGGCATCCTCAACCGCGAGCTGTTCGCGCAGTTGAGCACGGGCGCCTACCTCATCAACATCGCGCGCGGCGCGCATCTGGTGGAAGCCGATTTGCTGGCGGCGCTCGAGCAGGGGCAGCTGGCCGCCACCACGCTGGACGTGTTCGCTCGCGAGCCGTTGCCGCAGGATCACCCGTTCTGGCGTCATCCGCGTGTCACCATAACCCCGCATATTGCTGCCATCACGTTGCCGCAGCAGGCGATGGATCAGATCGCCGCCAACATCCGCGCGCTGGAGGCGGGGCACACCCCGGCCGGCGTGGTCGACAGGCAGCGGGGTTACTGATCCTTCAGCCGCCGTTCGGTAACTGATAAGCTGTTATCGTCATCGCGCCTGCCCGTACCTTTGCGGGCGGGCCCTCTGGAAGGAGAAACAATGTACCCCGTTGATTTGCACATGCACACCGTCGCCAGCACCCACGCTTACAGCACGCTGCACGATTACATCGCCGAAGCCCAGCAGAAGGGCATCAAGCTGTTCGCCATCACCGATCACGGCCCGGACATGGCCGATGCGCCGCACTACTGGCACTTTATGAACATGCACGTCTGGCCGCGCCGGGTGAACGGCGTGGGCATCTTGCGCGGTATCGAAGCCAACATCAAAAACCTACAGGGCGACATCGACTGCACCGGCCCGATGTTGACCGCCACCGACGTGATCATCGCCGGTTTCCACGAGCCGGTGTTTGCGCCGCAGGATAAAGCGTCCAATACTGAAGCGATGATCGCCGCGATGGCGCAGGGGGACGTGCATATCATCAGCCACCCCGGCAACCCACGTTATCCGATCGACATTCCCGCCGTCGCGGCGGCGGCGGCCAAATACGAGGTGGCGCTGGAGCTGAATAACTCGTCGTTCACCCACTCCCGCAAGGGCAGCGAGGCCAACTGTCGGGCGATCGCCGCCGCCGTGCGCGATGCCGGCGGTTGGTTGGCGCTGGGTTCGGATTCGCACGTTGCCTTTTCGCTGGGCAACTTTGAGCACTGCGAGCGCATCATCGACGAGGTGGGCTTCCCGCAGGAGCGCATTCTCAACGTCAGCCCGCGCCGGCTGCTGGATTTTCTCGAACGGCGCGGCAAGCCGGCGATTGCGGAATTGGCCGATTTGTGACATCGTCCCGGCAAAATTTTCCGTATTGAATAAGGCTTTATCATGAATGAGTTTTCGATTGTCTGCCGCGTGCTGGGTACGCTGTTCTACCGCCAGCCGCAGGATCCGCTGCTGGTGCCGCTGTTTGCGCTGATCAAAGAGGGCAAGCTGCAGCAGCACTGGCCGCTGGAGCAGGATGACCTGCTGAAGCGCCTGCAGCAGGGCTGCGATGTCAACCAACTGGCGACCGACTTCAACGCGATGTTCGTCGGCAGCGAGTGCAGCGTGTCGCCGTTCCGCTCCGACTACGTCGAAGGCGCCAGCGAAGCGGAAGTGCGCACCTTCTTGCAGCAGCGCGGCATGCCGCTGGCGGAGGCACCGGCCGACCATTTCGGCCAGCTGTTGCTGGCGGCGTCCTGGCTGGAAGATCAGTCGCAGGAAGATGAAGCACAGGCGCAGATCGCGCTGTTCGACGAGTTCCTGTTGCCGTGGTGCGGCCGTTTCCTCGGTAAAGTGGAAGCGCACGCCACCACCGGTTTCTACCGCACGCTGGCGCTGATGACTCGTGACGCCATCCAGGCGATGCGCGACGAGCTGGCGGAGTACGAGCAGGACGACGAAGCGGGCGACGAAGAGGCGTAACGCCGCAGCCATCCAGGCGGGCCGCCCGGCCCGCTAAACACAGGTTTGCATCCCCCAGACGTAAATTGACAAAAGATCCCCTAATCTGGCGGTTTACCGTCGGTTCGGCCGCGCCTGCGCGCCGCGTTTTTTCACGCAAGGGGTAGATGATGAAAAGTAACTGGATGCAACAGATTCAAACGTTGATCGGGCAGAAGGCCGGCGCGATGGGCGGGGCGGAAGGCATCGGCAAGCTGCTGGCGCCCACGGCGCTGGGCGGCCTGGTCGGCGTGCTGTTGGCCAACAAGTCCTCGCGCAAGCTGGTGGGCAAGTTCGGCAAGAATGCGCTGATTATCGGTGGCAGCGCGGCGGTGGGCGCAGTGCTGTGGAACAAGTACAAACAGCGGGTGAAAGAGACCCATCAGGACGAACCGCAGTTCGGTTTGCAAACCACGCCGGTGGATCTGCGCGCCAAACGCCTGGTGCAGGCGCTGGTGTTTGCCGCCAAGAGCGACGGCCATATCGATGCCGACGAGCAGCGTGCCATCGATCACAGCCTGGCGCAGTTGCAGGTGGGGGAAGAGGCGCAGGGTTGGGTACAGGAAGCGCTCGATCAGCCGCTCAACCCGGCATTGATCGCCCGCAGCGTGCAAAACGAAGACGAGGCGCTGGAGGTTTATTACCTGAGCTGTCTGGTGATCGACGTCGATCATTTTATGGAGCGCGGCTATCTCGATGCGTTGGCACAGGCGCTGAAGATCCCGGCGGACGTCAAGCAGGGCATCGAGAGCGACGTCAACGAGAAAAAGCGCGAGCTGGCGTAGCGCCGCTTGGCAAGCCGGGGGGAATCGTGTCACTCTTGCCGCAATCTATGTAAGCGGATGATTTAGCAATGATGACCCCACCGAAAGCGGAAAAACGTCCTTATCCCATCACTATCCACGGCGACACGCGCGTGGATGACTACTACTGGCTGCGCGACGACGAGCGCGCAGACCGCCAGGTGCTGGACTACCTGCAGGCGGAGAACGCCTATACCGATGCGATGCTGAAGCCACAGCAGGCGCTGCGTGAAACCCTGTACGAAGAGATGGTGGCGCGTATTCCGCAGCAGGAACATTCGGTGCCTTACGTGCGCCATGGCTATCGCTATCAGACGCGCTACGAGCCGGGCAACGAATACGCGATTTCCGTGCGCCAGCCGCAGGCCGAGAGTGAGCACTGGGAGGTGCTTATTGACGGCAACCAGCGCGCCGAGAATCACGAGTTTTATACCCTGGGCGGGCTGGACGTCAGCCCCGACAACCAGCGGCTGGGGGTGGCGGAGGATTTCCTGTCGCGCCGCCAGTATGACATTCGCTTCAAGAGCCTGGCCGACGGCAGCTGGGCGGACGAAGTGCTGGAAAACACCTCCGGCAGCTTCGAGTGGGCCAACGACTCCTCGACGGTCTACTACGTGCGCAAGCACGCCAAGACGCTGTTGCCGTATCAGGTCTATCGTCACGTGGTGGGCAGCGATCCGCAGCAGGATGAGCTGATTTACGAAGAGCGGGACGATACCTTTTACGTCGGGCTGGAGAAGACCACCTCCGAGCGCTTTATCCTGATCCACCTGAGCAGCACCACCACCTCGGAGATCCTGCTGCTGGATGCCGATCGCGCGGACGCCAAGCCGCAGCTGTTCGTGCCGCGCCGCAAGGATCACGAGTACGCCATCGATCACTATCACCAGCATTTCTATATCCGCTCCAACAAGGACGGCAAGAACTTCGGCCTGTACCAAAGCGAACAGGCGGATGAAGCGCAGTGGCAGACGCTGATCGCCCCGCGCGGCGACGTGATGCTGGAGGGCTTCAGCCTGTTCCGTGATTGGTTGGTGGTCGAAGAGCGCAATGCCGGCCTGACGCTGCTACGCCAGATCCATTGGCAAAGCGGCGAAGAGAAGCGCATCGCCTTCGACGATCCGACTTACACCACCTGGCTGGCGTATAACCCGGATCCGGAGACCGCGCTGCTGCGCTACGGCTATTCGTCGATGACCACCCCGACCACGCTGTACGAGCTGAACATGGACAGCGGCGAGCGGACGATGCTCAAACAGCAGGAAGTGAAGAACTTCACGCCAGAAAACTACCGCAGCGAGCGGGTGTGGGTGAAGGCGCGCGACGGCGTCGAAGTGCCGGTCTCGCTGGTGTATCGCCAGGACAGCTTCCAGCGCGGCACCAACCCGCTGATGGTGTATGGCTACGGATCTTACGGCAGCAGTATGGATCCGGCGTTCAGCGCCAGCCGCCTGAGCCTGCTGGATCGCGGTGTCGTGTTCGCGCTGGCGCACATTCGTGGCGGCGGCGAGCTGGGGCAGCTGTGGTATGAAGACGGCAAACTGTTCAACAAGCAGAACACCTTCAACGACTTTATCGACGTGACCGAAACGCTGGTCGCCCAAGGATACGGCGACGGCAAGCGGGTGTTCGCGATGGGCGGCAGCGCGGGCGGCCTGCTGATGGGCGCGGTGATCAACCAGGCGCCGCAGCTGTTCCACGGCGTGGTGGCGCAGGTGCCGTTCGTCGACGTGGTGACCACCATGCTGGATGAGTCCATTCCGCTGACCACCGGCGAATACGACGAGTGGGGCAACCCGAACGAGCAGGCCTATTACGACTACATCAAGCAGTACAGCCCGTACGATCAGGTGAAAGCGCAGGAGTACCCGCATCTGCTGGTGACCACCGGCCTGCACGATTCGCAGGTGCAGTATTGGGAGCCGGCCAAGTGGGTGGCCAAGCTGCGCGAGCTGAAAACCGACGATCGGCAGCTGCTGCTGTATACCGACATGGATGCCGGCCACGGCGGCAAATCCGGCCGTTTCAAGGCCTATGAGGATATTGCGTTGGAGTACGCCTTCATTCTGGCGCTGGCGGAGTAACGGCATTCGGCGGGCGGCCTGCGCCGCCCGCCGTGTTAGCCGATCAGATAGTATTTCAGAGTGTGCTTCATGTCCGGGCTCAGATCGTCGATGGATTTCAGCATCCAGCGCAGATAGCCAGGATCTTCCTGGGCGATGCGATCAATCTCCTGCCCGCGATACTTGCCGAACTTGAACTTCTTCAGCAGCACCGGCTGTTCGGTGATCTGCACCATTTGCTCCGGCGTCCAGCCCGAATCCTTGATGATGCGTTGCAGCAGCGCGGCGGTGACGTAGCAGTCATACAGCGCGCGGTGCGGGTACAGCGTGGCGTCTGCCGGCAGCTGCACGTCCAGATTCAGCGCGTAGCGCAGATACTGGTTGCCGTACTTGATGTCCGGATACAACGTGCGCGCCAGCTTGAGGGTGCAGATCCAGGCGCCGTTCATCTCCGGCAACACCCCGCGATCAAAGGCGGCGTTGTGCGCCACATAGTAGGGGCTGCCCTGATAGCGGCCGATCGCCACCGCAATGCGCGGTTTGTCTTCCACCATCTGTTCGGTGATGTGATGAATCGCCATCGCGTCGAGGCTGATGGGGCGGTCCGGGCTGACCAGATCGCTCATCGGGTTGGTCAATTGGCCGTCGAGCAGATCGAGGGAGGCCACTTCCACCACGCCGCCGTCCAGCCCGCAGGTCTCGGTATCTATTACGCGTAACGTCATGCTTTCCTCCGCGTTGCCGTCAGGCTTCAGCTTAACCGGCACAGGCGGCCGTGCCAACCGTCGCGGGTCTTGTCGGCGATGACAAGACCAGGGGCGTCATCCGGTGCGGCAACCAAAAGCGCTCCCGTTTCATCCCAGATGGCGCTGCGGCCTGCCGGGATCCAGCCACCGGTTGGCGCTGCATGGTTGGCCATCAGCGTGACCATGCCATAACGCCGGGCATAGCCTGCCAGCGTGGCGCTGTCTTTCGCGTAACCGGCTTCAGATACCAGCACGCCGGCGGCATAAATCTGCGCACCCGCCAGCGCGGCGGCACTTGCGTGGCCGGGTTGCGAGGTGTCGGCGCAGATAGCCAGTGCGATGCGTTGCCGATGTATTTCCAGCAGCGTGCCGCCATTACCGGGCAAGAACCGTTGTTGTTCCGCGCCGTGCAGATGTTGCTTGGTATAGGCGGCCACCGCGCCGTTGGGGTGAAAGATCAAGGCGGCGATATGCAGCGCCTGGCCGCTGCGCAAGGGCGCGCCGACGATGATCGTCATCTGATGCGATTGCGCCGCCGCAGCGAGCGGTTGCAGACGCGGATCGCCCAGCGTCAGCGCCAGTTCGGCAGCATCGGCCAGCTCATAGCCGCTTAGCGACAGTTCGGGAAAAACCAGCAGTTGCACCTGCTGTTCGGCTGCCTGCGCGACAAATTCAAGGTGACGTTCAAGGTTGCAGGCGATATTGGCCGCAGCGGCGGGGTATTGGGCTGCGGCGAGGGTAAAGCAGGGCATTGGCCATCTCTCCAGTGAGGCAATAAAAAACCCGCCTTGGCGGGTTTAATGACGGATGGAAGGACGCTTACTCACCAGACGGATGCGCTTTTTTGGCGCGTTTCTCCGCACGTTTCTCGGCTGGGGTTTTCAACGGCTTCTTCTTCGCATTTTTTTTGCTATCCATTCCCTTACTCATGATGGCCTCTCGTTACCTATGATTGGGTGGCTTGCTCAGCCATTAACCGCCTAAAGCCGACAGGATGCAAGCGACAAAGTGCCAGTAGTGTGTAACTGGCTGTTTGCACGTGAAATTTTGTTTTTGGATGACCGGGTGCTTAAAATAATTATTATGTTATAATATTACACTTTTAGGGTTCGGAGAACGCAATGACAGTGATGACATTACCGGATGCGCAGCAACTGCTGGCCATGCCGGATTCTGATTACATGAACTCGGTTCAACGGGCTTTTTTCCGCCAGCTGCTGCAGGATGAGCGGCAAAAACTGCTGCTGCACATCGATGAGCTGAAGAAGGCGATCGACAGCGGCGAAGCGACGGGCGATGAAGCCGACAAGGCGGCGCGCGAAGAAGAGCTGCGCCTGTTGTTCCGCCAGTTGGATCGCGAAAGCCGCCTGCTGCCGAAAATCGATGCGGCGCTGGCGCGGTTGCAGAACGGCGAGTACGGCTACTGCCGGGAAACCGGCGAACCCATCGGCTTGGCGCGTCTGTTGCTGCGCCCGACGGCGGAGCTGAGCATCGAGGCGAAAACCGCGCAGGAGATGCGCGAGCCGCATATGCGCAAAGGCGGGTAAGGTTTCAGCCGCCGAGCGTATCCACCAAGAGATCGAGAAAGCGCCTGACGCGGGGTTCCAGCAGGCGCTTATTCGGATAGAGCGCCACAATCCTGACTTCTTCACCCTCCACGGCGCGCAGCACCTGCTGCAGACGACCGGCGGCCAAATCCTCCGCAATCATAAACTCCGGCAGATACGCGATGCCCAACCCGGCCAAGGCGGCATCGTGCAGCGCTTCTCCGCTGTCCAGCCGCAGGCGGCCGCGAACTGGGGCCTTGACCCATTCGCCGCGCTCGTCACGCAGCCGCCAGGGCTGTTTTTGGCTGCGGCTGCTGAACAGCAGAGCCTCGTGCCCGGCGAGCGACTCGACGGTATGCGGTTCGCCACGGGCGGCGAGGTAGGCGGGGGAGGCGCACAGCAGGGCGCGATACCTGGCGAGGGTTCTGGACACCAGCCGGGTATCCGGCGCCGTGACGCCGATCCGCACCGCCAAATCAAATCCTTCTTCCACGACATCTGCCAGACGATCGGAAAAACTGATCTCCACCTGCACCTCAGGCCAGGCGACGAGAAATTTCGGCACCAGCGGCAACAGGATCCGTCTGCCGAAGGCGGAAGGGGCGGTCAACCGCAGCACTCCGCGTGCGGTGCCCTTGTCGCCGGCGACGCTGGCCTCGGCGTCGTCGACCGAAGTGAGGATCTGCAGGCCACGTCGATAAAACTCTCGTCCCTCGTCGGTCAGGCCAAGCGAACGCGTGGTGCGATGCAACAGCCGCACGCTCAGCCGCTGCTCCAGACGCGCGATGGCCTTGCCCGCCGCCGAACGCGACAGCCCCATCGTCTGTCCGCCGGCGACAAAACTGCCGGTATCGACGACGGCCATGAAAACCTGAATGTCATTGAGATTCGCCCGTAGCATGCTGCCCTCCGAGAACCGGTGATAAGATAATTAATTTAACATATTCAATGCATTAACTGCATCTTCAACGTCGTTTCAGTGACGACATCCATTCGCCAATCAAACGATTATAGTCATCATGGAAACGATAAACGGTTGGAGAATCAGCATGAAAAATGGCATCACGCACTATCACCACGGGGTCATTTGGGAAGAGGAGAATGGCGTGTCCCAAGGCTATCGCGTCAAGGACACCCTCTACATCTCGGGGCAGTTTTCCCATGATATGCAGGGGGAGTTTATCGGCGCGGGCGATATCGAACGGCAAACCCAACAGACGTTGGACAATCTGGATCGGGTATTGGCGGGATTCGGTGCCGAACGTTCGAACCTGGCGTATGTGGAGATCTACCTGACCGATGTACTGGCGCACTTTGAACCGTGCGTTGCGTTGTTCAAGCGCTATGTCGGCGATCACCGGCCCGCCGGTTCGCTGATCGGCGTCACCGGGTTGGCTTCGCCTGAGCAATTGGTGGAGATCAGTGCGATCGCGCACCTTAACTGATCGGGCCTGTGGGCGTTTTGCAGGCAGGTCGATGTGATTTTGAGCAAACGCGCGCCGAGTTCTCGGCGCGCGTTCGAGTTTTCGGGTTTTACCGTTGACCTGCCGGGCGGCTTCCGCTTTGATGAAAGCATGACTCACAGAGAGACGGAAAGCGCCATGGAACAATTACGAGGTTTGTACCCGCCGTTAGCGGCATACGACAGCGGTTGGCTGGACACTGGGGATGGCCACCGGATCTACTGGGAGCTGAGCGGTAACCCGAACGGTAAACCGGCGGTCTTCATTCACGGTGGACCGGGCGGCGGCATCTCCCCGCATCATCGTCAGCTGTTCGATCCCGAACGCTACAAGGTGCTGCTGTTCGATCAGCGCGGTTGCGGCCGTTCCCGCCCGCACGCCAGCCTGGACAACAATACTACCTGGCACTTGGTGGCCGATATCGAGCGGTTGCGCGAAATGGCCGGCGTCGAGCAGTGGCTGGTGTTCGGCGGCTCCTGGGGGTCTACGCTGGCGCTCGCCTATGCGCAGACCCACCCGGAGCACGTCAGTGAAATGGTGCTGCGCGGCATCTTCACCCTGCGCAAGCAGGAGCTGCATTGGTATTACCAGGACGGCGCTTCGCGCTTCTTCCCGGACAAATGGGAGCGCGTGCTGTCCATCCTATCGGATGACGAGCGTCAAGACGTGATCGCCGCCTACCGGCAGCGGCTGACCTCGGCCGATCCGCAGGTGCAGCTTGAAGCGGCCAAGCTGTGGAGCGTGTGGGAAGGGGAGACGGTCACGCTGTTGCCGAGCCGTGAATCTGCTTCGTTTGGCGAGGATGATTTCGCGCTGGCGTTCGCCCGTATTGAAAACCACTACTTCACGCATCTGGGCTTCCTGGAGAGCGATGACCAGCTGCTGCGTAATGTGCCGCTGATCCGCCATATTCCGGCGGTGATTGTCCACGGCCGCTATGACATGGCCTGCCAGGTGCAGAACGCCTGGGATCTGGCCAAGGCCTGGCCGGAGGCGGAACTGCATATCGTGGAAGGGGCGGGGCATTCGTATGATGAGCCGGGTATTTTGCACCAGCTGATGATCGCCACCGACCGGTTCGCCGGCAAGTGACGCAAAAACCCGCCGTAATGGCGGGTTTTGTTATTTGACCTTCGGCTCGTACGGCAGGCGCGAAAATCGGTGGGATTCCGCGCGGTAGTGCGCCACGCGCTCGCGAAAATAGTCGCGCAGCGGCTCCGGCTGCTCGCGCTCTACCACTTCCGGGATCACCGGCATGTTGTAGCGCTCTTTGTACGCCACGCCTGAGGCGGCGAGATCCACGTTCACCCTGTCCATCTCTTCTTTGGACAACTCGGCCAGATTGTAACCCACGCTATGCTCCTTACTTACTTTGCCGCATTGAATCTGCGCAGAAGGTAATCCACCCGGCGGCGCTTGGCAAGCCCGTTTCGCCGCCGTCGCGGGCGATATTTATCCAGCAGTAATGCAATCTATTTATTCTTTTAAATAAGAATGATTCGCTTTATGATTAAAATAAAAGATGAAAATAATTATCATGTTAATTCTCAATGTATTGTTGATATTTTAATTTATTGATATTTATGGTTTTTATAATTAATGTGATTTGAGTGTAAATAAGGTGTTTTTATTTTTACGGCAGCAGGGCATAATGCGCGGAAATTAAATTCATGACCTGCAAAATAAAAGGAATCATTATGCTGACGCAAGAAATGACTCAAAAGCTGAATGAGCAACTGAATCTGGAGTTCTACTCCGCCAACCTGTACCTGCAGATGAGCGCATGGTGCAGCGATAAAGGCTTTGAAGGCGCCGCCGCATTTCTTAAAGAGCACTCTCAGGAAGAGATGCAGCATATGCAACGCCTGTTCGACTACCTGAGCGACACCGGTTCTCTACCGCTGCTGGGCAGCATCGCCGCGCCGCCGGTGGCGTTCGAATCGCTGGCGGACGTGTTCCAGCAGACCTACGAACACGAACAGCTGATCACCCGTCAGATCAACGAACTGGCGCACGCCGCCATGACCGCGCACGATTACTCCACCTTCAACTTCCTGCAGTGGTACGTGGCGGAGCAGCATGAAGAAGAGAAACTGTTCAAATCCGTGCTGGATAAGCTGGCGCTGGTGGGCACCAGCGGCAAAGGCTTGTTCTTCATCGACAAAGATCTGAAGAAAATGGGCGCGATGGGTCAGGGCGGCAACGGCCAGGCTTAATCTGCACCAGAACATCGAAAAACCGCGCGCGGGCGAGCCTGACGCGCGGTTTTTTTTACCCTGCGTTTATCGCGGTTATGCGGCGATACGTGCTGCCGGATCGCAAAATGCCAGTGATGCGCTCGACTTGCCGCAGCGTGGTCGTTATGATTTACCGCGATACGCTACAGGGATGGTAGAGTCAAAACAGCGGGTTAGCCGATATAACCCGTTTTTCTGTTTACCCGTGGCGCAATCACTTGCGGTGGGTTGGGGCCGCTGATACATCGCCTTGGCTGTGGCCTTAACCCTTATGACCCTCTTTTACTGTTAAGGGATACCACTGTGATCGGTAAAATTCGTTCCTCCTGTCGCCTGCTTTCCACCGTTTTCGTCCTGTTCGTTGGCCTGTCTTCACAGCAAGCGCTGGCGCACGCCCACTTGAAAGTGGAAACGCCGAAGGCCGACGCTAGCGTCAGCCCGGCGCCGAAGGCGCTGACCCTCAGCTTCTCCGAAGGCATCGAGCCGAACTTCAGCGGCGTGAAAATCACCGGCCCGGACAACGCCGTGGTGAAAACCGGCAAGCTGCAGCTCGATCCGAACAATAACACCCAGGTCAACGTGCCGATCGACGGCGAGCTGAGCGCGGGCAAATACAACGTCAGCTGGCATGTGGTGTCGGTCGACGGGCATAAAACCAAAGGCCAGTACAGCTTCACCGTAAACTGATCGTGAGTCTGGCGACCCTGTTCGTTCTGTGTCGCTTGGTGCACTTTGCGGCGGTGATGCTGATGTTCGGCATCAGTCTGTTCACCGCCTTATTGTCACCGCAGCGCCTCTCCCCGATCCTCTCCCGCGATGTGCGCCCGCTGCTGCTTGCCGGCACCTGGGCTGCTGGGCTTTCCGCCGTGGCGCTGCTGGCTATTCAGGCCGGGCAGATGGGCGACGGTTGGCAAGACGCCTGGCGGCTGGAGATTTGGTGGGCGGTGCTCGGCACCACCTTCGGCGAAGTGTGGCGTTGGCATCTGGGCCTGTCGCTGCTGGCGATCCTGAGCCTGCTGCTGCCGGAGCGGCCGCGCGCGCAGGCGTTGGCGCTGTGTTCGGCGCTGCTGCTGGTGAGCCTGGCGTTTATCGGCCACGCGGCGATGCACGAAGGCACGTTGGGCGCGCTGCACCGCGCCAACCATGCGATACACCTGCTGGCCGCCGGTTACTGGTTCGGCAGCCTGGCGCCGCTGCTGGTTTGCCTGCGCTACCTGCAGCCGCCGCAATGGCGCAGCGACGCAATCACCACTCTGATCCGTTTCTCGCGCTGGGGGCACCTGGCGGTGGCGGCGGTGATCGTCACCGGCATCGTCAACAGCCTGATCATTCTCGGCGGTTGGCCGCTCAACCTCAGCTCGCCTTATCAGCGCCTGCTGCTGATTAAAACCGCGCTGGTGGCGCTGATGGTGATGGTGGCGCTGGCCAATCGCTACGCTATCGTGCCGGCAATGAGCCGCGTGCCGGCGCTGGCGCAGCGCGGCGTGGTGCTGGCCTGCTGGCTCGAAGTCGGGCTGGGGATGGCGGTGCTGCTGCTGGTCAGTTTATTTGCAACCTATGCGCCGGTATGACATTTCAGCTTGCCGCAGGCCGGCAAGCTGCGGGAAAATCGACGCGAATAGCAACCTTAAGGCCAACACATGAAATCGGTATTACTCGGCATTACGCTGCTGGCAACCGCGACCGGCGCGCTGGCGGCAGACAAACTGGTGAACATCACTAAACTGGAGTACGGCAAACAGTGGGCGTTCACCAAGGAAGAGGTGACGCTGCAGTGCCGCAGCGGCGGCGCGCTGTTCGTGCTCAACAACAGCACCTTGATGCAATATCCGCTCAACGATGCAGCGGAGCAGCAGGTGAAGAAGGGCCATCAGCGTGCGCAGCCGCTGGAGGTGCTCCTGCTGGACGACCCTGCCGAACCGGGGAAAAAAATGAGCCTGGCGCCGTTCATTGAACGCGCCGAGAAGCTGTGCGCTGACTAACCGCTTGTTTGCCAACGCCTTGCCCAACGTGCGCGGATTGATGCGCATTTGCCGCATAGTTATTTCGTCACGAAACTATCACGCGGCCGCCGGGCGGCTGGCAAAACTGGCGCGGTAGGCTACTCTTAAAGTGCACGGCTGAACAAGCCCTGCATTAAATGCCAACTTTTAGCGCACGGCTCTCTCCCAAGAGCCATTTCCCTAGACCGAATATAGGAATCGTATTCGGTCTTTTTTTCTGTGTTTGATTTTAAAGGATTTATTTTCGTTTGTCCGAAAATGTCCGAATTTTGATATTCGGTCTTTTACAGCATCACGTACTCTTCCCCCCTCGTTTTAAGATATTTCAGCGTCATCATTTCCGACGATGTGCCCCAGCAATTTCTGCGCAAATCCCTTCCTCTTTCCTTCTCATACAGACGCCTAGCCAGACTACGGATCTCGTGAAATGTTGATATATTGTTACCAAGAGCCAGCGTTGAGGCATTCCTGACCTTTACAAATGCTTAGGTTAAAGCGCCTGGGTGTAACGATGTATCACCTTTCTTACGGGATTGTGAAAAGAAGTGAAAGCAGCGGGTTGCGTAGCAACTAAAGAGAAAAATGATTGGAGAAACAAATTATGCAGTGCAGGGTACAAATCGTCGGTATGTTTTAGGTATGATATTGTAGTGCTGTGTGTGACAAGTTATTTACTTGAGTGATATTTAGCAATGCAATAATAATAGAAGTATTAGAATAACTAACAGAAGGTTTATATGAGCGAAAATAAAAATTTGATCAACGTGTGTTATGAAGGTGCCTCGGGCTCTAATGATATTAGGACTTGCTATATCGAAGGTATTTTACACTTCGCGCTCAAAGATATATTAATCACGCTAAACAAAGAGAATAGAGGGTTAGGTGACGATAATCCCACGAGACACATACCTACTTTAATTAAAGCGTTGGTAGTAGACCTTGACTCGGATGAGTACACCAACGTCCCCGTAAATAATGGGGTGTTCGAGGAGGAAAGGGAAATATTCGTTACCCAACCTGGATTAAACCGAATCATGGGTAACGATAAATCCAAAGCAGGTCGTAAATTCCAGCGTTGGTTATATCACGAAGTTGTACCATCGTTAACAAAACATGGCGTCTACCCACCACCGCAAACGCCACAGGGTTCTGCCTTATCACAAATGGCCGAAATTATTGCACAAAATGCTAGGGCTTTGGCGGATACGATTCGTCGTCAAGATGAGTTAGAGGAAGAATTTTCTAGCGTAAAAGTTGAAATAAAAGATGTAGCAACAAGAGTATTGAAACTTGAGGGTGAGTCTGAGTCAGAATATATTTTAACTGTTCGTCAATGGTTTGATAAGTCGGAGCTCGCTCTGTCTCTAGAAAAAGAAAATGATATTGTTATATGGTGTGAAAACTTGAGTCTTAGACATACAAAACCTCAACAAACTTGTCCGTCTGGAGAGAGGCTGCGCACAAAGTTTTATCAAACCGTAATAGAAGAAGCAAAAAGCTTAGTCGAACGCTCAAGGTCTTGAAATATTATTTTTCCGTGCGTTGGTATTAGTTTTCGCCATAGGGGGGGAATCTGCCAAGTTACAAAAGAGGACTGACCAAAAATGACCAACGCAATAGAGCAACTCATAAAAATTCACGAACCGCGCTGTGTAAGCGCGGAATCTACGAATGTAGGCTGTGTGGGCTCGCCTCTCTGACCTGGGGGCTGATTCTCGGGCATTCACCGCCGCGCAGTACCAGCATTCGGTTGGGCTCGAACTACTGATGACGAAGTACCGCAACGATTTCAAAGCAGAGTAGCGGCTAAGTGCAGTGATCAATGAATGGGTGCACCAACACCGCATCCTGAACGCGCGGCGGAAACATGTCAGCAAGCCCTCAGTATCGTGCTTGAACGAAACCTTCTAGCTCTGGTGGCGTACATCACAACGTTACTTCGTCTATATGGTTCGCGAACAGCTCAAAACTCGACAGTTGAACACAGTCGATATGCATTTGGCGATCCTCTGGTTTTCTCTGCATGGAAGGCCCATTGATGAATTATGGCCGGCACTCGCCGGCCTGATAGCATCAATAACCTCGTAGCTTTTTGATGAGGCTGTCGCCAAGCCAACAAATGATACAAAATATTGCTATTGTCGATAAAATGGCAACGACGCGCTGAGTTATCGTGTCGAAACTAAAGAAAAAATAGATACACAATAGAAACCCAACCCCCCCGATTAACTGATAGAAAAATTCAAAGAAAAAAGAGAGTATGCGGATATGGATGCTATCTTTTCTCATTTCATTTTTTCCTCAATGTTTTGCAGCAATCTATTAAACTCTGCATCACCTTGGTTTTTACGTACGGCCAAAGCTTCTATGAATGGATCAACATAGGGTTGAACTAAAAAATATATAAAGTCCAAATTTCCGGCATTTCTAAGCTTGTAGTAAACCGCACTATGCATACGTTCGAGACCGATTGATTTGTATATGCTTCGTTCTATCATTCCGCCAGCCATCAGTGTGAAGCTTGTAGCTACGCCTGCACCTCGAGTAATCATGGCTGCACCACCTGCTGATATGATGCTATTCACTATTCTGGATGAAATCAGGGAGGTGGTAAGCATTCTGCCGGCGGATGCGGAGCCTGCGCCCCTAAATATTTTGTCTTGCGTCTCTTTTGGGATGTGCGCGGTGAATGCATCGATGATGATTTTAGTCGTTCTGATAACTTGATGATAGTTCAATAAACCGGACTTCATTGCCCGCATCATGCGAATGCGTTCGTCTTCCATCTTGCGACGATTGCTTGTGTCAAAAATACCCAGAGCTAGATAGCCAAAATCAACAGGCACAGACATTGCGCCGTCAAGCAGCCCCACAACTGTTTCTGGGGAGACAATGACTTTTACTATCCGTTCCACTATCTCTGTGTTGTTCACTTTCATCCCTCGAGATTTTTATGGTTGTAACATAACGGACGTGGGGAGATGTTTCAATGCTTAGCCAGTGTGGCCACCTGAGCGAAAATCACACTTTTGGATCTGGTGATTACATCCCAACCCGATCTCCACCCTTATTCCCCACCCGCACATATCGCTAATTTAGCCGCACTAAAAGTCATTACGTCATCTATGGCGCTGATAAGCTCCGGTCATTGCTCCCATCACCGGTTAAGCGAGAGCGGCATTATGGGGAATATCAAGATATTAGGCGTTGTAGTTGTAAAAGGACACCTGCGTTGAACGATCGGTTGAGTCGGTTGAAGAGGGCGTTGCCCGGCTATCTCGAGGCGTGGCGTGAGGGGGCTTTACCCTCTGACTGGGGGCAGATGGTCAACCCCGAAGTGGTTGCCGCCCTGTTGGCGGAGTGGGAGGCGCTAAGCGAATTGGCGTCGCTGTTCGAAACCGCGACTGAAACCCCAACCGAGCCCGCCGCGTTTTGGCGGGCGCGTGCCGAGCAGATGGCGCAGCGCAATCGCGAACTCAGTGCCCAACTGGCGACGCCAGTCCGTTTGCCCGGCGCGCGGGTGGCATTCTTTGGCTATGTGAAAACGGCGGTGATGGACGCCAGGCAGGTGATGGCGGCGATTCGTGATGCCGGTTTTCTCATTGATACCGATGATAAAAACGACAGCGTACCGTCATGACCTCTGTCCTGTAACGCATGAGTTTGGAGAATAAGCGCGAGCGAATAATGTCGCCTCTGTGATACGGAGCAAGGTTCAATTCATCCAGTCAATTTGTTAGGATCGTCTGACCTACATGACTATTGGTGCAGTACATTGAAAATCAAAGCGTTGTTATTTGTTGCGTTGGCCGCATTGGCCGGCTGCAGCCAGGAGGGAACCTCGATGAATCAGCCCGCAAATGAGAAAGGCGGCCAAACGGAAGTGTTGCTGGTGAACAGCGCACTGGTGGACTGCGTGGGCGTCGGCCCGATGAAGTGCATGCAGGTGCGTCGCTCCGCGCAGCAGCCGTGGGAGTTGTTCTATACCGGCATCGAGGGTTTCACCTTCGAACCGGGTTATCAGTATCGGCTGAAAGTGCTTGTTACCCCGGTGGAGAACGTGCCGGCCGATGCCTCGTCGCTGCGTTATACGCTGATTGAGCAGCTGGAAAAGAACAAGGCGTAATGGATCTACCTTGTCACCACCAAATGGCGTTTCATTTGGTGGTGACGACTTCAGGAAAGTTTGTCTTTTTTCTTTCTTCTGGAGGATTCGAAAGTGGCGAAGGCATGTGCAAGAGCAAACCCCAACGCACAGTAGCGTAGAGGCCAATTTTCTTTGGTCCATGTTTCAGAGTCAGCAATAAACATCGCGTTGCCGTTGGCAAAAAGGGTAAATTGCCAGCAAAGGATTAAAAAACATATCGTAACCAGAACGACATAACCCTTGGAACCCAGAGGCGGCCTGAAGCCGTATTTCACGGCCAGACAGGCCGCGGCAGCGAGAGTAGAAAGAATATAATATAAAGTTGGTTCCATCACTGTTCCTGGTGATTTTATCTTCCCTGATATTCGACCGAAAAACAGCCACACCATAACGCAACGCCAGAAGCATGATCAACTTTTGCTGATTTAAGAGGGAAGGCTTGAACGCGCTGAGGGTGCGAAGCGTGGCGCGTGGAGGCATCACGATGCGGAGTTGGGCAACCCTGATCCCTCGACTAAACTGGTCTGTTCACTGCGCTTGTTTTCGCACTTTCTTAAGTATATCGAGAAAATCAGGTATATTGTCCTTCGGTTTTTAGCTACCAAGAAAAAATTACTATGATTATCAAACCTAAAATTCGTGGTTTTATCTGCACCACCGCTCACCCGGCAGGCTGTGAAGCCAACGTCCGTGAGCAAATCGCCTACGTTAAGTCGCGCGGCGAACTGAAAAACGGGCCTAAAAAGGTGCTGGTCATTGGTGCATCCACCGGTTACGGTCTGGCCTCGCGCATCAATGCCGCTTTCGGCAGCGGTGCGGCCACCATCGGCGTATTTTTCGAGAAGCCTGGCAGCGAAGGCAAAACCGGTTCCGCCGGTTGGTACAACTCCGCCGGTTTCGACAAGGCAGCTAAAGAAGAAGGCCTGTACGCGAAAAGCATCAACGGCGACGCATTCTCCAACGAGTGCCGTCAGACCGTTATCGATCTGATCAAAAAAGACCTGGGTCAGGTTGACCTGGTGGTTTACTCGCTGGCTTCGCCGGTGCGTAAAATGCCGGAAACCGGCGAAGTGGTGCGTTCCGCACTGAAGCCGATCGGCGAGCCGTACAAATCCGTTGCGCTGGACACCAACAAAGACGTGCTGGTTGAAGCCGTGGTCGAGCCGGCCAACGAGCAAGAAATCGCCGACACCGTGAAGGTGATGGGCGGCCAGGACTGGCAGCTGTGGATGGACGCGCTGGACGAAGCGGGCGTGCTGGCGGATAACGCGCAGTCTGTCGCTTACTCCTACATCGGTACCGATCTGACCTGGCCAATCTACTGGCACGGTACGCTGGGCAAGGCGAAAGAAGATCTGGATCGCGCGGCGCAGGCCATCAACCAGAAGCTGCAGGCCAAAGGCGGCGCGGCTTACGTTGCGGTGCTCAAGTCGGTGGTAACTCAGGCCTCCTCCGCCATTCCGGTGATGCCGCTGTATATCTCCATCGTGTTCAAAATCATGAAGGAGCAGGGCATTCACGAAGGCTGCATCGAGCAGATCCAGCGTCTGTTCGCGACCAAGCTGTACAGCGGTGCGGCGCCGGACACCGACGAGAAACACCGTCTGCGCCTGGATGACTGGGAACTGCGCGATGCCGTGCAGGAAACCTGCCGTGAAATCTGGCAGCAGCTGAACGACAATAACATCAACGAACTGACCGATTACCAGGGCTACAAGGCGGAATTCCTGCGCCTGTTCGGCTTCGGTCTGCAGGGCGTTGATTACGATGCCGATCTGAGCGGCGAAGCCAACTTCGACGTGATCGAACTGGTCTAAGCGCGTCGAGCAGTCAAACAAGGTCGGGTTAGCCCGGCCTTTTTTATTGCCCGCGCATTGGCGCCCACCGTCTGACTCATCAGTCCACTTGATCATTGACAGCAATAAATTATCGTTTTACGATAATTTATTGCTGTTGATTAAGGGATAGAAAATTATGGGCGCTGCGCCAAGGATCCATCTGCCGCTGTACGTGCGTTGTCTGTGTTTGCTCATTATGGCGATGCTGATCGTCAGCACCGGCGTTGAGATGTTCATCATTGTGCGGGATTGGCTGCAGGGCGTAGCCTATCGCGATATCATCGCCTCTTACCGGGAATATTACCCGGAGCTGCTTGCCTACGCGATCCCGCAGCAACGCTGGGCGCTGTTCGCCACGCTGGTTATCGACATGCTCGGTTATTTGCCCTATTACAGCGCGCTGCTGTGCGGCGCCGGGCTGTTTTATCAATTTTTCCGCGGCAACGTGTGGCATCGCAACAATATGGTGCTGTTGCAGATCATCGGCATCTTGCTGATCGTCGATGTGTTGTTCCCGTCGTTAGCTGGTCTGTTGCAGGTGATGGTATTGACCGCCGATGAAAAAATGCTGTTTATCCTTTATTATGGCGTCAATAGCGAGTCGGTGCGCTCGCTGATCGTAGGCTGCGCAATCCTGGTATTTAGCCGGGTATTTCTGGAAGCGTTGCGGCTGAATGAAGAACAGCTTTCTTTCGTGTGAGAATAGAGTGGCAATAATCGTAAGTCTTGATGTCATGTTGGCCAAAAGGAAGATGCGTTCAAAGGAGCTGGCGGAGCAGGTGGGGATCACTGAGCAAAACCTGTCTCTGTTGAAAAACGGCAAGGTCAAGGGAGTCAGGCTGGAAACGCTGGACAAGATCTGCCGCATTCTCGACTGCCAGCCTGGCGATCTGTTGGCCTGGCAGCCGGACGGCGAAGAGTAAGATCCCAGCGCACTCGGAAGTGCGCTGAACCTGCTGGCCCATTTCTGCGATTAGCGTTGTCTTATTGAGCGATATTTGTTTTATTCAGGTTAATTAAAATAACGGGTGATTAACACTTGCGTATTCTTTTTGTCGCTGGCGATGGCATGCGGCGAACGTTATTAAACTAAATAAACTCATTTTTCATTTACCGTCACTACCAATGGCGTTATTTTAAGGGGAATAGTATGACATGGCGTAATTATCTTCTGGCATTGTGTCTGGTATTAAACGGATGCAGTGCCATTTACCCCACTGTTTCATCCTCATCCTCCTCCACTCATCGGGGGAATTGGGGAGCACCGCAGCCCGCAACGCGAGAACAAAAACAGCGTATTATCGCCGGTGAATCCGCCGCTTCCGTGCTGAATGAAGGCCGGGTCGGTATCGGCGGTACGCTGGACTGGTCGAAAATAGGGGGGCGCTAATCGCCACTCTTTATTCAGCGTGGCGCCAGACGTTATCTCAGAGATATTATGGAGCGGTTTATTATTAATTCGCTACTCTGTTTTTCCGATGCGTTATTTATCTTTAAACGATGAATCTCTGCTTGTTGAGTTTATATCGACATACCCAGACATCATTACAGGAGTTTTCAATGGCAAAGCGTATTGTCGCCATGTTGATAATGTCGTTGTTGAGTCTGCAAGCAAATGCGGCCCGTTACGATCGGCAATGCGAGGGAGTTTCTCCCGTGCTGTTTCAGAAGAAATTGAAAGAGCTGGCGCATGGCCTGCGACAAGAGATGGCGGTGCCGACACCACCCACGGAGAACGAGGCTGAAACCTTGGCGCGTCTGGCGGAATGCGATGCCGAAAACGCGAAAACGCCGGCGACGGGAGGGCAACATGCGCCCGATCCCGCAGAGCCTCATATGTCTTCACTCAATGGCTGTTGAACGGTTCTCTGCGTCATTTTTCGTGGCGCGCCCCAGTCGGCTTATTCATGGAGCTTGTGTATTGAAAATACCCTCGTTAATCGCTGCGGCGCTGGCGCTGCTGGCCTCATTTTGCAGTCAGGCGTTCATCGATCGCCATTCCTCGCTCGGCGCCTCGACGGAAAGTCCCTCTGCGGCGGGATGCCCGGCGCGGCTGGATGGCTTGTTGCAGCATATTTGGTTGGTTGAACAGATTCAGGCGGAGCGCATGCAGCTGGCGCGGCTGCGTGCGGAGCGGGAAGCGTTGGAAATGTGGTTGCAAACACAGAAAACGGCGAGACGTTCTGCGCAGGGGCACCAGAGCGCCCGATCGGCCTGCGAACAGGGAGCCGATATTGTTCGCTGCCTGTCGCTGCGTCTGCGCCGGACGTCCCTGATGGGGCCGCATCGGCCGTTTGTCGGCGCATATTGCCGGGCCTGGCTGAATGGTCGGCCGCTGAATTGCTAAAGATGAGAACAGGGACTTGTCAGGAGTTTATCGATGAAAATGATAGTGTTGACCGGCGTGGCCTTGTGTTGCGCCAGCTTCGCGCAGGCGCGGGTGGATCTGGAATACCATGCGGCGGCGCCGAAGGACAGTAAGATCACCGAGGAATACCAGAAAAAGCGTGATGCATTGCGTCACAAGGTGTGGAATGTCGATAACCTAACGCTGGTCAACGAGCAGGCGATTGCACGGGAACAGCAGCGCGAGGCAGCAGAGGCCGCCGAGCGGCAGCAGCGGAACCTGGAACAGCAGGAGAAAAAGCAGCGTTGCCTGCGCAGACACTCGAAAGATCCTCACCCCGAGGCGAAGTGTTACATGCACAACTTCTAGCCTTTAACGTCCGGGCGCTTGCTGCGCCCGGCGTCGTTTAGGCCGGGCGGCAATGCTCTTTCAGCATGGCGATCGCATCCGGTTTCAACTGATACAGATAGACCGGTCGGCCAGTGGCGCCGTACAGAATACGGGTGCCGAGAATGCCGCTCTCCGCCAGATAGATGAGGTACTTGCGGCAGGACACCCGCGAAATGCCGATGGCGTTGGCCAGGTTGTCGGTGGAGAATTCGCTGTCGTGCTGTTGTTCGATCCACTCGCACACCGTGCTCAGGGTGATGCTGGTCAGCCCTTTCGGCAGCTTCTTGCTCTCCTGGCCGCCGGGCTGGCGGCGTAGCAGGCTGTCGACGTCGGCCTGCGAAAACTCGCGCTGCGCCAAGAGCTGAGACTGTTGCCGGTAGTGGCTCAGCGCCTCCTTAAAGCGGCTGAACTGGAACGGTTTGATCAGATAATCCACCACGCCGTAGTGCAGCGCTTTTTGCACCGTGTTCACGTCGCTGGCGGAGGAGATGATGATCACATCGGTCTTCTCACCCAGTTCGCGCAGGCCGGGCAGCAGATCCAGCCCGTTCTCCTGCTGCATGTAGATATCCAACAACACCAGATCGATGCTGACGCTGGCATCGGCCAGCAGGGCGCGCGCCTGGCTCAGAGTGGCGACCGTCGCTTGGCAGTGAAAACCGCCGACCTGGCTCAGGTAGTATTTGTTCAGCTCCGCCACCATCGGGTCGTCGTCGACAATCAGTACGTTAATCATGGGCTCTGCTCTTGGCCTGATAGGGAAGGTGCACGAAAAATTGGGTCAGCTCGCCCGGTTCGGATTCGAAATCGATGCTGCCCCCCAGTTTCTCCAGATGGCTGCGGATCAGCGCCAGGCCGATGCCGCGTCCCGTTCCCTTGGTGGAAAATCCGTGTTCGAAGATGCGCGCGCCGATCGCCGGATCGATGCCGGGGCCGTCGTCGCTGACGATACAGTGTAATTGATCGTCGTGGTGATGGAAGCTCAGGCCGATCTCGTGGCCCTCAACGCCGTCGATGGCGTCGATGGCGTTTTCGATCAGGTTGCCGAGCACGCTGATCAGCACATGGGTGGTTTCCGCGTCGTCGCTTTCAGGCAGCAGGCTGGTTTCCTCGATGGTCAGCTCAACGCCGGCTTCGTGGGCGCGGCTGATCTTGCCGATGAAGAAGCCCGCCACTTCCGGCGAATGGATCTTGCGCAGCAACGCGCCGATCTCTTCCTGGTAGTTGCTGGCGGTATTGATGATGTAGTTTTCCAACTGCTGATAGGCCTTCATGTGCAGCATGCCGAGTATCACGTGCAGCTTGTTCATAAATTCGTGCGACTGCACCCGCAGGGCGTCGGCGTAGTGTGCCATGCCGCTCAGGCGCTGCAGCAAGCGGCTGACCTCGGTCTTGTCGCGGAAGGTGGCGATGGCACCGGTCACCTTGCCGTTGACGATCACCGGCACGGTATTGGTCAGCAGTTCGCTGCCGTTGAAGCTGATCTGCCGATCGCGCAGCGGTTCGCCGCTGGCCAGCACCTCCGCCAGATGCAGCTGCGCCGGCCAATGCTTGCTGGCGGCTTCCAGCAGCAGGTTTTCCACCGGCCCGCTCTGGCGCAGCAGGCGCTTGGCTTCGTCATTGACGATGGTGATGCGGGATTCATTATCGACCGCGATCACGCCTTCTTTAATCGACTGCAGCATGGCGTTGCGCTGTTCGAACAGGTTGGAGATTTCGTAAGGCTCGAAACCCAGCATGATGCGTTTGAGCGCGGAGACCAGGAAGAAGGTGCCCAGGCTGCCGACCAGCGCGGCGAAGGCGATGGTCCAATAGATGATCCAGCGGCTCTCCGCCACCACCCGCTGCACGGTGTCCAGCGCGATGCCGAGTGCCACTACGCCGATTTGTTTTTTCTGATCGTCATACACCGGCACGAACACCCGCAGGGCCGGAGCCAGCGTGCCGCGGTTGATGGCGCTGTTGACGTTGCCTTGCAGCGCCGGCGCCAGATCGTCGCCGATAAAATGTTTGCCGATCAGCCAGGGTTTGGGGTGCGAATAGCGGATGCCCTGCATATCCACCACCACCACGAACAGCAGCTCGTTTTGATGGCGCACCTGCTCGGCGAAGCGCTGAATGGCGCCGCTTTGATCGCGCCGCTGCAAGCCGTCGATCACGGTGTTGGAGAGCGCCAGCGTGTTGGCGACGGCGATGGCTTTTTGCTGCAGCTGATCTTGCCCCTCGCGGCTCATCTGCACGAAAAACAGCGCGAACACCACCAGCAGCACCGAAGCGATGATGGCGGACACCATCAGCGTGATGGAGGTGCTCAGCTTGAGCGGCACCCGTTGTTTTGGCATGGCGGTTCTCCGAATGGCGATATCACGGCGTATTCTAGCGAGGAATGAGGCAAGCTGCAGTTACCGGCAGCAGGTTATAGCATGCTGCCGGGGTGCGGAGGGGTTATTTTAGTTACAAAAGCGGGTCATTGCTGGTGGTAGAGCTCCAGCGCCTGTTGGCCGCTGGCACCTTGATGGATGATCGCCATCAGGGCGCGCACCACCTGCGACGGATTGCTGTGTTGGTAAACGTTGCGGCCATAGACCATGCCGGAAGCGCCCTGGGCCATCAGCGCGGCGGATTTTTCCAGCACCGGCCCCAGCTCCCCCTTGCCGCCGCCACGCACCAGCGTCGGGCAGCGCGCCGCTTCCACCACGCGGTGAAAATCCTCCACCCGATCGGTCGGATCGGCCTTGATGATGTCGGCACCCAGCTCGCGCGCCAGCCGCACCAGCGACACGATCTTCTCCACGTCACCCAGCGATCCGTAGGCGGCGCCCTGGCCGGCTGGCGCCATTACCAGCGGTTCGATCATCAGCGGCATGGCGTAGCGATCGCAGGCGTGGCGCAGGCGGCCGATGTTCTCCACGCATTGGCGGAAAATGCCGGGTTCATCCGGGATCATATACAGATTGACCACCACCGCGGCGGCGTCCATTTGCAGCGCGGCGAGGATCGGCGCTTCCGGGTTGTGCAACACCGCCCACATCTCACGGTGGCGCGCGGCGTTATAGGCGTTGCCGACGTCGGTGCGCATCACCAGCGCCGGCTTTTCGCGCTGCGGCGCGCGCTGCAGCAGCTCCGCCTGGCCGTAGTTGACCTGAATGGCGTCGGGGCGCGCGGCGATCAGGTTGCCCATCACCCGTTCGATATCTTCCAGGCCGATTAAAAAATCCGGTTCGTTGGCGATGCCGTGATCGATCGCCACATCCAGGCACTTGCCGTTGTTGAACAGGCGGTTCATCCGCACCTTACTGCTGAGCTGCATGTCAGGTCCTCCTGAGATAGGGATATGTCCATTATTGCCGAGTAAGAATGGTCGGGAAACGCGGAAACCGCAAACTGCGTAGCCGCTCGCAGTTTTTGCCGGCGCACGAAAGGGGAACGCTCGCCGGTGGCTTTCATTTCATTTGTTAGATCCGTGTCATGTTTTTGTTAATAAGCCATTCCAAAATGCATGTTTCGCTTGTTTGGGTTAAAAAGTTTCAATAATCTAAATTTTGAAATAAACATTTAAAAACGCGATAAAGACGCCGTTTGCTGTGCCAGGGGTTTATTTCAATTGATTGTTTTTAATCTGTTTTGAGATATCGATCACCATTTTTTTCACGGCCTTAATACGGCGATAACGCGGTAATTTCGCCGTATCAAAGGGATAACACCGACCGTATTGTTGTTTGAATGTAAAAAATATTTTTCATTAGCTGTCAACCAACAGACCTCTTCATTCTAACGATTAAAGGGTAACGAACATGAAGCTGAAGAAACTGATCGCCGCCTCGGTACTGATGTGTATGCTGCCGGCCAGCGTGTTGGCGAAAGACATCAAGATCGGCGTTTCCATGGCTTACTTCGATGACAACTTCCTCACCATTCTGCGCCAGTCGATGCAAAGCAAAATGAAGGCCGACGGCAACGTCAGCGGCCAGTTCGAAGACGCCAAGGGCGACATCGCGCAGCAAATTCAACAAATCGAAAACTTCGTCAGCCAGGGCGTCGACGCCATCATCCTCAACCCGGTGGATACCCAGGGCGTCAAGCCGATGATCAAGCTGGCCGAGAAGGCCAAGATCCCGCTGGTGTTCGTCAACCGCAAGCCGGAAGTGGCGCTGCCGGCCGGCATGGCCTACGTCGGCTCCGATTCCAAGCTGGCCGGCAAGCTCCAGATGGAAGAGCTGGCCAAGCTGATGAACGGCAAGGGCAACGTGATGATCCTGATGGGCGAGCTGTCGAGCGAAGCCACGCGCGACCGCACTCGCGGCGTGGAAGAGGTGGCGGCCAACTACCCCGGTATCAAAATAGTCGACAAACAAACCGCTAAGTTCTTCCGTAAAGAGGCCGTGGACGTCACCACCGACTGGATTTTGTCCGGCCAGCAGATTGACGCCATCGCCTCCAACAACGACGAAATGGCCATCGGCGCTATTTTGGCGCTGAAGCAAGCCAAGAAATCCGGCGTGCTGGTGGCCGGCGTTGACGGCACGCCGGACGCGCTGGAGTTCATCAAGAAGGGCGATCTGGCGTTGAGCGTGTTCCAGGACGCCAAAGGCCAGGGCGAGGGCGCGGTGCAAACCGCCGTTCAGCTGGTGAAAGGCGAGAAAGTGGAGAGCAACGTGCTGATCCCTTACCAGCTGATCACCCAGGCCAATTACCAGCAATTCGCCGATAAAAACAAGCAATAAGCCTTGAAGCCCGCCGCGGGCGCCGGTGTGGGGCGATCGCGGCGGAAAACGTGGGTCAGTGCGGAGGTAAGCGGTATGTACCCTTATGTTCTTGAGGCCGAAGGCATCAGTAAGCAGTTCCCCGGCGTCAAAGCGCTGGATAAGGTCTCGATTAAAATCAAACCCGGCAGCGTGCACGCGCTGATGGGGGAAAATGGCGCGGGCAAATCGACGCTGATGAAATGCCTGATCGGCATCTACCACCCGGACGAAGGCTCGATCAAAATCAAAGGCCGGCCGGTCACCTTCAGCGATACGCTGCAGGCGCTGCATTCGGGCATTTCCATGATCCACCAGGAGCTGAACCTGGTGCCTGACATGACGGTGGCGGAAAACATCTGGTTGGGGCGCGAGCCGGCGCGGCTGGGGTTCGTCAACCACGAGCAGCTGAACGAACAGACCCGCGAGCTGCTGGCGCGGCTGAACATCAAACTGCAGCCGGATACGCTGGTGGGCGAGTTGAGCATCGCCAATCAGCAGATGGTGGAGATCGCCAAGGCGGTGTCCTACAACGCCGACGTCTTGATCATGGATGAACCGACCTCGGCGCTGACCGAAGGCGAAGTGGTGCACCTGTTCGCCATCATCCGTGAACTGCGCGAGCAGGGCAAAGGCATCATCTATATCAGCCACAAGATGGACGAGATCTTCGCCATCACCGACGAAGTGAGCATTTTCCGTGACGGCACCTTCATCGCCTGCGACAAAACCGAAAACCTGACCAAACAGTCGCTGATCACCATGATGGTGGGGCGCGAACTGACGCAGATGTTCCCCAAATTCAACAACAATATCGGCGAGGAAGTGCTGCGGGTGGCGGGGCTGCGCCGCAGCGGCTGGTTTCATGACGTGTCGTTCAGCGTCAAACGCGGCGAGATCCTCGGCGTCGCCGGGCTGGTGGGCGCCGGGCGCAGCGAAGTGATGGAAAGCCTGTTCGGCATGCACCCGGCGGACGGCGGCGAGATCTTTATCGAAGGCCAGGCGGTGAAGGTGGATTCCCCGGCGAAGGCGATCGAGAGCGGGCTGGCGTTTCTCACCGAAGACCGCAAGAAATCCGGCCTGTTTCTGGTGTTGTCGGTGGTCGAGAACATGAGCATCGTCAACCTGTCGGAATACATCGGCAAGAACGGTTTCGTCAGCCATGTGCAGATGGCCAAAGACTGCATGGATCAGATCAAAAAGCTCAACATCAAAACGCCGACCATGGATCAGATCATCAATAACCTCAGCGGCGGCAACCAGCAGAAGGTGCTGATCGCGCGTTGGCTGTTGGCACAGCCGAAAATCCTGATCCTCGACGAACCGACGCGCGGCATCGACGTGGGGGCGAAAGCGGAAATCTACCGCCTGATCAGCGAGCTGGCCAACCGCGGCGTCGCCATCATTCTGGTCTCCTCCGAGCTGCCGGAGATCCTCGGCATGAGCGACCGGGTGATGGTGATGCACGGCGGCCGCATTACCGGCATTTTGGACAAAGACGACGCGGACCAGGAGAAGATCCTGGCGCTGGCCTCAGAATAACGAAGGGTGAACATCATGAGTAACGTAAAGATTGAGAAGCCGCTCTCCGCCGATTCAACGGGCAAGGGAGGGCTGTTCTCCGGGCTGAGCGGCAAAATGCCGAAGGACACCGGTATCTTCATCGTGATGATCGGCATCGCGCTGATCTTCGAAATCCTCGGCTGGTACATGCGCGATCAGTCGTTCCTGCTGAACCCGAACCGCCTGCTGCTGATCGTGCTGCAGGTGGCGATCATCGGCATCATCGCGGTGGGCGTCACCCAGGTGATCATCACCACCGGCATCGATCTCTCCTCCGGCTCGCTGATTGCGCTGACCGCGGTGGTGGCGGCCAGCCTGGCGCAGACCTCGGACAGCATCTCGCCGATGTACCCAGGGTTGCTCGATCTGCCGGCGGCGATCCCGATCGGCGCCGGGATTGGGGTGGGCATCGTCTGCGGCTTTATCAACGGCTTCCTGATCACCCGCACCGGCATTCCGCCATTCATCGCCACGCTGGGGATGATGGTATCGGCGCGCGGCCTGGCGCAGTACTACACCAAGGGGAACCCGGTCAGCTTCCTGTCGGACGGCTTCACGTCAATCGGCCAGGGCGCGATGCCGGTGATCATCTTCCTGGTGATTGCGGTGATCTTCCATATCGCGCTCAAACACACCCGCTACGGCAAATACATCTACGCCATCGGCGGCAACATGACCTCGGCGCGGGTCTCCGGCATCAACGTCAATAAGTACCTGGTGACGGTTTACACCATCGCCGGCGGCCTGGCGGGGTTGGCGGGCGTGGTGCTGGCGGCGCGCGTCAGCAGCGGCCAGTCGAGCATGGGGATGTCGTACGAGCTGGACGCCATCGCCGCGGCGGTGATCGGCGGCAGCAGCTTGATGGGCGGTGTCGGGCGCATTACCGGCACGCTGATCGGCGCGGTGATCCTCGGTCTTATCAAAAGCGGCTTCACCTTTATCGGCGTCGATTCTTACATTCAGGACATCATCAAAGGCGTGATTATCGTCGCCGCCGTGTCGATCGACATGCGGCGCAACCGCAAAAAACACTGATTGCCGTGAATTGCCGCCGGCGCCAAGGTGGGCCGGCGGCGTTTTTTTACCCGGGGGAACACATGATGAATTACCTGAAAGGGCTGTGGCTGGCGGTGGCGCTGTGTGCGTCCACTTCGGCATGGGCGCAAACCATCGGCGTATCGATGGCCTATTTTGACCAGAACTTCCTCACCATTATCCGCCAGGCGATCGACAAGGAGGCCAAGGCGCGCGGCATTACCGTACAGTTCGAAGACGCGCGCGGCGACGTCGGCCGCCAGACCGATCAGGTGCAGAGCTTTATCAGCGCCGGGGTGGACGCGATTATCGTCGATCCGGTCAACTCGGCCAGCACCCCGGTGATGACCAAAATGGTCCAGGCCGCCGGCGTGCCGCTGGTGTACGTGAACCGCACGCCGGGCGACGCCAAACTGCCGCAGGGCGTGGTGTTCGTCGGCTCCGACGAGCGGGAGTCCGGCACGCTGCAGATGGAAGAGCTGGCGCGGTTGGCTAACTATCAGGGCAACGTGGCGGTAATGATCGGCAACCTGACCGACGCCGGCGCGCTGCAGCGCACCAAAGACGTGGAGCAGGTGGTGGCCAAGTACCCGAAAATGAAGGTGGTGCAGAAGCAAAGCGCCAACTATTCACGCAGTGAAGGCATGGATCTGATGATGAACTGGCTGACCAACGGCGAAGCGATCGACATCGTCGCCGCTAACAACGACGAGATGGCGATTGGTGCGATCATGGCGCTGCAGCAGGCGGGCAAGGCGGATAAGAAAGTGCTGATCGGCGGCATCGACGCCACGCCGGACGGCCTCAAGGCGCTGGCCTCCGGCAAGATGCAGGTCACGGTGTTCCAGGACGCGGTCGGCCAGGGCAAGGCCTCGGTCGATGTGGCGCAGCGCATGATCAACGGTGAAAAACTCGAGCCGTATTACTGGATCCCGTTCGAGCTGGTGACGCCGGCCAATCAGGGGAAATATGCGGCCAGGCCGTGAGTTAACCGCCAGGTTCGCGTTGCCGGGGCGCTGCTTGCAGCGCCTTTTTCATGCGCCAATTGCATGTCCGCTTGCGGCCAGCGCGGCGCCGAATCTTGCCTCACACTGAGGATCTTTAAACCGCGTGAGGATGGGCGATGAACGCATTAAACGGCAAGGTGGCGGTGATCGGCGGCGCCAGTTCGGGGATCGGCAAAGCGGCGGCGCTGCTGTTTGCCCGGCAGGGCGCAGCGCTGGTGTTGGGCGCGCGGCGCGAGCCGCTGTTGGCCGAGCTGGTAGAAGACATTCGGCGCGAGGGCGGCCGGGCGTTGGCGGTAGCCGGTGACGTGCGCGACGAAGCCTTCGCCGAACGGTTGACGGCGACGGCCGTCGATGAGTTCGGCGGGCTGGATATCGCTTTCAACAACGCCGGCACCTTGGGGCCGCTGGGGCCATCGCTGGCGCTCACCGCCTCAGCGTGGCGCGAGGTGTTGGAAACCAACCTGTCCAGCGCCTACTACGGCGCCAAATATCAAATCCCCGCCATGTTGGCGCGCGGCGCAGGCTCGGTGATCTTCACCTCCACCTTCGTTGGCCACACCGCGGCGTTTCCCGGCACGGCGGCCTATGCGGCCGGCAAATCGGGGCTGATCGGCCTGACGCAGGCGCTGGCGGTGGAGTTCGGCGGGCGCGGCATTCGGGTGAACGCGCTGCTGCCGGGCGGCACCGATACGGCGATGGGGCGGCAGATGAGCAATACCCCGGAGGCGCTGGCACAGGTGGCCGAACTGCACGCGCTGAAGCGGCTGGCGATGCCGGAGGAGATCGCGCAGGCGGCGCTGTATCTGGCGTCTGACGCGTCCTCATTCGTCACCGGCACCGCGATGCTGGTGGACGGCGGCGTATCCATCCAGCGCGGCTGAGGTTGGCAGGGCCCGTGGCCGGGCGCCACGGGCCCTACGCGAGGCATTACCAGCCTTTGACGGCGTCGCCCTTGTAGATTTCGGTGGCGCTGGCCGCCACTTCATCGGTCTGATAGGCCTTGACCAGATCCTTCACTTTCTCGCTGTCTTTGTTGTCGATGCGGCTGGCGAAGATGTTGACATAAGGCGAGTTTTTGTCCTCGACAAACAGCCCGTCCTTCGCCGGCGACAGACCGATCTGGCTGGAATAGTTGGTGTTGATGATCGCCAGCGTCACCTGTTGGTCGTCCAGCGCGCGCGGCAGCTGCGGCGCTTCAATTTCGACGATCTTCAGCTTTTTCGGGTTGCTGACGATGTCCAGCGCGGTCGGCAGCAGGCCGACGCCGTCTTTCAGAGTAATCAGCCCCTGTTTTTGCAACAGCAGCAGCGAACGGCCCAGGTTGGTCGGATCGTTCGGCACCGCCACCTGCGCGCCGTCCGGCAGTTGGCTGAGTGCGGTTATCTTCTTCGAATAGCCGGCGATCGGGTAGACGAAGGTGTTGCCTACCGCCGCCAGCTTGTAGCCGCGCTCCAGCATCTGTTTGTCCAGATACGGTTTGTGCTGGAAGGCGTTGACGTCCAGATCGCCGTTGTTCAGCGCTTCGTTCGGCAGCACGTAATCGTTGAAGGTCACCACCTCCACGTCCAGATCGTATTTCTGCTTGGCGACCTTCTGCACCACCGCCCACAGCGACTGATCGATACCGGCGCTGATGCCGACCTTGATGTGGTGATCGTCCTGTGCGGTCGGGCCGCAGGCGGTTAGCAGCAGCGTGCCGGCGGCGGCCAGCGCCAGGGTGAGGTTTTTCAGCGTAAATGTCATTTTCCCAGGGTCCTTGTCAACATTGCCTGCTAATTTTGGCGGGCAGAATAGTGGCAGTGACTGTAGGTAATCGCTGGGCTAAAACAAAATACTGATTCACTATGACTCATAGCGATTAGCTATGAGCGGCCGCTGCCCGGCGCGGTGCGGATTGCTTTGACGGCGAATCGACGGGCTTATTATGATAGCCGTTGGCCCGCAAGGGCAGACTGGGTACTGAAACGAAGGAAAAGACAATGCGATTGAACACTTGGAGCAAGGCGCTGCTGCCGCTGGTGGTGTTGGCCTGCGTCTCGGCGACTCAGGTTCGGGCGGCGGAGAGCGATACCGGACCGATCCCTAAACAGCTGCTGGGCAACTGGCGCGTCAGCAAGATCGTGCCGACCCAGACCACCGGCTGCTGGGATCAACAGCAGGCGCAGAGCCTGATCGGCGGCAAAATCAGCTATAAGGCGGATGTGTTCAGCTGGAACGGCACGGCGCTGAAAAGCGAAGGGGCCACCGTCAGCACCGTAGAAGCGCAGGAGTTTGTCGAGGACAATTCCGGCAGCAGCTCCTACATCGATTTCCCGATGCTGGGCATCAGCACGCCGTCGGTCGAACGCGTGGTCATTCAGCATGCGGATACTACCATCAAAGGCATCACCGATCAGGGCACCGATGGGGTGCCCGGCGATAACGTGCTGGTGAAAGACGCCAACACGCTGATCCTGTCGCTGTGCAACGTCTGGTTTGAGGCGCAGCGCGAGAAGTAATTTTTACCTTCAGCCCCGGCAACGGGGCTTTCCCACCGCATCGCCACCCGTCGTACGCGCCATTTCTGAACTAAAATTAACCATAACGATATGCCCTGACGTGATATCGGAGCCTCGGCTCTACCGAGTCCATGACAGGAGGCGCTATGTGTTACCACCATATTGTCATCGCCACCGATCTGAGCGATGACGGCAAACGGCTGGTCGAAAAGGGGGCGCGGCTGGCGGAGGCGCTGCAGGCCAAACTCTCGCTGATCTATGTGGACGTCCACTACGACACCTACCACGCGGCGATCGGTTTTTCGGAGCGCAGCGATAACGGCGTGCCGTTCGAAGAGAAGATCCGCAAAGAGCTGGAGCCCACCACGCAAAACGTCAATTACCCGATCGCGGAAGTGATTATTGGGCGCGGCGGCTTCGTTGACGAACTGCGCACGGCAGTGGTGGACAAGAACATCGATCTGCTGGTGTTCGGCCATCACCACGATCTGTGGAGCAATCTGTTTTCTTCCACCCGCAACGCCATCAACCAGCTGAATATCGACGTGCTGGTGATCCCGATCCGTTCATAAACGCGGGCCACCGCCGGGCAACGATGGCGGTGGCCGCTGCGGCTTATTGCGTGAAGAAGTCGTTATACAGCATGTACAGGTGCGCCGCGCTCCAGGAAAAGTTCGGCGCGCCTTGCTGCTTGCCGGTGAGCGGGTTGTAGTTCTCGCGGATCGGCCCGTCGGCGATCAGACCGTCGGCGTGGCGAAAGAAGGCCTGCGCCATCGCCACCGCGTCATCGCGATAGCCGTAGCGTTCCATGCCCTTGAGACCGAAATACAGCTGATCGACCCACACGCGGCCGCGCCAGTAGATATCCGCGCCGAACGCCGGGTTGGTCAGCGCCGCGGTGCCGAGCGGCACGTAGGTATTGAACTCGCGCGGATCCTTCATCACCCTGACCACCGCATCGGCGTGCGTCTGGCTGGCGGCGCCGTTGAACAGCGGCGACCAGCCCTCCGGCCCTTTGCCGCGCTCGACGATCGGTTTGCCGGCGCAGCCATTGGCCAACGCCCGGCCTTCGATGCGGATGTCATAGAAGAAACCGCTTTGCTTGTCGAACATGCAGGTGTTGATGTAGGCCGCCAGCCGGTCGGCTTTGGCGCGGAAGGCGGCGGCTTCGGCGCCGCGGCCCAGAATATCGGCCATCTCCGCCAGGTAGCGGTTGTCGCTGTACATGTAGCTGGCCTGATCCACCGATTCCTGCAGCAGTGAGTAACCAAGCAGCGTGCCGTCCGGCGCGCGGTTTTCGGCGAATTTCACCTGCCAGTCTTCGCGTTTGCCGCCCTGCGCTACATAGCGCGCCAATTGATCCGGATCGATAAAGCCGAATACCGCCGCGTCGTCGCGGCCCGATTCCCAGGAGGCGGCGGTCTGAGCCGGGATCTCGATGCTGTCGTACCGCCCCTCGCGCACGATGCGATCGTAATTGTCGAGGCCGGCCAACGTTTGCTCGCGCTGCCCGCGCTTGACGGTGAACAATATGCGCCCGTCGGGGGTATTGTGCGCTTTGTCGCGGGTGGCGCCATACTCCGGCACGCCGTTGCCGTTGTGGTCACGGTTGCGCAGCCACCAGTCATGGTAGGCCATCAGCTTCGGGTACATCTCCGCCAGCCAGCCCTTATCGCCGGTGACGCGATAGACCTCCATCACCGCCCAGGCCGCCAGGCTCGGCTTGGTGTTGCGCTCGTTCCAGTTGCCGCCGTCGCCGCCGCGCTCCGGGCTGGGGTTGTAGGCGATAAGGTCAGGCAGAAAACCGGCATCCCACGGGCGCAGGGCATCGCCCGGCCGGATCTGGTAGGCGAATACTGCGCGAATGTTGTCCTTGGCCACGTCCGGGTTGAAGTGCGCCATGGCGTAGGCCTGTTTCCAGGTGTCCCACGGCCAGGTCTGATTGCCGGAGAACCAGCGCCCGGTGACCGATGGCGTGACCGAGTCGAACTTCATCGCCCCAGCTGCGCCGCGCCAGTTGCCGTTCAGCGTTTCTATCGCTTTGACCGCTACGCGCGTTTGTTCCGCCGTGGCGTGCGGGTTGCTGAGCCCGTCGGCGAGATAGCGTTCCCAGCGTTGGGCCGACGCGACCATATAGCGCTGCGGGTGAGCGAGGATGTCGGCGATAGTGCGTTGTTCACGCTGCGCCTCTTCGGCGGTGAGCAGGTGCGAGTAGGTGGTATAGAGCGTGGTGGAGCCGGCGATGCGCGCCGTGGCGCGGAAGCGGTGGCCATCGACCGTGGTGCGCTGCGGCAGCGATTTATGGATCTGATACTCGGACTGCCCGGAGGTCATCAGCTGCGACGGCGCACGCACCTTGCCGAAGGTGACGCGCAGGCCGTCCGCCGTCGGCACAATGCGGCGCATGTAGTTCGGGAACGCCTGCTCGACGGTGGCCGGCGGCTGCGGCTTTTGCTCTTTGGCGGCGTAGCGCTCCAGCAATTCGCCGTCCCACACCAGCTCCAGCGGCGCGTCGGTCAGGATCTGGGTTTCCAGCAACGAGGTGCGCGCGGCGGCGAAGCGCAGCGTCAGGTTGACGGTCACGCCCGGCGCGCTGAGCCGCTGCACCAGGGCGCCGGGCAGGCTGTAGGCCGTCATGGTGAAATGCACCGGTTTACCGTCTCGATAGACGCTGAGCCGATCGAAATTGTTGGCCATAAAGTTGATGTACTCTTCGGTCAGCAGCGCCGGGCCGGGGAAGCCACCCATGCCTTCAGGGCCGCTCGGCAACAGGTGGCCGTGCCAGGCGCCGAGATCGAAGAGTGGGTTGAAGCGCTGGTGATCGTCGAAGTCGTAGTCGAGCATAGAATGCGGCGCACCGTGGCGATCGATCACGTTTGGGTAGCGCTCGGCCAGCGGGGCGTCGGGCATTTTCGGCGCGCAGCCCGTCAGCATCAGCACGAGGGCAGTGGCCAGCGGGGTCAGGGGAGTCATGTTCATCGTAGGAGCCTCAACGGTTACCAATAGAAATATTGCATCAGAAACACCGAGTTGCTGGCGCCGGTGCTGTCATTGCGCATAAAGAACTTGCTGTCCAGCGCGGTGGCCAGTTTGCCGCCGGCGTATTCGTACCAGACGCCGAACTGGGCGTATGAGGTGGCGGTATCCGCTGCGTTATCAAACCGGTGGCGGGCGTAGCTGTAGGCGGTGGAGAGATACAGCCCTTTGGCGGTTTCCGTCATCGCGCTGAGCATCAGGCCCGACTCGCTGCCGGGGTGGCCACCGCTGTCGCCTTTGCCGGTGTGGTGCCAGATGCGGCCGGCCAGGTGTTTGCCGCGCAGCCCCAGCAAAAACAGCTGCCCCAGGCCGTCCGTCACTTCCAGGCCGTTCAGCAACGTCAGACTGTCCTGCAGATCGTATTGGGTGTAACCGTTGATCATCGCCCGGTAGGTGTACTTGTCGGAATAGCGATCGTATTTGCCGAAGTGCAACAGCGCCTTGCTCTCGTCGATACGACTTTCCGGCGCCGCTGTCACACTGTAGCGGAAGCGTCCGGTCAGATTTTGCAGCTTGGCGGCGTAGCTGAGATCGCGGGTGTTGGGGATCACGTAGCCGTACTCCGGCGTGAAGTCCCCCCACCATTGCAGATCGTCGAGCGACGAGTCGTTGCGTACGCTAAGCATCATCTCGGTGCCGTCGTCGGTGCGGTAACCGCCGTAAAAGCGGTTTAACCCACCCTCGAAGCCGCCCCAGCCGTGGCCCGGCGTCCAGGCATGGCCCTGGCTGTCCGCCTGCACGGTCCAGCCTTCGCCGTAAATCAGGCCGAACCAGTGGCCCTGTTTGATCTCCAGGCCGCCTTCGATATAGGTGCCGTCGCTGTATTGATGCTGATGTTCGCCGTTCAAATAGACGCTGCCGCCGATGCCGAGCTCGCCGTAAAAGCGCAGGGCGGTCGCGGCGGTTTCGGGCAACGACGGCGGCGGCAGCTGATTGCGCTCCGCCGGGGTGACAGGTTCTTGCTCCGCCCAGACGGGCGCGCTAACGAGCAGCAACCAGGGCAACAGGGCGTGATGATTTAGTGATTTCATGGGGCATAGGCCTGGTGTTGGATGGAACGGAACGTCAGCCGAGCGGCGGCTCACGCGAGGTCGCTCCCGGATCCCTGGGAGAAGAGAAAAAGTCCGATCGTAGAGAGCGGTAAACGGCAGGTATATTAGTAAAATATTTAGTAAAAAATACGCTTTAATCAGTAAAGCGTTAACTTGATCACAGCGGACGAAATGGGTATCTTTCGCTGCAGGCGCCCGGCAACGGCTGGCATGAGCGTGCTCTGGCCCGATTTGGGAAGGAGAGGGCGCGGGCGGCGCTGTACGCCGCGGCGCTATCCGATTAAGCTACCGTTTTTCGTCTGTGCATTGGGACTCTATGGCCACACTGAAGGAAATTGCTGAAGCTGCTAATGTGTCCGTCGCCACCGTTTCGCGCGTGTTGAATGACGACCCCACCCTGAGCGTGAAGGCGCAAACCCGCCAGAAGATCCTGGAAGCGGCGGAGCGCCTCGAATACAAGATTGCGCCTTCCAAACGGCAGAGCGGGCAACGCCTGCAATTCGCCGCGCTGTTCACCTATACGCAGGGCGTGGAGATCAACGATCCCTATTACCTGGCGATGCGTTACGGCATCGAAACGCAGTGCGAAAAGCTGGGCGTGGCGCTGAGCGCCGGTTACGACTTCAACGGCGACAAGGCGCTGCCGGCGGCCGACGGCCTGCTGGTGATCGGCCGGCCGCAGCCCGCGCTGTATGAGCAGATCAGGCAGCAGGAAACGCCGGTGGTGTTCATCGACGGCGTGGTGGACGACGAGCGTTTCGACTGCGTCAATGTCGACCTGTACAAGATCAGCCGCAAGGTGATCGACTACTTCATCGGCCGCGGCTATCAGCGCATCGGCTTTATCGGCGGGCGCGACGCTCCGGCCGGCATCGACCAGCGCGAGCAGGCGTTCGTCGAGTATGGCCGGCAGCAAAATGTGGTACGGGCGCAGGATATCTACCACGGCGATTTCAGCAGCCAGTCGGGCTATCAGTGCGCGAAAGCGATGTTGCAGAGCAAGAATGGCTATCCGCCGGCGCTGCTGGTGGCGACCGATTCGATCGCGATCGGCGTGCTGCGCGCGCTGCACGAACACGGCATTCAGGTGCCGGGGCAGATCGCGCTCATCAGCGTCAACGACATTCCCACTGCCCGCTTTATTTTCCCCGCCTTGTCCACGGTGCGCATCCCTTCGGAAACCATGGGCGCACAGGCCGTCAACCTGCTGGCGGAGCGGCTGCGCGATGAGCGCGCCGTCCCGCTGTCGATCTTCGTTCCCAGCTCGTTGCAGCTGCGCGACACCACCCTCGCCTGACCGGTCCCCGCCTCGGCGGGGGGCGTTGGCGCCCAAAATTAACGTCATGATAAAAAAAGATATTTGAGATTTATTGTGATCCTGTCGTCATTTGGTAAATATCAACTGTAGTTTTTACTAAATATTTACTATCGTTTCCGCATTGCACAGGTGTCGGGAGACGTGACGTGAATAATTGGGAAAACATTGGAAAACAGTCGGAGCACCGGTTGCCGCCGCGCGCGAGCTTCTTCAGCTATGCGGATGCCGGGCAGGCGCTGAGCTTTGATCGCAACGCCAGCCGACGCTTCCAGCTGCTGAGCGGCCGCTGGCGCTTTCGCTTCTTCGAGCATCCGGCGCAGGTGCCGGCGGCGTTTTACCGCGAGCCGATGAGTGACTGGGGCGATATGGCGGTGCCGGGCATGTGGCAACTGGAAGGGCATGGCCACCTGCAGTACACCGACGAGGGCTTCCCGTTCCCGATCGACGTGCCTTACGTGCCGACCAATAACCCCACCGGCGCCTATCAGCGCCACTTTACGCTCGATGCCGGCTGGCAAGATCAGCAAGTGCTGATCAAATTCGACGGCGTGGAAACCTACTTCGAGGTGTACGTCAACGGCCATTATGTCGGCTTCAGCAAGGGCAGCCGGCTGTGCGCCGAGTTCGATATCAGCCCCTATGTACGGCAGGGCGAGAACTTGCTGTCGGTGCGGGTGATGCAGTGGGCCGATTCCACCTACATCGAAGATCAGGACATGTGGTGGATGGCCGGCATCTTCCGCGACGTCTATCTGATTGGCCAGAGCGCCACCCACATTCACGACCTGACGTTGGTCACCACCTTTGATGAGCGCTATTGCGACGCGCAGTTGGCGATCGATGCCGAACTGCATCATCTCGGATCGCAGGCCGCCGAGGGCTGCCGCCTCCAGGCACAGCTGTTCGACGGCGATCGCTGCGTGGCGGAGCAGTGGCGCGACGATCTACGCATCGAGCAAGCGCTAAGCTGCCGTTTCGAACTGCCGGTCAGCCGCCCGCAGCAGTGGAATGCGGAAAATCCCTACCTGTATCAACTGCTGCTCAGCCTGTATGACGGCGCCGGCAACCTGTTGGGCGTGGTGCCTCAGCGGGTGGGCTTCCGCGAGATCGCGGTGCGCGACGGGCTGATGTACGTCAACGGGCGCTACTTCAAACTGCACGGCGTCAACCGCCACGATCACGATCACCTTAAAGGGCGCGCCGTCGATATGGCGCGGGTGGAGCGCGATATCGTGCTGATGAAGCAGCACAACATCAACTCGGTGCGCACCGCCCATTACCCCAACGATCCGCGCTTTTACGAGCTGTGCGATCTCTATGGCCTGTTCGTGATGGCGGAGACCGATCTGGAGAGCCACGGCTTCGCTAACGTCGGCGATCTCAGCCGCATCACTGACGATCCGCGCTGGGAGCATGCCTACGTCGAGCGCATCGAGCGCCACGTGGCGGCACAGAAAAACCACCCGTCGATCATCATCTGGTCGCTGGGTAACGAGTCGGGCTATGGCTGCAACATTCGCGCCATGGCCCGGCGCTGCAAGGCGCTCGATCCGACTCGCCTGATCCACTATGAAGAAGATCGCGACGCCGAAGTGACCGACGTGATCAGCACCATGTATTCCCGTGTAGCGATGATGAACGCCTTCGGCGAATACCCGCACCCCAAACCGCGCATCCTGTGCGAATACGCCCATGCCATGGGCAATGGCCCCGGCGGGCTGTTCGAATACCAGTCGGTGTTCAACCGCCACGCCAGTTTGCAGGGGCACTACATCTGGGAATGGTGCGATCATGGCCTGCTGAGCCACGACGAGCAGGGACGCGAGCGCTACCAGTACGGCGGCGATTACGGCGACTACCCGAACAACTACAACTTCTGCATGGACGGCTTGATCTACCCGGATCAGCGCCCCGGCCCCGGCCTGCGTGAATACCAGCAGGTGCTGTGCCCGGTGGAGGTGACGGCGGATGAGGGGGCAGGTGACGTGCTGCGGGTGAGAAACCGCTATTGGTTCAGCTCGCTGGCGGACATCACGCTGAAGGTCAGCGTCAAGACCGACGGCCGCCAGGTGGCAAGTTACGAATTCAAGCTGCCGAATCTGCAGCCGGGCGAGAGCGAAGACATGCACCTGCCGGTGTTGGCGCTGGGGCAAGGGGAAACGCTGATCGACGTGGCGGTGTATAAGGACAGCGCCACCCGTTACAGCGAGAGCGGCCAGCGGCTGGGGCATTATCAGCATCTGCGCCAGACGGCGACGCGGCTGCCGGCTCCACCGTTGGCCGATGCGCCGACGCTGCAATGCCGCGAGGAGAATCATCAGCTGATCGTCAGCGGCAGCCGGTTCCAGCTGGCGTTCTCGCTGCTGAGCGGCGAACTGCTTTCGTGGCGGGTAGACGGTGAAGAGGTGGTGGGGCGCGCGCCGCGCATCACCTTCTTCAAACCGGTGATCGATAACCATAAACAGGAATATGAGGGAATTTGGCTACCGCATCATTTCCCCATCATGCAGCAGCACTTCCGCCGCCTTAGCCGGCAATGGCAGGGCGAAGATCTGCTGCTCGAGGTGCACAGCCTGATTGCGCCGCCGGTATTCGACTTCGGCATGCGCTGCACCTACCGTTGGCGCATCTCCCCGCAGGGCTACGTCAGCCTGGATCTGGCCGGTGAGCCTTACGGCGATTTCCGGCAGATTATCCCGAAAATCGGTCTCGATTTCGGCATCAGCCGCCGCTTCGAGCAGGTGGAATACTACGGCCGTGGACCGGGCGAGAACTACCGCGACAGCTGCCGGACCAACCTTATCGGTCACTACCGGCAGCGCGCCGACGCGCTGTTCGAATACTATCCGTTCCCGCAGGACAACGGCAATCGGCAGGACGTGCGCTGGCTGAGCCTGCAGGACGCGGCGGGTAAGGGGATCTTCATCCAGCCGCGGCGGCCGATCAATTTCAGCCTGTGGCCTTACAGCGCCGAGAGGCTGCACCAGGCCCAGCACATCAACGAGCTGGAACCGAGCGACTGCCTGACGCTGAACCTGGACGACCAGATCCTCGGCCTTGGCTCCAACTCCTGGGGCTCCGAAGTGCTGGATACCCACCGGGTTTATCTGGCGCCGTTCAGCTACGGCTTCACGCTGGTGCCGTTCGACGGTCGGCAAACGCAGGGCGCCACGCTCGCTGGTTATGACTTCACGCCCGCTCATCACCACCCGCAGTCTGCGGAGGAAAACGCATGATCATTCTCGAATCCCTGGTGGAATTTCAGCGCATTTATCACAGCGGCAAGAAGTGGCTGCGCTGCATGGAGGCGATCGCCAATGTCGATCGCATCAGTCCGAACGTATGCCATTCGATCGGCGACTCGCTGACGTATCGGCTGAGCGTCGGCGCCGGCCGGCAGCACGGCTGGCTGGAGGGCAACCGCCGTTACTTCGACGTGCACTATTACCTCGACGGGGAAGAGACCGTCGAGGTCGCCGACAAGCGGGAGCTGACGACGGTGGCGCCCTATCAGGACGAAACCGACCGCGAGTTTTTCAGCGGCGAAGGCGAGCGGCGCCGGGTCGGTAAAGGCAACGTGGTGATTTTCGAAAACCACCAGGCTCATCGCTTCACAGAAAGCGACAAGATAAAAAAAGTCATTTTAAAAGTGACGCTGGAAGACAGCTATTTCGTCAATAAATAGCGTGCCCGCCGAACAATAACAACAAACCGAAGTCCCCTACACCATTCGGAGAATCTCTATGGCTGCGTCGAACAGAAACACCATCGGCAAGTTTGGCCTGCTGTCGATGACGTTTGCGGCAGTGTTCAGTTTCAACAATGTGATTAACAACAATATTCAGCTCGGGGTCGCTTCGTCGCCGGTATTCCTGGTGGCGACGATCATCTACTTCATTCCCTTTTGCCTGATCATCGCCGAATTCGTCTCGCTCAACCGCAACTCCGAGGCCGGCGTCTATGCCTGGGTGAAAAGCGCGCTGGGCGGGCGCTGGGCGTTTATCACCGCCTACACCTATTGGTTCGTGAACCTGTTCTTTTTCACCGCGCTGCTGCCGCGCGTCATCGCCTACGCCTCTTATGCGTTTTTAGGCTATGACTACGTGTTTACGCCGCTGACCACGGCGATCATCAGCATCTTCCTGTTCGCCTTCTCGACCTACATCTCCAACAGCGGCGCAAAACTGCTGGGGCCGATGACCTCGGTGACCTCGTCGCTGATGCTGCTGCTGACGTTTTCCTACATCATCTTGGCGGGCGCGGCGGTGTTGGGCGGCATCGAGCCGGCCGACCCGATCAACGTGCAGGCGATGACCCCGAACTTCAACTGGGCGTTCCTCGGCATTACCGCCTGGATCTTCCAGGCGGCGGGCGGGGCGGAATCCGTGGCGGTGTACGTGAACGATGTGAAAGGCGGCAGCCGCGCTTTTGTTAAGGTGATCATCGTTTCCGGGCTGTTCATCGGCGTGCTGTACTCGGTGTCTTCGCTGCTGATCAACGTGTTCGTGCACCGCACCGACCTGCACTTTACCGGCGGTACGGTACAGGTGTTCGAAGGCCTGTCGGCGCACTTCGGCCTGCCGACGGTGCTGATGAACCGCTTTGTCGGCATTGTTTCCTTCACCGCCATGTTCGGTTCGCTGTTGATGTGGACGGCGGCGCCGGTGAAGATTTTCTTCACCGAAATCCCGAAGGGCATTTTCGGCGAGAAAACCATTCGCCTGAACCGGCACGGCGTGCCGACGCGCGCGGCCTGGATCCAGTTCTTCATCGTTATCCCGCTGATGCTGATCCCGACGTTGGGTTCCAGCAGCGTGCAGGATTTGATGAACACGCTGATCAACATGACCGCTGCCGCCTCGATGTTGCCGCCGCTGTTCATCATGCTGGCCTACCTGAATCTGCGGCTGAAGTACGACCGGGTGGCGCGCGATTTCAAAATGGGCTCGCGGCTGCAGGGCATCGCCATCGTCAGCGTGCTGATCGCCATCTTCACCGTCGGTTTCTTCGCCTCGACGTTCCCGACCGGCGCCAGCATCATGACCATCGTGTTCTATAACGTCGGCGGGTTGGTGGTGTTTCTGGGCTACGCCTGGTGGAAGTACAATCGCTACTCGAAGACCCTGAACGCCGAGGCGCGCTACCACGAAGACATGCCGCTGGCGTGCCTCGCGCTGGAAGCGCAGGAAGGGGCGCCGGCCGGGCAACCCACGTTGACCCCGCCCGCTTGCAATAAGCCGCTGTAATCTCTCCTCTATCGGCTCCGCGTTCCGGCGCGGAGTCTCGTTTCACGGAAAAAATTCCTGCCCCGGCGCTTGCATAATACATAAGTGAATACTAATGTGTTTGTATGAACGAAAATGACATCTTCAAGGCGTTGGCCGATCCGACCCGCCGCGGCATCTTCGACAAACTTGCCGCCGGCAGCATGAACGCCAGCGCGCTGCGCGAAGGGCTGACCATCAGCCAGTCGGCGATGTCGCAACACCTGGCGGTGCTGCGCAATGCCGGGCTGATACGTGAGGCGAAGCAGGGGCGCTGCGTTAATTACCAGGTCGACCCGGACGGGCTGGCGCAGATCGCCCAGTGGCTGGCGAAGTACCGCGCCTATTGGCCGGCGCGCATCGACGCGCTGCAAATCTTGCTGAAGGATATGGATCAATGAATAAACGGGTTGAGCCGCCGCCGCGCGATCGGCTGGTATTGGAGTATGCGCTCGAGGCGCCGCCGGAAAAAGTGTGGCGGGCGCTCAGTATTCCCGAACTGCGCGAGCAGTGGCTGCCGCCGGGGGATCTGGCGCAGGCCGAGCCGTTGGCCACTACGCCGGGCGAAGCCGTGAGCTATCGCCTGCGCGACGACCAGCCGCCGTTTCTCGAAAGCGTCGTCACCCTGCAGATCGTGCCGGATGCCGGCGGCGGCAGCCTGTTGCGGGTGATCCACCGGCTCGACGCCGTCAACGACGGCCCGACGATGATGATGCGCGCCGCCTGACGCGTTAAACACATTTCTCTTTGTTGCCAACCCAGGAGTTCACCGATGCGTGAGAAGATGATGCTCGTCCCGATGGTGGTGGAGCAGACCAGCCGGGGAGAACGTTCCTTTGATATTTATTCGCGCCTGCTGCGCGACCGGATCGTGTTCCTTAACGGTGAGGTCAATGACGACGTGGCCGAAATGCTGTGCGCCCAGTTGCTGTTTCTGGAGGCGGAAAACCCGGAAAAACCGATCCACCTGTACATCAACTCGCCGGGTGGGGCGATCACCAGCGGGCTGGCGATTTACGACACCATGCAGTATATCCGCGCGCCGGTGCATACGCTGTGCATGGGCACCGCGCGTTCAATGGGCTCATTCCTGCTGATGGCCGGCGAACCGGGGCACCGCATGGCGCTGCCCAACGCCAGCCTGCACGTGCACCAGCCGCTGGGCGGCTTTCAGGGGCAGGCGTCCGACATCTTGATCCACGCCGAAGAGATGAAGCGCACCAAAGTGCGGGTGATCCGGCTGTATGCCCAACATTGCGGCCTGAGCGAAGAGGAGGTGGAGCGGGTGTTGGATCGCGATCGCTTTATGACCGCCGACGAAGCGGCGGCCTGGGGATTGATCGATCGGGTATTGCGGGAAAGGTAAACATTGGTGGCCGATTATTGATTCCTGTCGGCCTTTCCTCAGGATATCCGCAGTCGTGTTAATGAAATAAATAATAAAAATGATCATATCTTATTTGGCGTTATTTAATATTTAACTTGCTTGCTTGCTTGCTTGCTTGCTTGCTTGCTTGCTTGCTTGCTTGCTTGCTAACTAACTATCTATCTATTTGATTAGTTACCCCTCTGCCAAGCCACGCTATTCATCTTTATCGTGACTGATGAACAGCGTGGCAGGTTTCTTCTTTGTATATTTTTACCTATGTTTTTCTTTGTATTTATAACTTCGGTGTATGTATTTTTATTTTTCAGCATCAGTTCTGACCACAAATTTTGGAAAATAATCTTGCCATTGGCTTGTCTATACAACTATATCTATGGCTGAGAAATGACAAAGCTAGACTTTCCGCCATTATGTCATCGTTCTGATATCAGTGACGTCTGGCGGCGGTTATCAGCCGTTCAGACATTTTCAGGTCATTCTCATACGGTGTCGTTTTCGGAATAATGTAATTGGAAATGGCTTGAAACTAGTCTGGGTGCGGCATGTTATGACACACATTTTAAAGAAGGCTGTGCGGAGCCCGATTTTCTAAGCTCGAGCCTTGGCGAACAATGTGTTAATTGTGATGGGAATTCATAATGAAAAAGACAAGGCAGTTTCGCGGTTGGTACATGGTCGGTGCCGTTCATCTTTTGCTGGCGGTTATTTTTGGCGCTGCTTACTCATTTGGGGCATTTTTTACTGCATTACAGGCGAATTTTGGCGCGGGGAGTTTTTCTACCGCCTCAATATTCTCGTTGACGGCGTTAATTTACTACATCGTAGGCGTATTTTCCGGTGCCTGGAGCGATCGTACTTCGGTAAGGACGGTAACCGGCATCGGTATTTTACTGCTTTCTCTGGGCTTTTTGGGCAGTAGCCTGCTGGCGTCGACACTGACGGCGTTTTTGTTCACGTTTTGCCTGTTGGTTGGGGGCGGCGTCGGGTTGGTTTACGTGCCGGCTGTTTCAACCATTCAACGCTGGTTCGTCGTTCATCGAAGTTCGGCTTCCGGCTTAGCGCTGGCCGGCACCGGTTTGGGAACGCTGGTGGGGCCGATGGTGGCTGGTGGGTTGATGCAGCATTTGTCCTGGCAAAGTACCCTACAAGTTTACGCCGTCGCTATCGCTGTGCTGGGGTTATCTGCCGCCTTCGTCTTGCGAGGCAGGCCAGAGGACGTGGGAGAATATCCCGATGGGCTTGGTCCCGCTGAGGTGACATCAATACCGGGTTCCGCGTTTAACGGGAGCGTTACGTTGCGAGAAGCGGCGAGACAAGCCCAGTTTTGGTGGTTCTTTATCGCGATATTTTTCGGCTCTATCGGACTGTTCCTGGCGTTGGTTCATATTAATCCTTATGCACAACAACAGGGGCTAAATGCAACGCAGGCCAATCTGCTCATCGGTTTGATCGGCATGGGCAATATCGGCGGCCGCCTAGTTTTGGGGCGGATAGGCGACCGTATGGGCGCGCGGCGTTTTTTGGTTATCGTTACGTTGAGTTTGGCCCTGTTATGCGGCTTTTGGAGTGTGGCGCACAGCTTTACCGCGCTGGCGATTTTCGCGCTGTTATTCGGCGCGGCCAACGGCGGCTGTATTGCGCTGTATCCGGCAGTGGCCAGTACATGGTTCGGCACTGCTAATCTGGGCGCCATTCTGGGGGCGTTGTATCTCGCCGTGGGGATCGCCGCCGTTGGCGGGGGCAGCGCCGCCGGTTGGCTGTATGACCTGTATCAGAGTTACACGTTGTCTATTGCGTTGGCCGGCATTGCGGCAGTGTTATCCGCCGGGAGTGTCGCCTTGGCCGCCACCTACGGGACGCTTCATGACCGCCGACGAAGCGGCGGCCTGGGGCTTGATCGATAAGGTGCCACGAGCGCGGTGAACGGCTCAACTATGCTCGGTCGCTCGTTGCGTTTGCCAAACCCATTCAAGCCCGCATTCGACCATCGCGAAATAGAGGCTGAAGTAGCGCTCCGCCATGATAAAGAACGAGCTGTTGAGTTCGATCACCACGTTATTGGTGGTGGTCAGCAGGCCGGATTTTTCCGCCGCCTGCAGAATGCGATTCACGTGCGCGCGTGAGACGGAGCACGACTTGGCGATTTTCGCCGAGGAGAGCAGCAGAAAGGGGGAGTCCTGCCGGATGCTTTCGATATGCAGCATCAGCAGCACCATGTGGCCGGCGTCCTTGCTGATAAACAGTCCGGATTGCGGCACCAGATCGATCAGGTAGATCTCCTTGAGCATCAGCTGCCCGTAGGCGGCGAAAAAGGTGGGCAGAAAGTCGGGCGCCGCCAGCAGCGTCGCGATGGGCATCTGTGGCGCCAGCGCCTGATAGGGCAACGCCATTGAGGCGATCAGCGCCTGGGTTTCCGCCAGCGCGTGCGGCGTAGGTTTATAGCGCAGCTGGCGTTTGTCATGTTCGCAGGGTTTGACCTCCAGTCTACGGCCGACCCGCAAAAAAAACAGAAAGGAGTCCAGGGAGTTCTCGCTGATCAAATTTTTCCCTTTAAAAAAGGCTTTGATGTCTTTCAGCCCGGCGGCGGGCTGGTGGTAATAAATGGACAGGATAGTGGAGCAAATGATGAACCGGCTGTTCCTGAAGATGATTTTATAAAACAGCGGATGTTTCTTGTAGGTCTCTTTTAATAACTCCCCGTGTTTGACGATGGCGGCGTGAAACGCCGGTGTTTGCCTGATGATGTTGGCCTGTTTCTCCAGGTGAAACTGTAGCTGGAATCTGCTTAGACTCATTTTCCCTATTTCCTGTACTTAAAAAAAATGTGCTGCTTTTTATCGTTATGGATTTGCTGTGTATGACTTGACGATCTGTTGGCCTTGGTCGTTGATGAGGGTGGCCTGAACGGTGATCTGAGAGGGGAGCCCCGACGCCGCAACGCCGTCGAGGTGATAATCCCGCGTGCTGAATGGCGCGGTCATCATGTCGCTTTCTTGCCGCACCGGGGCATCGCGCCTGTCGGTTTGCACGGCGATGCGAGCGAAGGAGAGATAAAACGCCGACCGGTTGTGACAGCGCAGCAGATAGCCACGCGGTGATTTTTGCAGCGTGAACGAAACGGCCTCGGCCGCGTTGTCGGCGTTTCCCTTCAGCGCTCTGGGGCGGTAGAAGATTTTCATCTGCGTGTTCATCGCCATCGTCACGCGCGACGCCTGCGGCGGCGTGATCGGCCGGCTGGGCGGGATCTCATACAGGTTAAGCCAGAACACCGACTCCCTGTCGGTGGGCAGGCTCGCGCCGGCAAACAGGATCCGCAGCCCTTTCAGCGCGGAAGGCGGCAGGGCGAATACGCTGGGCAGGGTGACAAACGGCGCACGGGACAGTTCGGGGGCGGCGTTGACGTCGCCGTTATCGACCCAGGTTTGCGCTACGATCGGATAGCCGTTGGTGTTGAGCAGCATCAGGGTTTTTTCCGTCTCGCCCTCGTGAAAGATCACCCGCGTGGCGGAGGCGATGATACCCGCCTGCGCGCCCATGGTCGCCAGCGTCAGCAACAGGGCGCATCCCATCGTCAGATATTTCTTTCTCATCATTGCACCTTAACCCAGACGTAGGCCCTGGCGTCCACTTTGCCCGCGGTGACGGTCTGCCCGGGCAGCCGGGCGAGCGTGGCAGTGAGTTGGGTGGTGTAGTGGGTAAACCCCGCCGCGGTGCTGCCCCCGCCGCTGGCGCCGTTAAGCACTGGGTACCAGCCGGCGTCATTACCTTGCGGGCATTGCCCGGCGCTGCAGCGCGCCCAGCCGACGAAGTTCATCGGCGCGCCGTTGCCGGCGTTGGCGAGCGCGATACCCACGCCGGTGGCGACGCTGCTGTCGGTGCCGTAGCCGCTGGAGAGCAGGTAACTTACGCCGCCGTTGGCGCTGACTAACCCGAGCCGCTGCGCCGCGACATAGCTTTCATACGGCACCTGCAGGCCGAGGGCGGTATTGTTGCTGCTGACGCCGGACACGGCGGCGTTGTCACATTCGATATTGAGGGTGAACTGCGCCTGTGAGGTTTGCCCGGCGGTCAGCTGGCTGACGGAGAGGGTCGGCAGGATCACCAGCGGCGTGACGTTGCGCGCCACGCAGGTGGCGGTATAGGTCAATGAGGAGATCGGTGCGGTGCCCATGCCCATCGCGTTCCACCGCCCGGTGCCCCAGGTGGCGTAGTTGGTGGCGGAGTCGCTGCCGATAGGATCCGAGGCGATGCCGGGCCCCTGAAAGGTGACATAGCCGTTCGGCTGCGTGCAGGTATAGTTCGAATTGCCGGTGGTCGAGGCCATGCCCACTAGCGGGTTGCCGGCGCTGTAGCCACAGTAGTTGCTGGCGCCCGCACCCGGCAGCGAACTGATGCGGATCAAGTCGGCACGGATGGCGCTGAAGTCTTTCACCCGGATCTGAATTTTGCTGCCGACGGTGGCGTAGCGGGTAATCGGCGCCGACTGCCAGTAGCGGGTAAAAACCTTGCCGGAATCCAGGTGGGTCAGACGGATGCCGACGTAGGGGAAATAGGTGGCGTAGTAGTTGGGGTTGCCGTCCCTGGCGCCCAGATCGTAATAGCCGCCGACGCGATCGTCGCCGTTGGTGGCGAAGACTTCATAAATTTGCCCAACATCGCCGGCATCGCATTCATACAGCACCTTGTTTGGGTCGGGATAGCGGGTGCCGGAGGTCAGATCGAACACGCTGGTGCCCAGCGGCGTGCCGACGGGCTGCAGATAGGTGCTGGTCAGGTTGACCCGACCCAGCGCCGTGCCCACCCCGCAAGGATCGCAGCCAGAGTCGATCCAGGGGGCGACGCGCGTGCATTGCGCCAGCGCCGCGGGCGCGCCGAACAGCGACAGGGCGAACAGCGCCGGGGCGGCGACCAGATAAGAAATGCGTTTCATCGTCTCTCCTGAGATAAGTTAAACGGGTTAGCGGCACGGAGCGCTGAGCCGCTGAATCGGTCCGTCTTCCCCGGCGGGCAAGCGGTAATGCAGCATGCACTGTTGGCTGGGCGCGTCGCCCCAGTTCAGCGTCAGCACACCGGCATTCCGGTCGCTGCGCAGATACACCTGATTGGCCTGGCCGACCATGCCCACGCTGTTGCCTGCCGCGTCAAGAACGTTGGCGCCCATCGGGATCGGTGCGTTATCGGGCCGCTGCGCGGTGATCAGCAGCGCCTGGCCGCGCACGGTGTTGAAGCGCAGGCGCACCGTGGCGCCGGCGTACGGGGCGACGCGGCGCTGGCCGTCTTCCAGTTCCGCTTTGTCGTTCATGCCCTCGGGGTTCAGCGCGACGGTGTTGTAGTGATAGGGCACTAGCGACGGCGCCAGGGCGTAGCCGAAGCGATCGACACGCGCCCCTTGGCCGTCCATCACCCGTGCGCCGCTGGCGCCGGGCGCCTCGATCAGGGCGAAGGTGTCGCCGACATACGGCCCTAATGTCACGCCGCCGCGGTGCGCCACCACGGCGCCCTGCAGCGACAGTGAGCCTTGTCGGTACTGGCGCGCGGTGGAGAACGAGCCGGTGACGTTGGCGTAAGGTAGGCGGGTTTGCAGGTTGCCGCCCCAGATGCTTTGTTGGCGATCGTCGTCGGTGGTGAAGTTCAGGCCGTAGCTGACCGGCTGCTCGTCGCCGACGCTGCCCGACAGCGCAGCCTGATAGTTGCCGCCCTGACCCTGGCTGTGGTTTGCCAACAGCGAGACGCTGGGGGCGGATGATGAACGTCCGAACGGGAAGCTCAGCGACAGGGCGGTGACGGTTTGCGTGTTCTGCGCCAGCGGCGCACTGTAGACGTTGTCCAGCGGCCCGTAGCCGCGGTAGTCGCCGTTGCTGTCGCCCAGGCTGCGGGTGCGCGTGACGGAGAGGTTAAGCGCCACGCCGTTGCCGAAGGTTTTTCCCCAGCCCAGTTGGAGCTGATTATCGCGGCCGCGCTGATCGCGGTAGTCCTGGGTCGAGCCGGACATCGTCAGGCTGCCGAATGCCCCCATCCCCTGATTGACGGCGACCTCGAAACGCGAACGTTGGCGGTAGGAGTCGGACTGCCAGTTTTGGCCGGTAGTGGCGGCGCGACGTACGCCGAGCACGTCGCTGAGATCGCGAAAGCCTTCGGTAGAGTAGCGGTAGCCGGCGATGGATAAGGTGGTGTCCGTCGGGCTGAAGGTTCGGCTGTATGAGAGGTGCAGCATCCAGCCGGAGGCACCGCCGTCCGGCAGGCTGGCGTGGGAATAGGTGGTATCCATGCCGAAGGCGCCCAGCCAACTGCTGTACACGCCGCCCAGCATCATCGCCTGGTAGCCGTCCGCCAGCTGGTTGCCGAAGTTGAAGGTCAGGGCGTTGGTCAGGCCGTGCTGCCAGGTCACTTCGCTGAACAGATCGTTGTCGCCGACGTAGCGGGAACGGCCGACGATCGCGGAGTAGCGCGACTGGCCGGGGCGGATGGATTCCGGCACCGCGGCGAACGGCACGGTGAAGGTGCTGACGCTGCCGTCGGCTTCCGTCACCACCACGGTGAGATCGCCGGCGTAGTTGGTGGCGTACAGATCGTTGATGGCGAACGGCCCCGGCGCGACGGTGGTTTCATACAGCGTGCTTTTGCCCTGCAGCACCGTCACTCGCGCATTACTTTTTGCCACGCCGCGCACCACCGGCGCATAGCCGCGCTGTGAATCCGGCAGCATGCGGTCGTCTGAACTGAGCTGAATGCCGCGAAAGCCCAGGCCGGAGAAGAAGTGCCCGTCGGTAAAGCCTTCGCCCAACAGCATTTCGCTGCGCCAGGGCAAGATCGCGCGCTGCACGTAGCGGCGGCTGGTGTCCAGGTGGCCGCCGAACTCCCGATCGTAGCGGTAGCTGGACTGCTGGCGGTAGCGCCATAGCCCGAGGTTGAACCCGCCGTTCAGGTTGGCGTAGGTCGAGTCGAGATCGCGGGTTTGCCCCTGTCGGTAGCTGACGTGGTACTGGTTGAGGTTGTAATTGACGAAGGCCATCGATTCGCCGCTGTCCAGGCTGGCGGGATTGACGCTGCCGCGCGGCTGGCCGTTCAACAGCGCCTGCGGAATGCTCAGATCCAGCCGCAGCCGCGAGATATCGGCGTTCACCGTAATGTCCTTCAAATCCCGGCCGGGTAGCAGGCATGCTGTTTGGGGCATCGGCGGATTTTTCAGCCCGAAGCGCGTCAGCTGCGGCCGATCGAAACAGGGCAGTACCTGCTTGCCTTCACGCACGAAGCGAATTTGATCGCGCTCGAGAAACTGGCCGTTGAGGTACAGATCGATCTGATAGCTGCCGGGGGCGACGGCGTCCTGTTGGTTGAATTGACTCAGGGCGCTGTTGCTCAGCACGCTGCCGCGTAGCAGCGCGGGATCGAAGGTGTAGCCATCGGCGGCGGCGCAGCCCAGCGGCAGCGCCAGCAGCGCGCAATACCAGCGTGCGGGCAGCGGCGTCGCCTTGCGAGCATCGAACATGAAAACCTCCCTGTCTGGTTTCAGCGCGCGACGTTCAGGGTGCGTGTGATTTCCACCCCATAGTCATTGATGACGCGCAGTGCGACCTGCCGCACCTCCCCGTTCACCGGCCAGCTGGCCTGCGAAAACGGCGGGATCAGATCCGCCTGCGGGATCACGGTGCGTTTCGCGCCGCTGAGGATCGCGGCCTGGCTGACGTTGGCGTAGTAGCCGGTCGGGTTGTCGACGTGCAGCGCGTTGCCGGCCTGGCGCAGGCTGAGCCGATCGATAACGTGGTTGGCGTCACCGGACAGCCCGGCGGGGCGATAGAACACCTTCAGCCGATTGGTGACCACCAGCAGCAGTTTGTTCTTGTCGCTGTCCGTCTGGCGCACCGCGGGCACCTGCAGGAAGTTGAGGTAGAACAGCGATTCGCGATCGCGCGGCAGCGGCTGGCCGACGAACGACAGCCGCACCATCTGCCCGCTGTGCGGATTCATGCGGAAGATTTGCGGCGAGGCGACAAAGGGCGCATCGGCGTTTTCCGGCGTGGATTTGGGGTTATTGATGTCGAGCCAGATTTGCATCAGCGCCGGGGTGCCGTCGTCGTTGGTGAACTGCAGCGTTTTTTCCCGTGCCTCGGCGGGGTAGATCACGCGGTTGCCGAGCAGCGTCACGCTGGCCGACGCGTGGGTAGCGGCAAAACTTATCAGGCAAAGCGACAGGGCGGCCCATCGGTGGGCGGAGCGGGTTATCTGCGGCATAAACGTGAACCGATAAAGGGAGCGAGTTATTCAGCGCCGCCCGGCTAAGGGCGGCGCTGGCATCAACAGGTATGGCGCCTGACGCCGGCTTATTTATAGCTAATGGCGAACTGTGCGGTGGCGATCACCGAACCGGCCGCCACGCCGGTGTCTTCCGCGTAGTAGCGGGCCACCAGGTTCTGCGAGGTGGAGGTGGCGTCTTTCGCCAGCGTCATCGCAGAGGTAGTGACGGTCGAACCGCTGGCGAACGACAGCGGCGTGGTGGCGTCGCTGTCCAGCAGTTGGATGGACACTTTGGCCGCATCGCCCGCGTTGCCCAGGTTGCCGTTGGTGGTTGGGTTGTTGCCCGCCAGCACGGTTTTGATCGCCGTATCGCTGGTTGCCGCTGCACAGCCCGTGACGTTAACGGTAAAGGTGGTGTCGCCGGCGGTGGCGCCTTTGGTGGCGAGCTGGCTGGCGGCGACGGTCGGCAGCAGAACAACCGGGTTGGATTGATTGCCGTTAATATTCACCGAGCAGGTTTGCGTGCTGACTTCGCCTTTAAATTGCACCGTATTGGACGAAGCGGCCGCACAGGCGCCGGAGAGAGCCAGCATGGATAATGCGACTAATTTAACATTCATGTGAAATGCCCTTTAATTTACTTTGGAGAAAAGCTTTCCTGGCAGTAATAAATTACTGTCGTACGGTTGTTGGTTAATCATGTTGCGCAATTGTTTTTTAAACGCGTCGGCAAACATGGATTTTCATCCTAGCAAACTAAGAATTTTCCCTATAGATGTTTTGAATAAGACAATAAGGCGAGGGTGTTGATTGTTACATTTTCTTTCATTTATGTTTATGTCCTGAGAAATAGAAAATAGATCTATATCATTACGTTGCGTTTTTATTGAGTTGTCAGTTTTTGTGAATGAAATAATTTGAAACATTCATGTCTTTTTTGCGTATTAATCAATGCACTGGCTGTTGCGTGATTATTTGAAAAACATGTTATCAAGATGTTTTATATCGGTGTGCTTTGCAGGCGAATTACCCCAAAAAAGAGCAGCGACAAGCCGCCTGAGGTGTGGAAGCATGTTTTCATGCTGATAAGGAGAATTAAAGTGAGAGTGATTTATATCGACGGTTCGTCGTTGTGCCGGTTAGGTATGAAAACATTATTGGGCGGTGGGGTGATAACCTTATCCTCTCCCAATATTAATATTATTAAAAATATAAGCCCGGCGCCTGATTTAATTATCATGGATTTTCCCCATGAAATTTATCGGTTCGAAGCGTATTTGCGATTTATTCACGCCTCACGTGCTGAATATGAAGGCGTCCGGATACTGTTCTTCGTCGATAAGACTTCGCCGCTGATCCTGGCATTTATCGCGGCGGCGCAGCCGGATGCGATTTTGCACAAACGGGAAGCGCTACAGGTGGTGCGAGAGACCTGCGCAACGCTGGCCCGCCAGGAGACGAGCGAACGGCACGTGGTGAACCGGCAGCGGGCGGCGGCGATCACGCCTGGCGAAGCGGCGGTGCTGTGTGAAACCGCCCGCACCGAAGATATCCGCCTGACCGCTCGGCGGCTTAACCTGCACCCGAAAACCGTTTATTCGCACCTCAATAACGCCGGCAAAAAGTTCGGCATCCGCAATCGGGTCGAACTACTGAAGATGATAGCGCTGTTGTAGCGCACCGTTAGCGGGTTTTGCCGACGGCCAGCCGCCATTGCGTCATTTCGTCGGCGCCCGGCCCGGCCGCCAGCGCCAGGTTTTGCGCCGGCAGCGATTCGCCGGTCACGGCATCCACCGCGCGCAGGGTGGCGGGGTGGCCGGTTACGCGGTCAACCACGCGCAGCGGCGGCCCGGCCAGCTCGGACAGATTCCATTTGTCGCCAATCTGAATCATCGCCATCACCAGCAGCCCGAGATCTTTTCCCTTTTCCGTCGGCAGATACTCATAACGAGCGGGGCGCGTTTGGTATTGCCGCTTTTCGATAAGGCCGTGGCTTTCCAGGGCCTTGAGCCGGTCGGCCAGCGTATTGTTGGTGATGCCGGTCGAGTGGCGCAGATCGTCATAGCGCGAGAGCCCCAGCAGCAGATCGCGCATGAGAATAGCGCCCCAGCGATCGCCCAATGCCGACAGCACGTGCGCCACCGAGCACGTCATGCCTTCAAACCCTTTTGCTTTCACGTTGCTTAACCTCCGCTTGCCGCCTGATTGCCGAGAATGCTATCGCCTCGGCTTGATAACTTCAATAATTGGAGTTATTACTCTTATTATTGGAGTTTATCATTAACAGCGGCTGATGGCCTGAGCGCCGGCCGGAAACCCTAGGAGACAACGCGATGCCACTGTGGCAGATTTACCACCCTGAGCCGGCCTTCAGCGCCGCCGATAAACGCGCGATTGCGCAGAAGGTCACTGCCCTGTATCAGGACTTTTTGCCGCGCTTTTACGTCAACGTGTTCTTCCACGCGCTGCCGCCAGGTTCGGCCTATCTCGGCGGCGAACCGGCCGATGATTTCGTGCGGGTGACCATCGATCATATCGCGCGCGCCATGGACAACGACGCAGAGCAGCAGCAATTCCTGGCGGCCTGCTCCCGCATCCTGCAACCCTACATCGCCGCCCGCGGGTTGCGCTGGGAACTGCACGTGGACGAAACGCCGTTCTCGCTGTGGACGATTGACGGATTAAAACCGCCGGCGCCGGGGACGGCGGCAGGCGAGAAGTGGCGCAGCGAGAATCGGCCTTCGGCGTGGGAGGGAAGTTGATGGGGGAGCGGCGGCGGCAAAACGCTTTTCGCCACCGTGAACCGTTATCAGCGCTTAACCTTTTCGCTTAAAGACCTTCTGCCGTAACCAGTGTTTGATCTGGCCCCAATACTCTTTGCCCAGCAGGGCGATGGCAATGACAAACAAGGTTTCACCGACCACAACAAGCGTAGAGACAACGACAATCTTGTAGGGGATGTCGAGGAACGGAATGACAGGGAAGGCAAGCCAATACAGCAGAACCACGAAAAGCATGGAAAACCCGGCTTTTTTCCTACCACTCAGATTCTTGCTGCGTGCCAGCAGGCTAGGCAACTTGCGCAGCCAGTTTTCAAGATCGTCAATCAGGGTATAAACGACAGGGATAACCAGCAGGCTCAGCACGGTGGATGTAATCAATCCTCCGATGACGGCCACCGCCATCGGGCTGCGGAAGCTGGGGTCGGCACTGCCGAAACCCAGAGCCACAGGCAACATGCCTGCCCCCATCGCTAACGTGGTCATGATGACGGGGCGGGAACGTTTGTGGCAGGCATCAATCAGCGCTTCCGTTCGGCTCATGGGTTTATTGAGCACTTCGCCATTCGGACCGATGTGGCCGCGACGTGACTCGATCGCATAATCGACCAGCAGTATCGAGTTTTTGGTCGCAATCCCCATCAACATGATTAACCCGATCAGGGATGACATCGAGAAAGACTGCCCCGCCAACAGTAACCCAACGAATGCGCCGCCCAATGACAGTGGGAGCGCGGCCAGGATGGTGATCGGTTGGAAGAAGTCTTTGAACAGCAGAACCAGCACGATATAGATGGCCAGGATCCCGGCGACCATAGCCGTGCCGAAACCGGCAAACAGTTCCTTCATCATTTCGTCATCACCCTGCACAACCTGGTGCACGCCGACCGGCAGATTCTGGATTGACGGCAGCTTCGCCACCTGAGCGGCCAGATCCCCGAGTTGGGTGTCCGACAGTTCTACGTCAAGGGTCACGCTGCGCGTGCGATTGATGCGACTGATCTGCGCCGGTCCACTGCCTTGCTCAATGTTAACGATCTGATTGAGCAGCACCGGGCCTCTGGCACCGGGTACGGTCAAACGTTCAAGTAATCCCATATCCTCACGGATGTCTTTTGACAGCTTGACGACGATCGGGATCTGGCGCTGCTCCACGTTGAATTTTGACAGGAACTGATCGTAGTCGCCTACGGTCGCAATACGCAAAGTATCGGCAATCGCGACGCCCGATACCCCAAGATCGGCCGCTTTGGCGAAATTGGGTTGCAGGAGGATTTCGCTGCGCGCCAGCCCGGCACTGGAGGTAATGTTACCGAGGCCGGGGAGCTGCCGCAGGTCACTTAATACTGAATCGGCCGCCTTAGCCAGCAGCTGAGGGTCATCACCGGCCAGCACCAATTGGTATTTTTCACCTGAGCCGCCAAACCCCACTTTGCTGCGCACCCCCGGAAGTGCTGCCATTGCCGTGCGTATCTCGCCTTCGATGACCTGCTTCTTCGGACGCGCTTGACGCGCATCTAACAACACCGTCAGCGTTGCCATGCGAACATCGGTTTTTCCGTCGGAAGCCATGACATCGCCGCCCGTTGCGCCGCCACCGATGGTGGTATAGATGTTGCGGATATGCGGGATGGGCGCCAGGCGATGCCGAGCGAGTTCTGCCATGGCCTGGGTTTGTTCCAGCGTGCTCCCTGGCGGCAGCTCCAACGTCACCTGCGTCTGGGAGTTGTCATCTGCAGGGAAGAAGCCCTGGGGCAGCAGAGGGATAAGCATCAGAGAGCCAATAAAGAACCCGCCGGCCAGCGCCAGGGTGAGCCCGCGGTGCCGCAGCGTCCACCGGCAGGCGCGCAGGTAGAGCGCCATCCAGACAGGATCGCGCTGAGGGCGCACATGCGGTTTCATCAGGTAGGCAGCCATCATTGGCGTCAGCAAGCGCGCCACAACCAGCGAGGCAAACACCGCCAGCGCCGCCGTCCATCCAAACTGCGTGAAGAATCTTCCGGCAACGCCGGACATGAAGGCCGTCGGCAGGAAAACGGCGATCAAGGCAAATGTCGTGGCGACGACGGCCAGGCCGATTTCCGATGCGGCATCCATCGCGGCCTGGTACGGCGGTTTACCCATGCCGATGTGGCGTTCGATGTTCTCCACTTCGACGATGGCATCATCCACCAACAGGCCAATCACCAGCGACAGCGCCAGCAGCGTGACGATACTGAGCGAAAAGCCCATCATGTCCATACCGATGAAGGCCGGTAAAATCGACAGGGGCAACGCCGCCGCCGAGATCAGCGTCGCCCGGATATCGCGCAGAAACATGAAGACCACCAGGATAGCGAGAATGGCGCCTTCATAGATCATGTGCATGGAGGCGTCGAACTCCTCTTGCACAGGCCGTACAAAGTCGAAGACCTGCGTGATGTGCAAATCAGGCCGCTCCGTGCGCAATTGCGCCAGAACTTTCTCCACCTTGTTGCCGACCTCGACTTCACCGGCGCCTTTGGCGCGCGTGATCTCAAAGCCCACTACCTTCTTGCCGTTGAGTAGCGCAAGTGAACTGCGTTCCGCAATGGTGTCTTTCAGCGTCGCCACGTCGTCCAGGCGAAAACGTTGCCCGCCGGGCAACGACAGTTCCACCGCGGCTAGTTCATCCACGTTCTTGACGCGGGCGACCAAACGCAGCGGCTGTTTTCCCCGCCCCAGATCGACTCGCCCGCCCGTCGCGTCCATCTGTACATCGCGCAACTGGCGGGAAACCTCGGCAGCGGTGGCGCCAATCGCCTCCAGTTTGACCGGATCGAGTTCGACTTGGATCTCGCGGTTCACGCCGCCCACACGGGTGACCGACCCTACGCCGGCGACGCCTCTCAGACGCCGCGACAGGGTATTGTCCACGAACCAGGACAGCTCATTCTCATCCATCTTGCTGGCGCTGATGGAAAAGGCCAGGATAGGTTTGCCCGTGATGTTGAGCTTGCGAACGATAGGATCACGTAAATCCGTCGGCAACTCGGTGCGAATGCTTTGCACGGCTGACCGGACTTCATCCACCGCTTCCTGAACGGGTTTTTCCAGACGAAACTCCGCTGAGATATCGACCAGCCCGTCCTGGATCGTGGTACGCAAGTTCTTCAATCCCTGCACCGAAGAGACGGTGTCCTCCAGCTTGCGCGCCACCTCCGTTTCGAGCTGGGGCGGCGCAGCGCCCGGAAGAGAAGCGGACACGGTCACCGTAGGCACATCCATGTCCGGGAAGCTCTGGATCTTCATCAATTTGAAAGAATAAAAGCCGGCAACGCTCAAGATGACAAAGAGCAAGATAGACGGAATGGGGTTGCGAATGGACCAGGTAGAGATATTCATGATGGGCCTCTTAGCGCGGTTCCGATGAATGGGAAGCATCGGTGGTGTTGGCCAATTGGACTTTATCGCCCTCATTGAGGAATACGCCGCCGCTGGCGACGATGCGTTCCGCGCCTTGAAGACCGGACAGGATCTCCTGCTGGTCATTCACCAGACGGCCTACCGCGACTTTAAGCGGATGTGCACGCATCTCGTCATCTACGGTGAACACCAGGTGAAAACCGTCGCGCGCCACGACGGCGGATTGCGGCACGGTCAGCCCTTGCCGATCGCCGACCGTAATCAGACCGCTGGCATACGTGCCGGGCCGAATCGGCGAGGCGTTCTTCGCTGTCGATGGAAGGATGTCCACATAGGCAATCCCACGGCGCGAGGTTGAATTGACGGTGGGGGCGGCCAGGCGTACGACGCCTTCCCAGGTGTTACCGCCAGGTGAAGCGATCTGCGCTTTTTGCCCCGGTTGGATTTGTTCCAGCTGCTGCGCCGACAATTCCGCTCGCCATTCAAATTTTCCCTGGCGGATCAGGCGGAACATTTCGGTGCTTTGCATAGGAACTGAACCGATCGTGGCCGAACGAGCTGAAATGATGCCGTCGTCGGGAGCGCGTAATATCGTCTGGTCCAGCCGCAACTGCTGAGCCGCCATACGCGCTTTCGCCGATTCCAGACGCGCCTGCGCCGTTTTTTCCTGGGTTAACAACTTTTGGATGTCCTGTTCGCTCAGGCTGCCGACGCCGCGCAACAACCGCGCTCGTTTTCCATCCGCTTGCGCATTCAACGCGACTGCTTTCGCTTCGTTGAGATCGGCTTTCGCCAGCAGCCAGTCATTCATCACGGAATCGCGTGTAAATTCCGCCAGAGGTTGGCCCTGGCGTACCATATCCCCCTCCTGCACCAACAGTTTTTGCACGCGCAGCCCATTGGCTTCGGGGCTGATGATCGCCTCTTGCCAGGCCGCAATTGAACCATTGGCCGTGACGGTGCGGGAAACGGACTGTATTGCCGGCGTTGTCAGGGCCACTGTCAGCGTCGGTTTATCTGACGGTGGGGCAACCTTGTCCGCCGGCGTATCGCAGGCCGATAAGGCGGCGGCAATCGGCATCGCCAGCACGGCTGCATGCAGGGTCCGCAAAGACCAAAAGCGGGGACGCGTGTTTTTAGCTATCAGTTGTGTCATCGGGAGAACCCATAAGGTGAATGATTTGTCGAACCTGTCGCCAGCGGCGCGGCGATGTATTGCTCTGTATTGAATTTCAAACGAATACGGCGCTGTCCTGCAGCGGTTCAGCCTGGCGTTGAAGCATTGCTCGCTCTGACGAAGTGAACAGACGCCGTATCCACTTCCGCACTGTCGATCGCACGCGGCTATGATGCTCATGCGGTTCAGCCTGCCAACCCGCCACACTTTCACCGGGATCGGTATCCACGCGCGATAGATCCAACGTCCAGGGAACCGAATGCTTGGTTGTGTGGCGGTTGATCCCGCTTCCATCGGCAGCGGTCTTGCCACGACCGGCGACTTCCTTCTGAGCAGATTGAGACGCCCGGCGAGGGGGCGTTTGTATCGCCCATTCGAAGGATTCAGGCAGTGGCGCGCTTTGGGTAGAGAACGCGTGTTGTCGCCGGCAGGTACGCGAGGCGTAATAGAGGGCCGCAGCCTCTGTCGCAACCAGTTTGCGGGCGTCATTCCATAACGCTTGAACGCACTCCAAATTTGCGCGCGCAACTGGCGTTTTTGCTGCGCGCTCATTCTCTACGTGACTGGGCTTGCCGGCCGGAGCGCGCAAGCGCCGGGCGCCGGGTTCATTTCGGGCGGGGGGCCATGCATTCCACACAGACACGTGCGCTGAGCCAGGCAGGGAGGCCGCCATGTTGTTGGAACATGCTGGGTTCCTGACAAACGGTCTGATGCAGGTGCGGTTGCGCACCCGCAGAGAATCAAAGACACGCTGAGAAACAGAGAAACGAATATGAGTCGGCGGAGCCTTGGATAGGCCCGTGTTCGCAGCATTTTTAGTTTTGAAACGGGTGGCATGATTTTTGTGTCTTTTTAATGCGTGAGTACGCACTCATTATATAATTAAAAAAAGAAGCTAGATGGCTGTATGAACGTCAGGAAGCTCAATGGCTCGCACCATGGCTTCATAACCTGCGCGTTTGTAAATATCCAGCAGGTGAGGTTTTTGAACGGCCATATCGATAACGCCATTGGCCATTACCGTGCAGATCATGCCCTGAAACTCGCTCGACAGCGGTAAATCCAGCCCCTGGACCAATGGAATACCCAGCTGGGAAATATCACCGAACCGCACGCTTCTCTCCATCTGTGCACTGGATAACTTGCCGGAAACCATCAATTTGTTCCCTGTCGCATACGCGGCGGGATTGGCGAGCGCCCAATCAATGTAGGCATTCCAGGCGACCTGCATTTGATCTTTACCCGGCAAAACGCCCTGTAAGCTTTGCGTCAGCAGGCACTCCATTTCATCAAGCAGGTAGTCGCAGACTGCGCTCAGCAGTACGTCCTTATTTTCAAAGTAGCGGAACAGCGTGCCCTCCGAGACGCCAGCCTTCCTGGCGATGGCCGATGTGGGCGCCGCTAATCCTTGTTCGGCAAAAATGTCGGTGGCGGCACGCAATAGCGCCTGCTGCTTTTCTTCACTGCGGGGACGGGCCACTTTGAGGTTCCTTTAATAAGTGAGTAAACACTCATTATAGAGGTGCAATGGAATATGACAAGCCTTTTCCTGTAGGACAAGGGATCAACACGAGAGCTTTTTTCGTGCAGCGATGCGGATAATGCCGTCATGAAGGGCGTAATAAAACGTACGGCGAAGATCGTTCAGTGGGAAAGAACCGGGAGGGTGTGACGGCGTCCAGGTTGCCAAAACGCAGGTCCTGGAGACAAAAAAATCCACGCCGAAGCGTGGATTTTTCCGTTTCCGGCAGCGGAGAAAAGCGCTGCGGAGAGAGGCCTAGACGTTGAACAAGAAGTTCATTACGTCGCCGTCTTTGACGATGTAGTCTTTACCTTCGGAGCGCATTTTGCCGGCTTCTTTGGCACCTTGCTCACCCTTGTAGGTGATGAAGTCGTCATAGGAGATGGTTTGGGCGCGGATAAAGCCTTTCTCGAAGTCGGTGTGGATCTTGCCGGCCGCCTGCGGGGCAGTGGCGCCTACCGGGATGGTCCAGGCGCGCACTTCTTTCACGCCGGCGGTGAAGTAGGTCTGCAGGTTCAGCAGTTCATAACCGGCGCGGATCACGCGGTTCAGACCCGGCTCTTCCAGGCCCAGTTCGGCCATGAACTCGTCGCGCTCTTCGTCTTCCAGCTCGGCGATGTCGGATTCCACGGCGGCGCACACGGCAACCACCACGGAGCCTTCGGCGTCGGCGATTTTACGCACGGTGTCCAGGTACGGGTTGTTCTCGAAGCCGTCTTCGTTGACGTTGGCGATGTACATGGTCGGCTTCAGGGTCAGGAAGCTCAGGTATTTGATCGCCGCCTTGTCTTCATCGGTCAAATCCAGCGCGCGCAGCATGCCGGCGTTTTCCAGGTGCGGCAGGCATTTCTCCAGCGCCGCCAGCTCGGCTTTGGCGTCTTTGTCGCCGCCTTTGGCTTTCTTCTGCACGCGGTGGATGGCGCGCTCGCAGGTGTCCAGGTCAGACAGCGCCAGTTCGGTGTTGATCACGTCGATGTCTTCGGCGGGATCGACCTTGTTGTTGACGTGAATGATGTTGTCGTTCTCGAAGCAGCGCACCACGTGGCCGATGGCTTCGGTTTCGCGGATGTTGGTCAGGAACTGGTTGCCCAGGCCTTCACCTTTGGACGCGCCTTTCACCAGGCCGGCGATGTCGACGAATTCCATGGTGGTCGGCAGAATGCGCTGCGGCTTGACGATCTCGGCCAGCTTATCCAGACGCGGATCGGGCATCGGCACCACACCGGTGTTCGGTTCAATGGTGCAGAACGGGAAGTTGGCTGCTTCAATGCCCGCTTTGGTCAACGCGTTGAACAGGGTGGATTTGCCTACGTTAGGCAGGCCGACGATACCGCATTTGAATCCCATGTTGTAATCACCTTAAATATCTTAACTATCAGTCAGTTATATTTAACCAACTGCATAAAGGGCAAAATAATGCCGCCATTATACACGTAATGGGCGTTTATCTCGATCAGACTTGCTTGGCTGGGGCGAGTGCAGCGCGGGCGACCGGTTTTTGATTGAGATTTGGATCACATTTACCCATACTGGCCGTTCCGATTAACCGACAGGAAACGCGCCGGATGTATTTCTTGCCTACGCCACCCTGAGCTGTGCCCGCCAGCAGTCTGCCGCCCCTTGCGGTACCCCATACCCGCTACGCGGGGAGATGATGTCATCTGTCATAAGTGAATAATGCATGTTTAACCTGAGTAACGTCAGGATCGCGGACGTTAAAAATGAAGTCCTGGCAGGCTTTGTGGTGGCGGTTTCGATGATCCCCGAGGCGGTCGGCTTTTCGCTGGTCGCCGGTCTTTCGCCGATCGTCGGTTTGCATACCGCGTTTATTATCGGCCTGGTCACGGCGCTGTTCGGCGGCAAGCCGGGCATGGTTTCCGGCGCCGCAGGTTCCATTGTGGTGGTGCTGATGAGCCTGGCGGCGCAGTACGGCATGGGTTACGTACTGTGGGCCACGCTGTTTGCCGGGGGGATTCAAATCCTGATCGGCGCCTTTCGGCTGGGCAAGTTCATTCGTCTGGTGCCGCTGCCGGCGATCCACGGCTTCGTCAACGGTCTGGCGATCGTCATCATGCTGGCGCAGTTGAAGATGATCGCCGGGCAGGGCCCGCTGATGTACGGCCTGGTGGCGCTGGCAATTGCGGTGGTGGTGCTGTTCCCGCGCCTGACCAAAGCCATTCCGTCTTCGCTGGCGGCGCTGCTGGTGGTCTCGGCGTTGGCGATCGGCCTCAATCTGCATACGCTGCGGGTGGGCGATCTGGCGGACATTTCCGGCGCGCTGCCGCACTTCAGCCTGCCGACGGCGCCGTTTACCCTGGAGATGGTGCGGGTGGTGCTACCCTATGCGGTAGTGATTGCCCTGGTCGGTTTGATTGAATCGCTGCTGACCATGACGGTGCTGGATGAAATGGGCGGCAAGAAGGGGAACGGCAACCGCGAGAGTATCGCGCAGGGCGCCGGTAACGCGGTGTGCGGCCTGTTCGGCTGCTTCGCCGGTTGTGCGATGATCGGCCAGTCGATCATCAACTTCACCTCGGGCGGGCGCGGGCGCATCTCCGGCACGGTGGGCGCTATCCTGCTGATTTTATTTGTGGTTAGCCTGTCGCGCTATATCGGCCTGCTGCCAGTGGCGGCGCTGGCCGGGGTGATGCTGGTGGTGTGTTACAACACTTTCGAGTGGAGTTCGCTGCGCCGTTTGCGCCGTATGCCGAAGGCGGACGCGCTGGTGATGATCGCCGTCACGTTGATCACCATCTTTACCGATCTGGCGGTGGCGGTGATCAGCGGGGTGATTATCTCGGCGCTGGTGTTCGCCTGGCAGCAGGCACGCATCCGCGTGCGCCAGCGGCAGGTGACGGGCGACGTGGCGGTGTATCGGCTCGATGGTCCGCTGTTCTTCGGCTCGGCCGCGGCTTTTGCCGAGCTGTTCGAGCCGCAAGGCGATCCGCAGAACGTGGTGCTGGACTTTGCTGGCACCCGGGTGATGGATTCCAGCGGCGTAGAGGCGATCGATAAGCTGACGGCGCGTTATCTGGCGGCGGGGAAAAGCATTCGTCTGCGCCACCTGAGCGGTGACTGCGTGCGCCTGCTCAAGCGCGCCGGGCCGTTCTGCAGCCATGAACTGGACGATCCGCAGTATTACGTTGCGGAGGAGGGGTTCGCCGCCGATGACCGCCGCGTGGGCGAGGAGACCTTCAACCCGCGCGGCTAAAAGCCGGCAGCGGGCAGGGCGCCCGCTGCGGTAAGGTTCAGGCCTGCGCCTTGAAGCTGTGCAGGCGCTGAACGGTTTTTTCCAGCCCGTCCTTCATCAGCATCTCGGTGCAGCGCAGCGACTCGTCGATCGCTTCGTCAATCATCTTCTGCTCGCTGGCCGGCGGCTTGCCGAGCACGAAGCCCACCACCTTGTTCTTGTCGCCCGGATGGCCGATGCCGATGCGCAGGCGGTAGAAGTTCGGGTTATTGCCGAACTTGTTCTGGATGTCTTTCAGGCCGTTGTGGCCGCCGTTGCCGCCGCCGAGCTTGATTTTTGCCACGCCGGGCGGCAGATCCAGCTCGTCGTGCGCCACCAGGATCTCGTTGGGTTCGATGCGGTAGAAATTGGCCATCGCCAGCACCGCTTTGCCGCTCAGGTTCATGAAGGTGGTCGGCACCAGCAGGCGCACGTCGTTGCCCGCCAGACTCAAACGGGCGGTGTAGCCGAAGAACTTGCTCTCTTCTTTCAACTGCTGATTGTGGCGCTGAGCCAGCAGATCGACGTACCAGGCGCCGGCGTTGTGGCGTGTCTGGGCGTATTCCGCGCCCGGGTTGGCCAGGCCGACTATCAATTTAATACTGCTCACTGGGAGATTCACTATGATCAGGGTAATGGAAAGGGCCTTAGTCTACCTGTCGGGGCGGTGAATGACAAAATCCGATCTCTGCCTTCGGCGTTGGTAAGAAAGACGAATGATTCATTAGCTGAATCATTCAATTTGTCTGCTAATTTTCAGTGGCGTGTTAAGAAGTGTCAATAATTCTTTACCATTTGTGATCGCCTCCGCAATCCCCTTGCCATAACAAGGACTATACTTAACTTATCAAAGTGGGTTAACAAGTTGCAGCGTTATCCCGGTTGGCACATGGTAATCATGGAGGTGGCATATGAAACGTAGAAGCGCGGACAGAATGGGCAACTTTTTTATGGGGCTGGGGCTGGTCGTGATGATCGGCGGCGTTGGATACTCCATTATTGCTGAAGTTTCCCAGTTCAATTTACCGCAATTTTTCGCCCACGGCGCCATCATGAGTATCTTCGTCGGCGCGCTGTTATGGCTGGTGGGCGCGCGTATAGGCGGCCGCGAGCAGGTGGCGGATCGCTACTGGTGGGTAAAACACTTTGATAAACGGTGCCGTAACGACCAACATCGTTCGTCGCATTGATTAAAAAATCAGAAGGGAAGCAAGAGCAGGGCAAGGGAATATCTGCCGTGCATTAAGGTCTGAGGTCATGTTGGACTACGAGTAGAAAACCCGTTGTTGCTCACGCACCAACGGGTTTTTCTTTTTCTGCTGTCGGGCTCGCTATCTTTCCGGCACGGTGGGCGCCGCACCGGAAAGACGACGAATCAATGCTCGAACATCGCAGAGATCGACTCTTCGTTGCTGATGCGGCGGATGGCTTCAGCCAGCATGCCGGACAAGGTCAGAGTGCGAACGTTTTTCAGTGCCTTGATTTCCGGCGACAGCGGAATGGTGTCGCAGACGATCACTTCATCAATCACCGAGTTCTTGATGTTGTCCACGGCGTTGCCGGAGAAGATCGGGTGCGTCGCGTAGGCGAATACGCGCTTGGCACCGCGTTCTTTCAACGCTTCAGCCGCTTTACACAAGGTACCGCCGGTGTCGATCATGTCGTCGACCAGCACGCAGTCGCGGCCTGCCACGTCACCGATGATGTGCATCACCTGAGAAACGTTCGCGCGCGGGCGGCGTTTGTCGATGATGGCCATGTCGGTGTCGTTCAGCAGTTTGGCGATGGCGCGAGCACGCACTACGCCGCCGATGTCCGGGGAAACCACGATCGGGTTTTCCAGGTTCTGCTGCAGCATGTCTTCCAGCAGGATCGGGCTGCCGAACACGTTGTCTACCGGTACGTCGAAGAAGCCTTGAATCTGCTCAGCATGCAGATCCACCGTCAGAACGCGGTCAACCCCTACGCTGGAGAGGAAATCGGCAACCACCTTGGCGGTGATGGGTACACGCGCGGAACGCACGCGGCGATCCTGGCGGGCATAGCCGAAGTAAGGGATAACGGCGGTAATACGACCTGCGGAGGCGCGACGCAGGGCGTCGACCATCACAACCAGTTCCATCAGGTTGTCGTTGGTCGGGGCACAGGTGGACTGGATGATGAAAATATCACCGCCGCGTACATTTTCGTTGATTTGCACGCTCACTTCGCCGTCGCTAAAACGACCTACAGCGGCGTCACCAAGGCTGGTGTACAAACGGTTGGCAATACGTTGTGCTAGTTCCGGGGTGGCGTTACCAGCAAAAAGCTTCATATCAGGCACGAGAAGAACCTCAGGCTTGCGTCCAGAGAAGATATTGTCATACGACATCGCCAAGGGGCAGTTGGCGACGCCGGCGCAATATACATACGGGTATGTAAAACTAAAATTGAGACCGCAGGCAGCGCAGGGATAACAGGGCCAGGTGTGCATGACCCTGCGCAGCGAAACGTTGAGCTACGACTCAAACCGCCCGGAACGAATGCGATGTAGTGGGGAGACGTTAACGCCGCGCGCTACAAAACCACACAACCACTCCGGGGCTTGATTTAACACCTGACGGGCGGCGATTTCTGTGTCGAATTCAGCAAACACACAAGCACCTGTGCCAGTCAGGCGTGACGGGGCGTATTCTAACAGCCATGAAAGAAGCTGTTCAACCTCGCGAAAACGTTTTCTTGCGATCGGTTCGCAATCATTTGCGTACGGCGCCTGCAACAGCTCACTTAAGGAGCGAACCGGGGTGTTTCTTTTTAATTCGGGGTCGCCGAAGATAACCGGCGTCGGGATGCCGACGCCAGGATGCGCCACCAGATACCATTTTTCCTGCGGCTCGGCCGGCTGCAGGCGCTCGCCGATGCCTTCGGCGAAGGCGGCGTGGCCGCGCACGAACACCGGCACGTCGGCGCCGAGGCTGAGCCCCAGCGCTGCCAGTTGGTCGTCGCCAAGACCGCAGCGCCACAGTTCGTTCAGCGCCACCAGCACGGTGGCGGCGTTGGAGGAACCGCCGCCCAAACCGCCGCCCATCGGCAGGCGCTTGTCGATGCTGATGTCGGCGCCGCGCGGCGCGGTTTGCAGGCCGCGTTCATCGCAATAGCGCTGCAGCAGGCGGGCGGCGCGCACGATCAGGTTCTGCTCGTCTGGAACGCCGTCGACCGGCGTCAGCAGATGAATGCGGTCGTCCTGGCGAGGGTCGATGGTCAGGGTATCGCCGTAGTCCAGAAACTGGAACAGCGTCTGCAGCAGGTGATAGCCGTCTTCACGACGGCCGGTGATGTACAAAAACAGGTTGAGTTTCGCGGGGGAGGGCCACTGGCGGATCATTTGAGCGTCCAGTTATCCATCTTCAGCTTGATGCGCTGGTCGCCCTGCTGCAGCTCCAGGCGGTTCGGCAGCGTCGGCTGCACCTCGTTGCTGTAGCCCTGGTAATCCACTTTCCAGGTCTGGCCGCCTTGCTGGTAGGTCAGCTTGCTCAGGCGATATTGGTCATCCAGCGCAAAATCGCTGGCTTCGCCCGGCAGGCCGACCATCCACTGACGCAGGTTGTTCAGCGGGATCGCCATGCCGGTCAGCTTGCGGATCATCTCTTCCGGGTTGTCGCTGACGTAGCGTTTGCCCTGGTTGTCGGTCAGCTGCACCACGTTTTTCTGCACGTTGAGGTCCATTTCCGTACTGCCCAGCGGGTTGGTCAGCAGCAGGCGGTAGCGCTCCGGCGAGAACTGCTGCCAGAAGAAGCGGGCGTAGACTTTTTTCTGATCAGACAAGTAGGCGAAGGAGCCGCGGGTCTGATAGGTGCTGAGCTGTTGCACTGCCTGCTCATGGGCGCGCCACTGCGGTGAAGTCGGGCTGGTGGCCGGGCCGGTCGGCTTGGTGGTGGTACAGGCGGCCAGCACCAGGCTGGCCAGCGGGATCAGACGGAGCAAACTAACTTTGCGTATTGGCATAACTTTCTCTTGTCCTTTTGTCCTTGCGGGCATGCGCGACGAAACCCGGATTCAGCGCTCACGCTAACGGGGCGGCGGCGGCGCGTCAATTTTTTGCTGCATCGCGTTGAATCTTTCCGCTTTTGCCGGCGCAATGCCAACCCGTTACGCGCGTCGGGGTCGCCATTAAGCGTAACACAATCGCCTAAAGGCGGGGAGGCGCGCCCGATAAGCGGTGCCGGAGTTGCGCAAACGCCGCCGTTGCGCACGCCGAATAGCGTGCGCGTTATCGCAAACTGCGCTAAAATTTAAGCAATCAACCTAGCCTATGACTATTTATCCCGCTGTATTTATTGCTTATTCATTAATTGATGTCGTCTATGACAGCGATTGAACGGAAGATGCGGTTGTTACTTTTATTGATCCCGCGCATCAAGTAGAATGCCGTTCAACGAGAACCCGTACCAAGATAAGTATTACTCGAAGCAATGACCCTGCTGGCGTTAGGTATAAATCACAAAACCGCTCCGGTTTCTCTGCGTGAAAGGGTGACCTTCTCGCCAGAGTCCATCGATGAGGCGCTAACCAGCTTGCTCCAACAACCGTTGGTGCAGGGCGGCGTCGTGTTGTCCACCTGCAACCGCACCGAGCTGTACCTCAGCGTAGAGCAACAGGAACACATGCACGAGCAGCTGGTCGCCTGGCTGTGCGCGTACCACAACCTGCGCCCGGAAGAGGTGAAGAAAAGCCTGTACTGGCATCAGGGCAACGACGCGGTCAGCCATCTGATGCGGGTGGCCAGCGGGTTGGACTCACTGGTATTGGGCGAACCGCAGATCCTCGGCCAGGTGAAAAAGGCCTTCGCCGAGTCGCAACGCGGCCAGTCGCTGTCCGGCGAGCTGGAGCGTCTGTTCCAGAAATCCTTCTCCGTCGCCAAGCGCGTGCGCACCGAAACCGAAATCGGCGCCAGCGCGGTCTCCGTAGCGTTTGCTGCCTGTACCCTAGCACGGCAGATCTTCGAATCGCTGGCCGATCTCAACGTCTTGCTGGTGGGCGCCGGTGAAACCATCGAGCTGGTGGCGCGCCACCTGCGCGAACACAAAGTGCGGCACATGATCATCGCCAACCGCACCCGCGAGCGCGCGCAGCTGCTGGCGGACGAGGTGGGCGCAGAAGTGATCACCCTGCCGGAGATCGACGAACGCCTGGCGGACGCCGACATCATCATCAGCTCCACCGCCAGCCCGCTGCCGATCATCGGTAAGGGGATGGTGGAGCGCGCGCTGAAGGCGCGCCGCAACCAGCCGATGCTGCTGGTGGATATCGCCGTACCGCGCGATATCGAGCCGGAAGTCGGCAAACTGGCCAACGCCTATCTGTACAGCGTGGACGATCTGCACGCCATCATTCAAAGCAACCTGGCGCAGCGCAAAGCGGCGGCGGTGCAGGCGGAGTCGATCGTGCAGCAGGAAAGCATCAACTTCATGGCCTGGCTGCGTTCGCAGGGCGCGGTGGAAACCATCCGCGACTACCGTTCGCAGGCTGACCAAATTCGCGCGGAAATGGAGGCCAAAGCGCTGGCCGCCATCGCGCAGGGCGCCAACGTGGAGCAGGTTATTCACGAGCTGGCCCATAAGCTGACCAACCGTCTTATTCATGCCCCTACCAAATCCCTCCAGCAGGCCGCCGGCGACGGCGACGTGGAGCGGTTGCAGTTATTACGCGACAGCCTCGGGCTGGATCAGCATTAGTTTTCTCTATTAACAGGGTTTATTACCACGCATGAAGCCTTCTATTGTTGCCAAACTGGAAGCGTTACAAGAGCGCCATGAAGAAGTGCAGGCGCTGCTCGGCGATGCCGGCGTCATCGCCGAGCAAGACCGGTTCCGCGCGCTGTCGCGAGAATACGCGCAGCTGACCGACGTCAGCCGCTGCTTCCTGGAATGGCGTCAGGTGCAGGAGGATCTGGAGACGGCGGAAATGATGCTGGACGATCCGGAAATGCGCGAGATGGCGCAGGAAGAGCTGAAACAGGCGCGGGCGACCAGTGAAGCGCTGGAGCAGCAGCTGCAGGTGTTGCTGCTGCCGAAAGATCCGGATGACGAGCGCAGCTGCTTCCTCGAAGTGCGCGCCGGCACCGGCGGCGATGAGGCGGCGATCTTTGCCGGCGATCTGTTCCGCATGTACAGCCGCTATGCGGAAAGCCGCCGCTGGCGTGTCGAGGTGATGAGCGCCAACGAAGGCGAACACGGCGGTTTCAAAGAAGTGATTGCCAAAGTTTCCGGCGACGGCGTGTACGGTCAGCTGAAGTTTGAATCCGGCGGGCACCGCGTGCAGCGCGTGCCGGAAACCGAATCCCAGGGGCGCATCCACACCTCCGCCTGTACCGTGGCGGTGATGCCGGAAGTGCCGGAAGCCGAGTTGCCGGACATCAACCCGGGCGATCTGAAAATCGACACCTTCCGCTCCTCCGGCGCCGGTGGCCAGCACGTTAACACCACCGACTCGGCGATCCGCATCACCCACCTGCCGACCGGCATCGTGGTGGAGTGCCAGGACGAACGTTCGCAGCACAAAAACAAAGCCAAGGCGATGTCGGTGCTGGGCGCGCGCATTCGCGCCGCCGAGATGGCCAAGCGCCAGCAGGCCGAGGCGTCCACTCGCCGCAACCTGCTGGGCAGCGGCGATCGTTCCGACCGCAACCGCACCTACAACTTCCCGCAGGGGCGGGTAACCGACCACCGCATCAACCTGACGCTCTACCGTCTGGACGAAGTGATGGAAGGCAAACTGGATATGCTGATCCAGCCGATCGTGCAGGAGTATCAGGCCGATCAGCTGGCTGCGCTGTCCGCCGAGCAAGAGTGATGGATTATCAATACTGGCTGAAAGCCGCCGCCGCGCGTTTGACCCACAGCGACAGCGCCCGGCGCGACGCGGAAATCCTGTTGGGTTTCGTGACCGGCAAGGCCAGAACCTTCCTGATGGCGTTCGGGGAAACCCTGCTGACGCCGCCGCAGCAACAGCAGCTGGAGACGCTGCTGGCGCGCCGCGAACGCGGTGAGCCGGTGGCCTATCTGGTGGGCGAGCGCGAGTTTTGGTCGCTGCCGCTGTCGGTCTCGCCGGCGACGCTGATCCCACGCCCTGATACCGAATGCCTGGTGGAACTGGCGCTGACGCGCCTGCCGCCGCAACCCTGCCATTTCCTCGATCTTGGCACCGGCACCGGCGCCATCGCGCTGGCGCTGGCCAGTGAGCGCCCGGATTGTTCGGCTATCGGCATCGATGTGCAGCCGGAGGCGGTTGCGCTGGCGCAGCACAATGCGCACAAGCTGAAGATCGACAACGTCCGATTTCTACAGGGCAGCTGGTTTGCGCCGGTGGCGGGGCAACGCTTCGCGCTGATCGCCAGCAATCCGCCCTATATCGACGCCGCCGATCCGCATTTGTCGCAGGGCGACGTGCGCTTTGAACCCGGTAGCGCGCTGGTTGCCGCCGAGCACGGGCTGGCGGATCTGGCCGCCATCGTGCGCCAGGCGCCGCATTATTTGCAGCCGCAGGGCTGGCTGCTGTTGGAACATGGTTGGCAGCAGGGCGAGAGCGTGCGCGCGCTGCTGCAGGCCGCCGGATTTTCCGCTGTCGCCACCCACCGTGATTACGGCGACAACGACCGCGTGACGCTCGGCCAATGGCCGGGATAAGCGCCACTCATAATAACGACGCCCGGGCCATTTAAGGGAGCATCATGACTGCATACACCGCGTTGAAACATTTCCATTTGCTGACGGTCGCCATCAGTATTACCTTGTTTGTGCTGCGTTTCTTTTGGCAGTGGCGCCGCTCGCCGATCATGGGGCGCCGCTGGGTCAAGGTAGCGCCGCACCTGAACGACACGCTGCTGTTCGTCAGCGGCATCGCGCTGGTGGTGACGTTCGGGTTTTATCCGCTGCTGGGTATGGACTCATGGCTGACCGAGAAGCTGTTTGGCGTTATTATCTATATCCTGCTTGGCTACGTCGCATTGGGCAAGAAGACCAAAAGTCAGCGGCTGCGAACCGTGGCGTTCGTGCTGGCGTTGGGCTGTCTGTATCTGATAATTAAACTTGCCACGACGAAAATACCGTTTCTGATGGGATACCTATGAGTAGCATTGCTGATTTTGAATTTAACACCTCGCCGCTGAGCGAAGGGGTGATCCTGGTGTCGCAGTCGGTGCGGCGCGATTTTCCCGCTGCCGACGTGGAGCGCAAGCTGCAACAGCTGGTGGATGAAGCGCGTGCGGCGGTGCCGGTCGATATCACTCAGGAGCAGCAACTGGATGCGCTCATCGAACTGTTCTACAAAACCTGGGGATTCGGCGGCGCCAGCGGCGTTTACCGCCTGTCGGACGCCATCTGGCTGGACAAGGTGCTGGAAGGGCGGCAGGGCACGCCGGTCTCGCTAGGCACCATTTTCCTGCACATCGCCAACGCGCTGGATCTGCCGCTGTTGCCGGTGATTTTCCCCACTCAGCTGATCCTGCGCGCCGATTGGCTGGACGAAGAGCTGTGGCTGATCAACCCGCTGAACGGCGAAACCCTGAGCGAGCACCAGCTGGAAGTGTGGATCAAGGGCAACCTGGGGCTGGGTGCCGAACTGGAAGACGACGACCTCGACGAGTCGGAGAACATCATGGTGGTGCGCAAGATGTTGGATACGCTGAAGGCCGCCCTGATGGAAGAAAAGCAGCTGGAAATGGCGCTGCGCACCAGCGAAACGGTGCTGTGCTTCGATCCGGAAGATCCTTACGAGATCCGCGACCGCGGGCTGATTTATGCCCAGCTGGAGTGCAACCACATCGCGATTTCCGATCTCAACTATTTTGTCGAGCAGTGTCCTGAAGACCCGGTCAGCGAAGTGATCAAAGTACAGATCCACTCGATTGAGCCGAAACAGGTGACGCTGCATTAATTCAATGACTCCGTGCAGTTTGCAAGGCGACGGTTACAACCTTAACAAAGGCGAAAGCATGAAACAGAAAGTGGTTAGCATTGGCGACATCGACGTAGCAAACGACCTGCCGTTTGTGCTGTTTGGCGGTATGAACGTGCTGGAATCGCGCGATCTGGCGATGAGCATCTGCGAGCACTACGTCACCGTGACGCAAAAACTGGGCATTCCTTACGTATTCAAAGCCTCTTTCGACAAAGCCAACCGTTCTTCCATCCACTCGTACCGCGGTCCGGGCCTGGAAGAAGGGATGAAGATCTTCGAAGAGCTGAAGAAAACCTTCGGCGTGAAAATCATCACCGACGTGCATGAAGTGGCGCAGGCGCAGCCGGTTTCTGAAGTGGTTGACGTGATCCAACTGCCGGCCTTCCTGGCGCGTCAGACCGATCTGGTGGAAGCGATGGCGAAAACCGGCGCGGTGATCAACGTCAAGAAGCCACAGTTCGTCAGCCCGGGGCAGATGGGCAACATCGTCGACAAATTCAAAGAAGGCGGCAACGACCAGGTGATCCTGTGCGATCGCGGCAGCAACTTTGGTTATGACAACCTGGTGGTCGACATGCTGGGCATCAACGTGATGAAGAACGTGACCGGCGGCCATCCGGTGATCTTCGACGTGACCCACGCGCTGCAGACCCGCGATCCGTTCGGCGCCGCGTCCGGCGGCCGCCGCGCTCAGGTGGCCGAGTTGGCGCGCGCCGGCATGGCGGTTGGCCTGGCCGGCCTGTTCCTCGAAGCGCACCCGGATCCGAACAACGCCAAGTGCGACGGTCCTTCCGCGCTGCCGTTGGACAAACTGGAGCCGTTCCTGGCGCAGATGAAAGCCATCGACGACCTGGTGAAGAGCTTCCCGGAGCTGGATACCAGCAACTAAGCGCTCGTCGCCATAAAAAAAGCCCGACTCGTCGGGCTTTTTTACGTTTAGGCGCCGGTGGCCGCCAGCGCTTCCGGCAGGGTCGGATAGAACTGCAAGCGGCCCTCGATCGGCTGCACCCGCGCACGCGCCAGGGTTTTCAGCGGCTGGAACGGCACGTCGGTGATCACCAGTTTCTTGTCCGCCGGCAACACGTCGATAAAGCGTCGCAGGGCGCTCAGACCGCCGGCGTCGAGTACCGGCACCGCATCCCATTGCAGCACGATCGTGCGATAACTTTCGCTGCGCGTCAGCAGTTCGGTAAAGATGCGCTCGGCGGCGGCGAAGAACAGCGGGCCATTCACTCGCAGCACCAGGCGGCCGTCATCGGCGCTCAGTTCGCTTAGCCGCGTCATGCGGGCGATGCGGCGCATAAACAGCAGCGACGCCAACACGATGCCCACGGTAATGGCGATCACCATGTCGAACAGCACCGTCAGCGACATGCACAGCAGCAGTACCAGAATGTCGTCCTTCGGCGCCCGGCGCAGCAGGTAAACCACCTTGTGGGCCTCGCTCATGTTCCAGGCGACCATCAACAGCAGCGCCGCCATCGCCGCCAGCGGCAGATAAGAGAGCCACGGCGCCAGCACCAGCAGCGCCAACAGCACCAGCAGCGCGTGGATGATGGCGGATACCGGTGAGGTGGCACCGGCGCGCACGTTGGCCGCTGAACGGGCAATTGCGGCGGTCGCGGTGATGCCGCCGAAGAACGGCGCGATGATGTTGCCCGCGCCTTGGCCGATCAATTCGCTGTTCGAGTTATGCTTCTTACCGGTCATGCCGTCGAGCACCACTGCGCACAGCAGCGACTCGATCGCGCCGAGCATTGCCATCGAAAATGCCGCCGGCAACAGGGCGGAAACGGTTTGCCAGCTCAGGGTGAACGGCTGCCCGCCGCCGCCCGGCAGATCCCAGGGCAGCAGCAGCTGCGGCAGGATCGGCGGAATGCCCTGGCCGCTGCTGCCATCGGCCAGCAGGTAGCTGAAGCGGGAACCGATGGTCGCCACCGGGTGGTCAAACAGCGTCAGCAGCCCCATCAGCGCGGTGCCCGCCAGCAGCGCCGGCAGGTGGCCGGGCACCCGCAGGCCGAGCTTGGGCCAGAAGATCAGGATCAGCAGCGTCACGGCGCCGATCAGGGTATCGCCGAGATCCAGCGTTGGCAGCGCCTGCAGCAGGGCGTACAGCTTGCCAACGTAATTTTCCGGCGTGTGCGCCAGCTGCAGGCCGAAAAAGTCCTTGATCTGCATGGTGGCGATGGTGATGGCAATGCCGGAGGTAAAGCCCAGCGTCACCGGCAGCGGAATGTATTCGATCAGCCGGCCAAAGCGCGCCAGCCCCATCAGCAGCAGAAATACCCCGGAGATCAGCGTGGCGACCAGCAAGCCGGCCAGGCCAAACTGCTGCGAGACCGGATAGAGGATCACCACGAAGGCGGCGGTGGGGCCGGAGACGCTGTAGCGCGAACCGCCGCTGACGGCGATGACGATGCCGGCGATGGCGGCGGTATACAGGCCGTACTGCGGCGGCACGCCGCTGGCGATCGCCAGCGCCATCGCCAGCGGAATGGCGATAATACCGACCGTCACCCCGGCGATGGCGTCTTTCAGCAACCGCGCCAGGCTATAAGGTTCCCGCCAGCAGGCATCTATCAGCGCGCTGAAGGGGCGAATTTTGTTTATTTCATGCGTTTTCATCTACGGTGCGTACCAAATCTTCAAAAGTGAAAGGAATGGCGGGCCCGATGAGGTCCGTCTTGTCACGTGACAGATACCATACGCCTTTTGTTCAGCGGATTACCAGACCTGCGTCAATTTGGCACAGGAAATCAGAGAGTCGTCGTTTTATCCGGCGCTAAATGCCGTTAAGAGGTAAGTAAGCCGCAGATTCTGCGGCTGAAAAAGAAAGGAATAATCAAGGTTTTGGCGGTTAGTGCAGAGCGGGTAGGGATAAGCCGAGAAAGTGGGCTAAAGTGCTTACCAACAGCTGGTGATCTTCCTTCTGCGGCGCGCCGGAAATGCTGATGCTGCCGACGCAGCCGAGGCCGGTCAGGGTGAGCGGGAAGGCGCCGCCGTGCACCGAATAGTCGCGCACGCTCAGCCCGTAACGCTCCTCCAGCGACGTTTGCCGCTGCTGCAGACGCAGGCCGATGGCGTAAGAACTTTTGTGAAAATGGTTCACCAGATTGCGCTTGCGCCGCACCCAGTCGGCGATGTCCGGCGTGGCGCCCGGCATGGCGTAATAAAACAGCGTCTGCCCGGCCAGTTGGATTTCGATGGCGATGCTCAGGCCGCGTCGCTCGGCGGCGGTTTTCAGCGCCGCGCCCAGCTCCCAGGCGGTGGTGGCGTCAAAATGGGTAAAGGCCAGCGTCGCTTCCTGTTCGCTGAGCGCCTGCAGTTCATCGTCGATATTCATGCGTTTCTCCCCCGATATACAAAGGACAGAGTAGCCTGAAGCGAGCATCGTGAGATAGACGGCTTGGCGATAAGATAGAACTGCTACTCTATTAATAGACTGTGTAAAATGGCCGCCGCCGAAGCGGAGACGACAGGGATGCGTTATTCAACGTCTTTACATTACCCCTGGCGATCCCGAGGAGCGCGCTGACTATTTATGACTTACATTGCGTCCATTTCCACCCTTTACAGCGACGCTTGCATCACCTATGCCACGCTGTCGGTAAGCTATTTCGTTCTCAGCAAGAATGCCCCGTTTTCCTACCGTTCCGCACTGTGGAAGCGCGTCGTGTTCGGCCTGCTGGCCGGGGTGGCGGTGCTGTATTTGAGTCAGGATCGGCTGGTGTTGACCGATAAGGTACATTACAGCTTTGCGATGATCCCGATGATACTGGTGACGTTCTTCGGCGGCGGCGTCAGCGGACTGGTGAGTTTTCTGTTCGCCATGGCGCTGACCGGCGGTTTCACCGTCGATAACCTGTTCATCGCCTCGATCATCGCGCCGCTGCTGCTGTCGCAGGTGTGGCTGAAAAAATCCCACCGGACGTTTTACCTGACGATCGGCATTATCGCGCTGTATCGCATCGCGGTGGTGTGGCTGCTGGTGGACATGAGCGGGCTGTGGCCGGATGTGTTGCTGTACCAGGCGGTCTCCGCGCTCTGTCTGGCGATTTGCTATCATGCGCTGAATTTCAAAGAGCGCCACATCTACGCCTATTTCGCGATGCGTGCGCGTGCCACGACCGACAGTGTGACCCACATCAACAACCGCGCCAGCGTCGATTATCAGCTGATGCTGCAGCGTGCCGAGCGTCGCCCGTGCGGGTTGATGATCCTCGATTTGGATAACTTTAAAAGCATCAACGATACCTACGGTCATCCGGCCGGTGACGTGCTGCTGGCCAGCGTCGGTCGGCTGCTGCAAAACAGCGTGCGTAACGAGGACTTCGTCGGGCGCTACGGTGGCGAGGAGTTTATGGTGATCACCGCCAGCTACGATCCGCAGGTCATCGGTGGGGTAGCCGAACGTATTCGCAGCGCGGTGGAAAGTTCGACGTTCTTGCTGAATGCACACGACGAAGCGCACATCACGATGTCCATCGGCGTGTCGCTGTATCTGCCCGGCATGACGTTGGACAAGGCGATCGCCATGACCGACGAAGCGTTGTACGAGGCGAAGCGCAGCGGCAAAAACCGGGTGGTGACCAGCCGCGTGATGCAGCTGGCGCCACTGGGCGCCGGTTTTCCGCGCGGATAAGCCGCCCCCGTCGGAGCGACGGGGGCGTTGCCTTAGGCGGCCAGCGTGTGTTCGCGGAAGGCGTTCAGCAGCTCTTCGGTGAACGTCAGGCGTTTCTGGCGATCGGCCAGATCGAGCGTGAACTTCAGCTTACTCGGGCCGTCCAGGCGGTAAACCTGCGGATTGCCCTGCAACAGGCCGATCAGATAACCCGGGTCAACGCGGTTGTTGTCGCCGAACTCGATAAAGCCGCCGCGCTCGTTGCTCTCGATGCGTTTGATCCCCAGCCTCTGCGCATGCAGGCGCAGCGCCGCGCATTGCAACAGGTTGCGCGCCGCATCCGGCAGCTGGCCGAAGCGGTCGATCAGTTCGACCTTCAACTCGTCAAGCTCACCGTCGTTCTTCGCGCTGGCGATACGCTTATACAGTGACAGACGGGTATTGACGTCGGGAATGAAGTCTTCCGGCAGCAGCGTCGGCATGCGCAGTTCTACCTCGGTCTGGCTGCTGGTGAGATCTTCCAACGACGGTTCGCGACCGTTTTTCAACGCGTCGACGGCGCTTTCCAGCAGTTCCATATAGAGCGAGAAACCGACGGTGGTCATTTGGCCGCTCTGGTCTTCACCCAGCAGTTCACCGGCGCCGCGGATCTCCAGATCGTGGGTTGCCAGCGCGAACCCGGCGCCGAGATCTTCCAGCGACGCGATGGCCTCGAGCCGTTTATGGGCGTCGGTGCCCATGGCTTTCGGGTTTGGCGTCAGCAGATAGGCGTAAGCCTGGTGGTGCGACCGCCCGACGCGGCCGCGCAATTGATGCAGCTGCGCCAGGCCGAAGCGATCGGCCCGCTCGATGATGATGGTGTTGGCGCTGGGGATATCGATGCCGGTTTCGATGATGGTGGTGCACACCAGCACGTTGAAGCGCTGGTGGTGGAAATCGTTCATCACCCGCTCCAGATCGCGTTCACGCATCTGGCCGTGGCCGATGGCGATGCGCGCTTCAGGCACCAGCTCAGCCAGGCGCTGCGCCGCTTTCTCGATGTTTTCCACGTCGTTGTAAAGGTAGTAAACCTGGCCGCCACGCAGCACTTCGCGCAGGATCGCCTCGCGCACCACCAGGCTGTCGTATTCGCGCACGAAGGTCTTCACCGCCAAGCGGCGCGCCGGCGGAGTGGCGATGATCGACAGATCGCGCATGCCGCTCATCGCCATGTTCAGCGTCCGCGGGATTGGCGTGGCGGTCAGCGTCAGGATATCGACATCGGCGCGCATCGCCTTGATGCGCTCCTTGTGGCGCACGCCAAAGCGGTGCTCTTCATCGACGATCAGCAACCCCAAATCCTTCCAGTGCAGATCGCTCTGCAGCAGTTTGTGGGTGCCGATGATGATGTCCACTTTGCCTTCGGCCGCGTCGTCCAGCACCTGTTGCTGCTCTTTGGCGCTGCGGAAGCGCGACATCATCTCGATGCGGATCGGCCAGGTGGCGAAGCGATCGCGGAAGTTGTCGAAGTGCTGCTGCGCCAGCAGCGTCGTCGGCACCAGCACCGCCACCTGCTTGCCGTTTTCCACCGCCAGGAAGGCGGCGCGCATCGCCACTTCGGTTTTGCCGAAGCCGACGTCGCCGCACACCAGGCGGTCCATCGCCAGCGGCTGGCACATGTCGCTCAGCACCGCGTTGATCGCCTGTTCCTGATCCGGCGTGGTTTCGAACGGGAAGCTCTGGCAGAACAGCTGGTACTGCTCGCGGTTGTGTTTGAAGGCGAAACCGGCCTTGGCGGCGCGCTGGGCGTAAATATCCAGCAGCTCGGCCGCCACGTCGCGCACCCGCTCGGCGGCTTTCTGCCGCGCGCGCGTCCAGGCGTCGCCGCCCAGTTTGTGCAGCGGGGCGTTTTCGTCCGCGCCGCCGGCGTAGCGGCTGATCAGATGCAGCGATGACACCGGCACGTACAGCTTGTCCTCACCGGCGTAGGAGAGGATCAGGTACTCGGCCTTGATGCCGCCGGCCTCCAGCGTGGTCAGGCCGACGTAGCGGCCGACGCCGTGTTCCAGGTGCACCACCGGCTGGCCGGGATGCAGCTCCGCCAGGTTGCGGATCAGGGTATCGGTGTTGATGGTGCGCCGGTTGTCCTGCCGGCGGCGGCTGACGCGCTCGCCGAGCAGATCGCTTTCGCAGATCAGCGCCCGCCGGCGCAGGCCGTCGAGGAAGCCGTGTTCGGCGGCGCCGACCATCATGTAACGGCCCGCCGTTTCCGCCTGATCGAGGCGCTGAATCAGCGCCGGCGCCAGCTTGATGCGGCCGAGCAGATCCTGCAGCGTTTCACGCCGCCCCTCGCTCTCGACGGAGAAAATCACGCTGCCGTCGAAGCCTTCGATAAAGCGCCGCAGATTATCCAGCGGGGATTTATGCTGCGCCTGCACCGCCAGATCGGGCAGGGTATGGTAGTCCAGATTGGTATTGCCGGCCTTGGCCGGCAGCTCATCGGTTTTTAGCGCGATGCGCGGCCAGGCCTTCAGCTCGCCGAACAGTGCGTCGACGCGCAGCCACAGCGTATCCGGCGCCAGCAGCGGGCGCATCGGATCGACGCGGCGGCTTTCGTAACGCTGGTTGACGTCCTGCCAGAAGCGCTCGGCGGCGCCCTCCAGATCGCCGGTGTTGACGATCAGCGTATTGCCTGGCAGGTAGCTGAACAGCGACGGCAGCGGCTGGCTGAAGAACAGCGGCTGCCAGTATTCGATACCGGCGGGCCAGGCGCTTTTGCTGACCTGCTGATAAATGTGTTCGGCGTCGCGACGCACCTCAAACTGCTCGCGCCACTGGCTGCGGAACAGCTCGATGGCGTTCTTGTCGGTGGGGAACTCGTGGGCCGGCAACAGATTGATGGCCTCGACTTCGCTCAGCGTGCGCTGGGTATCGACGTCGAAGATACGCAGACTGTCGATTTCGTCATCGAAAAAGTCGATGCGGTAAGGCTCATCGCTGCCCATCGGGTAAAGATCGAGCAGCGCGCCGCGGGTGGCGAATTCGCCGTGCTCCATCACCTGATCGACGCTGCGGTAGCCGGCCTGTTCCAACTGCGCGCGCAGTTTGTCGCGCGACAGGCGCTGGCCTTTCTTCATCACCAGCGCGTGGCCGTGCAGGAATTCGTGCGGGCAGACGCGCTGCATCAGGGTGTTGACCGGCAGAATGATCACGCCGCGCGCCATGGTCGGCAGGTGATACAGGCTCGACAAACGATCTGAGATGATTTCCTGGTGCGGCGAGAAACTGTCGTACGGCAGGGTTTCCCAGTCGGACAGCGTGGTCACCATCTGGTCAGTGAACTGCTGGATCTCGTCGCGCAGCCGCAGGGCGTTTTGCATATCCGGCGCGATCAGCATCACCGGGCCAGGGTGGCGTTCTACGATCTCGGCGCATTCCACGGCACAGGCCGCGCCGGTCAGTTGCCCCAGTTGGCGCAGATCGCCCGCGCGATCGGGCAGAGAATAACGAGGGGATGAAGAACGGTTACGGCTATCGGAAGTGCTCATTCAGGTATCTTTAATCAATGTGTTGGATGGCGTCCCGGCACGGATAACCCAGCGCCTTTATGCTGTTTATAGTAGCCCAGCGGCCGGCAAACTGACACAGCAAAAAGCGCTGCTCATCAATTTTCTGCCGGTTATTTAACCGGTTAATGCCGTCTGTTTTTTGCGGCTGAGGATAAATAACGCGCGAAGCTGCCGCCGTCTCCCTCTTCGCCGCCACGCAATAAAAGGCCGTCGGGTGTTCCCTAAACGAGGGAGAGCCTTTATTATCCATGATCACTTTGCTTAAGCCACGGCTATCAAACGGATTTCATGTATCAACCTGTCGCGTTATTCATTGGCCTGCGCTACATGCGCGGGCGAGCCTCAGACCGCTTCGGGCGGTTTGTTTCCTGGCTTTCCACCATCGGCATTACGCTGGGGGTGATGGCGTTGGTCACCGTGCTGTCGGTGATGAACGGTTTCGAAAAGGATCTGGAGAACAACATCCTCGGCCTGATGCCGCAGGCGTTGGTCACCAGTCCACAGGGATCGGTCAACCCGCAGCAGCTGCCGGCCTCCGAGGTGCAGAAGCTGCAGGGCGTCACGCGCGTTGCGCCGCTGACCACCGGTGACGTGGTGCTGCAAAGCGCCCGCAGCGTGGCGGTTGGGGTGATGCTTGGCGTCAATCCCGACGAGGCCGATCCGCTAACCCCCTATCTGGTCAACGTTAAGCAGCAACAGCTGCAGCCGGGCCAATACAACATCATCATCGGCGAACAGCTGGCGGGGCAACTGGGCGTCAAGCGCGGCGATTCGCTGCGCGTGATGGTGCCGAGCGCCAGCCAGTTCACACCGATGGGCCGCATCCCCAGCCAGCGCCTGTTCACCCTCATCGGCACCTTCCATGCCAATAGCGAGGTGGACGGCTATCAGCTGTTGGTCAACCAACAGGACGCCTCGCGCCTGATGCGTTACCCGGCCGGCAACATCACCGGCTGGCGCCTATTCCTGCAACAGCCGCTGACGGTCGATACCCTCAGCCAACAGGCGCTGCCGGCGGGCACCGTCTGGAAAGACTGGCGCGATCGCAAGGGCGAGCTGTTCCAGGCGGTGCGCATGGAGAAGAACATGATGGGGCTGCTGCTCAGCCTGATCGTGGCGGTGGCGGCGTTTAACATCATTACGTCGCTCGGCCTGCTGGTGATGGAGAAGCAGGGCGAGGTTGCCATTCTGCAGACCCAGGGGCTGACCCGCCGCCAGATCATGTCGGTATTCATGGTGCAGGGCGCCAGCGCCGGCATCATCGGTTCGCTGCTCGGCACGCTGCTCGGCGTGCTGCTGGCCACCAACCTGAATAACCTGATGCCGATCCTCGGCGCCTTGATCGACGGCGCTTCGCTGCCGGTGGCGGTCGATCCGCTGCAGGTGACGATCATCGCCGTGGTGGCGATGGCGGTTTCCCTGTTGTCCACGCTTTATCCTTCATGGCGCGCTGCCGCCGTACAACCCGCTGAGGCTTTACGTTATGAGTAACCATCTTTTGTTGCAGTGTGACAACCTGTGCAAGACCTATCAGGAAGGCAACCTGCACACCGACGTGCTGCGCAACGTCAGCTTTGCTATGCAGCAGGGCGAGATGATGGCGATCGTCGGCAGCTCGGGTTCCGGCAAGAGCACCCTGTTGCACCTGCTGGGCGGGTTGGACTCACCGACCTCCGGCGAGGTGATTTTCAAGGGCGAATCGCTGAACGCCATGTCTTCGGCGGCCAAGGCTGAGCTGCGCAACCGCCAGTTGGGCTTCATCTATCAGTTCCACCACCTGTTGCCGGACTTCACCGCGCTGGAAAACGCCGCCATGCCGCTGCTGATCGGCGGCGCCAAACCGGCGCAGGCGCAGGAGAAAGCGCGGGAGATGCTGGCGGCGGTCGGGCTGGAAAAGCGCAGCAAACACCGTCCGTCCGAGCTTTCCGGCGGCGAGCGTCAGCGCGTAGCGATCGCCCGCGCGCTGGTCAACAACCCGGCGCTGGTGCTGGCGGACGAACCGACCGGTAACCTGGATAAACGCACCGCGGACAGCATCTTCGATCTGCTGGGCGAGCTGAACGTGCGTCAGGGCACCGCGTTCCTGGTGGTGACGCACGATCTGCAGCTGGCCAAGCGTCTGAGCCGCCAGCTGGAAATGGCCGACGGCCACCTGCAGGCGCAGCTGACCCTGATGGGGGCCGAGTAATGGCGGGAGCCTCACTGTCCTTCCTGACGGCCCTGCGTTTCAGCCGCGGCCGTAAACGCGGCGGCATGGTGTCGCTGATCTCGGTTATCTCCACCATTGGCATTGCGTTGGGGGTGGCGGTGCTGATCGTCGGCCTGAGCGCGATGAACGGCTTTGAGCGCGAGCTGAAGAACCGCATTCTGGCGGTGGTGCCGCATGGCGAACTCGAACCGGTCAATCAGCCGTTCAGCGGCTGGCCGTCGATTCTGCAACGGGTGGAAAAGGTGCCGGGCATTGTGGCCGCCGCACCGTACATCAACTTTACCGGCCTGATGGAAAACGGCGCGCAGCTGCGCGCGGTGGAAGTCAAAGGCGTTGATCCGCAGCAGGAGAGCCGGCTGAGCGCGCTGCCGCAGTATGTGCAGGGCGACGCCTGGGCCAACTTCAAGCCCGGCGAGCAGCAGGTGATCCTCGGCAAGGGCGTGGCCGACGCGCTGGGCGTCAAGCAGGGCGCCTATGTCACGGTGATGATCCCCAACAGCGACCCGGAAATGAAGCTGCTGCAGCCGAAGCGCATTCGCCTGCATGTGACCGGCATTTTGCAGCTCAGCGGCCAACTCGATCACAGCCTGGCGCTGGTGCCGTTGGCCGATGCGCAGCAGTATCTCGACATGGGTGACAGCGTCACGGGCATCGCCCTCAAGATGAACGACGTGTTCGCCGCCAACAAACTGGTGCGCGACGCCGGCGAAGTGACCAATTCTTATATCTACATCAAAAGCTGGATCGGCAAGTACGGCTATATGTATCGCGACATCCAGATGATCCGCGCCATCATGTACCTGGCGATGGTGCTGGTGATCGGCGTAGCCTGCTTCAACATTGTCTCCACGCTGGTGATGGCGGTGAAAGACAAAAGCGCCGACATCGCAGTGCTGCGTACCCTGGGCGCCAAAGACGGTTTTATCCGCGCCATCTTCATCTGGTACGGGCTGCTGGCCGGGCTGCTGGGCAGCCTGAGCGGCGTGGTGATCGGGGTGATCGCCTCGCTGCAGCTGACCAACATCATCCGGGGCATCGAGAAACTGGTCGGCCATTCCTTCCTGTCGGGCGATATCTACTTCATCGACTTCCTGCCTTCCGAGCTGCACTGGCTGGATGTGCTGATCGTGCTGGCGACCGCCATCGTGCTGAGCCTGCTGGCCAGTTGGTATCCGGCGAGGCGCGCCAGCCGCATCGATCCGGCGCGGGTGCTGAGCGGACAATAAAACCCACGGGGAGGCAGCGATGCCGCCCCGTTTTTTTAGCCTGGGGATGGGTTATGTACTACGGTTTCGATATGGGCGGCACCAAGATTGAGCTGGGGGTGTTCGACGACAACCTGCGGCGCATTTGGCAAAAGCGGGTGCCGACGCCGCGCGACGATTATCGGCAACTGCTGGCCACGCTGTGCGATCTGACCCTGGAGGCGGATGCGTTTTGCGGCCGGCGCGGCAGCGTCGGCATCGGTATTCCGGGCCTGCCCAACGACGATGACGGCACGCTGTTTACCGCCAACGTGCCGGCGGCGATGGGGCGTCCGCTGCCGCGCGATCTGGCGGCGCTGATCGGGCGCGAGGTGCGGGTCGATAACGACGCCAACTGCTTTGCGCTGTCGGAAGCCTGGGACGACGAGTTCCGCCGCTACCCGACGGTGCTGGGCATCATCCTCGGCACCGGCGTAGGCGGCGGCCTGATCGTCGACGGCAAGACGGTGCCTGGGCGCAACTATATCGCCGGCGAGTTCGGCCATTTGCGCCTGCCGGTGGACGCGCTCGAGGTGCTGGGGCGTGATGTGCCTCGCGTTGCCTGCGGGTGCGGCCATCAGGGTTGCATCGAAAATTACATATCGGGCCGCGGTTTCGAATGGATGTACGCCCATTTCTATGGCCGGCGCTTGCCTGCCACCGAGATCATTGCGCATTATCAGGCGGGTGAGCCGCAGGCGATGGCCCACGTCGACCGCTTTATGGACGTGCTGGCGATCTGCCTGGGCAACCTGCTGACGGTGCTGGATCCGCATCTGGTGGTGATCGGTGGCGGGTTGTCGAACTTCGACGCCATTTATCAGGCGTTGCCGCAGCGGCTGCCGGCTCACCTGCTGCGGGTGGCCCGGCTACCGCGCATCGAGAAAGCGCGCTATGGCGACGCCGGCGGCGTGCGCGGCGCAGCGTTTCTCAATTTGGCTCGCCCAAAGTAATGGGCGTTGCGGCCAGGCGTGAATATATGCAGCCAACAACGCCGCAACGTCCAGTAAGAAGGGTAAACAGGGAAAAGTAAGGAGAGAGTTAATGCACACTCGCCATCGGCTGTGTCAGTTTCGCAAGAGTAAGCATGTGCTGCATCAGCGCTTTCGTTCACGTATTTTTCACCGTGACACCATGGCGGCGGCAGAGCTGAAAAAGCCGTTTGTGGTGGTGTTGACCGGGGCCGGCATTTCGGCCGAGTCGGGCATTCGCACCTTCCGCGCCGCGGATGGGCTGTGGGAAGAGCACCGGGTGGAGGACGTCGCCACGCCGGAAGGTTTCCAGCGCGATCCGGCGCTGGTGCAGGCGTTTTACAACGAACGCCGCCGTCAGCTGCAGACGGAGGAGATCGTCCCGAACGCCGCGCACCGCGCGCTGGCGGATCTGGAAGAGTGGCTGGGAGACAACTTCCTGCTGGTCACGCAAAACATCGATAACCTGCATGAGCGCGCCGGCAGCAAGCGGGTGTTGCATATGCACGGCGAATTGCTGAAGGTGCGCTGCACCCAGTCGGGGCAGGTGTTCGAATGGCCCGGCGATCTCAGCGTCGACGATCGTTGCCATTGCTGCCAGTTCCCGGCGCCGCTGCGGCCGCACGTGGTGTGGTTCGGCGAGATGCCGCTGGGCATGGACGACATCTACCAGGCGCTGAGCAAGGCCGATTTCTTCGTCGCCATCGGCACTTCCGGCCACGTCTATCCGGCGGCCGGGTTCGTGCATGAGGCGCGGCTGGGCGGCGCCTATGCGATGGAGCTGAACCTGGAGCCGAGTCAGGTGGAAAGCCAGTTCGACGAGAAACACTACGGTCTGGCCAGTGAAGTGGTGCCGCGTTTTGTGCACAAGTTTCTGGTGGGCAAGGTGGCGCGGGCCGACAGGCCCTGAGAAAGGCATCAGGGCGCACTGCGCGCCCTGATGTGATGGCGGGGCGTATTAGCGCCCGGCTTTCAACTTTTGGAAGTAGCTTTCGTACAGCGTGCTGGCGTCGCCGACGTCGTTTTGCCACTCGCCGTGCTCAATCACCGTCTTATCCGGGTAGAGAGACGGATCGTTGGCGATCTCCGGCGACAGCAGCTTCTTCGCCGCCAGGTTCGGCGTCGGGTAACCGATGGTCTCCGCCACCTGCACCGCGATTTCCGGCCGCAGCAGGAAGTCGATCAGCTTCAGCGCCCCTTCGACGTTGCGCGCGTTGGCCGGAATGGCCAGGCTGTCCATCCAGAAGATCCCGCCTTCCTTCGGCCAGACGATCTCCAGCGGCGTGCCGGCCTGGCGCGCCACAAAGGCCGAACCGTTCCACACCATGCCGACGTTGACTTCCCCTTCCATAAACGGGTTGCCCGGGTTGTCGGAGTTGAAGGCCAGCACGTTTGGCATCAATTTTTGCAGTTCGTGGTAGGCAGCTTCGATCTCCTTCGGATCGGTGGTGTTACCGGAATAGCCCAGCTTGAGCAGCGCCATTTGGAACACTTCGCGTGCGTCGTCAGTCAACAGCAGGCGGCCCTTGTACTGCGGTTGCCACAGATCGGCCCAGGCGGTAACGGTAGAGGGATCTTGCGCGTCGCTGTTAACGCCGATGGCAGTAGCGCCCCAGATGTAAGGAATGGAATAGTCGTTGTTGGGATCGAACGGCTTGTTCAGCAGGGTGGGATCGAGATCCTTGAAGTGGCTGAGCTTGCTCTTGTCGATTTTTTGCAGCATGCCTTCCTTGCTCATCTTGGCGATGAAGTAAGTGGAAGGCACCACCAGATCGTACGCGCCGTCTTTGTAGGTTTTCAGCTTGGCGTACATGCTTTCGTTGGATTCATAGGTGGAATAGATCACCTTGATGCCGGTTTCCTTGGTGAACTGCTCCAGCAGCCCCGGCGGGACGTATTCAGTCCAGTTATAGAAGTACAGTGTCTTGCCGTCAGAGGCGTTTGCAGAGCAGAAACTCAGCGCCATCATCCCGGCTGCGAGCAGATGTGACCACTTTTTCATGCAGCGTATCCTTCAGCAGTAGTGAGCCGAACCCGTATGGGCTGCCGTTTTCGGCCGCGCCATACCCCAGAAAGGGGCCATTATAGGGGCCGGGGCGGGGTGGGTAAAGGCGGTTATCCCGTTGGCAAATCAAGGGGTTCGGCGGCTTAAAGCGCATCACAATTTGTGTGTCTCGCGCTGGACAGGCGGTGAAGCGCGTGCGAAACAATAATTTTGGCGAATAAACGAGGGCGGCGATGAATTTCAAACAGGTCTTCAGCCAGGCGGAGCTCAGCGAGACGGATCTGACGATTTTGCACTGCATTCTCGACAACCCGGACGCCTGCATCGACGACGGCATCCGCGCGGTGTCCGCACGCTGCTACAGTTCCCCCTCGACGCTGGTGCGGCTGGCTAAAAAGCTGGGCTTTCGCGGCTATCTCGAACTGGTCTATTTCATCAAGTTCAACCTGACGATGGCGCCGGCCTACCAGGTGGAACGCCCTACGTCGGCGGCACCGCCGGCCCAGCAGGCGCAGTTTCTCGATCTGCTCGACAGCGGCAAGATCCTGATCCACGGCAGCGGTTTTTCACAGCTGGTGGCGCAGTATATGTACAACAAGTTTATGACGCTGGGCGTAGACAGTTACCTGTCGCTGTGGCCGGATTTCGACATTCTTGACCGCGAGACGCGCTTTCGCTTCGACATGGTGATCGTGATTTCAAAGTCGGGCAACAGCGGCTCGGCGCTGAGCTGGAGCGAGGCGGTGAAGCGTAATCACATTCTGCTGGCGGCCTTCTGCGGCGACGGCGACAGCCCGCTGGCGCAGCAGGCCGATATGACCTTTCTGTTTGAGGATCGGCAAAAATACGATCACGATATCTACTATCCCAACCCATTTTTCGGCCACTGTCTGTTGGGATTCGAGAATGTGATCACCGCCTGGTTTGAACGACGCGGCCGCTGACGGCCGCATCGCACCGTTTAGCGCCAGTGCCTGGCATACTGACGGTGGGCCAGCAGGTACTCCTCCACCAGCGTTTTCGCCAGCGAGTAGGAGTTGACCAGCGGGTGCACCATCAGCGCCTTGATGGCCAGTTGGCGGTTGCCGGTCAGGATCGCCGCCACCGCCAGCCGTTCGTACTCTTTCACCTGCGAAATCAGGTTTTTCTGGGTGTCGGGAATATCGCGCATTTTTACCGGCTGAATACCGGCGCTGCTCAATTCGCAGCTGATTTCGATCACGTCTTCCGGGTGCAGAAAATCGAGCGTGTCGCGGTTTTGCATCGATACCACTACGCGTTTTTGCCGGCCGCTGTTGACCGCCTCCAGAATGTCGATCGCCACCCCGGCATAGCCGCCGCTGTCCGGCTGCTCGATAAACTGTTGCAGCGTCAGCATCTCACGTTTTTTCACCTTGCCCTGGTTGGACTCGCGCTGCATGTAGGAGTTTTCGCGCTGCAGATAATGGCTGAAGTAGACAGAGAAGGCGTGTTCCAACTGGTGGGGGATGTCCAGCTCGCCTAACTCTGACAGCATTTGGCGGTTGATCGCCGCGATTTGTTCGCCGCGGGTCTCGCCGCCCGCGACGATGGCGGCGATCGCCTGCTCACGGTAGTAGTAATAGTAGAGATACTCGTTGAGCATCAAATTGTTTGACAGCGCCACCAGCTCCGGCGAGAAGTATTTCATGCAGGTATCGCGATACAGGCGCGGATCCGCCAGCAACCGTTCCGTGACCGGCTCGCCGTTGACGCGCGCATTGCGGAACCAGGAAAGATGGTTGAGGCCGAAGCAGTCGACGCTCAGTTGGTCTTCGCGGCAGTCCAGCAGCTCGGCCAGTTCGCGGATAAACTCGCTGGGGGCGTCGCAGATGCCGTAGACCCGGCGCTGGAAGCCGGATTTGATGATCGCCTCGGTCACCATGCCGGAAGGATTGGTGAAGTTGAACAGGACCGCGTCCGGCGAGGAAACCTGCTCGATCAGGCGGCAATAGTCGAGGATCGCCGGAATTGAACGCATCGCCATGGCGAAGCCGCCGGCGCCGGTGGTTTCTTGCCCGAGCAACTGGTGATTGAGCGCGATGCGCTCGTCATGGATGCGGCCTTCCTCGCCGCCGATGCGCAGGGTGGTGATGATGTAATCGGCGTCTTGCAGCGCCTGGCGCGGATCGCTGCTGAGGCTGAAAGCAATGTCGCCGCGAATGCGCTGGAATACGCCCTGCGCGAGGGCGCCGTAGATCGCCAGATGGCGCTCATCGGTATCCATAAACACCACTTCGGTAATGCCGATGCGATGGGCGTTATAGGCGATGGATTTGGCGAGGAACGGGGAACGCACGCCGCCGCCGCCGAGAACGGTTAATTTCATTCGATATCTCCCATTAATAAAGCGTTAGAGTGCCGCTAAATATTTCTCTACCTGATTTTTGACCTTGCCGACCGTGACGCCGTAAATCACCTGCACTTCACGGCGATTCTTCACCACGCCTTTGGCGCCGGTACTTTTCAACGCGGCCTCATCCACCCGCGCCATATCCTTTAATTCCACCCGCAGCCGGGTAAAGCAGTTATCGACGGAAATAATGTTTTCCTTGCCACCCAGCGCGCGAATAATGATGCCGCTTGGCTCGTCCGGGGTATTTTTGCGGTTCCGGTAATCCTGTTTGGAATAGAGTTTGACGTCCTGATCATCTTCACGGCCCGGCGTCTTCAGATTGAGCTTCAGCACCAGCGTTTTGAACACCAGGTAATACACCGCAAACTGCACCAGCCCGATGACCACATACAGCGGCCAGCGGGTGAGGGAGACCGGCAGCGGCAGGTTGTAGGCCAGGAACTCGACCAGCCCGCTGGCGCCCCAGGGGCGCACTTGGAACAGGTTGCAGGCTACCTGCGAGAGCGCGGTCAACACGGCGTGGATCACCCACAGCAGCGGAGAGATAAACAGGAAGGTGAACTCTATCGGCTCGGTGATGCCGACCAGGATCGAGGTGGTGATGGCCGGGATCAGAATCGCCTTGGCCAGCATTTTCTTTTCCGGTTTGGCGGTGTGATAGAAAGCCAATGCCGCGCCCGACAGGCCGAAGATGGTCACCATCCCTTGCTGCGAGAAACGCAGCGCCTCGTTCATCAGCGGCGAGATGCTTGGGTCGCGCATGTAGGCCAGGAAAATCGCCTGCGAGCCGGAGACGGTCTGGCCGTCTTGTACGATCGAACCGCCGATACTGGTGAGCTGGAACGGCGACCAGATAAAGTGGTGCAGCCCGGTGGGGATCAGGAATTTCTCGAAGAAGCCGTAGACGAATACCCCGAGCGAGCCGGCGCTTTTCATAAAGCCGGTAAGCGCGATCAGGCCCTGTGAGATAGCCGGCCACAGGTAGCTGAAGGCGACGGCGTACAGCATGATGATCGGCGTCATGGCAATCAGCACCAGCTTGGCGCCGCCGTAGACCGAGAACACGCCGTTGAGTTCGACGTTGCACAGGCGGTTATGCACCCAGGCAATCGTGACGCCGAGGATAAGACCGAGGAAAATGCCCATATCTACCACGGTAAATCCCAGCAGTTCCGTTTGCCCGGTGCCGTAATACTCACCGTTAATCTTGGCCGCGACGTGGCCGCTGAATTGCAGATAAGACGAATTGGCGCCGAGGAACATGATAAAGCACATCACCGCGACCAGCGCCGCTTCGCTTTTCTTGTCTTTGGCCAGGCCGTAGGTAATACCGATACAGAAAATCAGCCCGAGATTGCCGAATAACGGCCAGAAGGTATCGCCGATCATTTTACCGATAGAGAAGACGGCGGAATGTTCATTGATTAATGTGGCATTGGTAAGAATAGAACTGAGCGCCAGAATCAGACCGATTACCGGCAGGAAAAATATCGGCCCCATCATGGCTTTGGAGAAAAGCTGCAGCTTGTTTAAGATATTATCGATAATACCTTTCATGGCAGTTCCTTTTTATATTTTAATGGATGACGACGTTGCTGAATAAACTCCCTGAAAGCGAGAAAAATAAGGCACCTTGCCTGGATTCAGTTATAGGGGGAAGTTTTCGCCGCTGCAATCGGTGGGGCGGAAATAGGCACCGATGGTCACTGAGTGACAACCGGTGCCGGTTGTGAAGGGGATCACAACCGGGCGCGGCAGCGCCCGGCGGGAAGGATTATTCTGCCTTGGGCGAGCGATCGCGCATCACCCACTGGCTGGCGATCACCAGCACCAGCGACAGCAGCAGCAAAATGGTGGCCAGCGCGTTGACCTCCGGCGAGACGCCGACTTTCACCATCGAGTAGATCTTCAGCGGCAAAATCTCGTAGCTCGGCCCGGTGACAAAGGAGGAGACGACCACGTCGTCCATCGACAGGGTAAAGCTCAGCAGCCAACCTGCCGCCACCGCCGGCATCGCCAGCGGCAGGATGATTTTGCGCAGGATGGTGAACTCGCTTGCGCCGAGATCGCGCGCGGCTTCCAGCATCTTCACGTCGAAGCCTTTCAGGCGCGCGTAGACGGTCACTACCACGAACGGCAGGCAGAAGGTGATGTGCGAGAACAGCAGCGACCAGAAGCCGAGCGAAATGCCCAGCAGCATGAACAGCACCAGCAGCGAGATGGCCATTACGATGTCCGGTGACATCATCACCACGAACAGCATGCCGCCGACGAACGGCTTGCCGCGGAAGCGGTAGCGGTACAGCGCCACCGCGGTCAGCGAGCCGATCAGGGTGGCGAAGGTAGCGGAAAGCACCGCCATGGTCAGCGAGTGCCCCGCGGCCTGCAGCAGGCTGTCGTTATTCAGCAGCGTGGCGTACCACTTGGTGGTGAATCCTTGCCAGTTGATGCCAAAGCGCGAAGCGTTGAAGGAGTTGACGATCAGGATGACGATCGGGATATACAGATAGGCGTATACCAGCGTCATAAAGCCGCCGCGTAGCAGACGTCCGATCATGCCAGATCCTCCTTCTTGTTCAGCAGGCGGGCGGCCCGGTAATAGACCAGCAGCAACAGCCCCATCACCAGCGTCAGGCAGATGCTGGTGGCCGCGCCGAACGGCCAGTCGCGGATATTGAGGAACTGGCTTTTAATCACGTTGCCGATCAATAGATTCTTGGCGCCGCCCATCAGATCGGCGACGAAGAACAGCCCCATCGCCGGCAGCACCACCAGCAGGCAGCCGGCGATAATGCCCGGCATGGTCAGCGGCACGATGATGCGGATAAAGGTCTGCAGCTTGCTGGCGCCGAGATCGCGCGCCGCCTCCAGGCAGGATTTATCGAGCTTTTCGATGCTGGAGTAGAGCGGCATCACCATAAACGGCAGCAGAATATACACCAGGCCGAGGATCACCGCTTCCGAGGTGTACATGATGCGCAGCGGCTTGTCGATGACGCCGATCCACAGCAGCGCGTCGTTGAGATAGCCGCGGGTGCTGAGAAACAGCTTCAGGCCGTAGATGCGGATCAGCGAGTTGGTCCAGAAGGGCACGATCAGCAGAAACAGCAGCAGCGGCCGCACCTTCTGCGGCAAGCGCGCCAGGATAAAGGCGAACGGATAGCCGATCACCAGGCAGCACAGGGTGGCGATCAGCGCCATGTTCAGCGAGTGCAGCAGCACCTGGGCGTACAACGGGTCGAACAAGCGCCGGTAGTTATCCAGCGTGAACACCATCTGCACCAGATTGGCGTCGTCGCGGGTCAGGAAGCTGGTGCCGATGATCATCAGGTTCGGCATGAACACGAACAACAGCAGCCAGGCGACGACGCCGACGATCACCACATTCTGGAAGACTTTACGCGATTTCTTCATCGGCCAGCACCACCTCCCAGCTTTCGACCCAGGTCACCGCCATCTTCTGGTTGAGCGAGTGATCGACGTCCGGATCGTCTTCGTTGAAGAACTCGCTGACCATCACCGTTTTGCCGTTCTCCAGCTCGACCACCGACTCCAGCGTCATGCCTTTGTAGTTGCGCTCACGCACGTAACCGATCAGCCCGTCGTGCTGCGCGCTGTCGTTCACTTCTTCCACCCGCAGATCTTCCGGGCGCAGCAGCACCTTCAGCTTTTGGCCCGGCTCCACCGGCAGATCGGCATAGATGTCGCACTCGCGGCCTTCGACGTTGGCGCGCACCCGCTGTGAATCGAGGCGTTCCAAAACCACCGCGTCGAAGATGTTAATCTCGCCGATGAAGCTGGCGACGAACAGATTCTTCGGCTCTTCGTAGATCTCACGCGGCGTGCCGTCCTGCTCGATGCGGCCTTCGCGCATCACCACGATGCGGTCCGACATGGTCAGCGCTTCTTCCTGATCGTGGGTGACGAACACGAAGGTGATGCCCAGCTTGCGCTGCAGCGCCTTCAGCTCGTTCTGCATCTGCTTGCGCAGCTTGTAGTCCAGCGCCGACAGCGATTCGTCCAGCAGCAGCACTTTCGGCTTGTTGACCACCGCGCGGGCGATGGCTACGCGCTGCTGTTGGCCACCGGAGAGCTGGCCCGGCCGCCGCTTGGCGAAGTCGTCCAACTGCACCATGCGCAGTGCCTCTTCGACGCGCGGCGTCAGTTCGGCCGCCGGCACCTTTTGCATGCGCAGGCCGAAGGCGACGTTGTCGAACACCGACATGTGCGGAAACAGAGCGTAGCTCTGAAACACGGTGTTGACGTGGCGATGCTCGGCCGGAATGGCGGTGATGTCCTGGCCGTCGAGCGCGATGCGGCCCCGATCGGCGTCTTCCAGACCGGCGATCAGGCGCAGCACCGTGGTTTTGCCACAGCCGGAGGGGCCGAGAATGGTGAGGAATTCGCCGTGATTAATCGTCAGATCCAGATCGGCAATGATGGTTTTGCCATCGAACGCTTTGCTCAGGGCATGCAGTTCAACAAGGGGAGTCGGAGAGGATGTCTCAGTCATTTATCGTATTACTCTATCCCGTGGGCTAATGCAGATAGAACCGCAACTGGAAAAGACTGCCGGAGCTTGCGGGATGCCCGCTGATCAAATGAAGCTCAAACCAGTTACGCCAATGGAAATTTTTCGAGCGCGCATGATAGACGCTGAATGCCGGAATTGAAAGCCGATCCGGCCCAGATGCCGCGTTTTTCATCATGATAGCGACAAATGACCCTGTGATGACAGCATTATTTCTCTCAGAAATCATCACAAAGATTAATGATATTGGCGAATTCTGGTTAAAAATGACCTGACGCAATATTTGATCCTGATCGGTTCCGCATAATGAAACGCGATATTCTGAGGGGCCGCTACCATGGACAAATTACTTGACCGCTTTTTCAACTACGTCTCTTTCGACACCCAGTCCAAAGCGAACGTAAAGCATGTGCCGAGCACCGACGGGCAGTTGAAGCTGGCGCGTGCGTTGCAGCAGGAAATGATCGCGCTCGGCTTCGAGCGAGTGTCGCTCAGCGAACACGGCTGCGTGATGGGCACCTGGCCGGGTAACGTCGCCTGGCCGGTGCCGGCGGTCGGTTTTATCGCCCATCTGGATACTTCGCCGGATTTCAGCGGCAAACACGTCAATCCGCAGATCGTCGAGAACTATCGCGGCGGCGACATTGCGCTCGGCATCGGTGATGAAGTGCTGTCGCCGGTGATGTTCCCGATCCTGCACCAGATGCTGGGGCAGACGCTGATCACCACCGATGGCAAAACGCTGCTGGGCGCCGACGACAAGGCCGGCATCGCCGAGATCCTCACCGCCATGGTGCGCCTGCGCGCGCGCAAAATCCCGCACGGCGACATCCGCGTGGCCTTCACCCCGGACGAGGAGGTGGGCAAAGGGGCGCAGCTGTTCGACGTGGCGGCCTTCAATGCCGAATGGGCTTACACCGTGGACGGCGGCGGCGTCGGCGAGTTGGAGTGCGAGAACTTCAACGCCGCCTCGGTGACGATCAAAATCCTCGGTAACAGCGTGCACCCCGGCAGCGCCAAGGGCGTGATGGTCAACGCGCTGTCGCTGGCGACCCGCATTCATCAGGCACTGCCGGCGGACGAAGCGCCGGAGACCACCGAAGGCTACCAGGGCTTTTATCACCTCAGCAGCATCAAGGGCAGCGTGGAGCGCGCCGAAATGCACTATATCTTGCGCGACTTCGAGCGTGAGGGGTTTGAGGCGCGCAAGCGCAAGATGGTGGACATCGCTCGCGAGGTCGGCAAAGGCCTGCCCCGCGATTGCTATATCGAAGTGAGCATCGAAGACAGCTATTACAACATGCGCGAACAGGTGGCGGAGCACCCGCACGTGATTGCGCTGGCGCAGCAGGCGATGCGCGACTGCGACATCGAACCGGTGATGAAACCGATCCGCGGCGGCACCGACGGCGCGCAGCTGTCGTTTCGCGGCCTGCCGTGCCCGAACCTGTTCACCGGTGGCTACAACTACCACGGCAAGCACGAGTTCGTGACGCTGGAGGGCATGGAGCAAGCGGTGGCGGTGATCATGCGCATCGCGGCGCTGGCCGCCGAGCGGGCGCGGTAAACGGGACGCTTGCGATCGGCATAATCGCTTGCCGCAACAAGGCGTTGCCCATAGTGTGGAGGTACATTCCCCACGCATAAGGACCGCATGATGAGCACCGAATACCGTATCGCCAGCCCGCATTTGACGCAGTTCGTTCAGGCAATTTGGCGCCAGGCCGGCAGTACGGCGCGCGAAGCCGAGCTGGTGGCCGATCATCTGGTGCAGGCCAATCTGGCCGGGCACGATTCGCACGGCGTCGGCATGATCCCCAGCTACATGGCGTCGTTGGCGCAGGGGCAATTACAGCTCAATCAGCACGCCGAAGTGGTGCGCGACGCTGGCGCGGTGCTGACGCTCGACGGCGCGCGCGGCTTCGGCCAGGTGGTGGCCAGCGAAGCGATGGCGCTGGGCATTGAACGCGCCGGCAAGCTGGGCCTGGCAGCGGTGGCGCTGCACAATGCGCACCATATCGGCCGCATCGGCCATTGGGCGGAACAGTGTGCCCGCGCCGGTTTTATCTCGATTCACTTCGTCAACGTGGTGGGCGATCCGATGGTGGCGCCGTTCGGCGGCAGCGATCGCCGCTTCGGCACCAACCCGTTCTGCGCCATTTTCCCGCGGCCGGGCCGAACGCCGCTGCTGTTGGATTTCGCCACCAGCGGCATCGCCTTCGGCAAGACCCGGGTGGCCTATAACAAAGGGCTGTCGGTGGCGCCGGGCTATCTGATCGACGAACACGGGCAACCCACCACCGAACCGAAGGTGATGCACGAAGCGCCGTTCGGGTCACTGTTGCCGTTCGGCTTGCACAAAGGCTATGCGCTGGCGGCGATGTGCGAGATCCTCGGCGGCGCGCTCTCCGGCGGCCGCACCACCCACGACGCTACGCTGAAAGCCGACAGCGACGCCATCTTCAACTGCATGACGACCCTGATCCTCGATCCTCAGGCCTTCGACGCCCCGCAAATGCAGGCCGAGGCCGAAGCGTTTATCGGCTGGGTGAAGGCGTCGCCGCCGAGCGGCGAACAGCCGATCGCGGTGCCGGGAGAATGGGAAGAGGCCAACCGCGCGACGCGGCTGGAGCAGGGCATACCGATAGACGCCAATACCTGGCGGCAGATTTGCGCGGCGGCGGAGCAGGCGGGCATGGCGAATGAAGCGCTGGCCGGCTTTCGCGCGCAGGCGCGGCAGGCATAAAAAAAGCCACCCGATAGGGTGGCTTGTTCGCGTACTCGCAATCAGTCGTTAAAGTACCAATAGCCGCTGTTGACCAGCGCGGTCAGCAGCGCCAGGAATGACGGGTCGTCCACCGCGTCGCCGAGCAGGGCGGCGTCGACGCTGAAGTGCTGGCACAGGGCATCTGCGGCCTGCAGCTGGTCGGTGTCGATCAGTTCGCCGTTGACGAAGCAGCGATCGCCGACCCGCAGCACGCGCAACCCGCCCAGGCGCTGCAGCGCTTCACCCTGTTGCAGCAGTTCGTAGATTTCCCCGGCCTGATACGGTGGCTCCGGCGGCGCCAGATCCAGCTCGTGGCGCGATTGGGAGATAAACTCGCCGAACCAGTGCTGGAAGTGTTCCGGCTGTTGCACCAGATCCAGCATCATCTGCCGTAAGGCGTCCACTTCCTGCGGCAGGATCTCCGCCGGGTGTTCGCGCAGTTTAACGTCCGGATCGCCGTAGCGTTTGCTGCCCAGCTCGCGTGCCAGCACGTAATCGGCGAAGCCGCTCACTAGCTCGCGGCCGTTCGGCGCGCGGAAGCCCACCGAGTAATTGAGCGCGTTTTCCAGCGCGTAGCCTTCATGCGGGAAGCCCGGCGGAATGTAGAGAATGTCGCCCGGCTCCATCTCTTCGTCGATGATGGCGTCGAACGGTTCGACCTGCAGCAGATCCGGGTGCGGGCAGTGCTGTTTCAGCGGCGTTTTTTCCCCGACGCGCCAGCGGCGGCGGCCAGTGCCCTGAATGATGAACACGTCGTACTGATCGAGATGCGGGCCGACGCCGCCACCCGGCACCGAGAAGGAGATCATCAGGTCATCCATCCGCCAGTCCGGCAGCTGGCGGAACGGGCGCATCAGCGCGGCGGAAGGCTCATGCCAGTGGTCCACCGCCTGCACCAGCAGCGACCAGTTGTTTTCGCTCAGGTGATCGAAGCTCTCGAAGGGGCCGTGCGCAACCTGCCAACGGCCGTCCTGGTGGCTGACCAGGCGGCTGTCCACTTCGTTTTCCATCGCCAGCCCGGCCAGCTCATCCGGGGAGATCGGATCGATAAAGTTTTTGAAGCCGCGCTTCAGAATCACCGGACGCTTTTGCCAATAGCGTTGCAAAAAATCGTTCCAGTCCAGATCTAATTGATAATCCATGTTCTATTCCAGGATAGAGGAGTGAGCCTGAGTGCGATTATAACGGAAGTTTGGCCCCGTGGATCGGGGCCGCAGCGGCATAATTTACTCGTTGTGGTGGGTGTCGTGCTGGCGGGCGAAGGTGACCTGCATGCGCGCGCCGCCGAGCGGACTGTCGCTGATGACGATTTCGCCGTCGTATTGCTCGATGATCTCCGCCGCCACCGACAGGCCAAGGCCCTGGCCGGGGCGCAGGGTATCCACCCGCTGGCCGCGCTGGAAGATCAGCTGGCGCTTGCTTTCCGGGATGCCCGGGCCGTCGTCGTCGATGACGATGGTGAGATTTTTCTCGGAGTGCAGCGAGGTGATTTCCACGAACTCCAGGCAGTATTTGCAGGCGTTTTCCAACACGTTGCCCATCACTTCCATAAAGTCGTTCTTCTCGCCCATAAAGGTCACTTCCGGCGAGATATCCAGCGTGATCACCACCCCTTTGCGCTGGTAAACCTTGTTCAGCGCCACCACCAGGCTGTCGAGCAGCGCCGGCACCGAGTGGATCTCGCGCGTCAGCACCGTCTGGCCGGAGTTGATGCTGGCCCGGTGCAGGTAGTAACCGATTTGCTGAGAGATGCGCCCGATCTGATCCAGCATGATCGGCTCGGCTTCTTCGATGGTGGTCTGCTTGCCGCTGCGCAGCGAGCGCAGGGTGCTTTGCAGCACCGCCAGCGGCGTTTTCAGGCTGTGGGTCAGATCCGACAGGGTGGTGCGATATTTGGTGTAGCGCTGGCGCTCGTTGCGCACCAGAATGTTCAGATTGCGCACCAGCCCGCGCAGCTCGCTGGGCGGATTCTCATCCAGCTGATCGCGCTCGCCGTTCTCCAGTTCGCCCACCTGATTGACCAGCGCCTTGATCGGCCGTAGGCTCCAGTAGGCCGCCAGCCACAGCAGTGGCACCACCAGCAGCAGGTTGGCCAGCAGCACGTAGCTGAACCACTCCCACACCACGTCTGAGCGCTGCAGCTCCTGCGGAATGCTGTCGACCACCACGATGGTCAACGCCGGCAGCCGCGCCGTGGCGGCATAGGTGTTGACCGCCACCGAGTGCGTCAGCGCGTTCTGATCGGTATCGTCATAATTCTTCAGCTGATCCTGCGCTTTGGGGTTATCCCCCAGCACTTCGCTACTGATGCGGGTATCGGTGTCAATTTCGTAGAAGCCGGACTCTTCCAGCCATTCCTTGTTGATCAGCTTCTCCAGCTCCGGCACTTTGCGCTGGCTCCAGAGCAGGTTGCCCTTATCGTCGTAGATAAAGACCAGCGTCGGGAAGTTGAGATCGATATCGGGGGGGATGGCGATGGTGAGCTTGTTGTCTTTCCACTGCGCCAGGCTGAAGAACAGGTTGCTCTCGCCGCGCAGCAGGCGGAAGGCGGTCTTGTCGAAGCTGACGATGTAGCCGACGACCGCCACCAAACCGTAAGAGAGCGACAGCGCCAGGATCACCCCGGCGGTCGCCATCAGGAAGCGGGCGCGCAGCGAAAACGGTTTTTTATTCTTGTTGAACATCATGTTCACTTCGCGTCAAAACGATAACCCTGGCCACGTACCGTGGTGATCACTTCATGCGGGTATTCCGCCTGCACCTTTTTACGCAAACGTCCCATCAGCACGTCGATGGTATGGCTTTCGCGCAGCTCGGCGTCCGGGTAGAGCTGCAGCATCAACGAATCCTTGCTCACCACCTTGCCGGCGTTGCGGATCAGGGTCTCGATGATGGTGTATTCAAAAGCGGTCAGCTTGATCTGCCGATCGTTGACGCTCAGTTCGCGGCGCGACAGATCGATCTGGAACGGGGGCAGCACGATCACCTGCGAAGCCAGGCCGCTGTTGCGGCGCATCAGCGCCTGCATGCGGGCGATCACTTCTTCCAGGTGGAACGGCTTGGTGACATAGTCGTCGGCGCCGGCTTCCAGCACCGCCACTTTGTCCTGCCAGCTTTCGCGGGCGGTCAGCACCAGGATCGGCAGTTTGGTCTGGTGCGCGCGCCAACGGCGGATCAGGCTCAGGCCGTCTTCGCCCGGCAGGCCGAGATCGACGATGGCAATATCCGGCGCGTGTTCCTGCAGGAAATAATCGGCTTCCTTGGCGTCTTCGGCCGCGTCGACCTGATGGCCCATCTCGCGCATCTGAACGGAAAGGTGGTGGCGCAGCAAACCATTATCTTCAACAACCAGTACTCGCATGGCGAACTCCTGTGACTGTGCGGGTGAACGTCCTGTCACCCACGCGATAAAAGGGAACACGCTCTGCGGCGTGTCAGGGGATAACGCGGCCACCTGAACCATTTTGACAAAAAGTGCTGAGGCTATGGTAGGTATAACCCGCCCGGCTCGCAAGAGAACCGAAGCAATGTATTAAAATAAGCGTTATCAATTTGTTCGCCGACATTATCGACAAGTTCTGATAAACGTCGGATAAACAGCGACGGGGCAACGTTAAACGCAACTTAAACGCGCCAGGCATTGTCGCGAAAGCAAAATGTGAACCGGGGCGCTTGATAAGCTTTAAAGGTACTAATAAGGTATTATCGAGGTATCGGCATATTTTCTCAGGAGCGACGGATGAAGCAGTTAACCCAGGCAGAACGCATAGCGGGCGCACTTTACGGACAGATGCTGGGCGACGCGCTCGGCATGCCTTCCGAGCTGTGGCCGCGCGAGCGGGTTAAGCGCCATTTCGGTTGGATAGACGGTTTCCTTGATGGGCCGGCGGAGAACTCGGCCGCCTGCTACTTCAAGGCCGGGCAATATACCGACGATACCGCGATGGCGTTAGCGCTGGCCGATGCGCTGCGGGAAGCGAAAGGCGAGGTGGTGCCAGAGTTGATCGCCCGCAACGTGATCCGCTGGGTGGACAGTTTTGACGCCTTCAACAAGAACATTCTCGGCCCCAGTTCCAAACTGGCGCTGAGCGAGCAGAAAGCGGGAACGCCAATCGCCGAGTTGGAAAACAACGGCATCACCAACGGTGCGGCGATGCGCATTTCGCCTTTAGGCTGCGTGCTGCCGTCTGCGCCGCTGGAGGAGTTCTGTCAGCAGGTGTGGCTGGCCTCCAGCCCGACGCACAAATCTGACATCGCCGTCGCCGGGGCCGTCGCGATCGCTTGGGCGGTTGCGCGGGCGGTGGAGGGCGCGGACTGGGCCTCGATTCGCCTGGCGCTGCCGGGCGTGGCGGAGTATGCCCAGCGCCGTCAGGAGACGACGTTCAGCCCCTCGTTGGCGGCGCGTATCGAGCTGGCGTTTCAGGTGGTGGATGAAGCCAGCGATCCCGAGCAGGCCTCCGAGCGGGTGTATCAACTGATCGGCGCCGGGGTCAGCACCATCGAGTCGGTGCCGGCGGCGCTGGCGATGGTGCAGCTGGCGCAAACCGACCCTACCCGGTGCGCCGTGCTGTGCGCCAACCTGGGCGGCGATACCGACACCATCGGTGCGATGGCCACTGCGATTTGCGGCGCGCTGCATGGCGCTGAAGCGATCGAAGCCGGGTTGCTGGCGGAGTTAAAACGGATGAATCCGCTGGATATCGAGGCTTACGTTCAGGCGTTCGTGCGCTTTCGCCGCCGCCGGCAGGGCGAGGCATAACGGATCAGCTTTCGCTGGTAAACTCGTACATGTCGCTGCGGCAGAAGCTTTCGCTGTATTCGATCGGCTTCTTGCTGTGGTCGAACAGCGTTTGACGCACGATCAGTAGCGGCATCGGTTCTGATAATTGCAGCGCCCGGCGGATGTCGTCGTCGGCCATCGCCGCGCTGACCTGGCTGCGCAGCGATCCCATTTCGACGTTATTGCGCCGGAAGTAGTCGTACAGCGAGATGCCGATCTCGTCGACGTTGGCAATCGCCGCCACCACCACGTAGGACACCGCCACCGACATCGGCCGCCGATCGATCAAGTGAATGCGTTTGAGTGTGTAGATCGGCGTTCCGGCCGCCAGCTGCAGCTTTTCAGCCAGTTCGGCGCTGGCGGGTACCCGCTCGCGGCTGATCCATTGCGTATCTGGCCGGCGCCCCTGCTGTAACACCTCGCTCGAGAATCCTTTGACGTCTGCCAAAGAATAGAACAGCTTCGGTTCGGGCCGTTGCAGTTGGATAAAGGTGCCGTAACCGCGTGAACGGCCGATGAGGCCGTCCTGCTCGAGGCAGGCCAACGCTTTGCGTACCGTGATGCGCGAGATGCCGAGCCGTTCGGTGAACAGGCGCTCGCTGGGCAAAAAATCCCCCGCATTCAGCAATCCTTGATCGATAGCCTGGCGCACCGAGGCGTTGAAGCGCAAATACAGCGGCATCGCGCCCGCGCTGGCCAGATCCTGCTGCAGTTTGTCCAGCAGACGCTGGTTGGTCTCCTTGCTCATAGCCGACGGAAATCCTGTAGCCGCATTGCGATGGCTTATTTAAGGGGATTTCGCCGGGCAGCGCAACTGCCGCCGCCCGGCGATAACGATGGGTGGGCATAGGATGCCCACTGGTTCATGGCTGAGACGGGTTATCGCCGGAGCGAATGTTTTTCACCTGATCGGCGCTGACCGCCGGGGCGCTGTTACCCCAACTGGTGCGCACGAAGGTCGCGAGCTGAGCGACCTGTTCATCGCTCAACCGCCAACCGAAGTCCGGCATGGTCAGGCCGGTAGGCGCACCGATGGTTACCGGCGTCCGTGAGCCGTGGAGGATGATGCTGATCAGCGACGACGGATCTTCGCTCAGCAACGCCGGATTGCGTGCCAGCTGAGGAAACGTGTTGCGATACCCCTGGCCGTCGCTACGGTGGCAGGCAGCGCAGTTGTCCAGGTAGGTTTGTGCGCCGGGCGTGTTGACCTTACCGGTGAACAACGCCTGGGCGATGCCGTCGTTGCGCGGCGGCGATGACTTCTCATCACCGGCAGGCAGCGATTTCAGGTAGACCGCGATCGCTTTCAGATCGTCATCGTTCAGATGTTGCGTGCTGTCCTGTACCACCTCCACCATTGAGCCGAAGGCGGCGAAACGTTGGGTATGGCCGGTTTTCAGAAAGCGCGTGATCTCCTGCGCACTCCAGTCCCCTAAGCCGCTGGCGGTATCGGCGCGCAGGTTAGCGGCATGCCAGCCCTCCAACGTCCCGCCGCTCAGATAGGCTGTATCGCTTTGGCTGAGCGCCTTTTCCTGGAAGCCGATACCGCGCGGCGTGTGACATGTGCCGCAGTGACCGAGCCCCTGAACCAGATAGGCACCGCGATTCCACTCGGCGCCGCGCTGCGCATCCAGCTGATAAACACCGTCTTCGCGAAAGATCAGATCCCACAATGCCAGCGGCCAACGCATGCTGAGCGGCCAGGGAATGTCGCTTTCCCGATTCGGCTGCGCCACTGCGCTGACCTTTTGCGTGAAATACAGATAAAGATCGCGGATATCGTCATCGTTGATTTTGGCAAACGACGGGTAGGGCATGGCCGGGTACAGCCGCCTGCCGTCGCGCGCGATGCCTTTGCGAAGCGCATCGGCGAACTCGGGCAGGCTGTACCCGCCGATACCGGTTTGGCGATCGGGCGTGATGTTGGTGGAGTAAATAGCGCCGATCGGCGTGGTCATCTTCAGGCCACCTGCGAAGAGGGCGCCGCCGGGCGCGGTGTGGCAGGCCGCGCAATCCCCTGCGCGCGCCAGATATTCACCGTGTTCAATTCGCGCCGTGGAAGGGAGGGCGTCGGCCGCCTTAACCGCACCTGCGGCGAGCAACAGCAGCACCGGCAATGTGGGTGTAAATCCTTTCATCTTGAGCTCCTTAGGCGTTATGCCTGCACCAGCGGGCCAGGGTTTTTCAGGTATTGCTCGCGGATCGCTTCGGCAGAGTGATAAGCCAGCGCGCCGACGATGCCGGTTGGGTTGTAGGCCAGGTTCTGCGGGAATGCACAGGCGCCAGTGACGAATACATTGGGCACGTCCCAGCATTGCAGGTATTTGTTCACCACGCTGGTGACCGGATTGTCGCCGATGATGGCACCGCCGGTAGTGTGAGTGGATTGGTAGGGGCGCACGTCATAATGATCGCCGGTTTTTCTTACCGAGATAGCCATCTGCTTTGGTTTCATAGCGTTGGCGATGTCCGCCATTTTAGCGGTGATATGCTGGGTCATTTTGATCTCATTCGATTTCCAGTCGAAGGTCATACGCAGCAGAGGCTGACCGTAGGCGTCTTTATAGGTGGGATCCAAATCCAGATAGCAATCGCGGTATGGCATCACCGATCCTTCCGAGCCGATGCTCATTGAGTGCGGGTAATTGTCGCGGATGCCTTGTTTCCAGCCGCTGCCCCAGTTCGGCGTGCCCGGCGGCAGCATCATTTGCTGGATAGGCCGACCGCCGGTGCGGGTGGCGGAGATGTAGGCGCCGCCGATAAAACCGAGATCGGCGTGGTCGAAGTTTTCCCCGTTAAGATCGTCGATCACCGTTCCGGCGGCACCGGCGCCGATAAAGGGATTGAAATGGGTATCGCGATCGTAAAAGAGAGAAATGCCGCTGTTCATTTGATAGGCGTAGTTCTTGCCGACCACGCCCTCACCAGTGACCGGATCATAGGGTTTTCCGATGCCGGAAAGCAGCAGCAGGCGAACATTATGGAGTTGGAAAGCGCTGAGGATCACCAGATCGGCGGGTTGCTCTACTTCACGCCCTTGCTCGTCGATGTAGGTGACGCCGGTGGCCTTTTTGCCGCTGCTGTCCAGATTGACCTTGATCACCTGCGCCTGGGTGCGCAGCTCAAAGTTTTTACGCTGTGTCAGTACCGGCAGGATGGTCGACTGCGGCGAGGCCTTGGAGTACATGAAGCAGCCGAAACGTTCGCAGTAACCGCAGAAGTTACAGGGGCCAAGCTGCACGCCGTACGGGTTGGTATAGGGTTCGGAACAGTTGGCGGCGGGGATAGCAAACGGATGGTAGCCTAGCGATTCGGCGGCTTTGCCAAACAGTGAGCCCGAGTAGAGCTGTTTAAGCGGCGGCGTCGGGTAGTCATTGCTACGCGGCCCTTCGAACGGATTGCCGCCCTTGATGAGCTCACCCTGCAGATTACCGGCCTTACCGGCGGTGCCGCACACCTTCTCGAACTTGTCGAAGTAAGGCTCCAACTCCTGGTAGCTGAGGGGGTAGTCCTGTAACGTCATGCCTTCCGGGATCCAGTTGGCGCCGTATTTTTCAGTGAGGGTGGTGTGCAGTTTGAGATCGGAAGGCAGGGCGCGCCAGTGCATGCCGTTCCAGTGCACGCCGGCTCCGCCGACGCCGTTGCCCGGCAAAAAAGAGCCGAGCTGGCGATAAGGCACCGCGAAATCCGCCGGCGTATGGCGCACGGTGACGGTTTCATGCGCCATTTCCTGCGCCAGCTTGAGGCGAATGCCGTAAGTCAGTTCATCGGCGATACGCGGATAAGCGAAATCAGGGTAGGTATCGCGCCGTTCACCGCGTTCCAGCGCCAGCACCTGCAGGCCGCTGTCGGTCAATTCCATTCCCATAATGGCGCCGGTCCAGCCAAAGCCGACGATCACCACATCTACCGGTGGTTTTTTTATTGTGCTCATGATTATGCATTCCTTTTGCTGGAGATACTGACCGGGTGAAGAGGATAGGGTTGGTTGGGTTTGTTGACCCAATCGGCGAAGTCAGCGCGCGCACCGGGGAAGCCTATCAATTTCCATGATGCCAGCGTTTGGTTGCCGCCGTGGATCGGATCGGCCAGATAACCTTCTTTGGTGTTTTGCAGCAGCTGTTCGAAGAAAGCTTTACCCGGCAAGGTATCCGCATCGAGTTGGCCGCTTTCCAACGCGGTCAACAGCTGTTCTTGCTCGCCATGAGACAGCTCGGCGAAAACTTTGCCGAACTGACGTTGACAGAGCTCATTGAACGCGAGGATACCGTTGCGATAGGTCTCGCGCGGCGTCAGTTTGGACTGATAGCCCAACTCCGGCGCCGATGGCACGAACGGCGGGTGCATGTACCACAGGCCGCCATGGCCGTAGGGTGTTTCCATTTGGCGATCGATGAATACCGGGACCCCCTGATCGACGGCTCCGGGGCCGTTCTCGTCGCTGGGGATCAGCCGATCGCAGGCCGCCAGCAAGAATCGCCACTCTTCGTTGTTGAAATAAACCGGAACGTAATTCGGCGAGATGCCCGCAGCCGGCGCTGCCTGGGCGTTTACCATCATGAGACCGTTACCGGCAGCGGCTAACGGGATCAGCGCCAGCGTTTTTTTCAAAAATTCACGCCGGGGCGGCGTAGGGATATGCTGTTGCGACATAATTCCACCTTGAACATGCTTCACAGTAATGCCCGCGCAGGTTTTGCATCACCTGCGCCGTCGCTCTCCAGCGACGGTAAACAGGCGGGGAAAGGAGAGGTCGTCTATCACCATATATAGTTAGCAAGCTACTTGTATGGTAATTAAGTCTAAGATCGAGAAGTGTGAAGAAACAATAAATGATCTGTTTCAAAACGTTTTTTTTACATTTCAGTTGATCGGGATCAATTTGTTAACATTCACGGTGAGCCGGCGAAGTGCAATAAGGTCGTGTTCCGCTTAACTCACATTGGAGTGCCATGGAAAACTGCATCAACGAGCCGTATGCCATAGAAGAGGCGATCGCGGCGGCTTTTTCGCCAGGTCTGCAACAAGGCCTGACCCGGCGCTCGGCGCTGCATCAGGCTCTGTTGCAACTGATTGCCGCCGGAGAACTGCCCTGGCGGGCGAAGCTGCCGCCGAGCCGTGCGTTGGCGGCCCGGCTGACGGTGGCGCGCGACACGGTGGAACAGACCTACGCTCGGCTGGAGGCTGAGGGGTTCATCAGCCGAACGGTGGGGCGCGGCAGCTTTGTGCGTTATCGTAGTGACACGCTGCTCGGCCGTGAACTGCTGACGACGGCGACGGGGCAAGAGGCGCGGCTGGCGGAGCGCGAGCTGAGCGATCGCGGCCGGGCGCTGCTGGCGGTCAGCCATACGCCGCACACCTGCCGCCAGGCTTCGCTGACGCCTTCGCTGGCGGACCTGCGGGCGTTCCCCATCGAGCAATGGCTGCAGCAGGAAAAGCAGGCGCTGCGGCGGCACGGCGAGCGATTATTGGGGTATGCCGATCCGCAAGGGCTGCCGGAGCTGCGCGCGGAGATCGCGCACTATCTGCAGCGGGAGCGGGGCGTCAAGGCGACGGCGGAACAGGTGATCGTGGTCACCAGCTCTCAGCAGGCGTTGGCGCTGTGTACGCAGGTGCTGTTCGATCCCGGCGATGCGGTATTCGTCGAAGAGCCGGGTTACCAGGGGGCAAAAAAACTGGTGCAGTCGGCGGGGCTGCAGGCGCGGCCGATCGGCATCGATGAACAAGGGCTGGACGTCGGGCAGTTGATGCAGGCTTCGGGCGGTGGGCGGGGCGTTTACATCACGCCGTCCCATCATTACCCGCTGGGGTATTCGCTGAGCCTCGAGCGGCGGCTGGCGCTGTTGCAGTGGGCGCAGCGCTGCCGGGCCTGGATCATCGAAGACGACTACGACGCCGAGTTCAACTACGACCGGCAAACCAAGGCGGCGCTGCAGGGACTGGACAGCGGCGGGCGTACGCTGTACATCGGCACCTTCAGCAAGACGCTGTTTCCGGGGCTGCGCATCGGTTTCATGATCGCGCCGCCTCAGTTGGTGCGGCCCTTGGTCGCCGCCAGGCAGTTTCAGGACGGCTACACGTCGGCGCTGGCGCAGATGACGCTGTTCCACTTCCTGCACGAGGGCGGCTACGCTGAGCATCTGCGCAATATGCGCACGCTGTACAAAGCGCGGCTGGACGTGCTGTACGACGCGGTGCATCGTCACCTTGCGGCCTGGACGCGTCCGGCGCTGCCGCAGGGCGGGCTGCAGCTGGTTTGCCCGTTGGCGGATGCGGCGACGGAGCGGCGGCTGGTGGTGGCGGCCGCCGAAAGGGGGATACGGCTGTACGGCCTGGCGGACTTCTACACCGGCACACCGCAGCGCGGGGCGTTGGTGCTCGGCTTCTCGGCCTATACGCCGGATGAGATCGTGCGCTTTATCGCCACGCTGGCGCAGGTGTTCAACGCGCTGCCGGTGGAAAGCGATGGCTAAAATTGGTCTGCTCTGTGTTTCAAATTGGTCCGTATTGTACCGCCGCCATGCGGTGTATTCTGCCGCTATCCGATTATTTCCCTAATGGAAATAATATCTTACACCGTGAGGCGCTATGAACCCATCAAACCCTGAAGTGACTATCCGCAGAATCAATGGCGACGACAAAGCGCAATGGCTGGCGCTCTGGCAGGGCTATCTCGACTTTTACCGCGCCGATGTGGCGCCGCAGGTGACCGATCGCACCTTCGAACGCCTGGGGCAGGATGAACAGGTGTACGGGCTGGTGGCGGAGGATGCCGACGGCCAGCTACTGGGGCTGATGAACCTGGTGTTCCACCCGTCCACCTGGAGCGCAGTCGGCTATTGTTATATCGAAGATCTCTATGTGTCGCCGCAGGCGCGCGGCCATAAGGTGTCGGAAAAGCTGTTCGAACAGGCGTACCGATTGGCAGAGACGCGCGGCAGCGATCGGGTCTACTGGATGACCCAGGAGTACAACGCGCCGGCGCGCTCGCTGTACGACAAAATCGGCAGAAGAAGCTCGTTTATCGTTTATACCCGTTAACCGCAGGAGGCGTGTATGGCAATGAATCGTTATGGTCAGCCGATTGGCGAACCGATGCCGGATTGGCAGCCGGCTCGCCGTCCGGGCGGCGCGACGCTCGGCGGGCGTTTCTGCTCGCTGGCGCCGCTCGAGCCGCAGCGGGATTACGCCGCGCTGTTCGAGGCGTTTCAACTGGCGCCGGACGGCCGCGACTGGACCTATCTGTCTATCGAACGGCCCGACACGCCGGCGGCGATGCTGCAGCATCTGGAAACGCTGCAAGCCAACCCGACGCTGGTTAATCTGACGGTGTTCGACGCCGCCAGCGACGCGCCGGTGGGCACGGTGGCGCTGATGCGCATCGACGAGGCCAATGGCGTGCTGGAGATCGGCCACGTCAGCTGGTCGCCGTTGATGAAACAGCGCTCCAGCGCCACCGAGGCTATCGCGCTGCTGCTGCGCTATGCCTTCGACACGCTGGGCTACCGCCGCTGCGAGTGGAAGTGCGACAGCCATAACGCACCCTCCCGCCAGGCTGCGCTGCGCTTTGGCTTTCGCTACGAGGGTAACTTCCGCTATGCGGTGATCGTCAAGGGGCGCAGCCGGGATACCGACTGGTTCGCCATCACCGCCGACCGGTGGCCGACGGTACGACAGGCGCTGGCGCGCTGGCTTAGCGCGGACAACTTCGATGCGCAGGGGCGGCAGATAGCTCGGCTGCAGGTGTTGCGCGGCGAATAATAAGCAAAAAGGCGGCCCGCGGGCCGCCTTTTTATCGGGCTAAAGCGCTTACTTCAGCTCGTCGACCAGGGTGGTGGCGCGGCCGATGTAGTTGGCAGGGGTCATCGCTTTCAGACGGGTTTTCTCTTCTTCCGGCAGCGCCAGGCCATCGATGAACGCCTGCATGCCGGCAGCGTCCACGCGCTTGCCGCGGGTCAGCTCTTTCAGCTTCTCGTAAGGCTTCTCGATGCCGTAACGGCGCATCACGGTCTGGATCGGCTCGGCCAGCACTTCCCAGTTGTGATCCAGTTCGTCCAGCAGGTGTGCCTGATTCACTTCCAGCTTGCTGATGCCTTTCAGGGTGGCCTGGTAGGCGATCAGCGCATAGCCCAGGCCCACGCCCAGGTTACGCAGCACGGTGGAATCGGTCAGGTCGCGCTGCCAACGGGAGACCGGCAGTTTGCCCGCCAGGTGGCCCAGCACGGCGTTGGCCAGGCCCAGGTTGCCTTCGGAGTTTTCGAAGTCGATCGGGTTGACCTTGTGCGGCATGGTGGAAGAACCGATTTCGCCGGCGATGGTCTTCTGCTTGAAGTGGTTCAGGGCGATGTAGCCCCAGATGTCGCGGTCGAAGTCGATCAGAATGGTGTTGAAACGCGCTACGCAGTCGAACAGCTCGGCGATGTAGTCATGCGGCTCGATCTGGGTGGTGTACGGGTTCCAGGTGATGCCGAGCGAGGTCACGAACGCTTCGCTGAACTGATGCCAGTCCACTTCCGGGTAAGCGACGATGTGGGCGTTGTAGTTGCCGACCGCGCCGTTGATTTTACCCATGATCTCCACGCGCTCCAGCTGGCGGTATTGGCGCTCCATGCGGTAAGCCACGTTGGCGAACTCTTTGCCGACGGTCGACGGGGTCGCCGGCTGGCCATGGGTGCGCGACAGCAGCGGGATATCGCGGTATTCCAGCGCCAGCCCTTTCAGCGCATCGATGATTTTACGCCAGTAAGGCAGCACCACGTCCTGACGGGCGCTTTGCAGCATCAGCGCGTGCGACAGGTTGTTGATGTCTTCGGAGGTGCAGGCGAAGTGGATGAACTCGGACACCGCGTGCAGCGCAGGCACCGCCGCCACTTTTTCCTTCAGGAAATACTCGACCGCTTTCACGTCGTGGTTGGTGGTGCGCTCGATGGTTTTGATACGCTGAGCGTCTTCTTCGTTGAATTCAGCGACGATTTTGTCGAGGAAAGCGTTTGCGTCGGCGTCAAAAGCGGGAACTTCCTTGATTTCTGCGCAGGCGGCCAGTTTTTGCAGCCAACGTACTTCAACCTGTACGCGGAATTTCAGCAGACCGTATTCGCTGAAAATGGGGCGCAGTGCGCTGACTTTATCACCGTAGCGTCCATCAACGGGGGAAACGGCGGTCAGTGAGGATAATTCCATCGGTAGCAACTCCTGGGATCGATTAACAATGAGCAACGATATTTTGCGCCTGCTTGAACAGACGATTACGGGAAAACATTAACTGCAGGCGGCTGCCGCCAACCTGTTGCCACAGCACGGCGGCGCGAATGCCGGCCAGCAGCGTGGCGCGAACCTTGGCCTGCACCTGCGGGTTCTGCAAGATAGCCGGCGAGCCGGTTACCTGGATACGCGGCCCGAGCGGGCTGACCACGTCGACGTAAATGCCGGCCAGCGCGCTGATGATGGTGTCTGACTCAAGATCGAAGTGCGCCAGCTGGCGTTCGAGTTGGCCGAGGCGTTCACCGAGCGTGTTCATCGCCTGTTTGTTGGCGTTGAGCTTGCGCTCCAGCACCATCAGGCTGATGGTGTAGCGGGTCAGTTCCGCGCCCGGCCCTTTGTTGTTGGCGTTAAGCACGCCCATCAGGGTTTCGAGGCCGACCATCAAATTGCGCTCCTCGCCGCCGAACACCGCCAGCGTGGAGGGCGGGTCCATCTGCAGCAGGCTTTTCAGCGAGGTCTGAAAGGCTTCGCGATTGCATTGCCCTTCGTGGGCCAGCTGCTGAACCAAACGCGCCGCCTGGCTGATGCCCGCCATGGCCAGCGTGATGTCATAATAATTCTTCGCCACGAATACTCCTGTAAACGCTGTGAACGGTACATGGCTTACTGCATAAGGTTGTGTGTATCGCCAGGGTAACGGCGGCGGCCGCGAACGGGAACGATCGGGCGTGGCTGTAACAACGATGACAACGAATGCCGCGGATCATGCCACAAAATCGAGGGTAAACCCAGCGTCTAATACGCCTGCGGCAAGGCGGATGCGCCGTGCGGCGCAGAACTGCGCAAATAGGCGGCGAAAATCGCCGGCGCGGCGGTGCGAACTTATTGTTGCGGCGACAAATAAAGTGCGGTGGCTGCATCTATACTGCCAACGTGGCCCCTCAAATAAAGACCTCTATATGCACGTAAAAAACAAGCAGCCACTGCCGGCGGTAACGCTGGCGGCCATCGGCGTGGTGTACGGCGATATCGGTACCAGCCCGCTGTATACCTTGCGCGAATGCCTGACGGCGGAGGAGGGCATCACCCTGACGCCGGCCTCGATTTACGGCTTTTTGTCGCTGATTTTCTGGCTGCTGACGCTGGTGGTGTCAATTAAGTACATTTGTTTTGTGATGCGTGCCGACAACGACGGCGAGGGAGGCATTCTGACACTGATGTCGCTGGCGATCCGCAAGCTGGATGCACGCTGGGTACCGGCGGCGGTGCTGATCGGGCTGGTGGGCGGCAGCTTCTTTTACGGCGACGGGGTGATCACTCCGGCCATTTCGGTGCTCTCGGCCATCGAGGGGCTGCAGATTATCGCCCCCGAGCTGGACAGCTTTATCGTGCCGCTGTCGCTGCTGGTGCTAACCGCGTTGTTCGCGATCCAAAAGCGCGGTACCGGCAGCGTCGGCAAATTGTTCGCCCCGGCGATGGTTATCTGGTTCCTGACACTCGCGCTGCTGGGCATCGGCGGCATTCTGCATCACCCCGGCGTGCTGCGGGCGCTGAACCCTTACTGGGCGGTGAATTTCTTCCTCGAATACAAGGCGGTGTCATTCTTTGCGCTGGGCATGGTGGTGCTGTCGGTCACCGGTGCCGAAGCGCTGTACGCCGATATGGGCCACTTCGGTAAAAAGCCGATTCGTCTGGCGTGGTTTACGCTGGTGGCGCCGGCGCTGGTGTTGAACTACTTCGGCCAGGGAGCGCTGTTGCTGGCCAATCCGGCGGCGATCAACAACCCGTTTTTCCTGCTGGCGCCGACCTGGGCGCTGCTCCCGCTGCTGGTGATTGCCACGCTGGCGACGGTGATCGCCTCGCAGGCGGTGATCTCCGGCGTGTTCTCGCTGACGCGCCAGGCGGTGCGGCTGGGCTACCTGCCGCCGATGCGTATCATCTATACCTCCGATCAGGAATCCGGGCAGATTTACATTCCGGTGGTGAACTGGCTGCTGTTCGCAGCGGTGCTGATCGTGATTATCAGTTTCAAACACTCCAGCAACCTGGCGTCGGCTTATGGCATCGTGGTGACCGGCACCATGCTGCTGTCGTCGATTTTGCTGAGCATTGTGGCGGTGAAAAACTGGGGCTGGCCGCGCGCGTTGGGCGGGCTGATGCTGCTGGTCATGCTGTGCATCGACGTACCGCTGTTCGGTGCCAACCTGATCAAGCTGGCGACCGGCGGTTGGCTGCCGGTGGCGCTTGGGCTGACGATTCTGCTGATCATGCTGACCTGGAAGACCGAGCGTTCGCGCCTGATCCGCCGGTTGCGCGACAATCAGGAAGGGCTGAGCGCGCTGATCGAGTCGCTGGAGAAAGCGCCGCCGAAGCGGGTGCCGGGCACCGCGGTGTTTATGGAGCGCACACCGCATGCGGTGCCGCTGGTATTGTTGCACAACCTGAAGCACAACAAGGTGTTGCATGAGCGTGTGGTGCTGCTGACCATCGTCACCACCGACATGCCGTACGTGCACAACGTACAGCGGGTGGCGATTGAACAGCTGTCGGCGAGCTTTTGGCGGGTGGTGGCAAGCTACGGCTGGCGCGAGACGCCCAACGTGACGGACATCCTTTATCGCTGCGGGCTGGAGGGGATGAGCTTCACCATGAACGAGACCTCGTTCTTCATGTCGCGCGATACGCTGGTATTAGGCAAGCGCCCCTGGTATCTGCGCGTGCGTGGCAAGGTATTCCAGCTGTTGCAGCGCAACGCGCTGAGGGCGCCGGATCTGTTCGAAATCCCGCCGAATCGGGTGATTGAACTGGGGGCACAGGTGGAATTTTGAATAAAAAAAACGCTGCGGTAAACGCAGCGTTTTTCTTGCAACAGACGAATTATGCCAGGCGCTGTTCGATAATGCCGCCGCCGAGGCAGATTTCGCCCTGATAGAACACCGCCGACTGGCCGGGGGTGACGGCGGAGACCGGCTCGTCGAAACGCACTTCGATGCGTTCGCTGTCGAGTGGGGTCACGGTGCAAGGGATGTCCTGCTGGCGATAGCGGGTCTTCACCGTACAGCGGAACGGGCCGGTCAGCGGCAGACGATCAACCCAGTGCAACTGCTGCGCGATAAGGCCGACGGACATCAGGCGCGGGTGATCGTGCCCCTGCGCGACCACCAGCACGTTGTTGGCCACGTCTTTATCCACCACGTACCACGGATCTTCGCTGCTGTCTTTCATACCGCCGATGCCCAGCCCTTTGCGCTGGCCCAGGGTGTGATACATCAGGCCCTGGTGTTCGCCGACGGTCTGGCCGTCGACGCTGACGATCGGGCCCGGCTGCGCCGGCAGGTAGCGGCCGAGGAAGTCGCGGAATTTACGTTCGCCGATAAAGCAGATACCGGTGGAGTCTTTCTTCTTGGCGGTGACCAGCTCCAGTTGTTCGGCGATGCGGCGCACCTCCGGCTTCTCCAACTCCCCGACCGGGAACAGGCTTTGCGCCACCTGCTCGTGGCTCAGGGTATAGAGGAAGTAGCTCTGATCTTTGTTGCCGTCGACGCCGCGCAGCAGGCGGCTCTTGCCGTCCACGTCCTGGCGACGCACGTAGTGGCCGGTGGCGATAAAATCGGCCCCCAGATCTTCGGCGGCAAACTCCAGGAAGGCTTTGAATTTGATCTCTTTATTGCACAGGATGTCCGGGTTCGGCGTGCGGCCGGCCTTGTACTCTTCCAGGAACAGCTCAAACACGTTGTCCCAGTATTCCGCCGCGAAGTTCACCGTGTGCAGTTCGATGCCCAGCTTGTCGCAGACCGCTTGCGCGTCGGCCAGATCGGTCGCGGCGGAGCAGTACTCTTCGTCGTCGTCTTCTTCCCAGTTTTTCATGAACAGCCCAGCGACCTGATAGCCCTGTTGCTGTAACAGATAGGCGGTAACGGAGGAGTCGACGCCGCCGGACATACCGACGATTACTTTTTTCTGGCTGTTGTCTGACATGGGGATCTCACGAACTTGAACACGAACCGTGCTGATAAAAACAAGCGCAGGATTTTACCACGTTGGCCGCGCCGGCGCACTGGTCATCTTGTGCTGCTCGGCGCCCTTAAAACGGCCAGGCGAAGCTGCCGACCAGCGACAGCGGATAGCGCTCCGGCTGCTGGTAGCTGCGAATGCTCTCCGCCACCAGCGCGGAACGCAGGTTGGGCGCCTGCAAAATCTCGTCGGCGCTCAGCCACAGGCAGCGATCGATGTCGCTGTCGTGCGGCTCGGTCGGCAGCGGCTGTTCCAGCTCGATAACAAAGCAAAAACGCAGAAACGGCGTGCGATCCGGCGCTATCCACTGGTGCAGGCGCAGGAACGCCTGCGGCGTGGCGCGGATACCGGTCTCTTCCCACAGCTCGCGCTCGGCGGCCTGCACCAGCGTCTCGTCGGCCTCCAGGTGGCCGGCCGGCTGGTTCCATAGCGCTTTGCCGTTGATGGTCTCTTCGACCACCAAAAATTTGCCGGCGGCGTGTACCACGCAGGCCACGGTGACGTGCGGTTTGAACATGCGGTCTCCTTACAGAGGTTTGTCGATGCGCCGGTAGATGTCGTCCAGCTCGGCGATGCGGGTACGATAACTTTGCAGCAGGCAGGCGGTATCGCCGCCGCACCGCTGGCGTTTTGCCAGCCAGGCCTGCTGGCTGTCCTGCATCGCGCCACGCGCGCCCATGGCGAACAGGCCGCGCAGGAATTGGTACTTGGTGGCCATTTGTACATCCAAATCGTTCAGCGTGCGGTTGGCGCAGATGGCTTGCTCATCGCGGTTTGCTGCCTTGGCGCAGTCGAAGCTGGCGGCCTGGGCCGCGAATGGGGCCGCCAGAGCGGCGAGCAGCAGCGCGATCGGCGTGGATTTCATGGCGCCTCCATCAGTTATCGGTCTACAGGGAATCGATGCTTTTCCATTCACCAGGCTGCAGTGAACCCAGCGAAAGATTACCCATACTGTAGCGAATCAGGCGCAGGGTAGGGAACCCGATATGCGCCGTCATGCGACGCACCTGGCGGTTTCGCCCTTCGAACAGGGTGATTTTCAGCCAACTGGTGGGGATGGATTTACGCTCGCGGATCGGCGGGTTGCGCGGCCATAGCCACTGAGGCTCGGCCACCAACTCAACACCGGCGGGTAGCGTCGGGCCGTCTTTCAGCGTGACGCCGCTGCGCAATGGCGCCAGATCGCTCTCCTGTGGCGTGCCCTCGACCTGCACATAATAGATTTTGCCGGTGCGCTTGCCCGGCTGGGTGAGCTGCGCCTGCAGCTGTCCGTCGTTGGTCAGCACCAGCAGCCCTTCGCTATCGCGATCCAGACGCCCGGCGGCGTAAACGTCGGGGAAGGGGATGTACTCTTTCAGCGTGGCGCGGCCGGCTTCATCGGTGAACTGCGGCAGCACGTCGAAGGGCTTGTTGAATAACACAATTCGACGCGGCCCCTTCGGCGCGGCGGGTTTGGCGGCATTCGGCTTGCTGAATCGTTTAACGTTGTGATTTCTAACAGAGAATTTTTTCATAACAGTTGAGATTACGGATGATAAGCGCATTATAACCGAATCCGTTTCGGATTGGCGCGGACCGAATATTCAAGTAGTATCTACACGCATCTTACAAAGCATTAACAAAATTGCGCTTGAAGGAGAGGTTGATGGAAAGCAAAGTAGTTGTTCCGGCAGAAGGTAAAAAAATCACGGTTGACGCCCAGGGTAAACTGGTTGTTCCTCATAACCCGATCATCCCGTTCATCGAAGGCGACGGCATCGGCGTTGACGTGACTCCTGCCATGATCCACGTGGTTGATGCGGCCGTTAAAAAGGCTTACCACGGCGAACGTAAAATCTCCTGGATGGAAATCTACACCGGCGAAAAATCTACCCACGTTTACGGTAAAGACGTGTGGCTGCCGGACGAAACTCTGGACCTGATCCGCGACTACCGCGTCGCCATCAAAGGCCCCCTGACCACCCCGGTCGGCGGCGGCATCCGTTCTCTGAACGTGGCCCTGCGCCAGCAGCTGGACCTGTACGTGTGCCTGCGCCCGGTGCGTTACTACCAGGGCACTCCAAGCCCGGTGAAACAGCCTGAGCTGACCGACATGGTGATCTTCCGCGAAAACGCCGAAGACATCTACGCCGGCATCGAGTGGAAAGCCGGCTCCGCCGAAGCGGACAAAGTGATCAAATTCCTGCGCGACGAAATGGGTGTGAAGAAAATCCGCTTCCCAGAGCAGTGCGGTATCGGCGTGAAGCCATGCTCCGAAGAAGGGACCAAGCGTCTGGTGCGTGCGGCGATCGAATACGCCATCACCAACGACCGCGACTCCGTGACCCTGGTTCACAAAGGCAACATCATGAAGTTCACCGAAGGTGCCTTCAAGGATTGGGGCTATGAGCTGGCGCGCGAAGAGTTCGGCGGCGAGCTGATCGACGGCGGCCCATGGCTGAAGATCAAGAACCCGAATACCGGCAAAGAGATCGTGGTTAAAGACGTGATCGCCGACGCCTTCCTGCAGCAAATCCTGCTGCGCCCGGCGGAATACGACGTGATCGCCTGTATGAACCTGAACGGCGACTACATCTCCGACGCCCTGGCGGCCCAGGTTGGCGGCATCGGTATCGCGCCGGGCGCCAACATCGGCTCCGACTGCGCGCTGTTCGAAGCGACTCACGGCACCGCGCCGAAGTACGCCGGCCAGGACAAAGTGAACCCAGGCTCCATCATCCTGTCCGCAGAGATGATGTTGCGCCACATGGGTTGGTTCGAAGCGGCTGACCTGATTGTTAAAGGCATGGAGGGCGCAATCGCTGCCAAGACCGTGACCTATGACTTCGAACGCCTGATGGAAGGCGCTAAGCTGCTGAAATGTTCAGAGTTTGGCGACGCTATCGTTAAACACATGTAATGGTGTTTTAGCGTTAAATGATAACGGGAGCCTGATGGTTCCCGTTTTTTATTATTCAAACTGCAACGGTTATCAAAACTCGGCCATTTTGGCGCTTTAGAGCGTATAGATCTAAAGGTTGAGCTGCGTCTAAACTTTGCAATGAAATGGACGATAAACTGCCTGCAGCCGCATTTTTTTGCATGAGATAAAATTCTACAAGGAGTGTTAATGAGCTTTTTCTGGGTGAATATTGGTAGCAGTTTTAATGAGGTTAAAGAACAAAATTTCCTCTGGGCTCCACAATATGGCATGAATAAGCACGGGAAAAAGTTTAGTAATGCCTCCTGGGAGACAGTGAAGGATGTAAAAGCAGGTGACGTCATCTTTTGTAATAAGGATCGAGAGATTGTCTATGTAGCGACTGCTACAGCCGATGCTGATGATGCACCGCGGCCACCTAATCGATCTTTTGATAAGTGGGAGCGTGAAGGTACCCGAGTAGAAGTAGATTTGACCGTTTTAGAGCACCCGATCGATGTTTTGCAGTTCAGTGACATATTTCTGACTGTGTTTAATGAGTTAAGTCGGCCAACAGTTTTTGCTGAAAACGGGTTTTGTACGCAGACTTACATGTGCGAAATACCCGAGGCTGCAGCAAAAATGATAGCAAGTTTTATTAACGATAACGTTTCAATTGACTTCAATAAACAGACGGCCACGGTAAAAGAGGCGAGAGGAAGCACTAAAGCAGCCGTCATTCAGGCTCGCGTTGGTCACGGCCCCTACCGCGATAAATTATTTAAGAAGTGGGGCGGAAAATGCGCGGTCACCGGCATTGCGCTTGAGTCAATGCTAACCGCTTCTCATATTGTTTCGTGGTCTATCTCAAATGACAAAGAGAAAGTTGACCCTTACAACGGATTCCCCCTGATTCCTAACCTGGACAGATTGTTCGACCGGGGCATGATCAGTTTTGATGATAATGGACGCTTATTGCACAAGAAAGAATATGCAGGTTTGCTTCATGATTTAAAAATTCCCTTGGACTCAAAAATTGATGGGCTGTTTGGGGAGAATAAAAAATACTTAAAACGGCACCGCGTGACGTTTGGGTTCGAGAAAGAGTAAAAGCTTGAGGGGGACCCTCAAGTGTATTAGTTCAGACCTGATACGGTACAGAATCAATCCCAATCTGATGGGCAGTTCTCTGCCAGAAGCGGACTTTCGTTAGAGTGCGAACTGTATTAATCCATGGGGGCATGTCACTATGATTATGGCCGATAGTATCGCATTGACCATGTATCGATGTTGTTATCAGTAATGTTGAAAATCGCTGGTCATACACTCTAGATTCAAACGCTGCCTAGTAATCTTGCGATGCTATCATTAAACACATGTAAGCGTGTTTGGCGCTTGAATGGGAGCGGGAGCCTTAGGGCTCCCGTTTTTTATTGTTCAAATGAGTAAGAGATATCAAGCGTTAGCCGATTCACGCACGACCAGCACCGGGCAATTGGCGTGGCGGACGACGGCGGTGGCATTCGAGCCGAGGAGGTAAGTCATTGCAGAAGGGCGGTTGGAACCCATCACAATAATCTCCGCGTTAAGCGCATCAGCGAGTTCCAGGATCTGATCTTTGGGATCGCCGACGGCCACATGGGTGGTCACTCTATCCTCGGGAACGCTGAATTGTTTCGCCGCTTTTGCCAGCCCCTCGGTCGCTACCGCAATAGTTTCATCTTTGGTTTCCACCGCCGCGGTGGCGGCAAAGCCGAAGGCCGCGTAGGTGGCGCGAGACGGGATCACCGCCAGGAAATGGACGTGGGAGTCTTCGAGCCTGGCGAGCGCATTGACATGCGGGATGACCTGCTGTGTTAATTCCGGCTCGGTAATATCCACGGGAACCAAAATAGTTTTGTACATACTCCCTCCTTATCGTTATCAAATAACTCCACTTCTTGGATTATAGCCGTTCGACGCCGGGAAAGGGGAGATCCGTATGGCAAACCTGAGAACGTTGTCTGCTGAAATGTCAGGTGGTTATCGACGTTCTCATTAAACGCGGGCAGGCACGGTTGGTGTTTGAGTTGGGAGGGAGCCATGGGCTCCCTAGGTTTTAGCGGGCTAAGATTATCGGAACCTTAATGAGGGATCTCTGAAACCTCTTTGACTTCCGTCTTGTTGATTTGCTGTTTAACGCCATTGGCATCGGTATAACCGAGCAAACCGGCAGAGGTTTCTTTCGGTTTACCGTCACTGATGAGCGTTCGGCCATCGTGGGTATGAATAGCGTAGCTGGTGCGTGTGCAGCCTGACAGTGTGGCGATAGCAACCAGGGCGATCGCGGGAAGAACAAGCGCTTTTTTCATTTGAAGCTCCTTTTAGTTATCCAACTCACTCATGTTTGCAATCTGGTCTCGATTGATCTGTTCCGTTTTGCCCGTTTCTGCATTTCGGTAGGAGACTAACCCGGTATCTTTATCGACTTGAGGCTTGCCGTCGGTGACAATAGTCTTGCCATCCGTTGTTTTAATCGCCTGATTGGAAGCGCAGCCCGCCATGAATATCACCGTGGTCGCAGTAAGAAGCGCGGCAAAGAGTCGTTTACTTTTCATACTTACCATCCTGGTTACTTAAATGAATTTAATGGCAGGAAAGTAAGTATAGGCAGAATCTCCAGATTGCTAGCGTTAAAAGTGCTTTTAATGCGATAAAAAATTAAGAATTTCTTAATTTATTGATGGAGTGATTGCCCATTCGAGGGGTGTCGATAAGTCATGGCCTTCAGGCGTACGGCCCGCCGATGGGGTTAGGGTTTCATATCATCATCTACTCACGATTTTCCGCGTGCCAGAGCTTGATGTCATTGGCGGTTTTACGTGAATTCTGTATAAGTATTGACCGGGGATCTTGTCAAATACCACGTTGATTTGGCTGATAATCATCCATAAGGACAGGGATATGAAAATTACGCATTCAGGCTACAAAACCGGCGCCGCCATATTATTGGCGGGAATGTTCGCACTGGCATTAACGGGGTGTGCCAAGAGTACTGCCCCCAGCCAAAGCAATCCGGAAAATAAAAAGGTTGACGATCTTTTCGCCAATCTTGGCGACCCAAAGGCGCCGGCACCGGGAAAAGAGAAAGAACGCTATATCGCCCAGTTGCAGGCCGTGATTCAAAGCCATTTGAAAGATGCCGAAGCCTACTCGGGCAAGCGTTGCACATTGCGTATCACGCTGGCGCCGGACGGTATGCCAATCGGTGTTCGAACTGAAGGAGGCGATCCGGATCTTTGCCGCGCCGCCATGAAGGCAATTGCCGATTCGCGCTTCCCTAAGCCGCCGACGGCAGAGGCCCATAATGCGTTCCAAATTATCACGTTGCAACTGCGTCCTTAAGCAGCTAGATGAAATAAGGGGTTGGGATAACGCAGTGTTTTGCAGCGGGATCTTTTAGTAAAAAATTTAGGTGTTCACGTGACTTCCACCAGCCTGTGCGGCTGGTGGATTTAGATTTAAGTCTTTATTGTCCGTCTTAGTTTTAAGCAAGATGCTCCTTTGTATTCGCATTGGCCAAATATTTGGTAACCCAGATGTTGAGCTATTTTAACGGAAGGCCGATTGTTTTCACCGATAAGGCAAACTGTTTGAGCGGGTGATAACGTGCTGTCAATCCATTGATGCGCTGCGGCAGCCGCTTCTTGCGCGACTCCCTGACCTTGGGCCTCCCGGGCAATAATCCATGCGGCTTCAGGGCTCCCATCGAAGTCATTGCCTAGACCCCGATGAAAATCCGCCAACCCGGTCTCGCCCAGGAACTGTCCGTCCACTTTGCGAAATATGGCGAACAGCCCATAGCCGAAAACCGACCAGTGGCCAATATAGCGCAGTAGTCTATTCCAACCGTCTTCAGGTGAAAGATTGGGGGCGCTGATAAATTTGAACAGTTCCTTATCTGTAAACATGGCATACCAGGCATCGAAATCGGCCAGGTTGTGAGGACGTAATATCAACCGTTCGGTTTCGATGTGCACGGCAGGGAGTAAAGGCATAACGGTTCCTTTTCTGCGTTGCAGCGTATCGTAATGTTACCCTGAGAGAACGAGCGATAATTTCCCGTCTTGGCGCGCAGATGACAAGGTTACGGCTAAGGTGCGGGCAAGCTCTTTGTCGCAAATCACTTTATCATTGGGTTTAACGCGCCGGCTACTTGTTTGGTATTACCGATACATCATCGCGCTCACGCGCTCGGCCCGATCTTTAAAACCGTTGCTGCGCATCGTTACCACATAGTAGCGATAGTGATGTTTCTGTGCGTATTCGCGCACCAGATCTTCGGCGAACAGGCCGCTGAAGGTGACGGTGGTGACGAACGTCAGCCCTTTCACTTCGTAGGTGCTGATCTCTTGCGGGGTGCCGATATACGGCGGCGGGAACACGGTTTTGTGGAACTGGCAGCCCGCCAGCAGCAGGGTAAACAGCAGGGCGGCGGAGATTTGCGGTATTCTCATCGGGAAAAGCTTTCCTTCCTTGGCGTGTGTTTTAGTAACTCTATAATAGGATTACAAAATTCGGCGGGGATGTAAAAGTTATCCCGCTTCGGTTGCCGTTTCGTTGAAGCGGTGTCGCCGTCACCCATCAGAATGAAGGGGTAAACATGTGTGTTCGTCTTGCCACTGAAACCGATGCCGCAGCCCTGATCGCCCTCGACAGCGTCGCCGAAGGCGAGCCGCAGCGCGCGGCGCAGATCCGCACCTGGTGCGCACAGAGTGTCTGCTATCTTGCCGAAGAACGGGGCGTGGTGATGGGCTACGCTGTGCTGCACTATCACTTCTTCGGCTGCGGCTTTGTCGAGATGCTGATGGTCGGCGAGCGCTATCGCCGCCGGGGCGTCGGGCAGGCGCTGATTGCGGCGTTGAAATCCCATTGCCGACATCCGAAGCTGTTCACCTCCACCAATCGTTCCAACCTGCCGATGCAGCGGCTGCTGTTGAACGCCGGGTTTGTCGCCAGCGGCCAAATTGACAATCTCGATGACGGCGATCCGGAGCAGGTCTTTTTTATCCCGGCGTGCTAATACAGCCGGACATCGACTGCCTGCTGTTGCAGCCAGGTGCTGACGTAGCCATAAGCGGCATAGAAGGCCAGCAGCGCGAAGAGCAGCACGGAAAGCGAGGCCAAAAACCTGACGTCGCCGTGCTTTGACAGCTGATAGGCGCAATAGATAAAGGCTAACAGGCACAGCAGAGTGAAGGCGATAGCCAGCGTGGCGTAAAAAATAAGCATAACGAAACCCGTTCTTCCTTGTAAGCGCGGCAAGGATACCACAGACAAAAAAAGGGGCCCAATTGGGCCCCTGTGTGATTCGCTGCGAGAGGGTTACTCCGCCGCCGCGTCGGGATGATTTTTGCCTTCCTCGATGAATTCTTCGTCGATCTCTTCGATGTTCTCCTCGCTGTCGCGGCCGGACAGGATGTTCCAGCAGGCGATGAACAGCGCGGCGATCAAGGGCCCGATGACGAAGCCGTTGATGCCGTAAATCTCCATGCCGCCCAGGGTGGAGATCAGGATCAGGTAGTCCGGCATTTTGGTGTCTTTGCCTACCAGCAGTGGGCGCAGAATGTTGTCCACCAGGCCGATCACCACCACGAAGAACACCACCAGGAAAATGGCTTTCCACAGCATGCCGGTAGCGAAGAAGTAGATCACCGCCGGCACCCAGATGATGGCGGAGCCCACGGCCGGGATGATCGACAGGAACGCCATCAGCGCGCCCCACAGCAGGCTGCCGTCGATGCCGGTAAAGTAAAATGCCAGCCCGCCGAGCGCACCTTGCACCACGGCGACCACCACCGTGCCCTTGACGGTGGCGCGGGAGACGGCGGCGAACTTCACGAACAGGTGGTGCTTCACGTGCTGGGAGAGCGGCAGCGCTTCGAGCGCCAGGTTCACCAGATAGGGGCCGTCTTTCAGCAGGAAGAACAGCAGGTAGAGCATCACGCCGAAGCCGACGACGAAGTTGAAGGTGCCTTTGCCGATCAGGAAGACGCTGCCCGCCAGATATTGCCCGCCCTTGAGCGCCACGTCGGAAAGCTGCTTTTGGATCTCGGCGGCGCTGTTGAGGTTATGCTCCGCCAGGAAGCGCTGCGCCCAGCCGGGCAGGTGACGCATAAAGTCCGCCAGCATGGTCGGCAATTGGCTGTTGTTGGTTTGCAGCTTGGTGTAGATCACGTTGAATTCCATCGCCAGCGATGAGGCGATGATCGCCAACGGCGTGAACACGATCAGACAGATCAGCGCCACCGTCAGCAGCGACACTACGCCGTTGCGTTCGCCGACGTACTGCTTCAACTTCTTTTTCACCGGATGGAAAATCACCGCCAGAATAACCGCCCACAGCACTGAGGAGTAATAAGGCCCCAGCACGTCGAGAAAGGCGGCGGTAACGATGAACAGGATCAGAATAAAGAATCCCTTGGAAATGCCTTTAGACATCATAGTCGTCCCTCAAAAGATGAATTTTCAGCATAGATGAACTGAATGAAAACAACACTATCATCACCTTTACTTAACCGGTAGGGGATTTTTAACGGCGTATACCATAGGGTTACTAAGGGAAAGGCGGGCGCTGCAGGGTGAACAGGCGGCGGCGCGAGAAAAGAAAGAGGGCTAAATAATTAACAAAATTTATCGATTGTGTTTCATTTTGTGAGCCGCGCTTGCCGCCTGCGCCAGGCTTTCCTAGTTTTTAGGAGGGCGGCCTTTCGTCCGATATCACGAAGGAGTATGCAAATGACTGAACACAAACGACTCGGTGTCATCGAGAAAACGCTACTGATCGCCTTTGCCGGCCTGTTGGTGTATTTCGCGGCCACTGGCGCATTGTCATTGTCGGGTCTCGATCATCATTGGCCTTATCCTTCGCGATAGGCAGGCACCTGCACCAGGGAAAATTCAGTACCGCTTATAACAAACAGAACGACTTTTCTGCTTATCACCCTGCATTATGCCGCCTGCTGAGAAAAGCCAGCGCCAACAGCGCCCCTAACAGGGCCGCCGCCAGCACCAGCCACGCCGGCGCCACCCAACCGGCTGCGGCCACGATGGCGCTCAGCGCGACCGGGCCGATCACCTGGCCGAGATAGTTCCCTTGCATCACCAGCCCCAGGTTCAGCGGCAACAGCGTGGGCTCCGGCGTCGCCGCCGGCGTGGCGGCCAGAATGGTGGCGGGCAGCATGCCAGCGATGGCGCAGAACAGGAAACACAGTGGGATCAGCAGGCCGTTGGGCGTCATCGGCAGGAAAATGCCGATGCCGAAGATGCCGATGACCAGGCTGGTGGCCGCGAGCAGGCTACCGGCCCGCAGACCGCGCGACAGCAAGAACCCGGCGGCGAGGTTGCCGATGATGTTCGCCGCCACCGCCGCTGCGCTGATGCCGCCGGCGGCCGCCAGCGACAGGCCGATGCGCTGCATCAGGAAGATCGGCAGAAAGGTCATCACCGAGAAAAACTGCAGGTTGTAAGTGGCGAACATCAGCGCCAGCAACAGCGGTTGGCGTGCCCGCAGCATCGCGCCCAGCGCATGCCGCAGCTGCAACGGCGGAACGTGCGTCTTGGCGGCGCGTCGGGGCGTGGTCAGCGGCAGCAGCAGGGCGGCCAGCAGCGTCAACGCCGCACCGGCCTGCCAACTCTGTTGCCAGCCGGCGAGATGGGGGCCGAAAAACAATGAAATGGCGATGCCCGCCGGCATGAAGGTGCTCCAGATGCCGAACACCAGGCTGCGCTGCGCCGGGGCGACGATGCGGTTCAGCACCGCCGGCGAGGCGACCACCACGATCACGAAGCCGAGGCCTTCGACAAAGCGGCTGACGATCAATCCGTTGAAGTCGTGCAGCGTGGCGCCGGTAAAGCTGGCGGCGCTGACGATCAGTAACCCCGCCGCCAGCAGGCGCCGATCGCCCCAGCGGCGCACCAGCAGCCCGGCGGCGATGCCGCCGAACACCCCGACGAAAGGAAAGGCCGAGATGACCCAGCTCAGCGTTTCGAGCGAACGGCCGAATTCGGCCTGCAGCGCCGGTAGCGCGATGGTGGCCTTACCTACGTGCAGCGCCGCGGCGATGCCGGCGAACAGCACGTTGATGACGGCTAGCCAGGGCGTAGCGGCGGGAAGGACGCGGTCGATGGCGTCCGGTTTAATCGCGGTCATAACACTCTCCTGAGGCGGTAACGCCCTCACTATGCGTCTGCGCTACAACAGAAGTCGTTCAAATGCTGCGCTGTCACGCGGGGAAATTATTCATTTCGAGCTTTATTTTGCGCGCCTCGTTGTTTGGTTCGCCAGCGTACCACCCTGCGTGGACGCGGGTGTCCGTTCAGCGGTTTACTGTTCCGGCACGCAGCGAGCGTGCCCGATCAATTTTATTTATAAGGAGCAGTGTATGTCAGAGATGATGAATGAAAATGGAGCGCCGGTGATGGAGTGGAGCTATGGCGGCCGGGGTGATGATATCAGCAGCAGCCTGAGCCTCGACACGGTTGAGGAGCAACCGCAGGGTTTCTTGATGACGGTCGATCGGCCGGTGCAGATCTTTAAAGAAGCGCTGTCGCCGATGATGGCCTTTGTCACGCTGCTGCGCCCGCTATACGCCAAGACGGGCGAGGGCTTCCAGTACGTGCCGGTTTCCAACCCCTGGACCGACGTGCAGCGCCTGCCGGCCAGCGCAGGCTATCTGGGCGTGCAGGTTAACGCTGGCCTGTTCTTCCACGGCGCCAAACCGACGCACTATAAAGATCGCGACGGCCAGATGAAACCGATTGACGGCGGCACTATCCTGCAGAACATCACCGTGCTGCATCAGGTGGCGCAGCCGCTGGGCCCGGGCGAAGGCGGGATCTGAGGCTGAAACGTCATCACGGGGCCGGACGCGGCCCTTATCTCGCCTTGAAAACCGCCCTTGGCTTGGGTAAAAAGGGTTGTCTATTCAAGGAGAAGAGTATGTACAGCGATAACGAGAAAAAATTCTACATCATCCTCAACCGCAACCACGAACCGGCCACTCTGTTTAACGCCTCCTGCCATCTGACGGCGGGCATCACCGATCTTATCGAGCAGCGCGAGTTTCACCACTACCCGAGCAGCCTCGACGGCGTCAGCGCCAATATGAGCCACTACCCGATCGTCATCCTGCAGGCCAAGAACAGCAGCCAGCTCAGCAACCTGATCCTCAAGTGCAAGGAGGAGGGCGTGCTGTCCAACTTCTTCACCACCACCATGCTGTCGCACTCCGCCGAACAACAGATCGCCGACACCGCCAATACCCCCTACGAGCAGTTGGACTTCGTGGCGGTGGCGCTCTACGGCGACACTGAACAGCTTAAGCCGCTCACCAAGAAGTTCTCCGTCTACCGTTAATCGCGAACGGCATCACATCAGGGGCGGCAACGTCTATGATATTTTTCCATCAAATCGTTGATGGAGATGAACATGAGCGGCAAGAAAACCACCATGGCGGCCATCGCCAGAGAGGCGCGGGTCGGCATCGCCACCGTCGATCGGGTGATCAACCAACGCGCGTCGGTGCGGCCCGCCACCCAGCGCCGGGTGATTGAGGCGGCGAAAAAGTTGGGGTTCGCGTTGGAAAAGTCCCACTGCCTGTCGGCGGTGCTGGGCAGGCCGGAACGCCGCCTGAGAATGGGGTTCATCCTACTGCGGCGCGAACACTCTTTCTATGCGCAACTGGCTGATGAACTGATGGTGCAAGCGGCGCCGTATCATGAGCCGGGGCAGCCGCCGCAGTTCATCTTCCACTCTCTCAATGCCATCGGCGATACCGCCGCCGCCATTAGCCAATTGAGCCGCCAGGTGGACGCGATCGGCGTGTTGGCGCTGGATCACCCCCTGATCCACTATGCCGTAGAAGAAGCCACGCAGGCGGGCATCAACGTTTTCGCGCTGCTGTCGGATTTATCGGTGCCCAGCCGCGCCGGCTACATCGGTCTGGATAATCAAAAAGCGGGCCGCACCGCCGGTTGGGCGGTGGACCGTCTGTGCCGGCGTCAGGGAGATGTTGGCGTGATCATCGGCGACAACCGTTTTACTTGCCAGGAAGCCTGCGAGATCGGTTTTCGCTCCTACCTGCGTGAGCAGATGAGCGGCCAGCGTGTGCTGGAACCGGTGCGCAGCCTCGAGGACGCGGAAACGGCGCGCCGGGTCACGCGTGAACTGCTGGCGAACCACCCGGAGCTGGCGGCGCTGTACGCGCCGAGCGGCGGTGTAGAGGGCATTATTCAGGCGTTACGAGAGAGCGGCCGGCAGCGCGACATCACGCTGGTGTGCCACGGCCCGGTGCAGGGCGGTGAAATGGCGCTGCTCGACGGCACGGTGGATCTGTTGCTGTGTCACCGCATTTCTGAGTTGGCCGCCACGATTGTCGAGACGCTGCTCGCTGCCGATGAACAACCGGGATTACGCCACATCATTAATCGCTTCGATGTGATCACCAAAGAAAACCTCTGACGGCCGCTGAGTGGTGTTTGCCGAGGTCAGGGCGCAGCCAGGTGCCGCCTGAATTTGATTAAAAACTATCAAATAATTTATCAAAAATAGCGCGATCTCTATCAAAAAATAAAATTTTCATTATTGATGATTTTGGAATTTTTGTTTGATACTGCCGGCATTCCCCGCAAAAAAGGAGCCGTCGCCATGACTTTGCCTATCGCCAATGCGCCCTGCAGTTGGGGCGTGGATGATCCTAACAACCCCCATTTGCCGCCCTATGCCACGGTTCTGCAAGAAGCGTCGGCGGCCGGCTACCGCAGCATCGAGCTGGGGCCGTGGGGCTATCTGCCGACGCAGAGCGAGGCGCTGTGCGCCGCGCTGGAGCAGCATCGCCTGTCGCTGGTGGCCGGTACGATTTTTGACGATCTGGTCAGCGAGGCGAACATTGAGCGCCTGCTGGCCCTGACTCATCGGATATGCCGCAACCTCTCGCGGGCGCCCAGGGCGGAGCCGACCGAGGGCGATCGCGCCGCGCCGCCGTTCTTGGTGATTATCGATTTCGGCAATCCGCAACGCGCCAGGTTCGCCGGGCGTTCAGATTTAGCGCCGCGTTTGTCGCAGGCAGAGTGGCAGAGGATGATCGGGCACATTACGCGCATCAGCGAATTGGCCTGGCGGGAATACGGCGTGCGGCCGGTGGTGCATCCGCACGCCGGCGGCTGCATCGAGTTCGCCGACGAAATCGACCGGTTGGCGGCGGACATTCCGCATCACACCGCCGGATTGTGCCTGGATACCGGCCATCTGTATTACGCCGGGCTGGACCCGGCTGCCTGGTTGAGCAAGCACTTTGAACGTCTCGATTATCTGCACTTTAAAGACGTCGATCCGCAGGTGTTCCGCGAGGTGCTGGCGCGCGGCGTCGATTTTTTCACCGCCTGCGCCGAGGGCGTCATGTGCCCGTTGGGCAGCGGGGCGATCGATTATCCGCAGCTGCGCGCGCTGTTGGCCGAGCGCGGATACCGGGGCTGGATCACTATCGAGCAGGAACGCGATCCGCGCAATGTGCAGGGCAGCCTGCAGGACGTCACCGCCAGCTTGCGCTACTTGCGCGGCCTCGGCTTTTAATCAGGAGAAACACGATGATCAACGGCAGCAAACCTTTGGCGAGATCGTTGCGCTGGGGCATGGTCGGCGGCGGCGGCACCAGCCAGATCGGTTACATCCATCGTTCGGCGGCCTTGCGCGACGGCGCGTTTACTCTGTTGGCCGGCGCGTTCGACATTGACGCCGAACGCGGGCGTGATTTTGGCCGGAGTCTGGGCGTGGCGGTGGAGCGCTGTTATGCGGATTATGCCGAAATGTTCCGCGCCGAAGCCGCGCGGGCGGACGGCATTGAAGCGGTCTCGATCGCCACGCCGAACAACACCCATTACGCTATTTGCCGGGCGGCGCTGGAGGCGGGATTGCACGTGGTGTGCGAGAAGCCGCTGTGTTTCAGCGTCGATGAGGCGCAGGCGCTGGCGGCGTTGTGCGAGCGGCAGCGCAAAGTCATCGGCGTGACCTACGGCTATGCCGGGCACCAGATGATTTTACAGGCCCGGCAGATGATTGCCGATGGCCGTCTGGGGGAAATCCGGCTGGTGAATATGCAGTTCGCTCACGGCTTTCACGCCGCGCCGGTGGAGCAGGATAATCCCAGCACTCGCTGGCGGGTCGATCCGCGCTTTGTCGGCCCCAGCTATGTGCTGGGCGATCTGGCGACCCACACGCTGTTTCTGGCGGAAACCATGGCGCCGCAGCTGAAGATCCGGCGGTTGATCTGCAGCCGGCAAAGCTTTGTGCCGTCGCGCGCGCCGTTGGAGGACAACGCCTATGTGCTGATGGAGTATCACAACGGCGCCGTCGGCTCCGTGTGGTGTTCGGCGGTCAACTGCGGTTCGATGCACGGTCAAAAGGTGCGCATCGTCGGTGAAAAGGCTAGCCTGGAGTGGTGGGATGAACAACCCAATCAGCTACGCTTCGAAGTGCAGGGCGAGCCGGTGCGGATCCTGGAGCGCGGCATGCCGTATCTCGATGCGCCGGCGTTGGCGGACGATCGCATCGGCGGCGGTCATGCGGAGGGGTTGTTTGAAGCCTGGTCGAATCTCTACCGCCGCTTCGCGCTGGCGATGGACGCCACCGATCGGCGCGACGCGGCCTTCCTGGCCGACTTCTGGTACCCGGACGTGCAGGCTGGCGCACTGGGCGTGAAGTGGGTGGCGCGCTGCGTGCAATCCGCTGAAACCGACGCCGGCTGGGTTGCCTTCGACTGAGTGCGCGATTCGCTCAGACGCTGGCCCCGTCGTAGCGGTGGATCTGTAACGCATCCAGCGCGACGTCAGGCACGCAGCGCAGGTTAACGGCGCACATCGCGGCGCCGTCCGGCGCGGTACCGTAGGCGAAGGGCTGGGCACCGCAGGTCCGGCAGAACTGATGGCGGATCCTGTGGTGATTGAAAGTGTAAGTGCTGAGCTGGTCCTGACCGCTGTTGAGCGTGAAAGCGCTGATGGGGAAGAACGACAGCAGCAGCCCTTTGCGGCGGCAAATAGAACAGTTGCAGCTGAGGGCTTCAGTGGGCAGTTCGGCGTCTACGGAGAAGGTGACGGCGCCACAGTGGCAGCTTCCCTGGAATGACATGGCGATGATCCTGTATCAGGGGGGGAGTGTTTGCCCAGTATAGTGCAATTTATCGTCACTCGGCCGCGCCCGGCTTGGTTTCCTTAGTAAATGCGCGGTTTTCTGGTAGGTTAGAGGTTAACGTCATCAAAAGGAGATCGCGATGTTAGAACATTACTATCCGGCCAATATGGGCGCCGAACCGGTCACGGACGAACAGCACAAACGGCTGGTGGCGGTGCAGGCGGCGCTGGAACTGATCAAGGCCACGCTGTCGGATACCAACGACGGCAACGGCGTGGACTTCCAGCTGAAAGCGGCGGAAAAGCACATCGGCCCAATGGCCGACGCCATTCAGGAAGCTCTGAAGTAACGGTTCGCCGTCACCTCAACCGCCCGCATCGGGCGGTTTTTTTTGCGCTGATTACTGCGATTTTTTTAGTGGCGCATTGCCTTTTTCCCGGCTGGTGCCGTAAGCGGCGCGATCCTACTCTAGCGATCCGAGTCCTCATCAGGGTCATGCTCATGTTCCGCTTCAGTCTCTTGTCTTTCTTATTGTTGCGCCGCCGGCGCGTCACCCAGCTGGCCGGCGCCACACTGCTTCTCGGCGTCGTTATGCAGGCGCAGGCCACGCAACGCATCGAGTTTTCGCCGGATCCCGCCGGCGCCTACCCTGAGGGCATCGCCTGGGAGCCGCGCGCCGGTGCGTTCCTGATCTCCTCCCTGCGCGGTGGCCAGCTGGGCCTGGTCTACCCGGATGGCCGCTATCGGCGGTTTTCCACCGACAAGGGACTGATTACCACCTCCGGCATGCTGGTGGACACCGAGCGCAACCGGGTGCTGGTATGCAACGAAGACGTGGGCGTCTCCCTCCATTCAGCCCCTGGCACGCGCAATCGCGTGGCGCAGGTGCTGGAGTTCAATCTCGATACCGGCGCGCTGCAGCAGACGTACGATCTCTCATCGTTAAGCCGTGGGTCGACGCTGGCCAACGATCTGACGCTCGATGCGCAGGGCAATATCTACGTAACCGACAGCTTCCAGCCGCAGATTTACAAGATCGACCGGGCAACGCGCCACGTGTCGATCCTGGTGCGCTCATCGCTTCTGCTGCCCGCCGACGCACCCGCCGCTGCGCAGGGCACACAGCCTTATCTCAACGGCATCGTGTATCACCCGGATGGCTACCTGATTGCGTCGGACTACACCCGCGGGCTGCTGTGGAAGGTGACGCTGGATAACACGCCTGCGATAAGTGAAATCAGGCTGCCGCATCGGCTGAAAGGGCCGGACGGGCTGCGGCTCAAAAACGCCAACGAATTGGTGATCGTACAGTCTTTTCCGGCTGAAAAGGGGAGCATGTCCGGCGACGTGACGCTGCTCGCCTCGGCCGACGGCTGGGCCAGCGCCCATGTCGCCGCGGTCGCCACGCCGCCGGGATTGGATGGGCCGACCGGCGCCGCGTTGCGCGATGGCGAGGTGTGGGTGGTCAACTCCCGTTACCCCAAACTGTTTGCTGACGTCGCTCAGGCGGAGAGCATCAGGACGTTCAGCATCGTCAAGGTGGCGTTAGCACGGCCTGCGGCTGAGGCACGCTGATCGACGACGGTTGCCAACCTTGTCGGAATAGGATTAAATGCTGCCCTGGCTGTATAAATAAACAGGGGTATTGCAATGAGCCTGGCGCTGAAGGGTGAGAAGATCGAACGTAACCGCTTTACCGGCGAGAAGATTGAAAACGGCAGCTTTATGCTGTGTGATTTTTCGGGTGCCGATCTGACCGGCACCGAATTTATCGGCTGCCAATTCTACGATCGCGACAGCCGACAGGGCGGCAACTTCAGCCGCGCGATACTGAAAGACGCGAGTTTTAAAAGCTGTGATTTATCGATGGCCGATTTTCGTCATGCCAACGCGTTGGGCATCGAGATCCGCGAATGCCGCGCGCAGGGCGCCGATTTTCGCGGCACCAGCTTTATGAACATGATCACCAGCCGCACCTGGTTTTGCAGCGCCTATATCACCAAAAGCAACCTGAGCTATGCCAACTTCGCCAAGGTGGTGCTGGAGAAATGCGAGCTGTGGGAAAACCGCTGGCACGGCGCACAGGTGCTCGGCGCCAGCTTCAGCGGCTCCGATCTGTCCGGCGGCGAATTCTCCGGTTTCGACTGGCGTGCCGCCGACGTCACCCAGTGTGATTTGAGCAACGCGGAACTGGGCGAGTTGGATTTGCGCACTACCGATCTGCAGGGCGTCAAAATGGACAGCCACCAGGCCGCGCAGCTGTTGGAGCGGCTCGGGATCGCGATCATCGGCTGAAGAGCTGCCTGAAGCCCAGGCTGATGATCAGCACGCCGCAGGCGCGATCGATCCAGGCTTTACTGCGTCGGTAGGCGCTGGCGATCGGCGCGTGCGACAGCACCAGCGCCACCAGGCCATACCACAGGCTAGCGACTACCGCGACCTCCAGCAGCATGGCGGCGAAGGTGGGCATGGAGACATGGGCAGGCGCCGCCGACGAAAACACCGCGGCGTAAAAGGCGACGGATTTGGGGTTGGCGATGTTGGTGGCGACCCCTTGCAAGAATGCCGATCTGAAGCCGGAGTTCACCCCACCCGCCGCGCCGATAACCCCTGAGCCGGGAGCTGCATGGGCGATAAGCCGATAACCGAACCAAATCAAATAACCTGCGCCGGCCACTTTTACCGCCAGCGCCAACCAGGGGAACAAGGCGAAAATTATACCGACGCCGAGCAGGGCGCTGCTCGCCCAGAACAGGTTGACCAAGACAATGCCCGCCACCAGAGCGAAAGCTTCGCTGCGGCGCGCGGAAACGGCTTTGTGGGCGACGGCGACAAAATTGGGGCCGGGGATCACCACGCCAACGATATAGACGGTGAAAACGGCGAGCACGGCTGGCATATCGATCATCGGTTAACGGCCTGTAAGCAGCGAGTTAGCCTTAGTTTTATAATGAATCGCCGATATGATCCAGCAGGGTGAAACCTTTTTTTACCTGCCCGTAGCGACAGGCGTCAGCGGCCTTTTGCGATAATAAATTTATGAGCCATATGAATATAATTTAAAATATATCTTGCTTAAATAAATTAGCTGTGTGTAAATAGCGTCATCGGTTTGTCATACAGACCTTATGAAAGCAGTTTTAGTAAAGCAGTTCTCAGTGTTAGTGATATCTCCCAGATACCTCTTCTTCCGCGAATTTTCTTCTCTAGTGCCCCATAAGTTTCCAATAAAAACAGACCTCTATCGCCCTATGGCGTCGCAAAAATATAAAGGAAATATCTCTATGTCTACTAAAATGACGGGTTTGGTAAAATGGTTTGATGCAGGGAAAGGCTTCGGCTTTATCACCCCGGCAGACGGCGGCAAAGACGTGTTCGTACACTTCTCTGCTATCCAGAGCAACGATTTCAAAACGCTGGACGAAGGCCAACAGGTTGAGTTCACTATCGAAAAGGGTATGAAGGGTCCTTCTGCCGGCAACGTGGTCGCGTTGTAATTTTCGGTCGAGGTGCGGTTTCTTACGACAGCGATGAGGGTTTAAGCCGGAGCAGTTAAGAAATAACACCTTTAGCCTGAATAAACTCCGGGTTCGCCCGGAGTCTTTATCGATACGTCATTAGCTCAGCAGGAAGAGCGGCAGCGAAATATTCGTTGGCGGACTGGGGTTCGATTCCTCGATGACGTTCCAATAATTAATTATTATTGGCAACAGAAAAACAGATTATCGCATAAATAATAATGCCACTTTTCAGTCTTTTTTTCTGTTGTGAAAAAGTTGTGCTTAGGCTGCGTAATGTTGGAGTGTTGGATGGACGCTTACGCCATAACATGACAGCCGGGAAAGCCACCGGCACATGATCAATAGCCCCGGCCTTAGCCGGGGTTTTTTATGCCCGCGATTTTAACGCTGCGAGTCCAGCAGTTCGTTGTTTTTCACCACGTCCTGCGCCTTGAGGTAGCTCTCGATCAACAGCTGATAGGCCGGGAAGATTTTGGTGTAGACCTCGGCCCACTGCTGAGCGTCGGCACGATTCCAACTACCCTGCAGCTCGGAGGCGACGCCGGCGGTGTCGATCGGCACCACGCCGGCCTGCACCACGCGCGCCAGGGTGATTTCCTGCGCCATTTTCGAGTAGGTGCCGGAGGCGTCGATCACCGCGAACACTTTATAGCCTTCGGCCACCGCGCTGATGGACGGGAAGGCCATGCAGACGCTGGTGATGGTGCCGGCGATGATCAGGGTCTTGCGGCCGGTGGCCTTGACCGCCGCTACGAAGTCAGGGTTGTCCCAGGCGTTGATTTCCCCTTTACGGGCGACGTACTGCGCGTGCGGCGCATTCTGGTGAATTTCCGGGATCAGCGGGCCGTTGGGGCCCTGCGGCACCGAGGCGGTGGTGATCACCGGCAGTTTGCTGAGGGTAGCGATGCTGGCGAGGGCGGCGGCGCGGGCGCGCAGCTCGGTCATCGGCATATCGGCGACGGTCTGGAACAGGCCGCTCTGGTGGTCGATCAGGAGCATGACTGCGTCATTGGCATCAATAACAGGACGCTGGCCGTTGAAGTTGGCTGGAGTGCTCATGGTGTTTTCCTTTTCTCGTCGTGAGGTCAGTGGGTATCTTCTTTGATTGATAAGGCTGAAACTCAGCACTTGCCTATAGTGTAGGGAGAAGAGAGAAATCCGGTAGAGCCTGAAGTCGGGATACATCGTTCCATAAATGGAACGATTTTGACGCAGGCGAAGGGCTCGGCGCTGGGCTAAACTTAAGGTGCATAAGAAACATGCGGCAAGGAACGCCATCCTGTTCATGGGTTTGACGCGGAGGGCCACCGTCATGGCTTATCAGCATATCGTTGTCGCCACGGATCTCAGCGAAGACGCCGAGTTTCTGCTGGGCAAGGGCGCCAGGCTGGCTGCCGCGCTCCATGCCAAACTTTCCCTGATCTATATCGACATCCACCGCGCCGGCTATTACGTCGATCTGGGCGTGGGAGATTACAACTACACCGATCGCACCTTTTCGGAGCGGGTGAAGAATATGCTCAATGCGATCAAAGGGCAGTCGTCCTACCCGGTCGAAGAGGTGATTGTCAGCCGTGGCGCGTTGACGGAAGAGCTGAACCGGGTTGCGAAAGAGAAAGGGTTCGATCTGGTGATCTTCGGCCATCACCACGATGTCTGGAGCCGGCTGGTTTCTTCGGCGCGTCAGGCGATCAATGAGTTGAACGTCGATCTGCTGGTTGTCCCCATCGAGAAAAAATAGTCGCCGCCGCCTGCGGGCGGCGGCCTTTTTTCATTCGTATCGCTTATCTCTGAGCGGCCATAACCGCCTACCCGCAATAATCCCGCTAGCTGACAATCCACCTGACGAATAGTGACTAACCGTGATTTTATTTTATCCATCAATATGTTGGCCAAAATCCGATAAAGGTTAATCCAGCGCATTGAAATCACTGACATACCTCCTTTTGGTTAATAAACCGCACGTTTTGACTGGCTCTCAGGGGAGGGGCGTCTTATCCTCGGGGTAATGAGATTTGTATGACTTATATAAATACGTTCACATGGAGGAGGTCTCATGCGTTTTGACAATAAAGTCGTGGTTATCACCGGTGCGGGCAATGGTATGGGGGAAGCGGCGGCGCGGCGTTTCTCCGCCGAGGGCGCCATCGTGGTGCTGGCCGACTGGGCCAAGGAAGCGGTAGACAAGGTCGCCGCTTCCCTGCCGAAGGGCCGCGCGATGGCGGTGCATATCGATGTTTCCGATCACGTCGCGGTTGAAAAAATGATGAACGAGGTGGCGGAAAAACTGGGCCGCATCGACGTCCTGCTGAACAACGCCGGCGTACACGTGGCGGGCAGCGTGCTGGAAACCAGCATCGACGACTGGCGTCGCATCGCCGGGGTCGATATCGATGGCGTGGTGTTCTGTTCCAAATTTGCCTTGCCGCACCTGCTGAAAACCAAGGGCTGTATCGTCAATACCGCGTCGGTGTCCGGCCTGGGTGGCGACTGGGGTGCGGCCTATTACTGCGCGGCGAAAGGCGCGGTGGTCAACCTGACGCGCGCCATGGCGCTGGATCACGGCGGTGACGGCGTGCGCATCAACTCGGTCTGCCCGAGCCTGGTCAAAACCAACATGACCAACGGCTGGCCGCAGGAGATCCGCGACAAGTTCAATGAGCGCATCGCGCTGGGGCGTGCGGCGGAGCCGGAAGAAGTGGCGGCGGTGATGGCGTTTCTGGCCAGCGACGACGCCAGCTTTATCAATGGCGCCAACATTCCGGTCGATGGCGGGGCGACCGCCTCGGACGGCCAACCGAAGATCGTCTAAGCGTTAACCTACCGGCCCGGCCAGGATGACCGGGCCTGTTGTTTTTAGACGCCGATGCGGTCGCGCAGCGTGTAGTAGGCCGCGCCGATGGCGGTGAACGGGATCTGCAGATTGCGTCCACCGAAGAACGGCAGGTGCGGCAGCTTGGCGAAGGCGTCGAAGCGTTCGGCGTCGCCGCGCATCAGCTCGGCGATCAGCTTGCCCGCCAGATGGGTGCAGGTCACGCCGTGGCCGCTGTAGCCCTGCATGTAGTACACGTTATTCTCCAGCCGGCCAAACTGCGGCATGCGCGACAGCGTCAGCAGGAAGTTGCCGGTCCAACGATAGTCGATGCGCACCCCTTTCAGCTGTGGGAAGGTCTTCAGCAGCTTCGGCCGGATCAGGTTATCGATATCGTCCGGATCGCGCGCGCCGTATACCACGCCGCCGCCGTACAGCAGACGATGATCGGCGGTGATGCGGTAGTAATCCAGCAGGTAGTTGCAGTCCTCCACGCAGTAATTCTGCGGGATCAGCGCCTGCGCGATCTCCGGCGCTAGCGGTTCGGTGGTCACCACCTGAGTGCCGCACGGCATGCTGCGCTTGGCCAGCCGCGGCTCCAGCTTATCGCCCAGGTAGGCGTTGCCGGCGACGATGACGAAGCGCGCCTTCACCTGGCCGTTGGCGGTGCTGATGAGCGCCGGTTCACCGTGGCGAATGTTCGTCACCGCCGATTGCTCGAAGATGCGCCCACCCTGCAGGCGGATCGCCTCGGCCTCGCCCAGCGCCAGATTGAGCGGATGGATGTGGCCGCCGCTGTGATCGAGCAGCGCGCCGACGTAGCGATCGCTGGCGACCTCCTGACGCACCCGATCCGCATCGAGCAGCTCGAGCTGGGTATTGCCGTAGCGCTCCCAGTTGCGCTTTTGCTCGATCAGCGCATGGAACTGCTTGTTGTTCAGGGCGGCGAAGATGCCGCCGGGGCGGTAGTCGCAGTCGATGGCGTAGCGGCTTATGCGGCTGCGAATGATCTCCGCGCCTTCGAACATCATGCTGCCGAGCAGGCGGGCGCTTTCCGCGCCGTAACGCTCTTCAATCACATCGATGTCGCGGCTGTAAGAGTTGACCAACTGGCCGCCGTTGCGGCCGCTGGCGCCGAAACCGATGCGAGCCGCTTCCAGCACCACCACGTTATAGCCGGCTTCCACCAGGAACAGCGCGGAGGAGAGGCCGGTATAGCCGCCGCCGATCACGCAGACGTCGCATTCGATCGATTCATTCAGTTGCGGATAGGGCTGATGTGCGTTGGCCGTGGCCGCATAGTAGCTTTTTACGTGTTCAGTCATGAGATAAGCCCTTATTCCAGCGAGATCCAGGTGGTTTTCAATTCGGTGAATTTGTCCAGCGCGTGCAGCGATTTGTCGCGGCCGTTGCCGCTCTGCTTGTAGCCGCCGAACGGCACGGTCATGTCGCCGTCGTTGTAGTTGTTGACGAACACCGTGCCGGCCTTCAGTTGGCGCGCCATGCGGTGCGCGCGCGCCAGATCGCGGGTCCAGACCGCGGCGCCGAGGCCGTAGTCGCTGTCGTTGGCCAGCTGCAGCGCCTGTTGCTCGTCGTCGAAGGTGGTCACCGCCAGCACCGGGCCGAAGATTTCATCGCGCGCCACGCTCATGGCATTGTCCACCCGGGTGAGGATGGTCGGCCCCAGATAGCCGGCGTGGTCGCCCTGCGGATGGTCGCGCCCGTCGAGGAACAGCGCGGCGCCCTGGCTCAGCCCCCGATCGATATAGCCGGCCACTTTCTCGCAGTGGCCGCCGTCGATCAGCGTGCCCATCACCGTGTCGGGATCGAGCGGATCGCCGGGCACGAAGGCCGCCGCGTGTTTGCGCAGCGCCTGCAGGAACGCTTGCTCAATGCTCGCTTCGACCAGCAGGCGAGTGCCGGCGATGCACACCTGTCCCTGATTGTAGAAGATGCCGGCGGCGGCGCTGCGGGCAGCCTGATCCAGATCCGGGCAGTCGGCAAAGACGATGTTGGCGCTTTTGCCACCGGCCTCGAGCCAGACACGCTTCATATTCGATTCGCCGGCGTAAATCATCAGCTGTTTCGCCACCAGGGTGGAGCCGGTGAAGGTGAGGGCATCGACGTCGCGGTGCAGCGCTAGCGCCTTGCCGGCGTCGTGGCCATAGCCGGGCACCACGTTCAGCACGCCGTCCGGCAACCCGGCCTGCTGCGCCAATTTGCCGAGCAGGATGGCGCTCAGCGGCGATTTTTCGGAGGGTTTGAGTACCACGCTGTTGCCGGCGGCCAGCGCCGGACCGAGTTTCCAGCAGGCCAGCAGCAGCGGGAAGTTCCAGGGCACGATGGCGCCGACCACGCCGATCGGCTCGCGCTCGATCAGCGCCAGCGCCTCGCGGCCGGTGGGGGCGATTTCGCCGTAGACCTTATCGATCGCTTCGGCGTACCAGCGGATGCAGCGGATGGCGCCCGGCACGTCGTCGCGCAGGCTGTGGCGGATGGGTTTGCCGGTGTCCAGCGTTTCCAGCAGCGCCAGCTCTTCGTGATGCTGCTCCATCAGATCGGCGAAACGCAGCAGCGTGGCTTTGCGCTGCGCCGGGGCGGCCTGCGCCCAGTCGCCACGCTCAAAGGCGGCGCGCGCCGCGCTGACTGCCCGATCGATGTCGGCGGCTTCACCACGTGCGACCTGTGCCAGCTCACGGCGACCGGCGGGATCTTCCACGGCGAAACATTTCCCCGCGGCGGCCGGCTGGTAGCGGCCGTCGATAAACAGCTGGTGCTCAATCTTCAGGGCCTGGGCCCGTTGTTGCCAATACTGCAAGTGGTGAAAGTTCATGCCTGGCTCCGTTGATCAGAATGTCGTCGGCGTATGGGCGCTGATAATCCGGCAAATGCGCGCCGACGTGTTGCTGAAACTGTGGGGGATGCCGGTATTGATGGCGTAGCTCTGCCCGGCCAGCAGGTGATAGCTCTGGCCGTTGACCTGCAGCACCACTTCGCCTTCCAGCAGCGTGCCGATCTCTTCCCCTTGGTGTTTGATGCGCTCGCCGGTGGTGGTGCCCGGTTCGTAGGTCTCGATCATCATTGCCAGCGTACGATTCGGGTCGCCGTTGTGGATCAGCTTCATCGAAACGCCCTGGCTGCCGATTTCGATCAGGTCGTCGCTGTCTATCACGATCTGCGGCTCAGCCGGTTTTTCCGGCTCGGCGAAAAACGCCGACAGCGACAGACCGTACACCGTCAGCAACTTTTGCAGCGTGCTGATGGCCGGGCTGACCTTATCTTGCTCGATAGTACTGATGGCGCTGTGGGTTAACCCAGACAGTTCGGCGACCCGGCGCTGCGACAACCCCAATTGTTGACGGATCTGCGACAGACGTTTTCCCGGTGCCAAGCTGACGTCGCTCATGGGCGTTTTTCCTTTTGATAGTTCCGACAGGCGGTGATGAAACCATCAAACAACAGGCGCGACAGGGCATACTCGTCGCTGTTCCACTCGGGGTGCCACTGCACGCCGAGCGCGAAAGGCTGATCGCGCACGCTGATCGCCTCCACCAGCCCGTCAGCGGCGTGCGCCTCGATGCGAACGCTCGCGCCCAGGGTTTTGGCACCCTGGCCGTGCAGCGAGTTCACCCAGAATCTGTTGCAATCCGGTATCAGTTGCGAAAGCAGCCCCCCTTCCTGAACGATGACTTCGTGGGCGGGGGCGTATTGCTGTTCCAGCGGCAGGTCGTGATCTTCACGATGCTCCAGCAGCTCGGGCAGTTCGTACAGGCGGCGATGCAGGGTGCCTTGAGTGGCGACCACCATTTCCTGCATGCCGCGGCAAATGGCGAAAAGGGGAATGCGCCTGTCGAATGCCTGGCGGATCAGCGCCAGGCTCAACGCGTCTCGGCCAGGATCGGCGTCAGGCTCATCGCCGTTTTCACCATAAAGGTGCGGCTGCACATTACTGGGGCTGCCCGGCAGCAAAATGCCGTCGAGGCGCGGCAGCAGCTCCGCCAGCATTTCCGGCTCCGCCAGCGCGTGCGGCAGGGCGATCGGCAAGCCGCCGGCGGTGATAACGGCATTCAGGTACTTTTCTTGCAAGGTCTGTGTGAGGTGCCCGTTTAACCTATACCTGCACATGACGACGCCAATGACTGGTCTGTTAAATATATTGTCCATGCTATCCCCTTGGTACGTTCGAAATTATGAACGATAAGCTTCTCCACCGCCGATTTCGTTCAATATTCTATAAATCTAGCAGTCGATTGGGCAATATTCAAACCAAAAGTAACACTTGCAAAACAAATTTGTTTCATCTACGTTTCATTTGTGGGCATTATATTGAACAAGACGGTCAATAAACATCGACGACAGCAAAACACAAACGGCGGGTGAACCATGCAGACCAACATCGTAGAAGTGGAAAACTTTGTTCAGCACAGTGAAGAGAGACGAAGTAGCGCGTTCCAGCGCGAAGTGAAGAAGTATCTGGAACGTTATCCGTTAACCCAACATGTCGACGTACTGTTGACCGACCTGAACGGCAGCTTCCGCGGCAAACGCATCCCGGTCGGCGGCCTGAACAAACTGGAGAAGGGCTGTTACTTCCCGGCGTCGGTATTTGCGATGGATATTCTCGGCAACGTGGTGGAAGAGGCCGGGTTGGGGCAGGAGTTGGGCGAGCCGGATCACGTGTGCGTGCCGGTACCGGGCACGCTGACGCCGTCGGCGGCGGACCCGCAATATATCGCGCAGGTGCTGCTCACCATGTTGGATGAAGATGGCACTCCCTTTGACGTTGAACCGCGCAATGTGCTGAACCGAGTGTGGCAGCGTTTGCGTCAGCGCGGGCTTTCCCCCGTGGTAGCGGTAGAGTTGGAGTTCTATCTCATCGATCGTCAACGTGACGCGGAAGGCTATCTGCAGCCGCCGTGCGCGCCGGGCACGCAAGAGCGCAACACCCAAAGCCAGGTGTACTCCGTCGATAACCTCAACCATTTCGCCGACGTGCTGAGCGAGATCGACGAACTGGCGCGTTTGCAGGGCATTCCGGCGGACGGCGCGGTGGCGGAGGCGTCGCCGGGGCAGTTCGAGGTCAACCTGCATCATACTGATGATGTGCTGCAGGCCTGCGATCACGCGCTGGCGCTGAAGCGGCTGGTGCGCATGGTGGCCGAGAACCACAACATGCAGGCGACCTTTATGGCCAAACCGTATGAGGAGCACGCCGGCAGCGGCATGCACGTGCACATCAGCATGCTGAACGCGCAGGGCAACAACGTGTTCGCCGACGATGACGGCGAAGATTCGGCGCTGCTGAAACAGGCGCTGGCGGGCATGATCGCCCTGATGCCGTCTTCGATGGCGCTGCTGGCGCCGAACGTCAACGCCTACCGCCGCTTCCAGCCTGGCATGTATGTGCCGACCCAGGCTTCCTGGGGGCATAACAACCGCACCGTGGCGCTGCGCATTCCCTGCGGCGATCGCGACAACCACCGCGTGGAGTATCGCGTGGCGGGCGCCGACGCCAATCCTTATCTGGTGATGGCGACCATTCTGGCCGGCATCGTTTATGGCCTGGAAACCGCATTGCCGCTGCCTGAGCCGGTGACCGGCAACGGTCTGGAGCAGGACGGGCTGCCGTTCCCGATCCGCCAGAGCGACGCGCTGTACGAGTTCGAACATCAGCCGGTGCTCAATGCATTGTTGGGCGAACGCTTCAGCCACGTCTATCTGGCCTGCAAAACTGATGAGCTGGTGCAGTTCGAGCGCCTGATCACCGAAACCGAAATCGAGTGGATGTTGAAAAACGCCTGATCCCGCTCACCCTGCGACTACCGCGCGCGTCCGGCGCATTTCATCGGCTCTCCTGTGGCCGGCGAGGCTGCGCGCTGCGGTACAGAATTTCTTCTATCACGGCGTACAGGACGCCGACGAGGAAATAACCATGACTCAGTCAGCCCCCTGCGCAGACGTTTGTCTGTGCCGCAGTGCCTACGGGCCGGTCGCCGGCCGCCCGACAGCGATACCAACCCGTTTTTACCGCCGCCTGAGCAGCAGTTTCCCTGCGGCCTCTCTGAATGACGTTGCACGGTTGACAGCAGAGGACCAAGAGGGGAAATGCCATGACGATTAAAGCCATCGACGGCGGCCCGGCGGGCAAACCGCAGCTGCGCAAATCCCTCAAGCTGTGGCAGGTGGTGATGATGGGCCTGGCCTATCTGACGCCGATGACGGTGTTTGACACCTTCGGGATCGTCTCCGGCCTCACCGACGGCCATGTGCCGACCTCCTATCTGCTGGCGCTGGCCGGCGTGCTGTTCACCGCCATCAGCTATGGCAAACTGGTGCGCCAGTTTCCCACCGCCGGCTCTGCTTATACCTATGCGCAGAAGGCGATCAACCCGCACGTCGGTTTTCTGGTGGGGTGGTCATCGCTGCTTGATTATCTGTTCCTGCCGATGATCAATACGCTGCTGGCGAAGATTTACCTGACCGCGCTGTTCCCGGAAGTGCCGCCCTGGGTGTGGGTCGTGGGCTTCGTTATCCTTATCACCGCCATCAACCTGAAAAGCGTCAATCTGGTGGCCAACTTCAATACCCTGTTCGTATTGGCGCAGGTGGCGATCATTCTGGTGTTCATCTATCTGGTGGTGCGCGGCCTGCACAACGGCGAGGGGATGGGCACGGTGTGGAGCCTGCGGCCGTTCCTCAGCGAGAATGCGCATCTGCTGCCGATCATTACCGGCGCGACTATCCTGTGCTTCTCGTTCCTCGGTTTTGACGCGGTCACCACGCTGTGTGAAGAGACGCCCGACGCCGCCAAGGTGATCCCGCGCGCCATCTTCCTGACCGCGCTGTACGGCGGGGTGATCTTTATCAGCGTGTCGTTCTTCATTCAGCTGTTTTTCCCGTCCATTCAACGCTTTCACCAGCCCGACGCCGCGCTACCGGAGATCGCGCTGTACGTCGGCGGCAAGCTGTTCCAGTCGATCTTCCTGTGCGTGACCTTCATCAACACGCTGGCCTCCGGCCTGGCGTCGCACGCCAGCGTATCGCGCCTGCTGTACGTGATGGGGCGTGACAACGTGTTCCCGGAGAAATTCTTCGGCTATATCCACCCCAAATGGCGCACCCCGGCGCTGAACGTGCTGATGGTCGGGCTGGTGGCGCTGTCAGCGCTGTCGTTCGATCTGGTGACCGCCACGGCGCTGATCAACTTTGGTGCGCTGGTAGCCTTTACCTTCGTTAACCTGTCGGTGATCAGCCACTTCTTCATTCGCGAAGGGCGCAACAAAAGCTGGAAGGATCGGTTCAACTTCCTGTTCCTGCCGTTGGTGGGGGCGCTGACGGTGGGGGTGCTGTGGCTGAACCTGGAGAAAAGCTCGCTGACCATGGGGCTGATCTGGGCGACACTGGGCTTCGGCTATTTGGCCTGGCTGACCCGACGCTTTCGCCAGCCGCCGCCGCAGTTGGAGCGGCAACCGCAGCAATAAATTCACAGGCGGGAGTATCCCGCCTTTCTTTTTGGCACGTGCGGCAGTAGAGTGAAAAACCTGATAAAAAATAACCCATTGGACCTGTCTTATGCCCGCTTTTCCCTCGCGTACCCGCGCCACGCTGTTCGGTTTGTTGGCCATTGTGCTGTGGAGCAGCGTGGTTGGCCTTATTCGCAGCGTCAGCGAAGGGCTGGGGCCGATAGGCGGTGCGGCGATGATCTACAGCGTCAGCGCGGTGTTTTTGCTGGTGGCGCTCGGCGTGCCGAAATGGCGCAGCTTTCCGCGGCCTTATCTGATCGTCGGCAGCCTGCTGTTCGTCAGCTACGAGATCTGCCTGTCGCTGTCGCTCGGCTACGCCAATACCCGCCTGCAGGCGATAGAAGTGGGCATGATCAACTACCTGTGGCCCTGTTTCACCGTGCTGATGGCGCTGGCGCTCAACGGCCAAAAGGCGAAATGGTGGCTGCTGCCGGGACTGCTGCTGTCGCTGTTCGGCATCGGCTGGATCATGAGCGGCGAGGGCGGCTGGTCACCGGCGCAGATGCTGGCCAACGTGCGCAGCAATCCGCTCAGCTATACGCTGGCGTTCAGTGGCGCAGTGATCTGGGCGCTGTATTGCAACCTGACCAAGAAGATCGCCCAGGGCAGCAACGGTGTGGTGCTGTTCATCGTGCTGACCGCGCTGGCGCTGTGGTTGAAGTATGCCTTCAGCGCGGAAAGCGGCATGCAGTTCAGCGCTGGCGTGACCGTAACGCTGCTGTGCGCCGGAGTGGCGATGGGGGCGGGGTATGCCGCCTGGAACGTTGGCATTTTGCACGGCAACATGACGCTGCTGGCCACCGTCTCTTATTTCACCCCGGTGCTGTCGGCGGTGTTCGCCGCGCTGGTGTTGCATACCTCGCTGACCGCCAATTTCTGGCAGGGCGTAGCGATGGTCACGCTTGGCTCGCTGATCTGTTGGCGGGCAACTCGCGGAAATTAACGGAAATTATCCGCCGTCGGCGCAATGTTGAACTAGAATTTAACTAGCCATGTTGCCTGAAGGAACGACGACGATGAGAAGCGACATTCAATTTATTCAACAGCCTGAAATCGACGTGCATCACTATGAGCGCGGCGATACCGTGCGCCTGACCACGGCGAATCTGCGGCACGAATATCAGCTCGACGTTTATATTTTGCGCCGCGACGACAAGCTGATTTACGGTTCGGTCGTCGCGGCGGCGCCCAAGACCGACATTCCGGTTGCCAACTGGGAGGTGAAAAACGGCGAAGAGGTGGCGTTCCGCCAGGAAAACATCGCCAAGGCGGTGCCGGCGGTAAACTGATCTCAGCTTTCGCGCCGCAGTTGTTTACCGAGAAACATTTTTCGATAGTCCGCCGGCGTTACCCCCAGCCGGCGGATAAATGCCCGCCGCATCAGCTCTGCACTGGAAAAACCGCAATGCGCCGCCACCTGTTTTGGCGCCAATACGCCGAGTTCCAATAACCTGCGCGCTTCGGCGATGCGGGCTTCCTCGAGCCATTTAGCGGGAGAGGTGCCGACCTCGTTGCCGAACAGCCTGCTGAAATGCCGCGGGGTGACGCCGGCGCGTTCCGCCAGGCTGGCTACGTTGTGCGGTAACCCGATATTGTCTATCGCCCAGCGTTGCACTTCCTGCAGCATTGAGCGCCCGGCCAGGGTCGCCTGTTCCCGATAGCTGAATTGCATCTGCCCGCCGGGACGGCGGAAAAACATCACCAGCTGGGCCGCGACCCGCTGCGCGATCTCACGCCCTAAATCGTCTTCCACCATTATCAGCGCCAGATCCAGCCCTGAGGTCACGCCAGCGGCAGTCTGCAGGCGCCCGTCACGCACATAAATGGCGTCTTTATCCACCGTGACCTGAGGATAGCGGCGACACAATTGATCGGCTACCGCCCAGTGGGTGGTGATTTGCCGCCCATCCAACAGGCCGGCCTCCGCCAGCAGAAAAGCGCCGCTGCACACCGAGCCGTAGCGGCGAGTGCGGGGTACCACTCTGCGTAGCCAGTCCAGCGTGCGTGTTTCGCTTTCGCCGTCGGCGATACCCGGTGCACCGGCGATGAGCAACGTGTCGATCGCCTGTTCACGCCATTGGGTGATGGCGAGATCCGGCACGAGTTTGACGCCGGATGAGGACACGATCGGCGCCAGCGTCTTTCCGACTACCTGCAGATGATAGGCGGCATAGCCGGCTTGCAGATTGGCCTCGGCGAAAACATCCAGCGGACCGGAAACGTCCAGCAGCTGCACCTGTGGCACGGCGAGAATAGCGATGGTTTTACTCATGGCATGCGATATCCCGATGGATGGGGGATGTCCCTAATCGTTGATTAATGGCAATTGAGGACATTCAGTGTAACGCCTAATCTAACCGGGTTCCAGACAACGGGAGAATCAAGTTATGAGTTTAACCATCAACGGCATCAGCGTGCCGGATAGCGCGATGGCGCGTCAGGCGACCGAGTTAGTGCGCGACACCGAATCAGATCTGCTGTTTCACCACTCCAGCCGGGTGTATTACTGGGCGGCGCTGGCGGGGCAGCAGCGCAAGCTGGCTTACGATCCTGAACTGCTGTACGTCGGCTGCCTGTTTCACGATATGGGACTGACGCACGATCACTGCAGCTGCGACAAACGTTTCGAAGTGGATGGCGCCGATGCGGCGGCCGAGTTTTTACGCGGGCACGGGGTCAGCCGTCAGGATATCGATCGGGTATGGACGGCGATCGCGTTACACACCACGCCGGGGATCCCGGAATACATGCACCCGCTGATTGCGCTGGTGACCGCGGGGGTAGAGATGGATGTGTTAGGGATCAATTACCAGGGCTATGACGCGACGCTGCGAGAGCGGGTAGTGGAGTTGCATCCCCGCGGGGCAAACTTCAAGGAAGCGATTATTCAGGCGTTTTACGACGGGATTCGACATAAGCCGGACAGCACCTTCGGCAACGTCAAAGCGGACGTGCTGGCGGATAAGGAACCGAGCTTTGTTCGCGGTAATTTTTGCAGCCTCATTCGTCGTTCGATGTGGCCAGCGTGATCGGCTGCCGCTTCTCTCTCGCCGGCGAGTTTTCGCCGGCATTTCCCGCTTGAATGCCGTACTCCTCTTCATTGCCGGTTGATGACAGTTGGCTCAAAAACTGCGCTAAAAATCGATGTGCATGACAAAAATCACAGCGAATGTGAATTTGAATGAAACATAATTTGACAAATGTGAACGCAATCGATTACCTATTCGCGAAATGCGTAACTGGATCACAGATTCTTACAGTCAGTGGTTTCTATAATGCGCGCGTCATCCGAGTTTCTGTGTGAAGACAACGCCAGGTGTCGGCAGACTCATTGTCATCTTTTCTAAACGGGCAGGAAATGGCCCTTTAAGCATGTGGTAATAAAATGAAAAAAATAGCTCTCGCAGCAGGTGTACTGCTCGCAGCGTCTTACAGTGCATCATCAATGGCTGATAGCAAAGACAGTCAATATGTCTCCGACTGGTGGCACCAGAGCGTTAACGTGGTGGGCAGCTACCACACCCGTTTCGGACCGCAGCTGAATAACGACGTGTATCTCGAATACGAAGCCTTCGCCAAGAAAGACTGGTTCGACTTCTACGGTTACGTTGACGTGCCGAAGTTCTTCGGCGTGGGCAATACCCCGGATCGCGGCATCTGGGACAAAGGCTCCCCGCTGTTTATGGAGATTGAACCGCGCTTCTCCATCGACAAGCTGACCGGCACCGATCTGAGCTTCGGTCCGTTCAAAGAGTGGTACTTTGCCAACAACTACATCTATGACCTGGGCCACAACGCCGACGGTCGTCAAAACACCTGGTACATGGGTCTGGGCACCGATATCGACACCGGCCTGCCGATGAGCCTGTCGATGAACATCTATGCCAAATACCAGTGGGAAAACTACCAGGCTGCCAACGAGAACAGCTGGGACGGTTACCGCTTCAAGGTGAAATACTTCGTGCCGCTGACCCAGGTGTGGGGCGGCAACCTGAGCTACATCGGCTTCACCAACTTCGACTTTGGTTCCGATCTGGGCAAGGACAGCCATTGGGTTGACGGCACCGGCAAACAGGTGCGCACCAGCAACTCTATCGCCTCCAGCCACATTTTGGCGCTGAACTACGATCACTGGCACTATTCTTTCGTGGCGCGTTATTTCCATAACGGCGGCCAGTGGCAGGATGGCGCGGATATCGGTACCCCGCAGGGCCCGATCAAGTCTACCGGTTGGGGTTATTACCTCGTGGTCGGCTATAACTTCTGATTTTCCGTGCTATCAGAAACAGAAAACCCCGCCTGGCGGGGTTTTTTTGTCATCACTGTGCTTGTTCAGCCGGGAGATGCTTCACCGGCATAAACAGCCTGCCTTTGATCACGTGACATTCATTATTTATCCAACTAATGATTTGTTCACGGCTGACGCCTTCCGACTGCGCGTAACGATGAAGATCGCCGTTAAAGTGTCGAGTGATGTATTCCATGAGGGTCATTTGCACGTCTTTTGCTCCTGAACGCCCACCCGTTGCCAGCCTGGCCACCGCGGGAGGTTGAGGTTTCTCAGACAGCGAATGTAAATTATCGGCAACCAAATCTCAACATAAAGCACCAGATTGGGGCGACGGCGGCGGGAAAAAGAATCCCGCACGGAGAGGCGGGAAGTGTTCGCTATTATCATTATGGATGATAAGAATAAGATTTGAGGTGCGACGAAAAAGAGCACGCTAACTCTTTTTTGTTACCTTCCCACGCTAGCGTAAGGCTTATTTTTCTTCAAGAAAAATCTGAGACAAGCATCGGCATTTTCGAGGCGTTTTGCGTTGAGACAAGGTTTGAAAGCGAATGCCGTAAAAGCGCGCCGTTATCTCGGAGTTTTCCTTATACTTTGTCTGGAAAAGGCTAGCTATAGTCAACAGAGTCACCCACGCAGGAATACACAACATGAACAAACGTCGTACGACTCTCACGGTGTTAGCGCTGATTGCATCGCTGGGGTTGTCATCCGCCCCGGCCTTGGCCGACAAAGGCGGCAATGGTAACGGCAACGGGAACGGCCATGGCAACAGCGGCAATCACGGCAATAACGGCAATAACGGTAACCATGGCAACAACGGTAATCACGGCAACAAAGGCAATAAAGATAAAGGCGGCTATAGGAACGACGATAATCTGGTCTCCGTCAGCCTTTCGCGCGACCGCGCCCGTTCGCTGGCGCACAACTACGGCCTGACAGGCTATAGCTCGCTGCCACCGGGCATCGCCAAGAATCTGGCGCGTGGTAAACCGCTGCCGCCGGGCATCGCCAAAAAAGTGGTGCCTTACTCGATGCTGCGTGAGTTGCCGCAGTACCCGGGTTATGAGTGGCGTATCGCCGGCGACGATCTGGTGCTGGTCGCACTCAGCACCGCGATTGTGGCCTCCGTCATCAACGGCGTGTTCGACTAACGCCGGTTGGATCTCATCGGGCCTCGCTGCGGCGGGGCCTTTTTTATTTGCCGGCGCAGGGCTGACGTGGTGAACTTGGCGCCTGACCTTTTCACTGCATCATAAGGGAGGCGCCATGTTCAGGGCGTTATTGATAGCCTGCTGTTTGACCAGTTTTCCAGCGTTGGCAGACGGCGCTGCCGCCATCGGCGAACTGGTGAACCAACGGCTGTCGTTGATGAAAGACGTTGCCGGTTACAAGGCGCAGCAGCATTTGCCGATCGAAGACCTGGCGCAGGAGGCGAAGGTGTTGGCCAGCGCGCAGGCGGAGGCGGGGCGTTTGGGGCTGGAGCCGGCGTCGGTGCGGCCTTTTATCGCCGCGCAGATGGACGCCGCCAAGGCGATTCAGTACCGCTATCGCGCCGACTGGCTGGCGAGCCCGGAGCCCGGCTGGCAGCCGCGCCCGTTGGCGCAGGTGCGCCCACAGATCGCGCAGCTGAGCAGCCAGATATTGCAACGGCTGGCGGAGCGACTGCGTACCGGCCCGCTCGGCGAGGCGGATCGGGCGGCGTTTATGGCGTCTGTGGATCAGGTGAATCTCAGCGCCGCCGACAAGCGGCGGCTGGCGGATGCGCTGCTGGCGGTCAGAACCGGCAGCGCACGCTGAGCGTCAGTCGCGGCCGACGGTGCTGCGGCGGAAGGTCAGCATCCGGCTGCGGTTGGCGATGAGATCCACGTTGTAACCGCGGAAATAGAGGCAAAAGCGTTTCAACCATGGGCCGTCCTGGCACTCCACCAGCATGCGGCCCTGGCCGAGCGGGCTGAGCGTGCCGGTCTGCGCCGCCGGGCCGACGCCAATATGCACCCGATTGCCGCGAATTTCAAAGGCGGTGCGATAGTGCGGGTGATACCACAACCCCTGCACATGCTTCAGGCAGTCGCCGTTGGCCGTGACCGGCAGGAAACGGCGCGCCACATGCCCGACTTCGCCCTCGACCGCTTCGCCGGTCCACTTCAATTTGATTGGCATATGGGCGGACAGCGACACCGCGTAGCCGTCTTCGCCCTGATACAGCGGTTCATCGCTGCCCAGATAGGCCAGGTTGCCGTCTTTGACCTCCAGCCAGTGCGGCTCCGCCAGCGTGGCGTAGAGACCGTCGGGGATCGCCGTGCTGCGCTGCGGCAAAGGTTCGCCCAGCAGCGCTGCCATCACCTGCAAAGCCATCCCGAAACTGTCGCAGTCTTCGCGGTTGGCCACCAGCGCAACGCCGACCTGGCGATCGGGCGCCAGCAGGAAATAGGTTTTGTAACCGGCGTGGGAACCACCGTGGCCGAGCAAGCGGCGGCGGCCTAGCGGCGTCTGCGCCAGCCCCAGTCCATAGGCGCTGAGCTGACCCTGATTGAGGCGGCGCGGTGCGCCGAGTTGCGCCAGCACGCCCTGGCCGGGGCCCTGGTCGGCCAGCAGCGTTTGCAGCCAGCGGGTGAGGGCGTTGAGGCTGCCGGTCAGGCTGCCGGAGGCGGAAAGGTGCAGACCGGCGCTGGCGTGTTGCCAGCCCCGCGCCGCACGCCAGTAACCCGGCACCAACCCTGGCACCACGTCGAACCAGCTTTCCGGCGCTTGCATCTGCACCTGCAGCGGCCGGGCGATGTGCTGTTGCACCAGTTGGTCGAAATCATACCCTTTGCTGCGCAGCGCGGCCTCCAGCAGCCGATAGCCGGTATTGCTGTAGGCGATCTCGCTACCGGCTTCATAGTTCAATCTTTCCAGCCCCTCGACAAACTGCATCACCGGTTGCGCCTCGCTGACGGCATGCAGCGATATGCCCAGCAGACCGAGCGTCTCGCGCACGTCAGGCAGACCGCCGGTCATGTCCAGCGCCTGGCCGACGGTAACGTCCGCCAACGCGGGCTGCAGGGTGGGCAGCAGTTCGCCCAGGCGTTGTTCGAGTCGAATGGCGCGATCGGTGGCGTTCAGCGCCAACGCGGCGAAGATGTGCTTGGTCACTGAGGCGTAGCGCACCACGCTGTCGGCGGTGAAGGGGGTATTCTGCGCCAGATCGGCCAAGCCGGCACTGGCGGTGGCGCGGAGTTGTTCGGCGTCAAACAGGGTGATGGCGCCGCCGGGTTCGCCACGCCGTTGCCAGCCGGCCAGCAATTGTTCGGCGAGAGCGCCGGCAGCGCGCCAGTTTAACGGTGTTACAGACATAGGGCCTCCAGAGTGATGGTTCGAAACGGGCCAGCTCGGCCACACGCCGCCCGGCGCTGACGATGAGCGCGGGCTTTTCGGCTGATTGTGGCGCAGCGCGTTTTTCGTCGGCCGCTGTTTTGTGCGCTGTTTAGACCAGTCAGTAGGGAATCACGCGAAACTTTGATATAGCGCGCAGATTGCGGCTGACGTTACGGTTAAGGACAGGGAGAGAAACAGGCGCCCGGCGGCGCCTGTAAAGGGGATCAGTTCAGTCTGGCGGCGCTGTCCAACAGGCCTTCAATCATCTGCTTGAGCAGGCGCTGCAGCGAGGCGGCGCGCTGCGGTTCGAACGCGAAAGGATACTGTTCGGACATGTAGTTGACCTGCGCCAGCTCGAGCTGGATCGCATGCTGCTGCTGCTGCGGTTGGCCGTAGGCGCGGGTGATGTAACCGCCCTTGAAGCGGCCGTTCAGCACGTGGGTGTACTGCTGTTGCTGCTCGCAGCAGGCGACCAGCCGATCGCTCAGCGCCTGGGCGCAGCTTTCACCGCCGTTGGTGCCGAGGTTGAGATCCGGCAGTTTGCCGTCGAACAGCCGCGGGATCACCGAGGCGATGGAGTGCGCGTCGAACAGCAGCGCATAGCCGTGCTGCGCTTTGAGGCGTACCAACTCGTCCTGCAGCTGCTGATGATAAGGTTGCCAAATTTGCTGCAGATAGCCGGCGCGTTCTTCGTCCGTCGGCGCTTTGCCCGGCAGGAAGCTTGGGCGGCCGTCGAACAGCACATCGGGATACAGACCGGTGGTGGCGGTGGTGTACAGCGGCTTGTCGTCCGCCGGGCGATTCAGGTCGATGACGAAGCGCGAATAGTTGCCGACCAGTACGCTGGCGCCCATCGCCCGGGCGAAGTCGTACAGCTGCGGGATATGCCAGTCGGTATCGGGCAGCGGGCGGGCATCGTCGGTCAACCCGGCCTCGACCGCCGGCGTCAGTTGTGTGCCGGCGTGTGGGATGCTGATCAGCAGCGGCAGGCTGCCGATCTGGAAGCTAAAAGGATCGCGAATGGTCATTGACGTACTTCTCCTCGGAAAATCACCGTACAGGGCAGCTGGCCGCCCAACCAATAAGCCAGTTCCGCCGGCCGCGACAGCGGCCAGTGAACAAAGTCCGCCACCTTGCCGGTTTCCAGCGTGCCGTGGCTGTGTTGCAGCCCCAGCGCTTTGGCAGCGTGGGTGGTAACGCCCGCCAGCGCTTCTTCCGGCGTCAGGCGGAACAGCGTGCAGGCCATGTTGATCATCAGACGCAGCGACAGCGCCGGCGACGTGCCAGGGTTGGCGTCGCTGGCGATCGCCATCGCCACGTGGTGCTTGCGGAACAGCTCTACCGGCGGGCACTGGGTTTCGCGCAGCAGGTAGTAGGCGCCCGGCAGCAGCACCGCCACGGTGCCGGCGTCGCCCATGGCGCGGGCATCTTGCTCGGTGGCGTATTCGAGATGGTCGGCGGAGAGCGCGTGATGGCGCGCCGCCAGCGTGCTGCCGCCGAGGGCGGAGAGTTGCTCGGCGTGCAGTTTGACCGGCAAACCGGCGGCTTCGGCGGCGGCGAAGACTCGCTCCACCTGCGCCGGTGAGAACGCCAGGTGTTCGCAGAAGGCGTCAACCGCATCCGCCAGGCCGGCGGCGGCGGCCTGAGGGATGATGGTATCGCAGACCAGATTGATGTAGTCGTCGGCGCGGTTTGCGTATTCCGGCGGCAGCGCATGGGCCGCCAGACAGGTGGTTTTCACCTCGACCGGCAGCCGCTCGCCCAACTTGCGCGCCACCCGCAGCATTTTCAGCTCGCTTTCCGGGCTGAGGCCATAGCCGGATTTGATCTCCACGCAGGTGACGCCTTCCGCCAGCAGCGGACGCAGGCGGAACAGCGCCTGCTCCAGCAGCAGCGCTTCGTCGGCCTCGCGGGTGGCTTTCACGGTGGAGATAATGCCGCCGCCCTGCGCGGCGATGTCGGCATAGCTCACGCCGTTCAGCCGCTGTTCGAACTCGCCGCTGCGGTTGCCGCCGAACACCAGGTGCGTGTGGCAATCAACAAAGCCGGGTGTGATGATGCCGCCGTTGAATTTCACCGTTTCGTCCGCGATCAGGCCGGGCGGCAGCGCCGCATGTTCGCCAATCCAGACGATCTTGCCGTCGCGTACGGCGATCGCGCCGTCGGTCAGGGTGTGATAGTTGCCGTCGCGCATGGTGACGATATCGGCGCCGTGCCACAGGCTGTCACAGTGAATCTCAGACGTCATTGCTTTCCTCCGCCGGAGCCGCAGCTCCCACATGGTTGTATATACAATTAAAAACAACCTAACGCATTCACCGGGATGTCACAAGAGGCGGGAGAGATTTTGTTATCAGGATGTGATCGACAGCGGAGATGCGGGCGCAGGGCGCGCCCGCCGGGGATCAGACTTCGCTGGTGAAGCGGCCGAACAGTTGATAACGGCTGCCGGGGTACAGCAGCCTGGCCGAGGTCACCACGGTTTTGCCGGACCAGGTGCGGCGGTGGATCAGCAGGCCGGGTTCGTGGTCTTCCAGCTGCAGCAGCTCGCTTTCGCGCCGGGTGGGGATCACCGCTTCGACGATGTGTTCGCCGGCGGTCAGCGGCGCGGCCTGCGTCAGATAGGTGTAAGGCGTGACGCGGTCGAAATCCTGCTTCAGGTAATCCGGCGCCACCAGCGGGTTGACGCAGCGGTCTTCCACCTGCACCGGCACGTCATTTTCGTAATGCACGATCTGCGAGTAGAACAGCCGTTGGCCGGGTTGAATGCCCAGCGCCGTCGCCTCTTCCTCGCTGGCCGGGCGGGCCTTCAGCTCGAGGATCTTGCTGCTGTGGCGATGACCGCGCGCGGCGATCTCATCGGCGATGTTGTGCACTTCCAGCAGCGCGGTATGCGCCTTGGCTTCGGCGACGAAGGTGCCGACGCCCTGCATGCGGATCAAAAAACCTTCGCTGGTCAGCTCGCGCAACGCGCGGTTGATGGTCATGCGGCTGACGCCCAGTTCCGCCACCAGTTCACTTTCGGAGGGCACGCGCTGGTGCGGTTGCCAATGCCCCGCACGAATTTGATTCACGATCGCCTGTTTGACCCGTTGGTAGATCGGGGCGGGGGCATCGCTCATTGCAGCCGCCAGTTGTAACACGGTCTGTTGTTCAGCCACGACGTTAACCTCGTCAAATAAAAAAATAATAACACCAGTTTACTGTTGATGTCGGCGTATGTATATGTATATACAACTAGTGGCCGTCGCGCCAGAAACTTGCCGGCGACCGCCAAAAATTCCTGAATGCGCGCCATCGCCGCGCCTCATTCGCCGTTACATCAACCGTGGAATACTGCCATGCCTGCTTATTTTGCCCCACGCGCTTTGCTCCCTGAGGGCTGGGCGCATAACGTCCGGCTGGACGTCGATGCGCAAGGTTATCTGACTCAAGTTACCGCCAACGCTGAGCCGCAAGGCTGCATCCGGCTGCACGGCGACGCGGTGCCGGGCATGCCGAACCTGCACTCCCACGCTTTCCAGCGCGCGATGGCCGGGCTGGCGGAAGTGGCGGGCAACCCGCAGGACAGCTTCTGGACCTGGCGCGATCTGATGTACCGCCTGGTGCAGCGCCTGACGCCGGAGCAGGTGGAGGTAGTCGCCCGTCAACTGTATATCGAAATGCTCAAGGGCGGATACACCCAGGTGGCCGAATTCCACTACCTGCATCACGACGCCGACGGCAAGCCTTACGCCGATCGCGGCGAGATGACCGGCCGCCTCAGCGCGGCCGCGCATCAGGCCGGCATCGGCATGACGATGCTGCCGGTGCTTTACAGCTACGCCGGTTTCGGCGCCCAGGCGGCCCAGCCGGGGCAGAAACGTTTTATCCAGGACACCGAAAGCTATCTGCATCAGCAGCAGGTGATTGCCCGTCAGCTGGCGGATCGCCCGTTGCAGAACCAGGGGCTGTGCTTCCACTCGCTGCGTGCGGTGGAGCTGGGGCAGATGCAGCAGATTTTGGCCGCGTCGGATCGCACCTTGCCGGTGCATATTCATATCGCCGAGCAGCAAAAAGAGGTGAACGACTGTCTGGCGTGGAGCGGACAGCGCCCGGTGGCCTGGCTGTATGACCACCTGCCGGTCGATCAGCGCTGGTGTCTGGTGCACGCCACCCATCTGGATCGCGACGAGCTGGAAGCGCTGGCGCGCAGCCGCGCGGTGGCCGGCCTGTGCCTGACCACCGAAGCCAACCTCGGCGACGGCATTTTCCCTGGCGACGCTTACCTGCAGCAGCAGGGGCGCTGGGGCATCGGTTCCGACAGCCACGTTTCGCTCAACGTGGTGGAAGAGCTGCGCTGGTTTGAATACGGCCAGCGGCTGCGCGATCAGCGTCGCAATCGCCTGACGACACCGGAACAGTCGGCGGTGGGCGATGTGCTGTACCTGCAGGCGCTACAGGGTGGCGCGCAGGCGTGCGGCGCGCCGATCGGCCGGTTGCAGAGCGGCTATCGCGCCGACTGGCTGGTGCTGGACGGCGACGATCCGTATTTGGCGGCGGCGCCGGATGCCTCGATCCTCAATCGCTGGCTGTTCGCCGGCGGCAAGGAGCAAATTCGCGACGTGTTCGTCGGTGGCCGGCAGGTGATCGATCAGGGGCGGCACGCGCTGCAACAGCAGAGCAGCGCAGAGTTCCTGCAGGTGCTGAAAACCTTTCAGCAGGAGGCGTAATGAGCCTGACCCGTTTTAACTTCGCCGCGCTGCCGGTCAGCCCGTGGCGCAACGGCGGTGGGGAAACCCGTGAAATCGTCAGCTGGCCGCCGGGCGAGCCGGATTTCGACTGGCGCGCCAGTATCGCCACCATCGCGCAGGACGGGCCGTTTTCCGCCTTTGCGGGCATCGATCGCTCGATAACGTTGCTGGAAGGCGACGGCGTGCGGCTGTTCAGCGCCGGGCATATCGACCATCAGTTGGCGCGTATCGGGGAGCCGTTCGCCTTTTCCGGCGATGTGGCGCTGGAAGCGACGCTGCTGGGCGGCGCCAGTCAGGATTTCAACATCATGACACGCCGCGGCCGGCAGGCGGCCGAGGTGCTGCGCAGCACGGTGCCCGTCACCCTGTCACCCAACCGGGCGGGCGTGCTGTATGTGCTGAGCGGTGTTTGGTCGCTGCCGGAGGGCGGAGAACTGCGGGCGTGCGAGGGTGTCTGGTGGACGGCGGCGGGCGGCGAAGTGGCGCCGCTGACGGCCGACGGCGCGATCCTGTGGGCGAACATCACAGCCTGCTAACGCAGAGTAGAGTCCTGCGCCCGGTTATGGGATTATTCACTTTTCCCCATTAATCATAAAGAAGGGCGCATGGCTTCGCTGAAAGACGTCGCAAAACTTGCCGGAGTCTCGTTGATGACGGTGTCCCGCGCCATCAATGAACCCGGCAAGCTGCGGCCGGAAACCTATCACCGCGTCAAACAGGCGATCGACCAGTTAGACTACGTGCCGGATCTGTCGGCGCGGCGTATTCGCGGTGACGGAAATCGCGTGCAGACGCTCGGCGTGCTGGCGCTGGACACCGCCACGACGCCGTTCTCGGTGGAAATGATCCTGTCGATTGAGAAAACCGCGCGCGAGCGCGGCTGGAACAGCTTCGTCGTCAACCTGTTTGCCGACGACAACGCCGAACAGACCGTCGATCTGCTGTTGGCGCATCGACCGGATGGGGTGATATTCACCACGATGGGGCTGCGTGAGGTGACGCTACCGGCCAAACTGCTGGACAAAAAGCTGGTGTTGGCCAACTGCGTCAGCCCGGCGCATTCGATCGCCAGCTACATTCCTGATGATGAGCAAGGGCAGTATGACGCCACGCGCACGCTGATCGCCAAAGGCTATCGCGCGCCATTGTGCATTCATTTACCGGCGGATACGCTGGCGGCGGGCCTGCGCCGCCGCGGTCTGGAACGCGCCTGGCGCGAAGCGGGGCGCGATGTTGAACAGCTGCAGCAGTATCATCTCGATCTGAGCGGCGGCGATCAAAGCTATCGCGACTGCGTCGCGTTGCTGGAGCGGCATTTCTCTGCAGGACGGCGCGATTGCGATGTCGTGGTGTGCGGAAACGATCGGATAGCGTTTCTGGTGTATCAGGTATTGCTGGCGCAAGGATGGCGGATACCGCAACAGGTGGCGGTGCTGGGCTACGACAATATGGTCGGCACCGGTGAGCTGTTCCTGCCGGCATTGACGACGGTGCAGCTGCCGCATTACGAGTTGGGCCGTCTTGCGGCGCTGCATGTGATTGAGCGGCGGGAACAGCGTGATACGGTGAAAGTGCCTTGCCCGCTGTTGGAGCGTGGTTCGCTGTAGCCACACCGGGCGCGCCGCTGCGCGCCCGGCGCTCATTCCCATTACCCCCAGATGCTCGCCAACTGCCATCCCGTGATGGGCTCGAACTGCGCCCGGCCGCCTTCGGCGAACAGGCGGAGACGGCGATCGCCCGCCGTCGGATAGATGCGGCTGGTCAGGCAGGCCTCTCCCTGATTCACGAAGATTTCCAGCGATGAGCGATCGATAAAGATCCGCAGCGACAGGATGTCACCCTCCGGCAGCGGCACACTGCGGCAGGTGCACAGGGCGGGGTGTTCATGAAAACGCTCCAGCACCAGTCGGTGCGCCTGATTGTCGACAAACAGGCGCGCCGCACTCCCGATAGCCAGCCCGTAACGCTCGGCGTCGTTGTCGGCCGGCCTCAACGTCAGGGTGAGTTCCTGCACGTCGTTCGTCAGCGGCAGATGCTGATTGGTCAGCGTCTGCGCCAAAAACGTGTGTGGCTCTCGGCGCAGCGCCGCCAGTTCACGCGCCGGGTTCATGCGGACGCTGCCGTCGGCGGCCAGCGTCAGTTCGCGCGGCAGGGTGAGGGCGCCGGCCCAGCGATGCGCTTTGCTGGGCATTGGGGATTCCCACATATCCATCCAGGCAAACAGCAGCCGACGGCCGTCGGCGGCGGTGAAGGTCTGCGGCGCATAGAAATCGTGGCCGGCATCCAGCTCACAGAAGGGCTGGGTCACCGTAAAGTCGCCGTCCGGCCGCCAGTGGCCGAGCAGATAGCCGCTCTGGAAGCGATTGCGATAGCGGTAGCCCTGCGCCGCCAACCCCTGCGGCGAAAACAGCAGCAGATGTTGCTCCCCCAGCGGGAAGAAATCCGGGCATTCCCACATATAGCCCTGATGCGCCGTTTGCGCGCCGGCCAGCACCCGATCGAAGCGCCAGGCGCGCAGGTCGGCAGAGCGGTACAGGCGCACCTGGCCCAGGCCGTTTTCTTTGGCGCCGACCACCAGCCACCATTCGCCGTTTTCGCACCAGACTTTCGGATCGCGAAAATGCTGAATGCCGTCCGGCGGGGCCAGTACCGGCCCGTGTTTGATGAAGCGTATGCCGTCTTCGCTGGTGGCCAGACATTGCACTTCCCGCACCTGGCTGTCGTCACCGGGTTCGCCCAGCCACACGTGGCCGGTGTAAATCAGCGTCAGCACACCGTTGTCATCTACGGCGCAGCCGGAAAAGCAACCGTCTTTGTCATAGGGCGCATCGGGTGCCAGGGCGATGGGCTGATGCTGCCAGCGTATCAGGTCGCGGCTGGTCGCGTGCCCCCAGTGCATGGGGCCCCAGTGTTCGCTATAGGGGTGATGCTGGAAGAAGGCATGATAGACGCCGTCAATACAGATCAGGCCGTTGGGATCGTTGATCCAGCCGGCGGGCGGCGCGAGATGGAACTGCGGGTAGTAATCGTCTCGGCGCTCTGCACGCAGGGCTTCGACCGCATGGTCGGCTTGAGCTAAGGCAGTGTTCATTGGACAGACTCACTTGATTTAATGGCGGATTGAAAGGGGGCTACGCTGGCGGAACGTTCGCCGCGCAGCAGGAAACAGGAGACAAGCGTCGTGGCGGCGACCGCGCAGCCCATCAGCAGATAGGTGTCGGCAAAGCCGATGCGGTCATAACCGTAGCCCGCCAGCGGCGACAGGAAGCTGGCCATCACCTGGGTGATGAACTGGAAGCCTACCAGGTACAGTGTGGAGGAGAGTCGGCTGTCAAAGCGGCTCGCGATGTATTTGAAGATAGCGATCAGCAGGATTGGCAATTCTACGGCGTGCAGCAGTTTCATGGCGGAGATCATCAGGGCGCCGCTGACTAAGCCGGAACCGAACATGCGCAGCGCCATCACGCCACCGGCCAGCAACAGCCCCTGTTTGGCGCCGATGCGGTTCACCAGCAGCGGCGCCAGGAACATGCCGCCGGCCTCGAGGAAGACCTGCAGCGAGTTGAGAAAACCGTACATCTCGTTGCCCTGTGCGCGAGAAGCGAACTGTGAAGCGAAGTAGACCGAAAATTGCTGATCGAAAACGTTGTATACGCTGATCCCCAGCACAAACACCACCAGTGCCCAGAAGCCGGGCATGCGCAGCAGCGCCAGCGCGTCCTGCAGCCGCAGGTTTTCCGGTTTGCCGAACGCCAGGCCGGCCATGGCGTTCGGCTTCAGCTCGCGTACCTGGCTGAGCAGCACCAGGAACACCACGGCGGCGGCGGAGGCCAGCCAGAAATTGATGTTCGGATTGATATTGAAGATAAAACCGGCCACAAAGGTGGCGCTGGCCCAGCCGAGCGAGCCCCACATGCGGGCGCGGCCGAATTCGAAACCGCTGATGCGGCTGACTCGCTCGGTATAAGATTCCAGCGCGCCGATACCGGCGAAGAAGGTCGCGCCGATGAACACCCCGCCGACCAAAGCGCCGAGCGGCAGGCTGCTCGCCAGCAGCGGGGCGTAAACGTAGATAAAGAACGGGCCGGTCAGCAGCAGCATCACGCCGAGAAACTGCAGCAGGTGTTTGCGCAGCCCAAGTTTATCCTGAATAAACCCGTACAGCGGCTGGGCGCACAGCGCCACCAACGAGATAGCGGAGAAGATCAGGCCGGTCTCGGCGCCTTTCAGGCCGATCTTCTGATTCAGCCACAGCGAGATCAGCGAAAAGCTGGAAGACCAGGTGAAGAAAAAGAAGAACAGCAGGCCGCTGAGCAGCACGTAATATTTTTTAGTTTCGCGGTTCATGGGTAGGGCCCCGGTGAGTGAAGTTAGCTCTATTGTTAACGTTAACTCGCGAAGGGATGAAGCGGCCAGATATCACGCATGAGATGTTAATCACAAAAGTTAACGTTAACATTTTTGCCTTGTGATCGAGGTCACGAGTTGGCAAGGGGGCGATGTGCCCCCGGAGGATTAACGTTCGTTAAGCGAGCGCAGATGATCGTCGCGGCGCAGCGTCATCAGCGCAAACAGGCTGACCACCGAGGTGGCGACCACGTAGTAGGCGGGAATGTCGATATTGCCGGTCTGTTTGATGAGGCCGGTGATAATCAGCCCGGCCGAGCCGGAAAACACCGCATTGGACAGCGAGTAAGCCAGCCCCAAGCCGGTATAACGCACCCGGGTCGGGAACATTTCCGCCAGCATCGCCGGGCCGGGGCCGGCCAGCAGGCCGACTACGGCGCCGGCGACCATCACTGCCAGCCCTTTGGCCCACAGTGAACTCTGCGCATCCTGCAACAGGTGCAGCAGCGGGAAGGTGAACAGGATCACCGCCGCCACCGCCGTCAGCATCACCGTTTTACGCCCCAGTTTGTCGCTGATGATGCCCGCCGGCAGAATGGTCAGGGCGAAGCCGACGTTGGCCAGCACCGTCGCCACCAGCGCCTGCTGGAAGGTGGCGTGCAACGAGGTTTGCAAATAGGAAGGCATCACCACCAGGAAGGTATAGCCGGCGGCCGACCAGCCCATCATGCGGCCGATGCCGATCAATATGGTTTTCGCCACGCCGCCCAAGCTCGCCTCCTGCGGTGCGGCGCTGTGTTCCGCGGCCTGTTGCGCCTGGGTAAACGTGGGCGTCTCTTCGAGCTTGAGCCGCAGCCACAGCGCCACAGCGCCCATCGGCAGCGCCAGCAGGAAGGGAATGCGCCAGCCCCAGTCATGCAGCTGCTGCACGCTGAGCAGCGCGGCCAGCAGCGCCACCAGCCCGGCCCCGGCCAGCAGGCCGAGCGCGACGGTCAACGATTGCCAGGCGCCGAACAGCCCGCGTTTGCCCTTCGGGGCGAATTCGGTCATCAGTGATACGGCGCCGCCGAATTCGCCGCCGGCGAACAGCCCCTGAAACATGCGCAGCAGCGTCAGCAGCAGCGGGGCGGCGACGCCGATCGAGGCATAGGTCGGCATGACGCCGATCAGTGCGGTGGCCAGCGTCATCAACAACAGAACCGCAATCAGCGTCGGGCGACGGCCGATGCGATCGCCGATGCGGCCGAAGATCACCGCGCCGATCGGCCGGCAGAAAAACGCCAGCGCGAAGGCGGCGTAGGTGAGGATCAGGCTGGTGACTTCATTTTCACCCTGCAGCGTGAAAAAATTGGCGGCGATGACGGTAGCCAGGAACCCGTACACCCCGAACTCATACCATTCGATAAAGTTGCCAACCGAGCCGGCCAGCAACGCCTGACGCGACCGGCGCGCGTCGAGAGTCTGTTGATTCATCCCCGTTCCCATACATTTGAATTATTGTTCGTCAGTTCTAAATTTATACGACAAAACAATCAATTGATTTCAGCGGGAACTGTGAGGCGCTCAGCGCATGCCGTCGATATGCCACCATTCGGGGCAAACATCGGCGAACGCGTGCGAGACCGGGCGCAGCTCCGGCAGATCGGCCCGATCGAAGCTGCCGGTGCTCAACGCCACCGTCGGCTCGTCGTCGATCGCCCCCAGCGTGCTGCCGCAGCGCGGGCAAAAGGCGCGGCTGGAATAGGGGGAAGAGCGGTAGAGCGTGGGCATGCCGCCCGGGCCATTCCACTCGACGGCCTGACGCGGAAATTCGACCCAGCAGAGCGTCGGTGCACCGGAGTGGCGCCGGCAAAATTCGCAGGAACAGCTGTGTGGGTTACCGGGCAGGCCGTGCACCTGAAAGCGAATATGTCCGCACAGGCAGCCGCCGCTATAGCCTGGATTTTCCATGAGTTCTCCGTCATAAACGCGGGAATGGCGATGAAAATCACTATAGCGGCATCGCGAAAAAATAACAGGCCCCGCCGGTGGCTTACCAGAGTAACGGCGCCGGCTCGCGGCCGTTTTCGGCGTAGTACAGCGACGGCAGGAACTGTGCCAGATAGCTGAACTCGTTGTAGCAGTGGCGCATCAGGTTAAACCCGATGTCGTCCGAGAGTTCGTCGTGGGCGTTGGCGCAGGCTTTACCCAGCAGGAAACGGCTGCGCAGCACGCACCCGTACGGCGTATCGCGCGCCAGATGCAGCATCTCGCCGTCGCAGGGATCGCCGTTGTCATCCAACGCCACCTGATCGCCGAAGCCGATGCGCGCACACACGGCGGCGGAGAGCGCCTGCGCATCACGCGCCTGGCGCAGCGGCTGCGGCGCGAAGAAGTCCTCGGCGGCGTGAAACTTGAGGCGTGCCGCGACCGGCGGCAGTTCCGCCAGCCATTCGACCGCTTCGATGCTGGCGCCGACGTAGCTTTCCCCTTTTTTCCAATGGCGATCCCAGCCGCGATGTTCGACGTGATCGTGCGGGTGCCACCAGTTGATGTGCTGCGTGTTCTCAAAGAAGGTGAACCACCAATCCAGCATGCGCCCCTTGCAGCCGTGCAGATCGGTACGGACCGCGACGGTAAGCAGGCCGTCGGCGCTGCGGCTCAGCCCCATCTCCAGCCGCAGTGGTTCAGGCTTGAGCAACTCGTTGATATCGTTAACGCCCCACGGCGCCAGCAGGGAGGGATGTGTCATAATGGGGTCCTGTTTTATTTTGGAAACGAATAATGTTTCTAAAATAAAACTATGCCGGTATGCTGAGTCTGTCAATGCTTGTGAGGAATAAATATGGCGAATCCGAATGAAGAACCGCTACGTGCCCGCGGCCGGCCGGCCACGCCGGAAACGGCGCTGCGCGCCGCGCTGGCGCAGGCGACGCTGGCGTTGCTGCTCGACGGCGGCTATGCCGCAGCAACGGTGGACGCGGTAGCGAAACGCGCCGGGGTGGCTAAAAAAACCCTGTATCGCTTTGCGGCCAATCGCGACGAACTGGTGGCGCAGGCGGTGAGCGGCTGGACCGAGGCGTTTCAGCCAGTCTTCGCCCAGGATGCCGGGCGGTGGGAGGCGGTGGCGCCGCTGTTGGAAAAAGGGCTGCAGGCGGTGGCGCAGCAGGTATTGAGCGCCGAAGCGGTGGGGATGTTTCGGCTGCTGCAAAGCGAGTTTCCGGGGCGCGAGGGGATGCTGGAGAGCTACCAGCGCAACGGCATTCAGCGCGGCCGGGCGACGGTGGCGGACTGGCTGCAGCGCCAGCAGCAGTGCGGGTGGCTGCGTGAGCGCGACTGGGCGCAAACCAGCGACCTGCTGTTGGCGATGACCATCGCCGAACCGCTACGGCAGATGACGCTGGGACTGTTGCCGCCGGGCAGCGCGATCGACGAGCGCATCGAGGCGGCGGTAGCCCTGGTGATGCCGGGTTTGCTGGTGGAAGGATGAAAACAAGAAAGGGCCGAAAGTTCGGCCCTTAAACAGCAGAATGCAAAACGTCTGCGTTACAGCTTCGGCCCGGCGTTCACCAGTTTTTCGCCCGTCGGGGTGACGGTATATTTGGCGAAGTTATCGATAAAGCGCTGCGCCAGATCCTGCGCCTTCTCCTGCCACAGCGATTCGTCGGCATAGGTTTTGCGCGGATCGAGAATCGACGGATCGACGCCCGGCAGCGCGGTCGGCACTGCCAGCCCGAAGATCGGCAGCGTGAAGGTCTCGGCCTGCTCAATGTCGCCATTCAGAATAGCGTCGATAATGCCGCGCGTATCTTTGATAGAAATACGTTTGCCGCTGCCGTTCCAGCCGGTGTTGACCAGGTAAGCCTGGGCGCCGGCGGCCTCCATGCGTTTCACCAGCACTTCGGCGTACTGCGTCGGGTGCAGCGTCAGGAAAGCGGCGCCGAAGCAGGCGGAGAAGGTCGGCGTCGGGGCGGTGATGCCGCGCTCGGTGCCGGCCAGCTTGGCGGTGAAGCCGGACAGGAAGTGGTACTGGGTTTGCTCAGGCGTCAGGAGCGATACCGGCGGCAGTACGCCAAAGGCGTCGGCGGTCAGGAAGATGATCTTGCGCGCATGGCCGGCTTTGGACACCGGTTTGACGATGTTCTCGATGTGATAAATCGGATAGGAGACGCGGGTGTTCTCGGTTTTGCTGGCATCGTCGAAGTCGATGCTGCCGTCGGCCAGCACGGTGACGTTTTCCAGCAGCGCATCGCGGCGGATCGCCTGATAGATTTCCGGCTCCGCCTGCGGCGACAGCTTGATGGTCTTGGCGTAGCAGCCGCCTTCGAAGTTGAACACGCCGTCGTCGTCCCAGCCGTGCTCGTCATCGCCGATAAGCTGGCGTTTCGGATCGGTGGAGAGGGTGGTTTTGCCGGTGCCGGACAGGCCGAAGAACACCGCCACGTCGCCTTTCTCGCCCACGTTGGCCGAGCAGTGCATCGAGGCGATGCCCTTCAGCGGCAGCAGGTAGTTCATGATCGAGAACAGGCCTTTTTTCATTTCGCCGCCGTACCAGGTGCCGCCGATCAGCTGCATGCGTTCCGTCAGGTTGAAGGCGACGAAGTTCTCCGAATGCAGCCCTTGCTGCTGCCAGTCCGGGTTGGTGCATTTGGCGCCGTTCATTACCACGAAGTCCGGCTCGAAGTCCGCCAGTTCGGCGTCGCTCGGGCGAATAAACATGTTTTTCACGAAGTGCGCCTGCCAGGCCACCTCGGTAATGAAGCGCACTTTCAGGCGCGTGTCGGCGTTGGCGCCGCAGAACGCGTCCACCACGAACAAACGCTTGCCGGAGAGCTGGTTGCCCACCAGCGTCTTCAGATGCTGCCAGACTTCCGGCGACAGCGGCTGGTTGTCGTTCTTGCCGGTGCCGTTGTCGGACCACCAGACGGTGTCGCGCGTGGTGGTGTCGCGCACGATGTATTTGTCCTTCGGCGAACGGCCGGTGAACTCACCGGTCGCGACGTTGACCGCACCCAGTTGGGTGAGGGTGCCGCGTTCCAGCGGCGGCAGGTCGGCGCGGGTCTCTTCGGCGAACAGCAATTCATAGCTGGGGTTATAGACGATATCGGCGGCCTGATGGATGCCGTAGCGAGCGAGAGTTTGTGGGGTAACAGCGCGTGAAGACATATTCTACTTCCTTATGAGTCATATTATGCCTCTTTCCCGAGCGGTGCCGCGCGCAGGATTAAGGTTCGGATCAAGCTGACCGGATTCAGCTACTGCGTTTCCGGTTCTTTATTAATAAAACAGGGGGCTTTTTCGCCCTCCTATAGCATAGCAGCGAATTTAAACCTGCTTACTTTAATTACAAAATGCTGACGATAATTAATTAAAACCAACCTTGGCGGAGGGTCACAATATTGAATTCCGTCGGTGTAATTTAGTTTTGCATTTTTATTTTTTATCATATCTTCAGGGCTGTCTACTGTTTTATTTCTTATTAGAAAAAGCGAAATCCACAATAGGATTTTTCGTAATCATTTGTTTTTGCTTGGCAATGGCGGGATGTTGCGCCAGGTGAATCTAACCGTACTGTACGCTTGTCAGCAGGGTGAATAATGAAACAGATAAATGCAGAACTGGCCTGTGATAAAAATACGGCATCGTCCGAATCCTCAGGATTAATTAATCAACTTCGTCAAATGGATATCGGCGCGGTACCGATCGCGTTGTTTATCACGATTTGCGCCATCGTGGCGATTTCCGCCTATGCCAACTTCCTGCCGAAAAATATGATCGGCGGCCTGGCAGTGATAATGACGCTGGGCTTTGCGCTGGCTCAGTTGGGAAAAAGCATTCCCGTGCTGCGCGATATCGGCGGGCCGGCCATTCTGTGTTTGATGGTGCCCTCGGTGCTGGTCTATTTCAATGTCTTCCAGCCCAACGTTATGGGCACCGTCCATCTGCTGATGAAAGACGCCAACCTGCTTTATTTCGTCATCGCCAGTCTGGTGGTCGGCAGCATTCTCGGCATGAACCGGGTGATCCTGATCCAGGGGATGATTCGCATGTTCGTGCCGCTGGTGGTGGGTACGATCACGGCGGTGATCACCGGGCTGCTGGTGGGCAAGCTGTTCGGCTTTACCTTCTATCACACCTTCTTCTTCATCATCGTGCCAATCATCGGTGGCGGCATCGGCGAGGGGATTTTACCGCTGTCGCTGGCCTATTCGGCGATCCTGGGCTCGACGCCGGACGTCTACGTCGCGCAGCTGGCGCCGGCGGCGGTGCTGGGTAACATCTTCGCCATCGTGACCGCCGGGGTGTTGGCGCGTATCGGCATGCAGCGCAAGGCGCTGAGCGGCGACGGCATGCTGATCCGTTCGGCGCAGGAGAACGCGATGTTCGCCATCAAGGAGCAAAGCGGCAACGTCGATTTCCAACTGATGGGCGGCGGGCTGCTGGTGATCTGCGCCTTCTTTATCGTCGGCGGCCTGTTCGAACACATCGTGCATATTCCCGGCCCGGTGCTGATGATCCTGTTCGCGGTGCTGTGCAAGTACTGCCGGGTGATCCCGGCCTCGATGGAAACCGGCGCGCACAGTTTCTACAAGTTCGTCTCCACGGCGCTGGTGTGGCCGCTGATGATCGGTCTGGGTATGCTGTACGTGCCGCTGGAAAGCGTGGTGGCAGTGTTCTCGGTCGGTTATGTGGTGGTCTGCGGCTCGGTGGTGCTGTCGATGGGGCTGGTCAGTTTCCTGATTGCGCCTTACCTGAAGATGTTCCCGGTGGAGGCGGCAATCGTCACCTGTTGTCACAGTGGCCTGGGCGGCACCGGCGATGTGGCGATCCTGTCGGCGTCGAACCGTATGGGGCTGATGCCATTCGCCCAAATCGCCACGCGCATTGGCGGCGCTTCCACGGTCATTGGCGCGACGCTGCTGCTCGGTTGGTTAGTCTGAGTCCAGAGTTTCTTATGGATAACCGGGGTTGGATTGCCCCGGTTTTTTTATGCGTTTTTTCCGCTCATCGTGATAATGCTGATGATTATCTTGAAAATCATTCGTATGGCGCAAATGCATAGTCGGACTTTATCTGAGAAAATTCTGTACTCGATGAAAATGTGTCTATTCTTTTCTCTTAAGGGATTATCGTTCTCATTCAGAGTGCCGAGGGAAGGCGCCACCGCATTACCGATATCCCCGTATTGATTCAACACCGGGCCGCTGCCGTTCAGGCAATCCGCCAGTTGGGGCATCCCCCCGATTGAATTGACGAATATGGAGATAAGGTTATGTCATCAAGCAATGCTTCCGTTAAGGCCGAAGGCGTATTAGCCCTGTTGGGCGCTTATAAACCCGATGAAGACGACACCATTACCGTGCTTCATCCGTCGAAAACGTTCGAAAACGCCGGCCTGGAGCTGGTGCGCGGCGATCGCAGTTGGCACGACAAGGGCGTGACCGACACGCCGGTCTCTCTGACCTACAGCTTCTGGGAAAAGGCGCCGGGCAACATGTCGAGCATGGGCATCAGCGGCTTCAGCAGCTTTAATGCCGAACAGCGCGAGCAGGCTAAACTGTCGCTGCAGTCATGGTCAGACGTGGCTAACATCACCTTCACCGAAACCAGCAACACCGCCGCTGCCAACATCAAATTCGGCCTGTTCGACTACAGCTCGCGCGGCTCCTATGCCTTTGCGTATAACCCGGACACCTCGCCTTCGGTCGCCGGGCAAACCTGGTATAACGCCAAGAACCATACCTTCGTCAACAACCAGATCCATGAGAACGAGTACGGTCGCCAGACCTTCACCCATGAAATCGGCCATGCGCTGGGGTTGCAGCATCCGGGCGACTATAACGCCGCGCCGGGCGTCAGCATCACCTACGCTAAAGACGCGACCTACTTTGAGGACAGCCGCGCGCACAGCCTGATGAGCTATTTCAGCGAAAGTAACACCGGGCAGGACTTTAAAGGCGCGTACTCTTCCGGGCCGTTGCTCAACGACATCACGGCGATCCAGCATTTCTACGGTGCCAACATGAACACCCGCACCGGCGATACGGTTTACGGATTCAATTCCAACACCGATCGCGACTTCCTCACCGCCACCGGCGCGCAGGACAAGATAATTTTCACCGCCTGGGATGCCGGCGGCAACGACACCTTCGACTTCTCCGGCTTCGGTCAAAATCAGCGCATCAACCTGAATGAAAAGGCGTTCTCGGACGTCGGCGGCCTGAAAGGCAACGTGTCGATCGCCGCAGGCGTAACGATTGAAAACGCCATCGGCGGGTCGGGTAACGATGTGCTGGTCGGGAACGCCGCCGATAACGTGCTCAAGGGCGGCGCGGGTGATGACGTGCTGTACGGCGGCAAAGGGGCGGATCAGCTGTGGGGCGGCGCCGGCAAGGACACCTTCGTCTACTTTGCGGCGAATGAGTCGACGGCGGCGGCGCCGGATTGGATCCGCGACTTCGTGCGCGGCGAGGACAAGATCGATCTGACGCTGTTCAACACCGGCAGCGCCGACGGCATCCGCTTCGTCGATCAGTTCAGCGGCAAGGCGGGCGAGGCGAAGCTGAGCTACGATGAGCAAAATCACGTCAGCGATGTGGCAATCAACCTGGGCGGCGCCTTTGACGGCAACGACTTCCTGGTGAAAGTGGTGGGGCAGCCGCTGGATGCCGGCGATTTCGTGTTGGCGTAATGCAGGCAACAAAAATAGGGCGTTTTGGGCAAAAACCCGACAATTCCTATTAATTACGTCATATTAGCGTGACATAGTAGCGCGCAGAAGGCCGGGCTTGCATACCTCGGGCTTCTGTCGAATCGCCAACCTTTTCGGTTGGCGATTCATTTTCCGCCTTTCAGCATGTTGATGGCGGCGCCGAGTAGGATGCGCCGTTCGATATCGTTGCTGTCCGCCAACTGCCGCGCCAGATGTTTTTCCAGCGTTTCCACCGACAGCGCTTCACCGCGATGGCGCAGCTGCATCACGCCGTCGCCGATCAGGCGTGCGACCTCATCCCATACGGGTTTAATCTCCTGTTCCGAGAACGTCATGGTCTACACCTCGGTGGGTTGATTTTTGCCCAATGTAACAGCTGAACTGCGGCTTCGCTACCCGCCGCCTAAAACAGGAAGCATAAAAAACAAGCCATCAGTATTTCTTCTGGTTTTTACGCTCAATACTGACGGTGTCGAAAAGCAGGAGAAAACATCATGAACTGGGTCGAAACCTTGGCGGAGTACTACCGCCTGAGCCGCACGGGTGAAACGCAGCATTGGCTGTGTCGCCGCTGGTTGCTTCAGGGGGAGGCGCGTTTGGCCTATTTGCAGGAGTTGCTGGAGCCGACCGCGCCACGGCGGCGATGAACAGGGCGCCGGCGTTCGGCCGGCGTCGTCTCGCGGCATTAACCGAAGGCGATCGCCGCCCAACGCAACAGCAGCAATGCCAGGCAGATCAGCAGCAGCACCACGACCATTTTACTGAGCTTGTTGCCCATGCGTTTTGTTGCCACGTTGCGCCCCTTTTAGCTGAAATACCACCCGCCGGCGAGGGTGATGAGGACAAGCGTCACTAACGCGACGCCGTTGAGTAAATCGCTGAAGGTATCGTCAGCATCGATGTCATTTTGCTGCATGTTACCGCCTGGCAGTCGCCATTGGGTGAATAATGTTCGCAGTATGCGCCCGGCAGCGCGGCAGGCACAGCGAAGAAAGGTAAAAACGCGTAAAAGTGGCGCTGGCAAAACGCGCAGTCGCGCTTGGGACGGATGCAGACGGCCGGCAATACGTTGTACTATCCTGTCTGCATTGATGCATTTTTCCTAAAGGTATAATCATGGCGACGGCAATTCCACAGAAATACGAGCACCTTGAGCGCTGGGCGTTCGGCGATACCGAGCAGCAGGCCGATGAAGTCGTGCAATTGATCCTCAATGGCACCAAAACGGCCACCTGTTCTAACCTGGACGGCGAAGGGATCCCACAGGCCGGCGATCTGTTCCTGGTGGTGGACGGCAAGGGTGAGCCGGTTTGCGCAGTCGAGTTGACCGCGGTGGAAATGAAAACTTACGATCAGGTTGATGAAGCGCACGCCTTTGCCGAAGGCGAGGGCGATCGCTCGCTGGCGCACTGGCGCAAAGAGCTGCAGCGCTTCTTCGAAGAGTATGACCTGTTCTCGCCGGACATGACGCTGGTGCTGATGAATTTCAAAGTCGTCGACAAATTTTAATCTTATGCGCGCCGTTCCCTACGAGTGCCAGTGGGCGAGCCCGGAGCTGGCCGCCGATCTGATCGCCGGCCGCGCGACGCTGGCGCAAGACGAAAATTGGGCACGCAGCGGCGCCCGCGATCGGGCAGAGTACGTCGAGTGGGCCAACCACGTGTGCGGCATGGCCTGCCTGAAAATGGTGCTGGGCCACCGCGACGGTGAAGCGCCGCCGCTGCTGGAGCTGGCGCGCCGCAGCCTGCCCTACGGCGCCTATGTACGCGAAGGTGAGCGGATAAAGGGGCTGATTTATGCGCCGTTCGTCGAGTATGTGCGCGAGCAGTTCGCGCTGCAAGCGGAGGTGAAGGTGGGGCTAGAGGCCGCCGAGGTGCCGGCGCTGCTTCATGAATGCCGCTACTTTATCGCCTCGGTGCATCCCTCCATTCGCCGGCCGGAGAGTACGCCGCCGCAGCGGGGCGGGCATCTGGTGCTGATCACCGCCGCCGATGCGCAAAGCGTGATCTTCCACAATCCTTCGGGCGACAGCCCGGCGACGCGCGAGCGGGTGCACCTGCCGCTCAGCCGCTTCGCCCCTTTCTTTGCCGGCCGCGGCATCGCCATCGCATAAAAAAACGCGCTGTTTCCGATGAAAACAGCGCGTCGTCAGCAGTTCTGATGCATTTTCATGCCAGCCGCATCACCCAGGCGTCCGCTTGCCGATCGTAGTGTTGCTTGTACAGCAGCGACTGTTTGCCGTCGAGGATGGCCGGGATGCTGGTATGTTCATCCCAGCCGTCCAGCTGCATGCACAGATCCGGATCGGACTTGCAGGGAATGCTCAGGGTGCCGGTGCGGTCGGCGCCGGCGTGAAGATGCGCGTCATCGACCTCGAAGCTGCCAATTTTTACGACGGTTTTGCTCATGGGAACTCCTTGCTCAATGGTGTGGTAGGAGGTTAGACCAGTTTGGCCATTGGTAAGAGCATAGCCAAATGAGCAAAAAATGCCACATAAAAATTACATTTTGGAAACAATTTCCACGCCGGCAAAACACAACGCCTAGTACTCCACCACAAAACTGAGCGTGTCCTGATAGCTGCCGACCGCCACTTCCGTCTGCGCCGCATTGACCGCCGCCTTATACGGGATGCTTTGCGCCAGGCCGGTGCCGGCGCCGCTCTGTTTGTTGGTGCTATCCCAAACGGTCGTCGTATTAGGCAAGTAAATCTGGTACTGCATGAAATTGCTGGTACCGCTTTTCATGCGTCGCCAACCGGAAACCGGGTTATTGCCGTTGGTGAAATAGGTGTTGTATCCCTCGGTTTTGGTGCAGGTCAGGGTGATGCTCTGATTGACAGGATTGAACTGCCCGACCAACGCCATGCTGCCGAAGTTGACGTTGGGCGCGGTGCCGATCAGGCAGTCTTTGGTGATGGTGACGCTGACGCTGACCGTGCTGGGTTTGTCGACGCCGTCCCACCAAACGCACAGGCCGAGCACGCCCAGGCCGCAAATATGGTAATTCCAGATCAGGTTGATGCTGTCGGTATAGGTGCCTGCGCGCACGTTGGCGCCGGCGGTGGTTTTGATATACAGCGGAAAGTTGACGTTGGAGGAAATCAGGATCAGCGACAGCAGGTTCAGCGAGCTGTAGTCGATGGTTTGGCCGATGCTGTAAGGATATTGGTAGTTGGCGTCGGGGTAGATCAGGTAAGCGATTTTATCGCCGGAACCGTCGGTGTTGGCAACCGCCATATTGTTGGTGGTGGAGGCGATCTTGACCGTGACGGTGTTTTGCGTGAGCAAATTGAGGCCGAGGCCGGTGCAGTTGAGGCCGGCGGTGCCCTGGGCGTTGATCTGCCCATTGTAGACCACGAAAGAGCTGCTCCCCGGTAAGGTGACGGTGCCGTTGGTGGTGGCGCAGTCGGCGAATGCGCGCTGACAGAGCAGCAGCGAAAGGGTTAACAATAAGGCTTTCAATCCCCGAAACATAGTGACTCTCCGTCGTTGAATTAGCGGCAGACAACCGGGCCGACGCGCTGGATGCCCTGAGGCTTCGCCAGACTGAATTCCGCCTGGCACGGCGGGCCGCCGTCGGCCGGGATCACGCTCAGGCGATTGTGTTGTTGCACCGGGTCGATATAGGTCATGCCATCCCAACCGACATAGCTTTGCTGATGACCGCCAACCACCGCCACCTGGCTGCCGTTGGCCAGCGGTTTGCCTTGCTCGTCAACCAGTTCGACGTCGGCGGCGGAGATGGGTTGGATGGGGAACTCGACCAGAAAACCGCTGTGATCGCGAATGGCGACGGTTTTTTCCACTGTCGGCAGCGCGACGTCGGCGGGCAGGCTGAGCGGATCAATCTGGAATTTCGCATGGTAGTAAGAGGTGACGGTCGGCACCAGTAAATAGCCCTGGGCATCGGTCTTGCCGATCGGCTGGTTCTCATAGCTCACCGGAATGTCGGCGTATCCTTGCGTGGACACCAGCGCAAAGGCATCGTTGATGGTGTTGGTGGCATACACGCCGCCGTTCATCGCCACCAGCGAACCGCTGATTTCTCCCCAGTGGTTGGTTTCATCACGGGTACCGTATACGCCCGCTCGGGCTTCGAGCCTGCGGGTGCGCCAGGTCAGATCCGCCTGGCGGTAATCGCCGCCGCTCGGGTTATTGGCGTAGGCCAGATTCCAACCGAAACCGCCATCAGTCGGCGCGGCGCGGCTGTAGCTGACGCGTTCGCTCCAGCGGTTGTTGTTGTCGCGCGCGGCGCTGAAGCTGGCGGTACCCCAACTGTCGAACGGAATGGAGAGCTGCAGTTGGGCACTGTAACCGCTGCTGCCGATTTCCCGGTTCAGCGAGGCGTACAGGCTGCTGTTGCGCCAAAGCGACACACTGTAGGACAGGTTCATCAGGCGAGTTCGTTGGGCGATGGCGTCGCGTACGTCAAAATAACCGGCGCCGAGGCTGCCGACTCGGCCCAGGCTGACGCTGCCGGTCAATTGATCGGTGCGGCGGCTCAGACGGTAGTCGCTTTTATACACGGAAATGTCGCCAAAATCGGCGCTGCGCAGGATACGTTGCGCGTTGAGGCTGAAGCGTGAGTTGCTGTAGGTGTAGCCAAAACTGCTCTGATCGCCGTGGTTGCCGGTGTAGCGATAGACGGGCTGGGGATCCGGCTGTTGCAACGTCCTGCCGGTCAGCGGGTCATAATACGTGGGGGATTGTATCGGCCGGCCGCCGTTAAACGCTTCGTCACCGGCCTGGCTGACGCTGTAGGACGCGTTGAAAACCCCCCATTGCCCGACGCGAATGTCGGCGCCGCCGCCGCCGACCGCCAATTCGGCTGCGCCTTCGGCGCGTCCTTCCAGGGTTAACCAATCAGTGACGCCGTAACGTAAACTGGCGCTACCAACCCATTGCCCGTAATCGGCAGAATTCAACCCGTAGTTGCGCCGCAGCAAACCGGTGGAAACGCTGAAATCGCTCATGCCGGTCTGCAGCAGGTTGCTGGCCACGTAGAACGGTACCGTGGTGCTGACCTGACGGCCGAGGGCGTCGGTGGTGATGACCGTGGCCTGACCCGCACCGTTAATGTAGGGCACGCTGTTAAGGGTGAACGGCCCGGGATTGATGTTGATGGTGCTGTTTTTATAGCTGTTGATGTATAAATCGACGCTGCTGGGCAATGCTGCCTGGCCGGAAAATTGCGGTAGCGGATAGGTGATAAGATCCGGGCGTACCGCGAAATTGCGCGCCAATTGCAAGCCGCCGATGCGCACGGCGCTGCTCCAGGGGAGCGAGCCGGTGGTTAGGTCACCGGCGATCACACTCAGCATCCGCTGGTCATCGTTGAAGCGCCAGTAGCTGTCGTATCGAATATAGCGGCCGCCATCGTCGTTTGGCCCGCCGTTAAACCCGCTGCGGTAGATGCCGGTGTTGGCGATGACGCCGAAACCGTCGAACAGCCGCTGTTCGCTCCACGCCGACAGGTAGCCTGGTCGGCCATTGCCGTTGCTTTGGCTGGCATAGATGTCGTAGTTAAACAGCAAACCCAGGCTGCTTTGCGCCGGCAAGCGTTGCAGCGGTGAATGGGCGCCGATGGTTTGCTGCGGCAACCAGTCGTTGGGCACGTTGATCAGCAACTGCTGGCTCTCGCCGCTGTAGCTGACATCCACCTTCTCCAGCCGATCGACGGCGATGTCTTTCGCCTGTTTATCCGCTACCGGCAGCCCGGCGTCGAGCAGTTGCTGGGGCGTCATGTAGTAATGGCCGCCGCGGTAGTTGACTGGCACGACGTTGCCGGTTTGGCGCCCGTTGACGACCGGCTCCAGATACAGCGTGGTGTCCGGCATGCTGATGGCGCTGGGCGGCGGGGGCAGATCGTCGCCGAACGCGAACGGCAGCCAGCCGCCGGCCGCCATGCTCAGCATGGCAAACGCCAGCGGCTTGAGGTTGAAACGCCGCGTCGATAGCCTCCCTGTCGGCTGCACCTGGGCCTCAATAAGACGGAATGGCTACGGGCTGTTTGTTGTCATTGACCGTGGCCATCAGCTTGCCGCTGCTGAAACCGCCGGCGGGTGGCAAAGCGAAGCGCATCTGTGAACCGGGCAGCACGTATCCCATCAGGCCGGGATTTAGGCTGCGCCCTTGCAGCGTCACTTTCGAGATTCGGGCATGCACTGCGCCTTGATTTCGCACCTCCAGCCAGCGTTCGCTGCTTTGCTGCTGTAAACGATAGCTGAGCTTGGGTTGGCTGGCGGTCGCGTAATCGCGCGGTTTTTCGCTGTCCTGTTTGGTCCAAATCCCCTTGCCGCTGACGAACAGCGGCACCGAGTAGCGCATCTGGAATTTCAGCCCCATCTCTGCACCGCCGGGGGCGGCATCCGATGATTGTTCTTTCACCGGCACTTCATCGACCAAAATGCGATAGGCGCGCTCCTGTCCCGCCGCCGGCGCCGACTGTTTGATCAGGCGTATCAGCTGGCGTTTGCCTGGCGCGATCGACGCCACCGGCGGACTGGCGATCACGTCGCTTTGGTTGCTGTAATCGTCTTTGCCGGCGGTTTGCTTCCAACCCAACACGCGAATTTGCATATAGACCGGTTTGCTGTCGCGATTTTCAAGCCACAGCGCGGTGGCCTGTTGTTGATCTTCAATCACTGGATCGATCGGCCAAATGAGAATGGAAGCCGCGGCCAGGGCGTGCTGTTGGCTTGCCAGGAGCAAGGCTGCCGTTAACGGCAGACGGAAGGGTATGCGCATAACTCAATCCTTATTGCAAAAAAACTTAATAAGTGACCGTCAACAAGACCGTATCGCTGTAAACGCCACTGGTGGGCAGGGTACTGGTCGAAAACAGACGGGCGTAAACCTTGATTTCTTGCGTGCTACCGGTGGCGGCGACGGTCTGCGCCGCGCCGCCGTTAGCGCCATCGCCCCAAAGGGTGGCGTAGTTGCTGTCTTGATAAAGTTGATACAGCAGCGTTTCCGACGTGATAGCGTTTTGTAATTTTCTGCCGCCGGCGATGGATCCGGTCACGTGATTGCCGACGCCGAGGGCCAGCGTGACGCTCAGCCCCGGGTTGCAGCGAAACAGCACCGAACCGGCGCCGCTGCTGGATACGACGCTGACTGCGTTGCTCAGTGAGGACAACTGGCCGAAGTTCAGGGTGCCGAAGGTGGTCACGTCACTGACGCCGCTGCCCAATACGCAGCCTTTAACCACGGTTGCATTGACGGTGAACGGCTGGCTTTTGGTCAAGTCGTTGACGCCGGTATCGCTTTGGGCCGGGGAAAGCGGCAGGCAGAACAGCAAACCGCAAATTGAAGCGCGCATCGTCATTACCAATTGATCGTGACCTGTACCGTATCGGTGTAGCTGCCTGTCGGGGGTGTGGATTGCGCCGGAATCATGCCATAGACCGGCAGCCAGTTGTCCGAACCGTTGGCGGTTTGTGACACGCCCGTCAGATTATCCCAAATGGTGCTGTGGGCGGCGTTGGTATACAGGTTGTAATTCACCCGTTGGCCGGCCGCGCTTTGCAGGTAGCGGGCAGCGGTATTGCCGCTTTGCCCGCCGCCAAGCAGAACGCTGTAGCTGGTGCCGTTGGTGCATTTCACCCGAATGGCGCCGGCGTTTTGTTGCCCGGCGACGCTGGTTGCGGTGCTGAGAAAATACAGCGTGCCGAAATTCAGCGTGCCGAAGCTGACATTGCCGCCTGAGCTGTTGCCGGCCTCACAGGCGCTGAGCAAGGTCGCGCTAACGCCGAGGGTCGCGGTTTTACTGTCGGCCTGCGCCAACAGGCTGCACGCCCATAATCCGCAGCAGCAAAGCGCGCGCCGCACCGTTACCAGGTGACCGTCATCGTGACGGTATCGTTATAGGTGTCTGCCGCCGGGGTAGAACCAGCCGCAGGGACGCGGCCATACACGATCAGCGGAACGGCGGCGCCGGTGCCGGTGCCGGTCCGCGCGTTGGCGCCGCTGCCCCAGGCGGTGGTGCGTGCGGCATCCTGGTACAGGTTATAGCTGATGAAGGCGCCTGCCGTGCTGGCCATGCGGCGTTGGGTGCCTGAAGTGACATGGAGCCCGTTGTCCAGCGCCACCGTGTAGTCTGTGCCGGTAGTGCAGGTCAATGACAGCGTACCGGCCCCCCCTGCGCCGGTGGCGCTGGCGTCGATGATGTTGGCCAGTGAAGAGTAAGTACCGAAGCTGATGGAGCCGAAGTCGTTGACGGAACCGCTGCTGCTGCCGCCCCCCACGACGCAACCGGCGCCGATGGTCAGCGTCACGCCTAACGTGCCTTGAATGGTGCCTGCTGCGTTAGCCGCGCCGTTGGCGCACAGCAGGGTTGCTACCGAGGTCAATGCCATCAGAGTTTTTTTCATCTTATATTCCTTGCCGTATGAGAGAAAGCCCGCAAAGACGCCACCCAGAGGTGAGTTGAACGTATTCATTTAGCTGCACTTTAATTAATAGAATAAGAATCGGGAATTGTCTTGATGAAAACGAGAAACTTTTTATTCTCATTCCCCCGGTTGACGGGGCTTGTAGGCGAGCTATACCGATAAAGTGAAATGATTAGAATAATAACGAACGGCGATGGGAATATTATTAGCGTTATTTTATTGCCGGGGAATTTCATTCCCCGGCGCGGTATCGTTTACAGGTGGAAATCCAGCACGCCGTCGCGCACCAGTTCGCGCGGCAGGTTATTCTTTATGCGGCTGCCGATGCGTTTGGCGATGCCCAGCGGTTGCCCCTGATAGGTGACGATGCACTCGTCGCCCGCCGGCGGCTGCTCAGGGTAGAGATCGCGGCCGTGATACCACTCCTGGGCCAGCACGGCGTCCAGCTCGAAATGCTGTTTGCCGCCGGCACCCGCGAGGGCGATCGCCGCTTCGTGCTGCCAACGGAAACCTTTCGGGAAGCGCTCCGCCAGCTTGAGGCCGATACGCGAGAAGCGCACTTTGCCAAACAGCGGCTCCAGCTCGGCCGGGAAGAGCCAGATTTCCTTGTCGCGCTCCCACAGCCGGCTGTCATCGCCCCAGGTTAAGCCGGATGCGGCGGCGGCTTGGGCGACCAGCGCTGCCTCTTTGCAGGACAGCGGGCTGAACGGGAATTTACCGACTTTATAGGTCGGCTTCTCCAACGGCGCCACGGCGTGTTTTTTACGCAGGCGGGCGACGAAAAACCCTTCGCTGTCGTAAATCTGCGGGAAGACGTGCAGGAAGCCCTCGGCGGTCAACGCCTTGTCGGCGCCGGGGAACAGCTCACCCAGCGGCTCGACGCTGACTGCGTCGCCATAGGTATCCAGCAGCCAGCGCACCACCTGCTGATTTTCCTGCGCATTAAGCGTGCAGGTGGAATAAACCATCACGCCGCTCGGTGCCAGCGCATGAAACGCGCTGTCGATCAGCTCGCGCTGGGTGGCGGCGATCTCGGCGACGCTGTCCGGCGACCAGTTGCTCATGGCGTCCGGATCCTTGCGCACCACACCTTCGCCGGAACAGGGGGCGTCGAGCAGAATGGCGTCGAAACTCTCCGGCAATGCAGCGCCGAACACCCGGCCATCGAAGTGGGTCAGCGCGGTGTTCTTCACGCCGCAGCGGCTGATATTGGCGTGCAGCACTTTCACCCGGCTGGCGGAGTATTCGTTGGCGACGATGCCGCCCTGGTTGCCCATCAACGCGGCGATCTGGGTGGTTTTGGAGCCCGGCGCCGCCGCCACGTCCAGCACTCGAGTAGGCGCCGCGTCGCCCGAGAACAGCGCGCTGACCGGCAACATCGAGCTGGCCTCCTGAATATAGAACAGACCGCTCAGGTGTTCGGCGGCGCTGCCTAATCGCAGCTCTTCATCGTCGCGCTCGATCCAGAACCCTTCCGCGCACCAGGGAATGGGCTCCAATCGCCAGTCGTAATCCTGCACCAGCGCCAGGAAGTCGGCGACGCTGATTTTCAGCGTGTTGACGCGCAGACTGCGGCGCAGGGGGCGCTGGCAAGCGGCGATAAAATCGTCCATCGCCAGCTCGGCGGGCATGATGGCGCGGGTGGCGTCGAGGAAAGCGGGGGGCAGAAAAACGGCGGTGGATTTGGCCACGGGGCGAACTCTCAGGGTGCAATAAAGACAAGGGCGAGAGTTTATCACAAAGCGGAAAAAAACAGGGCCCGGCATTGCCGGGCCCTGAGGAAAACGCGAAAGTTAATCGCGCGGAATGGCGGTGCCCCAGGTTTTCCAGTCCTTCGGCTCTTCCGGATTCAGCAGGAAGTGCTTGTTCGGCGTCGCTTTCGGCGCCAGCGGAATAGTCGGCGGGGTGGCGAAGGCGATACCGCCGCGAATGAACTGCTGGAAGGTGCCGCTCTTGATCACGCCGCCGGTCAGGCCGAACTGCAGGTTGTAACCCGACGCCAGCCAGAACACGCTGTTGTTGCGCACCAGATGTTGATACTTCTTGCTGATGCGCAGCGCAACGTGCACCCGGTCTGACATGGCGCCAAGGTAGAAACCGGTGATGGTGCCGACCTCTACGCCGCGGAACAGCACCGGCGTGCCGATCTGCAGCGAGCCGGTTTCGGCGGCGTCGAGCACGACGCTCAGGCCGTCGAGATAGCGCGAGTCGGTGATGCTGGCCTGCTGCAGTTCGAAAGTGCGCAGCTCGCGGCCGCGCCCCGGCTCCACGTTGATATAAGGCTGGAGCAGGGTATCGAGGTTGCTGACGCCGGCGGCGGAGATCTCCGGCGACACGATCGAGAAGCGGCTGCCGAGGCGCGCGAAGGTCTGCACGTATTCCGGATACAGCACCGCTTTAGCCAACACTTCGTTGCGCTCCGGCGCCAGCTGCAGCGACTCCACCTGGCCGACGTCGATGCCGAGGTAACGCAGCGGCATGCCCGCCGACAGCTTGCTGGCGTCGTAGGTTTTCAGCGTGATTTGGCTGCCCACCGCGCGAGCGGCGGTTTCGCTGGCGTAGAGCACGCGGTTGGCGCCTTTGTTCAGCGTCACGCCCTGCAGGTTGTCGAAGCTGATGGCGCCTTTCAGCGCGCGGTTGAGCGGGGAGGCCTGCACCGTCAGGCCGCTGCCGTTGAGCTGCACTTTGGCGCCGCCTTCGGCCCAGAAGATGCTTTCGCGAGTCAGCAACTTGCGGTATTCCGGGCTGATGTAGACGTCCACCTCAAACTCGTTGGCCTTCGGCCGGACGTTGACGATCTCGCCCACCTGGAATTTGCGGTACAGCACCACCGAGCCGGCCTGCACGTCCGGCAGGCTGGTGGCGCTGAGGGTCAGGGTGGTAGAAGGGGCGTTGCCGACGATGCCTTCCTCGGCTTTTTCGCTGTTGGCGTATAGCGGGTACTGGCCGCCTGGTTCCCCTTTGCTGCCGGGGATAATGCGCACGCCGCCGTCCACCCATTCCTGGGCGCTGGCGCCGAGCACTTCCATACCGTCAATGCCCAGCTTGACGTCGAGACGGCTGTTGACCACGAATTTGCTGTCTTTATGCAGCAGGCCGCGGTACTGCGCGTCGATGGCGGCGGTGAACACCACGCCGCCGGCGGTCAAGGTGCGGCTCAGGATTTGGCCGACTTTCACGCCGTGCACCACCAGCGGCTGCCCGACGTCGATGCCGTAGCTTTGCGGCGCATTCAGCGTGACGGTCAGCACACCCGGCTGTTGCAACAGCGTTTCGCTGCTGTCCAGCACGTTGAAGCGCTGCTGCGGTTCGCCTTCACCCGGCACCAGTTCCAGCGTGGTGCCGGTCAGCAGTTGGCTGAGCTTGGTGTCGTTGAGGCTGATGCGCGGGCTGCGCATCACGATGCGGGTGCCGCTGCGCATCAGATCGACCACCGAAGGATCGATGGTCAGTTCACCGATGACTTTGCTGTCCTGTTGCAACGTCAGCTTGGTCAGGGTGCCGACCTGCAGTCCCTGGTACATCAGCGGCGTGCGGTTTTCACTCAGGCTGTTGCCGCTCGGCAGATCCAGCAAAATATTGACGCCGCGCTGGCTGTGGGCCAGATCCGGATACAGGGTATAGCTCTGATCGCCCTTGGCCTGCTGGCCATCGGCCGGCGAATCGAAGGCGATGGCGCCGTTGACCAGCGCCGCCAGGCTCTCCATTTGCACCGTGGCGCCGGACAGGCTGAAATCGCCCTTGAAGCCGGAGACATTCCAGAAGCGGCTGTTGCTCTTCACCAGGTTGGCGAAGCGGCGGTCGATCAGCACGTCGATGGTCACGCCCTTGTTGCCTTCGCTGATGGTGTAGTCATACACCTTACCGACCGGGATTTTACGGTAATAGACCAGCGAGCCGCTGTTGAGCGAACCCAGGTCGTCGGCATGCAGGTGAATCATCAGTTCGCCGGTGTTTAGGCGGTACTTCGGCTGGGTATCGAGCGCGGTGAAGTGGGTTTGCTCCTTGCCGCTGCCGGGCATCATGCCGATATAGTTACCGCCGACCAGCGCATCGAGCCCGGATACCCCGGCCAGCGAGGCCTTGGGCGTCACTAGCCAGAACTGGGTGCCTTCGCGCAGCGAGTCTTCCAGATCGCTTTTGATGCTGGCTTCCACCACGATGCTGCGTAAATCTTTGCTCAGGCTGATTTTTTGCACCGTGCCGACCTCAACGCCCTGGTAGCGCACCGGCGTGCGGCCGGCGACGATGCCTGCCGCTGATTGGAAATCGATGGTGACGGTGGTGCCGCGCTCCTGGAAATTGTTATAGACCAGCCACCCGGCGATCAGCAGGGCGATGAACGGCAGTAACCAGAACGGTGAAATGCGGCGTTTGTTCTTGACCCGCGCTTCAGTCGGTGTAGTCGGCGTTTCCTGTTGCATGTGCATCCCAAATCAATCGGCTATCGAGCCATTCAACGGCAAGAATAGTCAAAATGACCGCCGAGCCAAAGTAAAACGCGGCCGGTCCCATAGTAAAAGATAACAGTTGATCGCGATTTACCAGCGACATCATCAAGGCGATAACGAACAGATCGAGCATCGACCAACGGCCGATCCAGGTGACCAGGCGCAGCAGACGAATGCGCGTTTTCAGGCTGTGCGAGGTTTTGAAGTGGATGCTCAGCAACAGCATGATCAGCACGATCACCTTGGTGAAGGGCACCAGCACGCTGGCGATGAACACGATAGCGGCGATCGGCACGTTGCCGGAGGTGGCCAATGAGACCACGCCGGAGAAAATGGTGTCTTCCAGCCGTGTGCCGTTGGCGTAAATGATGGAAATCGGCAGCAGGTTGGCCGGTATCAGCAGGATCATCGCGGCGATCAGCGCCGCCCAGGTTTTCTGCAGGCTGTAGGGCTGGCGATGGCACATCGGCACATGGCAACGCGGGCAGCGGCCGCGCGCGTCGGGATAGCCGGTATAGTGGCAGGACAGACAAATGTGCAGCGCCGTCGGCGGGCCTTCCGGCTGTTCCTGCGGATAGTAGCGCTCCCACAGCTGCTCCAGGTTGACGTGGATCAGCGTCAGGATGCTCAGCACCGTGAGCGACAGGTAAGCGATCAGCGCGCTGCCGGGCTGGATGTCGGCGTAATCCTGCACTTTGATCGCCGCCACCGCCATGCCGATCAGATAAATGTCCAGCATTACCCACTCTTTGAGCCGCTCCAGCATCAGCAGCACCGGGCGCAGGTTCATGCCGAGCGCATGGCCGACGCGCAGGTACAGCAGCGACAGCACCAGCGTCAGCGGGGCGCCGAGGGTGCAAAACGCCACCATGCTGGCGGTGAGCGGATCGCCCTGGCGGCTCATCTGCCAGATGCCCTCCAGCAAACTGGCGTCGATGCGCGTGCCGAGCAGACGAATGCTGATCAGCGGTTCGGTGAAGGCGAACGGCATCAGCAGCAGCATGGCGATCGCCATGGCGGTCAGACGCGTCATCGACCAGTCGCGGCCGTTCACCACCTTGGCGTTGCAACGCGGGCAATAGGCGGCCTGATTGCCGCTGAGCGGCGGCAGCACGAACAGCAGGTCGCACTCGCAGCAGCGCTGGTGACGCGCTTTGGAAAGGGGAGCGGTGATCGCGTGTATTTTCATTTTTGACAAGTAGCTGCCCTTGAGCCCGCCGGAAGTGTCAGCGTAGCTGAAAAATAAACCGGCCGCGTCACCGGCGATCGGGCGCCGGACGGTAAAACGAGGTAAACCGGGATTCTGAGCGGCAAACATACCCCGAGCGACGGGGTTTTGTGAAGCAACAGATGATTAACCTTGTGGCTATACGCATTTAATGCTTATTTTATAGGGCCTAAGCTTTGGGCTTCTGGCCATCTTCACTGTTTCAATGGTTAACACATGACAAAAGAACAATTCTACGCGGAATTAAAACGTGACCTGAGCGCGTTGCTCGGCGGGGAAACCAACTTTATCGCGGCGCTGTCCAACGCCAGCGCGTTGCTCAACGAGCGTCTGGATGACGTGAACTGGGTCGGTTTCTATCTGATGGAGGGCGACCAGCTGGTGCTGGGGCCGTTCCAGGGCAAGATCGCCTGCGTGCGCATTCCGGTGGGCAAGGGCGTATGCGGCACGGCGGTGGCGGAAAATCGCGTGCAGCGCGTCGGTGACGTGCATGCGTTTCCGGGCCATATCGCCTGCGATGCGGCCAGCAACGCGGAAATCGTGCTGCCGCTGGCGGTTGGCGGCCGAGCGATCGGCGTTTTGGATATCGACAGCACGGTTTATCAACGCTTCGACGAACAGGATGAAGTGGGCCTGAAAGCAGTGGTGGCGGGGCTTTGTGAGCAACTGGAACAGTGTGACAGTGCGAAATATGTGACTGTAGCGGCAAGTTGATCGACGGTTAACGTGGCAATTACCGATGGCGTCATTATAATGACGCCTGTTCATGCCTGTGGCTTGTTGGCAATACCGTTGTAATCAGGAAATTTCATGGAAAATCAACCTAAGTTGAACTCTAGTAAAGAAGTCATTGCTTTTCTTGCCGAGCGTTTTCCGCTCTGCTTTAGCGCCGAAGGCGAAGCTCGTCCGCTGAAAATCGGTATTTTTCAGGATTTGGTAGAGCGCGTGCAGGGGGAAGAAAATCTCAGCAAAACGCAATTGCGTTCTGCCCTGCGCCTATATACCTCAAGCTGGCGTTATCTGTACGGTGTCAAGGTTGGCGCACAGCGCGTCGATCTGGACGGCAATCCGTGCGGTGAACTTGAGCAGCAGCATGTCGATCATGCTCGCCAGCAGCTTGAAGAAGCCAAAGCGCGCGTTCAGGCACAGCGTGCCGAACAAAACGCCAAAAAACGTGAAGCCGCCGGCGAATCTGCCGATGCCGCTCCGCGCCGTCCGCGTCCAGCCGGTAAAAAACCCGCTGCACGTCGCGAAGGCGGAGCCGCGCCGGAAAACCGCAAGCCGCGCCCACAAACTCGCCCACAGCCCGCTCGCCAACCTCGTGCAGCCAAAGAGGAAAGCCAGCCGCGTTATGCGCCAGTCACGGATATCTCTAAACTGCAAATTGGCCAGGAAATCAAAGTCAGAGCAGGCAAGAGCGCGATGGATGCTACCGTACTCGAAATCGCTAAAGATGGCGTACGTGTGCAGCTCTCTTCCGGTCTGGCGATGATTGTGCGCGCAGAACACTTGCAGTTCTGATACGGAGGCCAACCCAGGCATGAACAAATTCGTCAGATTAACAGCGATTGCAGGGCTGCTGTGGGCGGGTGTCAGTTACGGCGCGGAAACAGCCAACATCCGCATCGGCCAACTGCCCCAACTGCAACAGGAACCCCAGCACGCTACGGTGAGTGAGCGCGTCACCTCGCGCTTCACTCGCTCTCATTACCGCCAGTTCGCCCTCGATGCGGAGTTTTCAGGCAAGATCTTCGATCGCTACCTGAACATGCTGGACTACAACCATAACGTGCTGCTGGCCTCCGACGTGGCGCAGTTCGCCGGCAAACGCAATCAGGTTGGCGAAGAGCTGAAAACCGGCAAGCTGGACACCTTCTACGCGCTGTTCAATCTGGCGCAGAAACGCCGCTTTGAGCGTTACACCTATGCGTTGTCGTTGCTGGACAAGCCGATGAACTTCACCGGCAACGGCACTATCGATCTCGACCGCAGCAAAGCGCCGTGGCCGAAAGACAAGGCCGAGCTGGATAGCCTGTGGGATGCGAAAGTCACGTATGACGAGCTGAACCTCAAGCTGACCGGCAAGACCGACAAAGAAATCCGCGACACGCTGACCAAGCGTTATCAGTTCGCCATCAAGCGCCTGACGCAAAGCAACAGCGAAGACGTCTTCCAGCTGGCGATGAATGCCTTTGCGCATGAAATCGACCCACACACCAACTATCTGTCGCCGCGCAACACCGAGCAGTTCAACACCGAGATGAGCCTGTCGCTGGAAGGCATCGGCGCGGTGCTGCAGATGGATGACGACTACACCCTGATCAACTCGATGGTGCCGGGCGGACCGGCGGCGAAGAGCAAGGCGATCACCGTAGGCGATCGCATCGTCGGCGTCGGCCAGGCCGGCAAACCGATGGTGGACGTGATCGGTTGGCGTCTGGACGACGTGGTGTCGTTGATCAAAGGGCCGAAGGGCAGCAAGGTGCGCCTTGAGATCCTGCCGGCCGGCAAGGGCACCAAAACCCGCGTGGTCACCTTGACCCGCGAGCGCATCCGTCTGGAAGACCGCGCGGTGAAAATGACCATCAAGACCGTCGGTAAAGAGAAGGTGGCGGTGTTCGACATCCCCGGCTTCTATGTCGGTCTGACCGATGACGTGAAAGTGCAGCTGCAGAAGATGGCCAAGCAGAACGTCAAGAGCGTGATCATCGATCTGCGCACCAACGGCGGCGGCGCGCTGACTGAAGCGGTGTCGCTGTCCGGCCTGTTCATTCCGAGCGGCCCGGTGGTGCAGGTGCGCGACAACAACGGCAAAGTGCGTGAAGACGCCGACACCGACGGCGTGACCTACTACAAAGGCCCGCTGGTGGTACTGGTCGATCGCTTCAGCGCCTCCGCCTCCGAGATCTTCGCGGCGGCAATGCAGGATTACGGCCGTGCGCTGATTGTCGGCGAACCGACCTTCGGTAAAGGCACCGTGCAGCAGTACCGTTCTCTGAACCGCATCTACGACCAGATGCTGCGCCCTGAGTGGCCAGCGCTTGGCTCGGTGCAGTACACCATTCAGAAGTTCTACCGCGTCAATGGCGGCAGTACCCAGCGCAAGGGCGTGACGCCGGACATTCTGATGCCGACCGGCGTCGATCCGGCGGAAACCGGCGAAGCGTTTGAAGACAACGCTATGCCGTGGGACAGCATCAATGCGGCGACCTACAGCAAGACAGGCGATATGACGCCGTTCGAGCCGGAGCTGCTGAAAGATCACCAGCAGCGCATTGCGCAAAATCCAGAGTTCCAGTACATCGCGCAGGATATCGCGCATTACAAGGCGCTGAAGGATAAACGCAACATCGTGTCCCTCAATCTGGCGGTGCGCGAGAAAGAGAACCACGATGACGACGCGACCCGTCTGAAACGCATCAACGAGCGTCTGGAACGCGCGGGCAAGAAGCCGCTGAAATCGCTCGACGATCTGCCTAAGGATTACCAGGAGCCGGATCCGTACCTGGATGAATCCGTGCATATCGCGCTGGACCTGGCTCATCTGGAAAAAGATCAGCCCGCTCAGCAGCCAACGCCGGCCAAATAAGGCCGCGTACGGCAGGATGAAAAACGCACCCTCGGGTGCGTTTTTTTATGGCGACGCGAAAGCCGGCTTCCCAGCAGGGTGAAGGGAGGTGGGCTGATGCATCGCCTGACAAATTTAGGGTAAAAAAACCTCCGCCTTACGCAACAATCGTTTACAATTTGCCAAATCCCGGTCGCGCGCCGTTTTTGTAAAGTTTCGTATTTTTAGTAGGTTAATGACGCGCGACTCTTGAAACTGTGACGAATGCCCATACGATCTAGGGTATCTTAGACAGCGTTTTGTTAACATTTATGAGGAAGTAAACAATTTATGATGCGTATAGCTCTGTTCCTGCTCACCAACCTGGCGGTGATGTTGGTTTTCGGGCTGGTGCTCAGCCTGACAGGAATCCAATCCAGTAGCGTTCAGGGCCTGATGATCATGGCCGGTCTGTTCGGCTTCGGCGGCGCTTTCGTGTCGTTGCTGATGTCCAAGTGGATGGCGCTGCGCTCCGTCGGCGGGGAAGTGATTGAACAACCGCGTAACGAAACAGAAAACTGGCTGCTGGAAACGGTACGCCGTCAGTCGCAGCAGGCGGGCATCGCCATGCCGCAGGTCGCTATCTACCACGCGCCGGACATCAACGCCTTCGCTACCGGCGCACGCCGCGACGCCTCGCTGGTCGCCGTCAGCACCGGCCTGCTGCAGAGCATGAGCCGCGACGAAGCGGAAGCGGTCATCGCGCACGAAATCAGCCACGTCGCCAACGGCGATATGGTGACCATGACCCTGATTCAGGGCATCGTGAACACCTTTGTCATCTTCATTTCACGCCTGATCGCGCAGGTCGCCGCCGGTTTCCTCGGCAACCGCGACGGTGATGGCGAAGGGGAAGGCAACGGCAACCCGATGATTTACTTCGCCGTGTCGATGGTGCTGGAACTGGTGTTCGGCATCCTGGCGAGCATCATCACCATGTGGTTCTCGCGTCACCGCGAGTTCTATGCCGACGCAGGCTCTGCCAAACTGGTAGGCCGCGAGAAGATGATCGCCGCCTTGCAGCGCCTGAAAACCAGCTACGAACCGCAGGAAGCGGGCAGCATGATGGCGTTCTGCATCAACGGCAAATCCAAGTCGTTCAGCGAGCTGTTCATGTCGCACCCGCCGCTCGACAAGCGTATCGAAGCGCTGCGTTCCGGCCAGTACCTGAAGTAATCGGCTGAATGAAATGAAAAACCCCGGCTTGCCGGGGTTTTTTTATGGCATGCCTGAACCGCTTTTTCAGCGGCGGCGGATTCAGCAATGAAATTCGGCGATGAATGGGGTAAAGCGCTTTACCAGAATTTACGGGCGTTAACGCGGTGCAGCAGCGTCCGAAGTCCCTGAAGCCCACCTGCAAACAGCGTCTTTCGGCCTCTCGGTCTGGGCCGGCACGGTGCCAGTCCATCCGGTGAGAGGGCAAGCCGCATCGGGCTCGGTCACGACCGCCTGTTTGGCTTTGGATGCGCATGTTATAAGCTTTGGCGCAATGACATTTGTCCCTGAGGCCCTATGAAAATCAACCACCTTCCCTTACTCAACGGTGATGAGGTGTCGGCGCGTCTGACCGAGTTGGCTGGCGGTGTCGCCGATGCGGTTGCGGAATTGTTGAACCGGCATGATGACGATGATGAACCGCCGGCTATTCGCTGGCATTCAGGCGATCTGCGCCTGCCGGCGTTTTTCCCCGACGAGCACGACGGCCACGATTACGATTACCTGATCGTGGACGGCGATGTGATCGTGGAGGGATGCCTGGCGGTGTCACCGCAGCGAGAGGACGGCGGCATTGTCGTGCTGGGGCGGCTGCAGGCGGATACGCTGATTTGCTGGGGCGGACTGGTCGTGCGTGACGATGTCCGCATACGCCATGCCTATTGCAGCTCAGGAAACGACGGCGCGTTCGTGGTGGGGGGAGACCTGACCGCGCTCACCCTGGTAGAAACGGGGGAGTTTATCCATGTCCATGGCGACCTCGACGCGCGATGTCTCGCTTCGTTGCAGAACTTCGTTCAGGTTGACGGAGAGACGCGCTGTGACTGTCGAATCGACAGCGCGCAGACCGAAGATCTGATAAAGCGCATGTTCACCCCCGGCCTACTGAAAGCCTTCGAGGGGATGGATCACGACGGCCAACGCATTGTTGGCTGGTATCCGGATGACGACGCCTATTTAGCCTGTTTACGACAAGGCCGAAGCCCCTTGAGGCACGGAGACTAACGCCTGGCCTACAATGCTCACGGCATTGCATCCGACGCGGTCCGGCTCAGGCCGGCCGTCAGTGCTGGCCCCGTCGGTTTTACAATCGATGGGAGCCCGGCTCGTTTATGCCCGCTATTTCACCTCGCGGCTCGGCTGCGCCGCTTGCGCCGTCGATTGGGTGATGCGCAGGCTGCTGACGGCCGCCGCCAGGGTGGCGAACACCCCAGCCAGGATCAGTGAAGCGTGGGTGCCGGATGTGGGGAACAGGTTGAACATCAGCGCCACCAGCGCAGCCCCCGAGGTTTGCCCCAGCAGGCGCGCGGTGCCCAGCATGCCGCTGGCGCCGCCGCTGCGGTTGCGCGGCGCGGCGGAGATGATGGTGTGGTTGTTGGGCGACTGGAACAGGCCGAAACCGGCGCCGCACAGTATCATGCGCCAGATGATGTCCATATTCGACGGCGTCGCCGGCAGCAACGCCAGAGAGAACAGTCCGAGCGCGAACACCGCCAGCCCAATGCAGCCCAGTAGGCCGGCGTGCACGCGCTCCACCAGCCGGCCGGCGATCGGCGCCATCACCACGATCGCCAGCGGCCACGGCGTCAGCAGCAGCCCGGTCGCCACCTCGTCGCGGCCCAATGCACTTTGCAGGAAGAACGGCAACGACACCATCGCCAGCATTTGCGCGGCGAACGAACAGATTGAGGTGCCCATCGACAGGGCGAAGATCGGGATGCGCAGCAGGTCGACGGGCAGCAGAGGGAATTCCTGGCGTAACTGACGGCGCACGAACACCGCGCCAATCGCCAGCAGCGCGGCGATCTCGCTGAAGATCAGCGTCAGGCTCTGGCCCTGGGCGAAGCCGCTGATGGCGGTGATCAGCAGGCCGAAGGTCAGCGCGTTCAGCACGGCGCTGGTGGGATCGAAACGGCGGTTATCGCTTTTTTGGCCGTTGGCCGGCAGGAATTTCATCCCCAGCAGCAGCGCGACGATGCCGATCGGCAGGTTGATGGCGAATAGCCATTGCCAGGATGCGACCGACAGGATCGCCGCCGCCACCGTCGGCCCGGCCGCCGAGGAGCAGGCGACGATCAGCGAGTTGATGCCCATGCCGCGGCCGAGAAAACGCTGCGGGTAGATGATGCGGATCAGCGCGGTGTTGACGCTCATGATAGCGGCGGCGCCAAAGCCTTGCAGCACGCGGGCGATGGTCAGCGTGAGCAGCGAGTCGGACAGGGCGCAGAACAGTGAGGTGATGCTGAACACCAGCAACCCGGCCTGGTAGATACGGCGGTAGCCGACCAGATCGCCGAGCGACGCCAGCGACAGCAGAGAGACGGTGATCGCCAACTGATAGGCGTTGACCACCCAAATGGAACTGGCCGGGCTGGCGTTGAGATCGCGAGCGATGGTGGGCAGCGCCACGTTGGCTATCGCGCCGTCGAGCACGGATACGGTAATGCCGAGGGCGATGGCGAGGATCGCCCCATAGCGTTGCGGGACGGGGAGGCCGTCGGAACAAGGACGCATGTTGGTCTCAGCGGTATTTATTCAGGGGAGTATTATCATGCTAATCATATTCGCCCGTGATTGCATGCCCCTTGTCCGCTTAATTGTAAACGGCGGTGAGCGGGCCAACGGTTATCCATTTGGCTTCAATTGCTTAGCGCTCAGCTGCGTTGCGCGCTGCGATCTGTTCCGATTATACTGAAACCCTTGTTTAAATTTCCTGAAACAAAACCGTTAAGTAGGGTATGCACCATGGCTAACGCAGATTCAGACAAGCAACCGGATGCCGTCTCATCCGTGATGAAAGTGTTCGGCATTTTGCAGGCGCTCGGCGATGAGCGCGAGATTGGCATTACCGAACTGTCCCAGCGGGTGATGATGTCTAAAAGCACTGTCTACCGTTTTCTGCAGACCATGAAAGCGCTGGGCTACGTTTCACAGGAGGGCGAGACGGAAAAGTATGCGCTGACGCTCAAGCTGTTCGAGCTGGGCGCCAAATCGTTGCAGAACGTCGATCTGATCCGCAGCGCCGACGTGCAGATGCGCGAATTGTCGAATCTTACCCGCGAGACCATCCACCTCGGCGCTCTGGACGAAGATGGCATCGTCTACATCCACAAGATCGACGCGATGTATAACCTGCGTATGTATTCGCGCATCGGTCGCCGCAACCCGCTGCACAGCACCGCCATCGGTAAAGTGCTGCTGGCCTGGCGCGAGCGGGATGAGGTGGCGCAGATCCTGTCGCAGATTGAGTTTACCCGCAGCACCGAACATACGTTGGCCAGCGCCGCCGAACTGTTGCCGGTGCTGGATCGGGTTCGAGCGCAGGGATACGGCGAAGATGCCGAAGAGCAAGAAGCGGGGATCCGCTGCATCGCGGTACCGGTCTTTGACAGGTTCGGGGTAGCGATCGCCGGGCTGAGCATCTCTTTCCCGACGCTGCGCTTTTCCGAAGCGGCGCGGGAGGAGTATGTGGCGTTGCTGCACGTCGCCGCCCGACGCATTTCCGAACAGCAGGGCTATCACGACTACCCGTTCTGACCCTTCGCTTCGAAGAACAAGGTGCCGCCATGGCAGCGCCTTGTTGCTATTTTGCGCCCGGCGTCAGCCGCTGAGCAATCCGCTCCAGTACTAACATCAGCAACAGCGTGGCCGCCACCAGGATCATGGTCAGCGTCGCGCCGTTGGCGATGCTGCCGCGATCGGTCAGGCTAAAAATGGTGACCGGCAGCGTCGCCCAACTCGGCGGGTAGATCATCATGGTCGCGCCCAGCTCCCCCATCGACAGCGACAGGCTGAGCGCGAAGGCGGAGATCATATAGGGGGCGATCATCGGCAGGGTGACGTGGCGCAGGCGAAACAGCGGCGACGCGCCCAGGCTGGCGGCGACGTTCTCGTAGTCGCCAGGTAGCCGGGTCAGCCCGGCCATCACGTTGCCGAAGGTAAAGGCGGAAATCAGCACGAAGTGAGCGGTGGGCACGATCAGGAAGGTGCCGTTCATCTGCAGCGGCCCCTGGCTGAACGCCACCAGCATCCCCAAACCGATAGAGACCGAAGGCACCGCGCTGGGAATGAAAAACAGCGTGCCCAGCAGCTGTCGGCCGCGTTCAGGCACGTGGCGCAGCGCCAGCGCCGCCCAGGTACCGCACAGCAGCGCGAACAGGCTGGCGCTGAAACCGATAGCCAGACTGGCGACCAGCGCGTCCCAGGAGGCGCCGCTGAACGCTTGGCGGAAGTGGTTGAGGGTGAAACCGTTCGGCAGCACGCCGTTCCACTGCTCACTGAGGCTGGACATCAGGATCACCGCCAGCGGCAGGCAGAAGAACAGGGCGAACAGCGTGATCGTCAACGTGCAGGTCAGGGTGCGTCCGGTGCGGGACCAAATCAACATTGTCAGTTCCTCAGCCCGGCGCGCGCCGCGGCGTAGCGGTAAAGGGAGAACAGCCCGAGCGACAGCGCGATATTCACGACGGCGATCGTGCAGGCGACGGCGTAATCCGACTCCAGAATCGCTTTGGAGTAGACCATCATCGGCAGCGTGGTGACGCCCTTGGCGCCGATAAACAGCACGATGCCGAACTCATTGGTGGTCAACAACAGGCACAGGCTGCCGCCGGCCAGCAAGGCCGGCAGCGCGGCCGGCAAAATCACCTGGCGCACCACGCGCCCCGGCCGGGCGCCGAGGATGCTGGCGGCCTCGAGCTGGCTGCGATCGATCTGCGACAATGCCGCCATCAGCGGGCGCATCACCAGCGGCGTAAACACGGTGATTTCCGCCAGGATCACCCCCCAGATGGAGTAAAGAAAGTCTACCGGCGGCAGGGTGAAACCGAAGGTCGCCATCAGCGTGCCGTTCAGCAGGCCGGCGGAGCCGTAGATAAAGGTGAAGGCCAGCGTGATCAGGAAGGTCGGCATGGCGATAAAGGTATCGATCACCCGGGCGATCGGTCGGCTGCCGGGGAACGGCGTGAACACCAGCAGCAGCGACAGCAGGGTGCCGAGCACCAGGCAGCCCAGCGTCGCCAGCAGCGCAATCTGCAGCGTGTTGAGCAGGGCGCCGACAAAGCGTCGGGATTCGAACACCTGCTGCAGCGCGTCGGCGCTGAATAGCCCCTGATCGTCGGTAAATGCCTGTTTGACGATCAGCGCCAACGGGTAGAAAAACAGCGTCGCCAGCACCAGCAGCGGCAGCAGGATCCACAGGCGGCGCGGGAAACGCAGCCGCAGGGCCGGGCGAATAAGCGTAGAGTCGATCATGTCAGTCCTCGATCAGTACCGCATCGTCGGGGGCGAAATAGAGCGGCACGCGTTCGCCGATCTGCGGCATCCGGCTGCGATGGGTGGTGACCACGCGCAGAGGATGGCCTTGAACGTCGAACTGCAGGTGCGTCAGTTCTCCCTGCCAGTGAATATCGCGCAGCGTGCCGATGAGGTTGTTGCTGCGCTGGGCGTCGGCATCGAGCGCAATATGCTGCGGCCGGATGCACAGCAGCTTGTCGAAGCCGCGTTGTGCGCCGTAGGTGAAACAGCCGATCACTTTGCCGGCGCAGCTGACGGTGGTCATGCCTTGCCCGGTAGTGGTCTCCAGCGCGGTGGCCGGCAGCAGGTTGGCGCGGCCGAGGAACTCGGCGGCGAAGCGGTTCGTGGGATGATGGTAAAGCGCGCGGGTCTCGCCGTGGGCGATCAGGTGGCCGTCGCGCATGATGCCGATCTTGTCCGCCAGCGTCAGCGCTTCGCCCTGATCGTGGGTGACGTACAGGATGGTCAGCTCTGGGAGCTCGCGGTGCAGGCGGGCGATCTCTTCCACCATGCTGTGGCGAATTTGCGCGTCCAACGCCGACAGCGGCTCATCCAGTAACAGCACTTTGGGGCGCACCGCGATGGCGCGAGCGATTGCCACCCGCTGCTGCTGGCCGCCGGAAAGCTGGCTGGGATAGCGCTTGGCGTAGGCGGACATGCCGACGATGGCCAGCGCTTCTTCGACGCGCTCGGCGGTGAGGCCGCGCGGCTTGCCTTGCGCGCGCAGGCCGAACGCCACATTGTCTTCGACGCGCATATGCGGAAACAGCGCGTAGTTCTGTACCACCATGCCCAGGCCGCGCTCATAAGGCGGCACGTCGGTGACATCGACGTCACCGATGGCAATACGCCCGGCGGACGGCTGCACGAATCCGGCAATGGCCCGCAGCACGGTGGTTTTGCCCGAGCCTGAGGGGCCGATCAGCGCCAGCACTTCGCCGGGGGCGATGGTGAGCGTCAGGGGTTTCAGCACCTCGGTGCCGCGATACGACACGCTGACGCGGTCGAGCTGAATGCCCGACGGCCCGGCGATGTCCTGGCTGCGATCCCGCGCCTCGGCGCGGGAAGAGAGGGTAGAAGGCATCGTCAGCGTCATTCGGTCACCTGGTGCCAGCGGGAGATATCGGCGGACAGGCTGCTCACCACCTGATTCCAGTCCGGCGCCCAGATGTCCACGCCTTTCAGCGCCGCCTGCGACTGCTTGAAGTTATCGTCGGTCGGGGTGACGTCCTTACGCACCGGCATACCGTAGGAAATGGCGCTGACGCTGCTTTGCGCTTCTTTGCTCAGCAGGAAGTCGATCAGCTTTTTGCCGTTGGCGCTTTGCGGCGCGCCTTGCACCAGGCCGACATAGTAAGGCAGCACCAGCGTGCTACGCTTGCCGTCCGGCCCGGCCGGCCAGAACACCTTCACGTTCGGGTTGCTGCGCATCTGCGCCAGGTTCATCTGCAGATCGCCGTTGGCCACCAGCAGCTCCCCTTTATTGACCAGCGCGGTCAGCTTGCCGGTGGAGGCCGAAGGGCCGACGTTGTTGCTTTGCAGCTTGCCGAGGTAGTCGAAACCGGCGTCTTTGCTGCCGAAGCTGTGGAACGTCTGCAGCATCACCGCGGTACCGTCACCCGCCTGGCCCGGCGTGGAGTACTGCAGCTTGTTGCGGAACTGCGCGTCCAGCAGCTGTTGGTAGCTGGCGGGCGCCTGCGGCAGCAGTTTGGCGTTATAGATGAAGCTCAGGTAGTTGTTCACCAGCGGCACGAACTGCGGCTGGGCGTTGGCGATCTGCGCCGCATCCTGCGGGGTGAAGTCCTGCAGCAGTTTTTCCGCGGCGGCGCGCTGGATGAACGGTGGCAGCGTCACCAGCACGTCGGCCTGCGGGTTGCTGCGCTCTTTCGACAGCCGCTCGACGATGGCGCCGGAACCGCCTTCGACGTACTGCACCTTGACCCCGGTTGCCTGAGTGAAGGCGTCAAACTGGGTTTGATACCAGCTGTGATCGCCGTCGTGCAGGCCATCGGCGGAGTAGACGGTCACCACCGCATCGGCGGCCCAGGCCGGCGCGGAGCCGAGTGCGATGGCGGTCATCAGGACCAGACGAGAATGTTTCATAGCTTCAGCCTCACTGTTGCGGGTTAATGCGAAACTGGTATACACCAGATATGCGGCCAAGCTAATCGGCGAATATGACAAAAAAATGAAAGCGGCAAAATATATTTACCGGCAACGGGGATTGGGCGTGGGAGAGAAAAGGGGGCGGCAGGCGCAGCCCCGATATTCAGGAGATTAAAGCGTATCGACCTCGATGCGCAGGCTGTCGTGGCGCCAGTATTCGATATCGAAATCGAGAATGCGGCCGTGCTGATCGTAATTCAAGCGGCGCAGCAATAAGGCGGGCAGGCCGACCATGGCGCCGAGCGCGTTAGCGGCGCGGTAAGGCAGGGCGGTCGGGTAGAACGACAGGTGCATGTTGCTGTAAATCAAATCGTAATGCTGCTGATAAACCTCGGTCAAGCTGCCGTTGAGATCGTGGCGGAGCAGTTCCGGCACCCGCTGCGGCAGGCAGTGGTTCTCGCAATAGCAGATGGCGCGGCCGTCGGCATAGCGAACGCGGCGCAGCAGATACACCTGATCGAACGGCTCGAGCGCCAGCGGCTGCATCACGTCGAGCGGCACCGTGGTTTTTTCGCCGGACAGCAGCGCGGTACGCGGCGTGCGCCCTTGCTCCTGGCAGAGGCGGTGGAAGTTGGTGTTCTGCGTCGGATCCAGCCACAGCCGTTCCGGCGTGACGAACCAGCCGCGGCGATCGGCGCGGTAGATGGCGCCGGTGGCTTCCAGCTGCGCCAGGCTCTCGCGAATGGTAACGCGGGTGGTGGAGAAGATGGCGCACAGCTCGCGCTCCGAAGGCAGCTTGTCGCCCGCCTGCAGCGCGCCGCGGGTGATGCGCGCCTGAAGCTGATCCTTGATCTGCAGGTAGTGGGGCATATCGCCCTGATGTTCTTTCATTTCATCTCGCTATGGCATCGGCCTGGCATTCCGGCCCGCTTATTATACATAGCCAGATGAATTTTTTGTTTCACCGCGCTTTGTCGTTTGACCGGGGAAGGAATTTGCCGCCACAATGCCTGCAATCTGGTATAGACCAAATAGGTGAATGACATGTCCGATCGTAACTACCTGCTGTTGACCCCCGGTCCGCTGACCACATCGAAAACGGTGAAAGAGGCGATGCTGTATGACAGCTGCACCTGGGATGAAGATTACAACCTGGGCGTGGTGCAGCGCATCCGCCAACGGTTGGTGGCGCTGGCGACGCCGTCCGCCGGTTACACCTCGGTGCTGCTGCAGGGCAGCGGCAGTTTTGCGGTGGAAGGCGTGTTGGGCACGGTCATCGGCCCGCAGGACAAGCTGCTGATCGTCAACAACGGCGCCTATGGGGCGCGAATGATCGAAATGGCGCGGCTGATGGATATTGACCACCACGCTTTCGACTGCGGCGAGGTCAATGAGCCGGACGTGGCGGCGATGGAGGCGGTGCTGAAAAGCGATGCGCGCATCAGCCATATCGCCATGGTGCACTGTGAAACCACCACCGGCATGCTCAACCCGCTGCAGAAGGTCGCCGGTCTGGCGGCGCGCAACGGTAAAACCTTTATCGTTGACGCCATGAGCAGCTTCGGCGGCATTCCGTTGGATGTGGACGCGCTGGGCATCGATTTTCTGATCAGCTCCGCCAACAAATGCATTCAGGGCGTGCCGGGCTTCGCTTTCGTCATCGCCCGCCGCAGCGAGCTGGAGAAATGCGCCGGCCGTTCGCGCTCGCTGTCGCTGGATCTGTATGCCCAGTGGCGCTGTATGGAAGACCAGGCCGGCAAATGGCGCTTTACGTCGCCGACCCACACCGTGCTGGCCTTCGCGCAGGCGCTGAAAGAGCTGGAACACGAGGGCGGTATTGCCGCGCGCCACCACCGCTATCAGACCAATCAGCGTCGGCTGGTGGCGGGCATGCGTGAACTGGGCTTTGAGACCCTGCTGGACGATGCGCTGCACTCGCCGATCATCACCGCGTTCTATTCGCCGAAGGCCGACACTTACCGCTTCGCCGAGTTTTATCAGCGCCTGAAGCAGCAAGGCTTCGTGATTTATCCCGGCAAAGTGTCGCAGAGCGACTGTTTCCGCATCGGCAACATCGGGGAAATTTATCCGCAGGATATCGAACGTTTGCTGGCGGCCGTCGGGCAGGCGATGTACTGGAATCAATAAGGATTGACCATGAAACAGATCAACGCAGTGATCCTCGACTGGGCCGGCACCACGGTGGACTTCGGCTCCTTTGCGCCAACGCAGATTTTTGTCGAGGCGTTCAAGCAAACCTTCGATATCGACATCAGCCTGGCGGAGGCGCGCATTCCGATGGGGCTCGGCAAATGGCAGCACATCGAGGCGCTGGGCAAACTGCCGGCGGTTGACGCGCGCTGGCGGCAGAAGCTGGGCCGCTCGATGAGCCACCAGGATATCGACGCGCTGTATCAGGCGTTTATGCCGCTGCAAATCGCCAAAGTGATCGACTTTGCCGATCCCATCGAGGGCGTGCCGCAGGTGATTGCCGGGCTGCGCGAACAGGGCATAAAAATCGGTTCCTGCTCCGGTTATCCGCGCGCGGTGATGGAGGTGCTGGCGCCGGCCGCCGCGCAGCGCGGCTATGCGCCGGATTATTGGGTCGCCACCGACGATCTTGCGGCCGGCGGCCGACCGGGGCCGTGGATGGCGTTGCAGAACGTCATCGCGCTGGGCATCGATGCGGTGGCGCACTGCGTGAAGGTCGATGACGCGGTGCCGGGCATTGCCGAAGGGCTGAACGCCGGGATGTGGAGCGTCGGGCTGGCGCTGTCCGGCAACGAGTTCGGCGCTACCTGGTCGGAGTACCGTCAAATGGCGGCAGGGGAAATAGAGCAGCGCCGCACGGCGGCCGCCGATAAGCTGTACGCGGCGGGCGCGCATTATGTGATAGACACGCTGGCGCAATTACCGGATGTGATCGCCGATATCAACCGGCGGCTGGCGAACGGCGAGCGGCCGTAACGACCGAACGCGGGGCATAAAAAAACCGGGGATAATCCCCGGTTTTTTCGATCTGAGAGGGCGTTAGCTGTGAGCCAATTCGACTTCGTCTTCGCTGTCCATCACGGCTTTGTCGGTTTGCTTCATCAGCTGGCTGGTGATGGTGCCTGCCGCCATGGAGCCGTTGACGTTTAGCGCGGTACGGCCCATGTCGATCAGTGGTTCGACCGAGATCAGCAGCGCGACCAGCGTCACCGGCAGGCCCATCGCCGGCAGTACGATCAGCGCGGCGAAGGTGGCGCCGCCGCCCACGCCCGCCACACCGGCGGAGCTGAGGGTGACGATGCCAACCAGGGTGGCGATCCACACCGGATCCAGCGGGTTGATGCCGACGGTCGGCGCAACCATCACCGCCAGCATCGCCGGGTAGAGACCCGCACAGCCGTTCTGGCCGATGGTGGCGCCGAACGACGCCGAGAAGCTGGCGATGGATTCCGGCACGCCCAGACGACGGGTCTGCGCTTCCACGTTCAATGGAATGCTGGCGGCGCTGGAGCGGCTGGTGAAGGCGAAGGTGATCACCGGCCACACCTTGCGGAAGAACTTCATCGGGTTAACGCCGGTGAAGGCCAGCAGCACAGCGTGCACCACGAACATGATGGCCAGGCCGATGTACGAGGCCACCACGAAGCTGCCGAGCTTGACGATGTCGTGAATGTTGGAACCGGCGACCACTTTGGTCATCAGCGCCAGCACGCCGTACGGCGTCAGCTTCATGACCAGACGCACCAGCTTCATCACCCAGGCCTGCAGGGTGTCGATAGCCACCAGCACGCGCTCGCCTTTCGGCTTGTCGTCTTTCAGCAGCTGCAGCGACGCCACGCCGAGGAAGGTGGCGAAAATCACCACGCTAATGATCGACGTCGGGCTGGCGCCGGTCAGATCGGCGAACGGGTTTTTCGGGATGAACGACAGCACCATCTGCGGCACGGTCAGATCGGCCAGTTTACCCACGTAGTTGGTCTGGATCGCCGTCAGGCGCGCGCTTTCCTGTGCGCCCTGCACCAGGCCTTCGGCGGTCAGGCCGAACAGGTTGGTGACCAGCACGCCCACCAGCGCCGAGATCAGCGTAGTGAACAGCAGCGTGCCGATAGTCAGGACGCTGATTTTGCCTAGAGAAGAGGCGTTATGCAGTTTGGCGACCGCGCTCAGGATTGAGGCGAACACCAGCGGCATGACGATCATTTGCAGCAGTTGCACATAGCCGTTGCCGACGATGTTGAACCAGCTGATGGATTCTTTCAGTACCGGGTTGTCGGCGCCGTACACCAGCTGCAGGCCCAGACCGAATACTACGCCGACCACCAGGCCGACCAGCACTTTTTTCGCCAGGCTCCATTGCTTGTGGCGGGTTTGCGCCAGCAGCAAAAGAAGCGCGACAAACACCAGCACGTTAATCACGAGCGGAAGATTCATCCCCAATGTCTCCAATAATCTTTCTTATAAAAACGACTACGCATCACGTATGTCGCGATGTAAATATCGTAACAGTTTGCTGAGTGGCCTACTTATATCCAAATGGAATTTGATATAGCTTTTTGTGTGTTTTTGTTTGTTTTATATACATCAAGATGATGGATTGGGCGTATTTTTGTGATCAGAGTCTGATATTTCTGATTTGCTCGACATAGGATTGCACCGGCAGGGTGAAATCGCCTTGCCAGCAGATGGCAAACGCCACCAGGCACAGACACAGTACGCGCTCCAGCTGGTTGCCTTTTTGCGAGTTGAGCAGGGGCAGGCGAAAACGCCAGCGGCACGGCCACAGCAGCGGCACGCCGGCGGGCGTGAGCATGTCGGCCAGCAGATGGCTGAAGTAACCGATGATCATGGCGTGCAGCGCGTCGGCCGGGATCGGCCAGCTACGCGGCACGTCCAGCTGAAACAGCGCCATGCCGCCGGCGATCGCCAGCAGGCTGTGGGTGAAACCGCGGTGGCCGAAGGCGCGGGCGATGGGCAGGGCGATCCAGCGCAGGCGCTGGCCCAGTACCGACTTGGGGTGATCGATGTCCGGCAGCAGCGAGGTGAGCAGCGCGGCGGGTATGATGTGCCACCAGTCGCCGGTAGCCAGCTCTGGCGTCACTTCCGCCTTCTTGGCGAAGATCGCGCAAGCGACAGAGAAAATGAGATGTCCTTCCGCGGTCATGCTGTTGCGATTCCGGCTGGTAAACTGTTAATTTATCCAGTATATGGGAAAATTCCCAGTAGTGGAAGCAGTTACCCTGTAACCAATTGTTTATTTTTCCCTGTTTTACAACGGCTTGTTACGGTGCTGCGTAACAAATCATCGATTTTGACTGGCGAGAACAAAAAGCGGGCGATGGGCGATGCATGAAGATGAGAAAAAAGACGGTGGCTTGGCGTGTGGCGGGAGGAAGCGGCGGCCTTGAACCGCGCTGCGTGGCAGTGACAACGCGCCGCGGGCCGTCGCTTTCCCTGCCACCCAGCATAATAACAACAGCATGCCGATTCAATAATAATGAAACGATGTTTCGTTTGTTTTGCGGCACGGATCCCTTTTATGGCGCAGAGCGGAAAGCCAGGGCGCCGATGGCCGGCGCCGCAGGTCAGGCAAAGTGGGCGGGAGTGAGCTGTTCCAGGGTCTCCAGCTTGTGGTCCGCCAGCGCCCAGCGCGGATCGTGACGGTATTCGGCCGCCGGGATGACGATGGAACGCATGCGTGCGGCCTTGGTGGCGATCATGCCGTTAAAGGAGTCTTCCAGCGTGATGCAGCGCAGCGGATCGCTGCCCAGGCGCTCGGCGGCGATCAGGTAGACCTCAGGGTGTGGTTTGCTGTACGGCAGGTATTCGGCGGAAACCAGCTGATCGAAGTAACCTTCAAGATCGAACATCTTCAGCACCTGCTGTTGCATGTGCAGCGGCGAGGCGGAGGCGAGGCCAATGTTCAGCCCCTGGCTGCGGCACAGCTCCAGCGCCTGCTGAACGCCCGGCAGCAGCGGGCGCGTCTCGTGCACCAGCTCGATGGCGCGCTCGATAATCCGCGCCGACACCTCATCGAGCGAAACCCCTTGCCACGGCATCGCCTGGTACCACATCTTCACCACCAGATCGATGCGCAACCCCAACGTGTCCGGCAGCTTGTGACGGTCAGACAGATCCAAACCCAGCGCGCCGAAGATATCCAGCTCGGCCTGCAGCCACAGCGGTTCCGAGTCGATCAACAAGCCGTCCATATCAAAAATTGCGGTTTCAATGCGTTGCGAATAAGCCATTAACGGTTAACTCCTGCCGGCGCGGGTGAATGTGCCCGACACTTTATCATCGCCGGTGACGAGACTAAAACCTTTGCCTGCGCGTTTGGCTTTTGCCAAAACGAAGGATATTCCACGCCTCGCGCAATTTTAGCCACCAGCGCTGATGTTGACGCTCGGTGACCTGTTGCAACATGCGTGCGTAGTCCAGCACCAAACCCGGCGTCCAGGTCATGCTTTCGCCGCGGCTGCGCAGTACCGCCAGCATCCACAGATTGGGATCCAGCACCAGCAACAGAAAGCGGCGCCACAGGTGTTTATCGCCCAGTACGCCTTCCAACGCGCTGTCGAGCGCGCCGATGACCGTGGTGGAACAGTTGCGTCGGGTCAGATTGTAGGTGGCGTCTTGCCGATAACGCAGCCAGAATGCGCGCAGCGCCGCCGGGTTATAGCGGTAGAATTGAATTTTCTTGTCCGGTGGGCACCAGGCGGCGATCTCACCCGGCAGGTCGGGCAGGAAACGCCCGTCGACGTTGTTCTGCTCGCCGGCATGCAACAACTGGCGGAAATCCTGAACGGAATGGCTGATGTCGTTGAGCGGGTAGTGACTGATATACACATCCGGCGCGAGCGCCAGGGCGGCATGACCGGTGGAGATATTGCCGCCGCCGTCGACCGCCGCGATGTATCGGTCGACGATGTAACGCCGGCGCGGATCTTTAGCCGCACCAATCGGTGTCCAGACGTACACCGTGAGTGGCGCAGTCTCATCCTCCGGGTGCGGTGGCTGCCGCGCGGGGTGCTGATTCAGAGAGAAGCTTGTCAGTCTCCGGGCGATACGCAATAAGGCCCAGCCGGAAAGCACCATCATCACGCCGAGGCAAAAGGGCACCGTCATCCGATGCGGCGCCGGCCAGCCGACAAAAATCATCAACGAAAGCAGGATCTCGCCGCCGCCCGCTAGCGCCACGCCTTTCCATCGACTGTGTTGAATCACCGTGGAGGAGGCGATGCGCACGGCGCCGTCAAGCAGCAGCGCGCTGCCAAACACCACGGTGGCGACGATGTTATCGTCTGCGGGCACGTCCAGCATTAAAAAGGCGATAAACACGAAACCCAATCCCTTCAGCAACACCGGCCTGCTGGCCGAAGAGCCGATCACCAGCGCAGCGGATATCGCCACCAGCCCCTCCAGCGCCAGGATGACCGCCAGCGCATCCAGCGCCAGCACCGACCGGCCATCCTGCAGTATGTCGAACAACATCAGTGCCCCTGCGGCTATCCACAGCCAACCGAACAGCACCAGCAGGCGGCGCTGGCCGTGCAGCGCCTGGGCGCCCAGCAATAAGATAATCAGTCGAATCATGGCGGCCTCTGTCCGAATGGATAACGTTACCCCTTCAATGATAGTGTGCCGGCGCCGTTAAGTTTTTGATTTCGACGAATTCGGCTAAGCTTGTAGCACAGAGGGAGTGAAGAAAACGGTGGGCGAGTTTCGCCAACAGCAGGTAGACTTAGCCGATTCGGTTACGTCGCTAACAAGGGGAACACATGACGTATCAACAGGCCGGGCGTCTCGCCATTTTGAAACGCATTCTCGGATGGGTGGTTTTTATCCCGGCGTTGCTGTCGACGCTGATTTCCGTGCTGGGTTTTATCTATCAGCACAGTGAAAAAACCAAGGGCATCAACGCGGTGATGCTGGATTTCGTTCACGTGATGGTGGACATGGTGCGTTTCAACACGCCGTTCCTGAACCTTTTCTGGTACAACTCACCGGTGCCTGACGTGGATAAAAGCCTGTTCAGCGGCGCCAATCTGATGTTCATCATCATCTATATTCTGATCTTCGTCGGGCTGGCGCTGCAGGCCTCCGGCGCGCGCATGTCGCGTCAGGTCAAATTCATCCGCGAAGGGTTGGAAGACCAGATGATACTGGAGCAGGCCAAGGGCAGCGAAGGGCACACGCGCCAACAGCTTGAGGAGCGCATTACGCTGCCGCACCACACCATCTTCCTGCAGTACTTCCCGCTGTACATCCTGCCGATCGTGATTGCGGTGATCGCCTGGTTCGTGATCCGCCTGTTGGGGCAGTTGGCCGGCGCGGCCTGAACCATGAACGGGGCGCCGCTCGGCGCCCCGGAACGTTATGACGCTTCGGGCTGCAGCAGCGCCTCCACCGCGCGTTGGGCAGCCACCAAATGCTGGCCGCCGAACAGATTGCTGCGGTTGAGCAGGTAGTACAGCTGATACAGCGGCTGGCGTTCGATAAATCCGGCCCCCAGCGGCCACACGCTCTGATAGCCGTCGTAGATCTGCGGCGGCAGCTCCGGATACAGCGGCAGCATCGCCAAATCGCACTCTCTGTCGCCCCAGTAGCTGGCCGGATCGAACAGTATCGGCCCGTTGGCGGTCATCGCGCAGTTGCCCGGCCACAGGTTGCCGTGCAGCAGGGAAGGCTGCGGCTGGTGGTGCTGCAAGCGCAGATACACCCGATCGACGATGTCGTCGATGTCGCCGAAGGTCATGCCTTTTTCCGCCGCCAGCTGCAGCTGCCAGCCGATGCGCTGCTCGGCGAAGAATTCCGACCAGCGGCGCTGCCAGGCGTTGGGTTGCGGGGTAGTGGTCAGATCGCTGTCGAAGTCGAGACCGAACTGCGGTTGCTCGCTCCACTGATGCAGGTGCGCCAACTGCTGGCCCAGACAGTAGGCGCCGTGGGCGTCGAGGGGTTTCAACTGCTGATACTCCAGCAGCAGGAAGCTGTAGTCGCGATCGCTGCCGACGCCATACACTTCCGGTACCCGCACGCTTTTGCTGCGCGCCAGCAACGCCAGCTGATCGGCCTCGGCGGTGAATATCGGCAGTTGTTCACGGGCGTCGCATTTCACGAACACCTCGTTGTCACCGTAACTCACGCGCCACGCCGGGTGAATGTCGCCCCCGGGCAGTTCAATCCTTTCGCGTATCTCTGCGCTGCCAAGATGTTCACTTAACAGACGGCTAACGGCTTGCCACATGGTATTTCCCCCTCTGTGCTGCCTGATAATTCATTAGGTTAGCGTCTTTCCCGTGGTGAAAACACGACGCGGCGCACAGCCGGCGTCAAAGGTGGCGATTTTTTCAGCGCCTCGCCAGCTCAAAGTATATACCCTATTGATTAATTTAAGCGCAATACCGATTGCAACTTGATGACAACGGATAAGCCAGCGGAGGAATAGGATGCGGCGGGGAACACCGCCGCATCAGAGGGGCGTTTAACTGCCCATCGGGGCGTTTTGGTTACCCTGTAACGGGCGCAGCTTGCTGTACAACAAGGCGACAACGAACAGCACGGCCTGCACGATGACGATACAGGGCCCGGTGGCGCCGTCGATGTGGAAGCTGATCAGGGTGCCGAGCACGCAAGAGAACACCGACACCACCGTTGCCACCATCAGCATGCGATCAAACCGGCGGCACAGCATAAAGGCGATGATGCCGGGGGCGATCAGCATGGCGATCACCAGGATCACCCCCACGGCCTGCAGCGAGGCGACGATGGTCATCGCCAGCAGGCAAAGCAGCCCGTAGTGCAGCAGCTTGACCGGCAGGCCAATCACCCGGGCGTGGTGCGGGTCGAAACAGTACAGCATGAAGTCTTTGCGCTTGAGCAACACCACCGCCAGGGTGATGCCGGCAATCAGCAGGGTTTGCTTCAGCTCGCCGTCGGTGATGCCCAGCATGTTGCCGAACAGAATGTGGCTTAGGTGTTGGTCGGTGTCGATGCGCGAGAACAGCACCAGGCCGAAGGCGAACATGCCGGAAAAGACGATGCCCATCACCGTGTCTTCTTTCACCCGGCTGTTCTCTTTCAGGTAGCCGGTGGCTACCGCGCAAAAGATGCCGGAGAGGAAGGCGCCGATCGCCAGCGGGATGCCGACCACGAACGCCACCACGATGCCGGGCAGCACCGCGTGCGAGATGGCGTCGCCCATCAGCGACCAGCCTTTGAGCACCAGATAGCAGGAGAGCACGGCGCACACTACGCCGGTGACGATGGCGGCGACGATCGCCCGCTGCATGAACGGGTAGGCGAAGGGTTCGCTGAGCAGTTGATACAGGGTGTCCATCAGCGGCCTCCGGTTTGCGAATGCGCCACACGGCGCCGGGACGCCAGCAGGCCGTGTTTCGGCGCGAAGAAGAACGCCGCCAGGAACACCAGCGTTTGCAGGGTGACGATCACCCCGCCGGTGGCACCGTCGAGGAAGAAACTCAGGTAGGCGCCGATGCCGCTGGTCAATGCGCCGATGATGATGGCGATGATCACCAGCCGGCTGAAGCGGTCGGTCAGCAGATAGGCGGTGGCGCCCGGCGTGATCACCATGGCGATCACCAAAATGGCGCCGACGGTTTGCAGCGCGGCGACGGTGCAGGCGCTGAGCAGGGTGAAGAACAGGATCTTCAGCTTCAGCGGCGACAGGCCGATCGATACCGCGTGGCTTTCGTCGAAGAACACCGCCAGCAGGTCTTTCCACACCAGACACAGGATCAGCAGCGAAACGCCGATGATGATTTCCACCTGCAGCACGTCTTCGTCGGCGATGCCGAGGATATTGCCGAAGATGATCGACTGTACGTTGACCGAGGTGGGGTTGAGCGACACGATCAGCAGGCCGACGGCGAAGAAGGTGGAGAAGATGAAGCCGATGATGGCGTCTTCGCGCAGGCGGGTGATGTGGCGCACCAGCGTCATCGCCAGCGCCGCCAGCATGCCGGTAAAGAAGGCGCCGGCGGCGTAGGGCAGGCCGAGGGCGTAGGCGCCGGCCACGCCGGGCACCACCGAGTGCGACAGCGCATCGCCCATCAACGACCATCCTTTCAGCATCAGATAGGCGGACAGGAACGCGCAGGCGGCGCCGACGATGGCGCTGACCCAGATGGCTTTCACCATGTAGTTATAACTGAAAGGTTGCAGCAGAAGGTCCAGCATCAGGATTGTTTCTCCCTGGCCTGGCTGTTGGCCGGCGGATCGCTCTTGGTGTGGCCGTAGAACACCGCCGGGCGCTCATCGTCGGTCAATACCGTAACGGTGCGCGGATCGTTGTCGTCGTGCAGATCCGGGCCTGAGAGGTTGATATGGCGCAGCACGCCGCCGAATGCCTGCTCCAGGTTGCTCTGCGTGAAGGTGGTTTCGGTTGGGCCGGCGGCCAGCACCGTGCGGTTGATGAGGATCACCCGATCGCAAAACTCCGGCACGCTGCCGAGGTTGTGGGTGGAGACCAGGATCAGATGCCCCTCGTCGCGCAATGCGCGCAGCAGCTCGATAATGGCATTCTCGGTTTTCACATCCACGCCGGTGAACGGTTCATCCAGCAGCAGCACCGTGCCCTGTTGCGCCAGCGCGCGCGCCAGAAACACGCGCTTTTTCTGGCCGCCGGACAGCTCGCCGATCTGCCGACCGCGCAGCTCGCTGAGGCCGACCCGCTCCAGCGCCTTGTCAACCCGCAACCGGTCCTCTCGCGACGGAATGCGCAGGAAATTCATCTTGCCGTAGCGGCCCATCATCACCACGTCTTCCACCAGCACCGGGAAGTTCCAGTCGACGTCCTCGGTCTGCGGCACGTAGGCGATCAGGTTCTTTTTCAGCGCGTCCGCTACCGGTTTGTCGCTGAGCGACACCCGGCCGCTGGTGGGCCTGACCAGGCCCATGATGCTTTTGAACAACGTCGATTTACCGCTGCCGTTGACGCCGACCAGTGCGCAGATCGAACCGCCGCTCAGGGTAAAGCTGGCGTTGTGAATGGCGGTGTGTCCGTTGTTGTAGGTCACGGTGACGTCGTCCACGTTCAATTCAGGGCGGACAAACGGTTCATGGGTCATTGATCGAATCCTTTGGCGATGGTTTGCACGGTGGTGTTAAGCAGGTCGATATAGGTCGGCACCGGGCCGTCGCGGGTGGACAGCGAATCCACGTAGAGCACTCCGCCATATTTGGCGCCGGTTTCTTTCGCTACCTGCTTGGCCGGCTTGTCGGAAATGGTGCTTTCGCTGAACACCACCGGAATATGGTGGGCGCGCACCGCGTCGATTACCCGGCGCACCTGCTGCGGCGAACCTTGCTCATCGGCGTTGATCGGCCACAGGTAGACTTCTTTCAGCTGATAGTCCTGCGCCAGGTAGCTGAAAGCGCCTTCGCTGGTCACCAGCCAACGCTGTGCGGTCGGAATGCGCGCCAGGCGTTCGCGCAGTGGGGCGTCCAGTGCGCCGATTTTCTCTGCGTAGGCTTTGGCGTTGCGGTTATAGGTTTCCGCATGTGCCGGATCGTGCTCCACCAGGGCTTTGCGAATGTTCTCGATGTACACCAGCGCGTTGCTTGGCGACATCCAGGCATGCGGGTTCGGGTTGCCGTTATACGGCCCTTCGCGGATCGGCAGCGGGGTGATGCCTTCGGTCACGACCGCCGCCGGCACCTGTTTGATGTTTTCGAAGAAGCGCTGGAACCAGCGTTCCAGGTTCATGCCGTTCCACAGGATCAGGTCGGCGTGCTGCGCTTTGACGATGTCGCGCGGGGTCGGTTGATAGTCGTGGATCTCGGCACCCGGCTTGGTGATGGATTCCACCACGGCGGCGTCACCGGCCACGTTCTGGGCAATGTCCTGAATGATGGTAAAGGTTGTCACCACGCGCAGCTTTTTTTCCGCCAGCGCGTTTTGACTGACCAAGGCGGCGCCGAGCAGCAGGCAGGCGAGCGTAAAAGGGCGTAACAGTGCGGCAGCGCGGGAAGGGCGACTGCGACGAAAAGCGCAACTTATCAATGGCATGATGACGTCTCCTGGTTCAAATGAAAATGATTATCAATATCAATTGAAGCGAAGTCAAGCGTCACTTGCCCACCGCCGGCGGGGTATTTCTCCAACTGAAAAAATAATACCGTCCGGGGAGTTATAGCATTTTATGTATCAGTATGTAACCGCTGAAGGTAGTCCTCACAGGTGCATATCGTCACCTCCGGCTGTTTTCCCAATGCCAACTGCCCGAACCCCTGCGCCAGGCGCAGTACATCCTCTTGATCCAGCACGGTTATGAACGCGAAACTGTTGCTGCCGAGCTCATGGTGAACGCCATTTTCGTCTGTCACCGACGTGACAAAACCTTCGCGCGTCAATTGCCCGGTCAGCTTCGCCAGGTCGGTTAATCCCGCTTCCTGATAGCGAAAAGTCACCACAAAGCAGTTTGTTGCAGATTGACTCATAAATCACCTCTTGGTATATGGATAGCTTGAGATTAGCCCAAAAAATTACTGCAGGTGTCCTTACAAGTTGTATATGCTACGCAACTCATTGAAAGGAGTGAGGGATTCTGTGAAAACAAAAATAGGTTGCCTTACGGCAATTTTGCTTTTGTCGGGGTGCGCCAAAGACCCGCAAACGGCAAGCAATATTTCAGGCAGTGGCACAACGCGCGGCGGTTGGTTAAAACCCCCTCCGCAGGCACCGGTAAACCGCACAGGCACCCCGGTTGCTTATAACGATTACATTCGTCAGGCCGCCAGCAACTACGGCGTTGACGAAACGCTGATTAAAGCGATTATTCAGGTGGAGTCCGGGTTTAACCCGAACGTGGTCAGCACCTCGAACGCAGTGGGATTGATGCAGCTTAAGGCTTCTACCGCCGGCCGCGACGCCTATCGCATGAAAGGACGAAACGGGCAACCCAGCTCGCGTGAGCTGAAAGATCCGGCGGTCAATATTGATCTGGGAACGGCCTATATCAATATTCTTCAAAGCCAGCAGCTAGCCGGGATCAACAACCCTCAGACTCTGCGTTATGCCACCATCGTTTCGTACGTGAACGGGGCGGGTGCCATGTTACGCACCTTCTCCTCGGACAAGCGTGTGGCGGTGAATCGCATCAATCAGATGAGTCCGGACGAGTTTTATCAGCACATCCAGAAAAAGCACCCGGCACCGCAGGCGCCGCGCTATTTGTGGAAGGTGACCACCGCCTACCAGGCGATGTCGCAGTAACCCTCTCTTTTGTCGAATCGGCCGCTGAACGCGGCCGATTTTGTTTATGGCGCCGCTTAAGAGCACGACGCACCTCTCATTTTTCGTTATTTCCTCACCGGTTATCAGAAAAACCGCACAAAAAGTTAAATTTACGTTAGCAGATAAATCTTTACGTTCATTCAATAAGTTACCGGTAACATTTTTGCATTTGCTCGCATTCTGACCTTCAATAAATAGACAAATAAGTAACAAATTATTTTAAAAACCCGTATCGACCGCAAGGTTGCGGTTAAATAGTTGTGACTATCTTTGGATGGAATGTGACATGTCGAATCATAAAACCAACAATTCGCGGCGCGATTTCTTGTTGAAATCGATGACCTTAATTCCTGCGGCGGTAATTGGTGGCAGTGGCGTTGGCGCGCTGACGGCACCGGCACCAGCGGTCGCGGCCCCGAACACTTCAACGCAGAACGATTACCAACCGACCTTTTTCACCCCGGAAGAGTGGGCCTTCATCAGGGCCGCCGTCGCGCGCCTGATCCCGGCCGACGAACGCGGCCCTGGCGCACTGGAAGCCGGCGTACCGGAGTTTATCGATCGCCAGATGAATACCCCATACGCCACCGGCTCCATCTGGTACATGCAGGGGCCATTCAACCCCGATGTGCCGAAGGAGATGGGTTATCAGCTGCCGCTGGTGCCCAAGCAAATCTACAACCTCGGCATCAGTGACGCCGACGCCTACAGCAAGAAAACCGCCGGCAAGCCCTTCGCCGAACTGGATGGCGCACAGCAAGACGCCATGCTGCAAAAGTTCGAGTCCGGCGAGGCGGAGTTCCAGCAGCTGCCGTCGAAACTGTTCTTCTCCTATCTGTTGCAAAACACCCGCGAAGGTTTCTTCAGCGATCCTATCCATGGCGGCAACAAAGACATGGTGGGCTGGAAGCTGATTAATTTTCCGGGCGCGCGCGCCGATTTTATGGACTGGGTTGAGCGAGGGGAGCGTTATCCCTTCCCGCCCGTCTCGATTCGTGGGGAGAGGGGCTGATCATGGCAACGATAATGAAAAAAGTAGATGCGGTGATCGTCGGTTTCGGCTGGGTGGGCGCGATCATGGCCAAAGAGCTGACCGAGGCCGGCCTCAACGTGGTGGCGTTGGAGCGTGGCCCGATGCGCGACACCTATCCGGACGGTTCTTATCCGCAGGTGATCGACGAGCTGACCTATAACATCCGCCGCAAACTGTTCCAGGATCTGTCGAAAAGCACCGTCACCATTCGCCACAACAGCAGCCAGACCGCGGTGCCTTACCGCCAGCTGGCGGCGTTCCTGCCGGGCACCGGCGTTGGCGGTGCCGGCCTGCACTGGTCGGGCGTGCATTTTCGCGTCGATCCGATCGAACTGCGCATGCGCAGCCACTATGAAGAGCGCTACGGCAAAAACTTCATTCCGAAGGACATGACCATCCAGGACTTCGGCGTGACCTACGACGAGCTGGAACCGTTCTTCGATAAAGCGGAGAAAGTGTTCGGCACCTCCGGCACCGCCTGGACCATCAAAGGGCAGAAAGTGGCGCAGAAGGGCGGCAACCGCTTTGCGGCGGATCGTTCCAGCGACTTCCCGCTGCCGGCGCAGAAAAATACCTACTCCGCCCAGCTGTTCGAGAAAGCGGCGCTGGAGGTGGGTTATCACCCTTACAACCTGCCGTCCGCCAACACCTCGGACTCTTACACCAACCCGTACGGCGCGCAGATGGGCCCGTGCAACTTCTGCGGTTTCTGCAGCGGCTACGCCTGCTACATGTATTCCAAGGCCTCGCCGAACGTCAACATCTTGCCGGCGCTGCGAATGGAGAAACGTTTCGAGCTGCGCACCAACGCCAACGTGCTGAAGGTCAACCTGACCGACGACAAATCCCGCGCCACCGGCGTGAACTACGTCGATGCGCAGGGCCGCGAGATTGAACAGCCGGCCGATCTGGTGATCCTGGGCGCGTTCCAGTTCCACAACGTGCACCTGATGCTGCTGTCCGGCATCGGCAAGCCTTACGATCCGGTGACCGGCGAAGGCGTGGTCGGGCGCAACTTCGCCTACCAGAACATGACCACCATCAAGGCGTTCTTCGATAAAGACGTGTTCACCAACCCGTTCATCGGCGCCGGCGGCAACGGCGTGGGCGTGGACGACTTCAACGCCGATAACTTCGACCATGCCAAAGAAGGCTTCGTCGGCGGTTCGCCGTTCTGGGTCAACCAGGCTGGCACCAAGCCGATCTCCGGCCTGCCGACGCCTCCGGGCACCCCGGCCTGGGGCAGCAAATGGAAAGCGGCAGTGGCGGATGCCTACACCCACCACGTTTCGATGGACGCCCACGGCGCGCACCAGTCGTACCGCAACAACTATCTGGATCTCGATCCCAACTACAAGAACGTCTTTGGCCAGCCGCTGCTGCGCATGACGTTCGACTGGCAGGAAAACGACATCAAGATGGCGCAGTTCATGTACGACAAGATGGCGCCGATCGCCAAGGCGATGAACCCGAAACTGATCGCCGGCAGCCCGAAAAACGCCAACAGCCACTTCGACACCACCAGCTACCAGACCACCCATATGAACGGCGGCGCGGTAATGGGGGAAGATCCGAAGACCAGCGCGGTCAACCGCTATCTGCAGAGCTGGGATGTGCACAACGTGTTCTCGATCGGCGCATCGGCTTTCCCGCAGGGGCTGGGCTACAACCCGACCGGCACCGTGGCGGCATTGGCTTACTGGTCTGCCCGCGCCATTCGCGAGCAGTATCTGAAAAACCCAGGCCCATTGGTGCAGGCATAAGGACGGCGAACGATGAAAGCATTTGTACCGGCACTGGTTCTCAGTGCAGTGAGTTTTTCCGTTTGGGCGCAGGACGCCACCGTCAGCAGCGAGCTGATCAAGCGCGGTGAATACCTGGCGCGCGCCGGCGACTGCGTGGCTTGCCACACCGACGGCAAGAGCGGCAAAACCTTCGCCGGCGGTCTGGCGATGGAGACGCCGATCGGCACCATCTACTCGACCAACATTACGCCGGACAAGAAAACCGGCATCGGCGATTACAGCTTCGAGGATTTCGACAACGCGGTGCGTAAGGGCGTAGCCAAAAACGGCAGCACCCTGTACCCGGCGATGCCGTACCCGTCGTTCGCGCTGGTGAAAGAGGACGACATGCGCGCCATGTATGCCTATTTCATGCACGGCGTGCAGCCGGTGGAGCAGGCCAACAAGGACTCCGACATCCCGTGGCCGCTGTCGATGCGCTGGCCGCTGAGCATCTGGCGCGGCATGTTCGCGCCGTCGCCGGCGGATTTTGTCGCTGACGCCAAGGCCGATCCGGTGATTGAGCGCGGCCGCTACCTGGTGGAAGGCCTGGGCCACTGCGGCGCCTGCCATACCCCGCGCAGCATCACCATGCAGGAGAAAGCGTTGAGCAACAGCGAAAGCGACGACTACCTGTCCGGGAGCAACGCGCCGATCGATGGGTGGGTGGCTTCCAGCCTGCGCGGCGACCGCAAGGACGGCCTGGGCAGCTGGAGCGAAGCCGAGCTGACCGAGTTCCTGAAAACCGGCCGTAACGACAAAGCCATCGTGTTCGGCGGCATGAGCGACGTCGTGGAGCACAGCCTGCAATACCTGAGCGACGACGATCTGACCGCCATCGCGCGCTACCTGAAATCGCTGCCGCCGAAAGACGGCAAGCAGCAGGCGGCGCCGGTCGAAGACAGCGTGGCCAAGGATCTGTGGCGCGGGAATGACAGCAAGCCCGGCGCGGCCCTGTATGTTGATAACTGCGCGGCCTGCCACCGCACCGACGGCGTGGGCTACAAGCGCGCCTTCCCGTCGCTGAAGGGCAATCCGGTGGTGCAGACCGAGGACGCGACCTCGCTGATCCACATCGTGCTGACCGGCAACACCACGCCGGCGGTGCAGGGCGCGGTATCCAATATCACCATGCCGCCGTTTGGCTGGCGTCTGAACGATCAGCAGGTGGCGGACGTGGTGAACTTCATCCGTACCAGCTGGGGCAACAGCGCCAAACCGGTGAGCGCCTCCGACGTGGCCGACGTGCGTAAAGACCGCTCGATGATCCGCGACGAGAAGGAGATGGGCAGCGCCGAGGTGCCGGACCATCCGGACGCGAAGAAGTAAACCGCTTAAGGGCTCCGCAAGGAGCCCTTAGTTTTTCCTGCCCGTGCCGGTTTTTTCAGCATTTTCTGTTCGCAAATCATCCGTTCAGCCGATAAAACATAGACCCGCAGCGGATTTTTCATTATCCTTTGCCGTCCTTTCATCAGGCGTAAGTATGAAATATCGCTTTAATTCACTGATTACTATTAAAAAATTCGCGGAGAAGGATATCCCGTTAGGCGCAATCGTTGGCGCTGCAGATTAAGGTAGACTGTCTCATGAGTACGATTTCTCCCGATTCAGGCACGCTGACGGCCGCTCAGCCTGCCAAATGGAACAAAACCGACACCGTCTGGATGTTCGGTCTCTATGCCACCGCGGTGGGCGCCGGCACATTGTTCTTGCCGATCAACGCCGGTTTGAACGGCCCGCTGGTGCTGCTGTTGATGGCGCTGTTCGCTTTCCCGTTGACCTATTTGCCGCACCGCGCGCTCAGCCGCTTCGTGCTTTCTGGCTCCAGCCGCGACGGCAATATTCACGATGTGGTGGTGGAACACTTCGGCGTGCTGGCCGGAAAAATCATCATGATGCTGTATCTGATGGCGTTCTTCCCGATCGTGCTGGTGTACAGCATTTCGATCACCAACGCGCTGGACAGCTTCCTGATCCACCAGTTCCACGTGGCGCCGCTGCCGCGTATCTGGCTGAGTCTGGCGGTGGTCGTAGTGCTCAATCTGGTGCTGCTGCGTGGCAAAGACAGCATCGTGGCGGCGATGGGCATGCTGGTGTTCCCGCTGCTGGTGTTCCTGATGGGTATTTCGCTGTACCTGATGCCGAGCTGGAATACCGCCAACTTCGTGCACGGCCTGGCCACCACCCGCTTCGACACGCCGGGGCTGTGGCATTCACTGTGGCTGGCGGTGCCGGTGATGGTGTTTTCCTTCAGCCATGCGCCGATCATCTCCTCCTTCGCCTCGACGCAGAAGAGCCTGTATGGCGACAAGGCGGAGCGCCGCTGCGCGCGCATCATGCGCTACAGCTATGTGCTGATCTGCGTCACCGTGCTGTTTTTCGTGTTCAGCTGCGTGCTGAGCCTGTCCCATGAAGACATGCAGCAGGCGAAAGATCAGAACATCACGGTGCTGACCACGCTGGCCAACAAGTTTTCCAACCCGCTGATCGCCTATCTCGGCCCGGTGATGGCAATGCTGGCAATGGCTAAATCCTATCTCGGCACCTCGCTGGGGGTGACGGAAGGGGCGACCAGCCTGATCGATGGCGTCACGCGCGCGGTCGGCAAGCCGCTCAGCTCGCGCATGACGCACCGCATCTCGGCGGTGGCACTGTTCCTGCTCACCTGGGCGGCGACGGTGTGGAACCCCAGCGCGCTGCACATCATCGAAACCATCAGCGGCCCGCTGATTGCGGCGATCCTGTTCATCCTGCCGATGTACGCGGTGCGTGCGGTGCCGGCCATGCGCCAATATCGCGCGGCGAGCAACGTCTTCGTGCTGGTGATGGGCTTGATTGCGCTGTCGGCGCTGATCTACGGCCTGATGTGATCCCCTGGGCGCGCCGGCTCCGGCGCGCCTCTTATCCTTCCTTTACACATCCCTTTGCAATTAATCGCCGGCATGCTGGGCGTTATCTTTGATAATGCAAGCCATTCTCATTAGTATTTCCTGAATGTATTCATGACTAAGGAGTCTTTCGTGCACCGTCGAATCACTTTGCCGGCGCTGGTCTGCGCCGCCTTACTCGCCTCTCCGGCGATGGCCACTACCTATCCGTTGACCCTGACCGACACCTCCGGCCAGACGGTCACCCTCCCGCAGGAGCCGAAACGCATCGTGGTGCAGGACGGGCGCGACATTCTCACGCTGGCGCTGCTCGATCGCGCCAACCCGTTCGGCCGGCTGGTGGCCTGGAATAACCTGCTGAAGAAAAGCGACGCGGCGACCTGGGAAATCTTGCAGAGCAAATGGCCGGCGGCGAAAAACATCATCGACATGGGATTCAGCGATAAAGGCGAGGTGAATCTGGAGAGCGTGATCGCCAAGCGCCCCGATCTGATGATCGCCCAGCTGCGCTCCAAGCCTTCGCTGAGCCAAACCGGCGTGCTGGATAAGCTGAAGGCGCTGAACGTGCCGGTGCTGTTTATCGATACCATGCTCAAGCCGGTGGAAAACACGCCGAAAAGCGTGACGCTGTTGGGGGAAACCCTCAACCGTGAAAGCGAAGCCAAGCAATATACCGATTATTATCAGCAGCATTATCAGGCCATTCTGGCCAAAACGCAGTCGGTGGAACCCAAACCGTTGGTGTTCTTCGAAGCCAAGGCCGGCCTGAATGGCCTGGAATCTTGCTGCTTCACCCATGCGCACGTCGGCTGGGGGGCACTGGTCGAGGCGGTCGGCGCGCGCAACATCGGTTCTGCGCTGCTGCCGGGTGCGACCGGCGACGTGGCGCTGGAAAAAGTGATCAGTATGAAACCGGATGCGTATATCGTTTCCGGCTCGCAGTGGGCCAGCAAGACCAATGCCGCGGTGCCGTTCGGCTATGGCGTGACGCAGCAGCAGGTGGATGAGGCCTTCAACCGCATGAAGCAGCGCCCAGGGTTCTCGCAGGTGTCGGCGGTGAAGGAAGGGCGGTTCTACGGTATCTACCATAACTTCTACAACCACCCGTACAACATCGTCGGGCTGGAGTATCTGGCGAAGTTTATCTATCCGGCGCAGTTCCCGGATTTGGATCCGGCCAAGACCTACAGCGAGATCCTCAGTCGCTTTACCGAAGTGCCGGAAGGCAAGGGCATTTTGGGCGCGCAGGCGCCGGCGGGGAAATAACGGCAACGGGCGCGATGTCGCGCCCGTTTTGTATGATCAGGCGGTCGGTGTATAGGTGGAGATGATCTCCAGCACGCCGTTGATGATGAACTGAACGCCCATGCACACCAGCAGGAACCCCATCAGGCGCGAGATCGCCTCGATGCCGCTTTTCCCCACCAACCGCATGATGGCGCCGGAACTGAGCAGGCAGGCCCACAGGATCACCGCGACCGTCAGGAAGATGGCGACCGGCGCCACGGCCAACACCCAGGGTTCAAAGCCCAGCGAGTTCGCTTTGACGCTCGATGCCGAGCTGATGATCATCGCGATGGTGCCCGGCCCGGCGGTGCTCGGCATGGCCAGCGGCACGAAGGCGATGTTGGCCGACGTCTTGTGGCGCAGCTCGTGCGACTTGCTCTCCACCTCCGGCGCGTCTTCGGGGCTCTGCTGCGGGAACAGCATGCGAAAACCGATGAAGGCGACGATCAGGCCGCCGGCGATGCGCAGGCCGGGGATCGAAATGCCGAAGGTGTTCATCACCACCTGCCCGGCGTAAAACGCCACCGTCATGATGCAGAACACATAAACCGAGGCCATCAGCGACTGCTGATTACGCTCTTCGCGCGTCATATTGCCGGATAACCCGAGCAGCAACGCCACCGTGGTCAGCGGGTTGGCCAGCGGCAACAGCAGCACCAAACCCAGTCCGATGGCCTGGAATAACTGCAAAATACCCGTCATAAAATAGACTCCCTGTGCAACGTTCAAGCCGCCAAACGGCGGCCCATGAGCTGAACAGCCTAGCCTGCCGTACGCCTGGCGGCAATGGGGATAGCTCGTAACGTTAATTAACCGTCGGCCCGGGCGTTCAGCGTCGCCGGCCGGCGAAATTCGTCGGCGGGAGCCTCATCGTCATCGCCGCACTCGCCGGCGAGCTCAGGTTCATCCTCACACCCCAGCGGCGCCTCGTTGACCGCGATCGCGCGCGGCACCGAACGCGCGCCAAAATGCACCAGCCCATATAACGTCGCCAATGCCGCGCACGCCACGATGAGGGCTGCGAGTAACCGGTTCATGTTTTGCGCTAAGACCCTGTTCACTGGTGGATAGCGTAAGAATAGTGATGCTAAGACGGTCTGTCAGCGTATCGCCGCTGAGAGTAGACGCACTCTTGATGTTATTATCATTAATTATTTTTAACTGTTTTCACCCTTTAACCGCCTGATTGATGAAGCGAGTCTATAATGGTAAGGCTTTCTGGCATTTCTTTATAATCGAAAACTTAAAAGGAGTTTTACTATGGAAGTGGCAAAAGAATGGGTAGCGGCGAAAAAAATCTCCTGGGGCAGCGTCATCGGCGGCGTGATCACCGTATTGGCTGTTTCACTGTTGCTGTCGACGTTAGGCACCAGTCTTGGATTCTCCATCGTGGATCCGACATCAGACGATCCGATAAACGGCGCCGGTACCACCGTAGTGATTTGGTCCGCTGTTTCAATCATTATTAGTTTGGCCGCCGGCGCTTTTATTGCTGGGCGTTTGGCTGCTAATGACGGACTTATTCATGGCTTCCTGGTCTGGGCTACGTCACTGATTGTGGCGGCGGTACTGGGTGGGATGCTGGTCGGGTCTGCAGTGAAGGCGACCGGCAATGCGCTGGGCGCTATCGCTTCGACCTCCGGCAGCTTGCTCTCCGGCGCCGGTTCAGCGATTGGCAAAGGGGCATCCGGATTGGCGGACGCCGGCGGTAAAGTGTTTGACAAGTTGGGCATTGACACAACCTTGGAACCTGAACAGCTGCAAGGCGATGTGGTTACGGCGCTTAAAAAAAGCGGTATCCCGTCATTGCAGCCTGAATTCATGCAACAGCAGTTGAATGCGGCCAAAACTGATTTGGCGGACGCAGTAAAAGCCCTGGCACTTCAGCCTGACAATAGCGACGCCATTATTAATCAACTGGTCGCCAAGCTTAAAAAACAGGGTGAGGCCATCTCGCAAGATGTGGATCAAGACGCCCTGAAAAAGGCCTTGGCAGAAAATACCGATATGACGCCGCAGGAAGTGGACCAGACGGTGAAGAATTTGGTCGAAGCCAAAAATAAAACTGCACAGCTGGTTAATCAGCGTTTGGATGACGCCGAAGCAAAAATCAATCAGGCAAAACAGGAGTATGTGGAGCTGAAACAGAAGGCGCGCGAACAGGCTGCCGCTGCTGCAGACGAATTGTCGCGGGCTGCATTATGGTCATTCTTTGCGCTGTTGATTGGCGCAGTGGTCAGTGCGTTGGCAGGCTTGTGGGGCGTTAACACCAATGCCCGCCGTATCGCGGTATCACCTGCGCAGGCGTAATCTTCGGGCTCCTTTGCGCGTCTCGATGATAGAGGGATGAGAGCCTGGAATACTGACGACGATGAAGTGACAGCCAGGAAAGACTGGCCCCACCCCGGCCCAGGTGCCGGGGTTTTTTTATTGTTTCGGCGTAATTAACGACCACCTTTCGCGTGGCTCAGGGCATTAGGCACCAATTGCCACGATCCCTGAGAACAGGTGGATACCATAGATGCGCTGTAAATAATAATGAGTGTGATTATGAAACAAGAACTGCATCTTTTACTGGGGAAAATCGGCGCATTCGCGCTTTCCGCCGCCTTCATGGCGGCATTGGTCGGCCTGGTGTTTATCGATGTGCACTGGCTGCATAACTTCGTTCATGAAACCTCGCTGACCGAAGCGGCACAGGAACTGTTGCTGCTCGCCATCTCCGGCGGTTTTTTCGCCGCGGCCCGGCGACAGGCTGAACGGCGTTCCGCCTGGCTGCTGGTTGGCGGCTTCTTTCTCTGCATGCTGATCCGCGAGATGGACTTCGCGTTCGATGCGTTGTGGCATGGCGCCTGGGTGTGGTTCGCACTGGCGGTCGCCTTGGCCTGCCTGTGGCATGCGGCACGGCATATTGCGGCCACGGTGCGCGGTCTGGCCTATGTCGTGTCGCACCCTGGCTACGGCATGATGTGCGCCGGCCTGCTGTGCATTCTGGTTTTTTCACGCCTGTTCGGCATGAGCGCGCTGTGGCAAACGCTGATGCTGGACGGCTACAACCGAGTGGTGAAAAACATGGTGGAAGAGGGGTGCGAACTGTTGGGCTACGGCCTGTGTCTGTTGGCTACCATCAGCTATCTGAAAGGCGTTTTTGCGGCGAATGAGGCGGAAGTGTGAGGGCGGCGTGAATAGCCACGGGTTTAACAGACACCTCAGAGTCATTTTTGGACTGACCCCACCCCGGTAGACGATCCTGCCCTATAGTGTGAGCATAGGAGGAGCGTATGGGCACACCACGATTTACACCTGAATTTAAGGAAGAAGCTGTCCGTCAGATAACGGAACGCGGTTATTCCGTTGCCGAAGTATCTGACCGTTTGGGTGTTTCTGCACACAGCCTCTATAAGTGGCTACGAGCTATCAAACCTGATAACAGCGAACAGCATGCCCGGGATTTACTGGAAGCCAAAAGCGAGATCCTGAAACTACAGGCACAGCTAAAACGTACCGAAGAAGAACGGGATATCCTGAAAAAGGCCACGCGGTACTTTGCAAGGGAGCCCGACTGAAGTACCGCTTTATCAATGAGCACCGCACTGTATGGGGGGGATGACGATGTGTCGGGTACTGCATGTCGCCCGGGTCGGGTTCTACGCGTGGCTGCACAACCCGGTCTCGGCGCGTGATAAAGATAACCAGCGTCTGCTGACGCTTATCCGTGATTCATATTCACTGAGCGGAGGCGTATACGGTTACCGGCGGGTTCATGGCGATCTGAACGAAATCGGGAAAACCTGCGGCAAAAACCGGGTGGGCCGTATTATGCAACTGAACCGGATTAAAGCCGTGCGGGGCTATAAAGCACCACGGCGTATCGCCGGCCGACCTTCGGTGGTTGCCCCTAATCGCGTACAGCGGCAGTTTACCGTTGTCCGGGCCAATCAGGTCTGTGTCACCGACATCACTTACATCCGCACCTGGCAGGGCTGGTTGTATCTGGCGGTGGTTATCGACCTCTTCGCCCGTAACGTGGTGGGCTGGTCGATGAAGCCGACCCTCTCACGCGAACTGGCACTGGATGCGCTGATGATGGCGGTCTGGCGACGTAAACCGGACAGCGAGGTCATCGTGCACTCAGACCAGGGCAACCAGTACGGAAGCGACGACTGGCAACGGTTCTGTCGGGCCAATAACCTGGCACCCAGTATGAGCCGGCGTGGTAACTGTTGGGATAATGCAGTGGCCGAATCGTTCTTCAGTTCACTGAAAAAAGAGCGCATCAGGAAGAGAATATACAAAACCCGGGATCTGGCCCGGGCGGATATCTTCGATTACATTGAAGTGTTCTACAACCGGGCCCGGCGTCACAGTCACATCGGCGGCGTCGGTCCGGAGGCCTTTGAACGGGCCTCGTCGTGAGGACAGAATTTGTCTACGAGCGTGGGGTCAGTCCACCAAAACAGTGGTGATCATGTTGCTTCGTATTTATATTCAAACTGTTTTTTGGCACCTTTTAATTAAGTATTCAACACCTGAAGTTAAATTCTCTAATAGTCAAACACTATTAATTATTTTGACTATCAAAATGATCTCTTAGATGATGATATAGTTTACGTACGACTAAAGATAATTGGCTACGATGTGGACAGATGAAGTTGAGTGGGGCTGCTTCGCCCAATATATCCGGCAAGAGCTGTATCAGACGGCCTTGTTCAATATCTGGGCCGACATCCAACCATGATTTATAGGCAATACCAAGCCCAGCAACAGCCCAGCGGCGTGTAACATCAGCATCGTTCGCTACAAAACGGCTATGAACAGTCACCTTTTTTTTTCCGTTTTCATCTTCGAATGGCCAGACATCATGAGTCTGACCATCGAGCAGATAAAGAAGACACTCCCGCTCTGCCAGCTGTGTTAATGTTTCCAGTGGACCTTTGCGGGCGATATAATCTGGGGATGCGACGAGACAGCGGCGGTTATTCACGACCAGAGGTTGGGCTACGTAACTGCTGTTTTGCAGCAATCCATAGCGCACAGCAATATCTACTGGATCGCGATAAATATTACTGACTTCATCGGAGAACAGCAACTTTACCGAAAATTTAGTATGCTTCTGGCAAAAGTCAGAAATTAGCGGAAGCAAGATATTACGTCCGATATCGGAGGGTAGCGAGATTTTTAATTTTCCCTCCAGAATGTCGTCATTGTTTTTCAGGCTGTCATAACCAGCTCTAATCACACTTAGCATTTCTTGGGCAAAAGGCAGGTATTTCTCCCCTTGGGCAGATAATCGTAGGCTGCGAGTTGAGCGAACAAAAAGCCGGGTATCAAGATCTCTCTCCAGCCTCTGGATCGCCGCACTTGCTTGTGCAGGTAGAATGTCCGCTTCGCGAGCCGCTTGCGAAAAGCTTCCAAGTGCCGCTGCGCGAACAAAAATTCTCACATCTTCAAGGCGGACCATACTCCCTCACAACATTAGCATAATAGTAGGGTTAGTTTACCACCCATTTTCACTATTTTAGTGAAAGTGATACTCATTTTGGCTTGTTTTTTAAGCTTGTCGCTAGGGTTACTATGATTTTAATACATGCCACAACGGCATTTCTAAAGCAAAATTCGGGAGTTATCTATGAAAGCCATTGTCTACAGCCAAAACGATCTGCCCATCACTAACGAAGAATCACTCTATGAGATTGACCTTCCTAAACCTCAACCAGGTGAGCGCGATCTATTAGTTAAGATTTCAGCTATTGCCGTAAACCCAGTCGATACGAAGGTACGTAAAAATTCGCCAGTAACAGAACCACGGATTCTGGGGTGGGACGCCACTGGAATTGTTGAAGCTGTGGGCTCAAAAGTCACTTTGTTCAAACCGGGTGATGAAGTTTTCTACGCTGGTTCCATCATACGTCCTGGTTCTTATGCTGAATATGGTCTGGTGGATGAGCGTATCGCTGGCAAAAAACCATATACATTGTCAAATGCTGAAGCGGCTGCGCTGCCTTTGACTTCTCTGACTGCGTGGGAACTCCTGTTTGATCGTTTGGAAGTCGGGCAGAGTAACAACGAAGCTATTCTGATTGTGGGGGCTGGCGGCGGTGTGGGGTCTATCCTGACTCAGTTAGCCAGTAAACTGACTAACTTGACTGTCATTGGTACCAGCTCACGCCCGGAAACTTCTGAATGGGTTAAAGCCTTAGGTGCAGATCATATTATCGATCATCGTAAACCTTTCGCTGAACAACTAAAGGCCCTGGGTATCGAAAATGTGCGCTATGTGGCTAGCCTGACTCATACCGACCTGCACTATACGCAGATTATCGACGTTTTGAAGCCACAAGGCCGTCTTGCAGTCATCGACGATCCGAATGATCTTGATGCTATGCCATTGAAACGAAAGGCTATCTCTCTTCACTGGGAACTAATGTTTACTCGCTCCATGTTCCAAACTACGGATATGCAACGTCAGCATGAAATTCTGATGGAAGTCAGCAAACTGATCGATGCGGGTAAATTACAAAGTACCTTAGGTGAGCACTATGGCAAAATTTCCGCCGCTAATCTGCGTAAAGCCCATGCATTAATTGAAAGCAACAAAGCTAAAGGAAAAATCGTACTCGAGGGCTTCTAATATCAATTTATTAACTAACAAGGCAGGAAAAAGATGAAAAAGATTAGTATCACTAAAACGCTGGTAAGGACAGCGATCGGTCTAGCGTTAGCCGGAACTTCAATTAGTACGCTGGCTTCCTCAACTCATCAGGTGGCAGCGCTTGAACAACTTGCAAGTGATCGTACTGTAGGTGAAACAGAAGTCGTTGCGACTTTCCGTGGTGCAATGCCTACAGGAGTAACCGTTACAGAAACCGGCAGAATTTTCGTTAATTTTCCACGTTGGGGAGATGATGTTCCATTCACCGTCGCGGAAGTCAAAAATAATGAGGTCATACCATACCCAAATGCGAAAATTAATGAGGCAGTTAATAGCCAGCCTGGAAGTCACTTCCTGAGCGTACAAAGTGTTGTGGCCGATGGACAGGGAAAACTTTGGGTGTTGGATACTGCTGCGCCTAAATTCGCTAAACCCGTGGACGGTGGTGCAAAATTAGTGGCTATCGATCTGAATACCAACAAAGTAGTCAAAACTATCGTCTTACATAATGACGTGATCCTGCCTACCACATATGTTAATGACGTACGTTTTGACTACCGAGTTGGTAAAGCAGGTATGGCTTACATTACCGATTCATCCTTATCTGGTACTGGTGGCATCATCGTAGTTGATCTGGATTCAGGTAAAGCGGTACGCCGGCTTACCGGTGATCGTTCAACGTCACCGGAGCAAAGTTTTGTACCGGTAGTTGAAGGGGAAACTCTTCTGCAGCGTAATTCGAATGGGGATACTGCTCCATTTAGCGTGGCTTCTGACGGTATTGCATTGTCTGCTGACGGTAAAACGTTGTATTACAGCCCTCTTTCGGGGCGTCATTTGTTCTCGATCTCAACTGAAATGCTTCGTGACCCGAATGTGTCTGAGCAACAGTTGTCTGCAGCGGTAAAAGATCTAGGAGAGAAAGGGGCTTCTGATGGCCTGGAAGCTGATGCAACAGGTGCCGTATATGCCGGAGACTATGAGCGTAACGCTATTCGTAAAATGGATAAAACAGGTAACTGGACAACCATTGCTCATGGGCCGCATATACTCTGGCCCGATACACTTTCGATTGGTCCCGATGGTTACCTGTACTTCACAGTGAATCAACTTCATCGTCAACCAGGTTTCCATATGGGTAAAGATAAACGACAGAAACCTTATGCATTACTCAGGGTGAAAATTAACGCCGCACCAGCGAGTACCAAATAACCGTTTTTTGAATTATGGATGTCGGGGGGGGGGGGGCACCCCCTTGACTTAGAATGCGCTCAATAGTGGGCATTCTTCTAACAAAAATGGGTTTAAATGTATTTGTTCTCTTTTATTTGTCATATTATGTGTCATTAATTCCGGTGGTTGCATGAAGATTAGTCTTGATTTGGTCGTGGCATTAGATGCAATAAATAAATTTAAAACACTTTCTTGTGCCGCTAACAAATTATGCAAAACCCCATCCGCACTTAGTTACCAGATTAAAAAAGCGGAGTCTATACTTGGGGTGGTAATTCTTGACAGGAAACAGTACAGAACCACCTTTACCGATATGGGACGACTTATTCTAGAAGATGGATTAAAAGTCATCAAAGCAGCAAGGGAACTAGAATCTAAAATTGAAATGTCAAAATTTCATGGTGATCTTACGTTAAAGGTGCTTATATCTAATCGCCTCCCAGTCATGCTTGCTAAGTGTTTTATATCTAGCTCACGTAGATTACCTGTCATAGAAGTCATTTTTTATGATTCTGAGGATATGATTAATGAATTGGATCCTGATGTGGTTTTGAGCGCTCGAAAAGAGTCTATTATGGGTTTTAAGATGCTTCATATGTTAGAAGGGACAATGTTTCTTCTCTCACCAGAAAAAGTATTTAGCTCTGTACCATATGTTTCTCTCAGAAACGAAGATGTTATATGTGATGCTAGCTGCCATCGAAATGTAGTAACATCATCTTTCTCTGATAAATGGAGTCTAATGCAATTATTGCCTGCATCTGGAGTTATTCCTGATATTTTAGTGAGTGAGTTTATGAAAACTAATGGTTTCATAAGCAAGCCAACCAATCTTACTTACTCATATTCTGTATGTCATCGAGAAAATCTTCGGGATGAATATGTCAAACACCTCATTTATATGGTAAATGATTTACCTAAAAGATTAATCGGAGCAAACGACTGATATAAGGGGGATAGAAGTGTTTTAACAGCACACACTATTTCGTTAACCGAGTTGGATCAGAAGCATGTGTAACCATTACAACTCTTCATATTCACCTATTTCAATTATTCTTATGAGCGCCACAGCGTTTAATCGATTATAGAGTATGTGCTCCCATAACGGCTTAAACATCCTGCTGGTGGCTGTAGTTTCAACTCGGGCATTGATAACTGGCTGATGTTTCATTTCCCATCACCAATCTGGGTCGTAACCCGTAACCCCACTCGATAGGATCGAGATGCAACTTATCGCTGCGTTGATTAAGCACCAGCACGCGGATGCCTGGCGCCACATTGTAACGCGCAATCGGCACGTTATCCAATGCGCCGGCAAATTCTAGATCGGATGCCAGAACATCTAGATAATCTGCACGAGTTTGAACTTGAGCAAAATGGCCACACATAACTGGTATCCCTTTAGAGGAAGTATAGGCGAGGGGAGTGTTTGTAAATCCTCTTGTAGATGATGGCCTTTCACTAGTGATAGACTACTCATCCCGTTATGGCGTAACAACATAGTACATTTCAAATTGTGTACATATGAGTGTACATATCTGGCAGGGTAAAGCTGGATAGCGTCGATAACATCATGTAGTTAAACAATATTGTATTTCTTCATGTGATCTGTCGTGTGGGTCACCACTGTAGATAAGGAATTATTAATGCCTGTTATTACCCTTCCTGACGGAAGTCAGCGTCATTTCGACCACCCCGTTTCCCCGATGGATGTCGCGCGCGATATCGGCCCTGGCCTGGCGAAAGCCTGTATCGCCGGCCGCGTCAACGGCGAGCTGGTTGACGCCGGCGATCTGATCGAATCAGATGCGCAGCTGGCCATCATCACCATCAAAGATGAAGACGGTCTGGAAATCATGCGCCACTCCTGCGCGCACCTGCTGGGTCATGCGATCAAGCAGCTGTGGCCGGATACCAAAATGGCGATCGGTCCGGTGATCGACAACGGTTTTTATTATGACGTGGACATCGACCGGACCCTGACGCAGGAAGACCTGGATCTGCTGGAAAAGCGGATGCACGAGTTGGCCGATAAGGATTACGACGTCATCAAGAAGAAGGTCAGCTGGCAAGAAGCCCGTGACACCTTCGCTGAGCGCGGCGAAATCTATAAAGTGGCGATCCTGGATGAGAACATCAGCCATGACGATCGTCCGGGTCTGTATCACCACGAAGAATACGTCGACATGTGCCGCGGCCCGCACGTGCCGAACATGCGTTTCTGCCACCATTTCAAACTGCAGAAAACCTCCGGCGCTTACTGGCGCGGCGACAGCAAAAACAAAATGCTGCAGCGTATCTACGGTACCGCCTGGGCAGACAAGAAGCAGCTGAACGCCTACCTGCAGCGTCTGGAAGAAGCGGCCAAGCGCGATCACCGCAAGATCGGCAAACAGCTCGACCTGTATCACATGCAGGAAGAAGCGCCGGGTATGGTGTTCTGGCACAACGACGGTTGGACTATCTTCCGTGAGCTGGAAGCCTTCGTGCGCATGAAGCTCAAAGAGTATCAGTACCAGGAAGTGAAAGGTCCGTTCATGATGGACCGCGTGCTGTGGGAAAAAACCGGCCACTGGGAAAACTACAAAGACGCCATGTTCACCACCGCGTCGGAAAACCGCGAATACTGCATCAAGCCGATGAACTGCCCGGGTCACGTGCAGATCTTCAACCAGGGCCTGAAGTCGTACCGTGATTTGCCGCTGCGCATGGGGGAATTCGGCAGCTGCCACCGCAACGAGCCTTCGGGTTCACTGCACGGCTTGATGCGCGTGCGCGGCTTCACGCAGGATGACGCCCACATCTTCTGTACCGAAGAGCAGGTGCGCGCCGAAGTGAACGAATGTATCCGCATGGTGTATGACGTGTACGGCACTTTCGGCTTCGACAAGATTGCCGTCAAGCTGTCCACGCGTCCGGAAAAACGCATCGGCACCGACGACATGTGGACCCGTGCGGAAGAAGACCTGGCCGCCGCGCTGACCGAGAACGGCATTCCGTTTGAATATCAGCCGGGTGAGGGCGCCTTCTACGGACCGAAAATTGAATTTACCCTGCATGATTGTTTGGATCGCGCATGGCAATGTGGTACCGTGCAGCTCGATTTCTTCTTGCCGGGCCGTTTAGGCGCATCGTACGTTGGCGAAAACAACGATCGCGTCGTGCCGGTAATGATTCACCGCGCCATTTTGGGCTCCATGGAACGTTTCATCGGTATCCTTACCGAAGAATACGCCGGGTTCTACCCGACCTGGATCGCTCCGGTGCAGGTGGTGGTGATGAATATCACCGATAGCCAGTCTGATTACGTCCAGCAATTGACCAAAAAACTGCAGGATGCAGGTATTCGCGTGAAAGCGGACTTGAGAAATGAGAAGATTGGCTTTAAAATTCGCGAACATACTTTACGTCGAGTCCCTTACATGTTGGTGTGCGGTGACAAAGAGGTCGAAGCAGGCAAAGTTGCCGTTCGTACCCGCCGTGGCAAAGACTTGGGAAGCCTGGACGTAAACGAAGTCGTAGACAAGCTGCTGAAAGAGATTCGCAGCCGTAGTCTTCATCAACTGGAGGAATAAAGTATTAAAGGCGGAAAACGAGTTCAACCGGCGCGTCCTAATCGCATTAACAGAGAAATTCGCGCGCAAGAAGTTCGCCTAACCGGCGTCGATGGCGAGCAGATTGGTATTGTCAGTCTGAATGAAGCTCTTGAAAAAGCTGAGGAAGCGGGCGTTGATTTAGTAGAAATCAGCCCAAATGCCGAACCGCCAGTTTGCCGAATCATGGATTACGGCAAATTCCTCTACGAGAAGAGCAAGTCGACGAAAGAACAGAAGAAGAAGCAAAAAGTTATCCAGGTTAAGGAAATCAAATTCCGTCCTGGCACCGATGATGGCGACTATCAGGTCAAACTACGCAACCTGATTCGCTTTCTGGAAGATGGCGATAAAGCCAAAATCACCCTGCGTTTCCGCGGGCGTGAGATGGCGCACCAGCAGATCGGCATGGAAGTGCTTAACCGCGTCCGTAAAGACCTGTGTGAAGATATGGATCTGGCAGTGGTCGAATCCTTCCCTACGAAGATCGAAGGCCGCCAGATGATTATGGTGCTCGCTCCTAAGAAGAAACAGTAAGGCTTACAAGTAATGGAACCCGCGCGGCGCTTGCGCTGTGTGGGTTTTATTCGCCCAACTGATTCGTTGTTTAACAATGCGAAGTGGATTTAATTAAAATGCCAAAGATTAAAACTGTACGTGGTGCAGCCAAGCGCTTCAAAAAAACCGGCAGCGGTGGTTTTAAGCGTAAACATGCCAACCTGCGTCATATTCTGACCAAAAAAGCAACCAAGCGTAAACGTCACCTGCGTCCGAAAGGCATGGTGTCTAAAAACGATCTGGTCCTGGTTACCGCGTGCCTGCCGTACGCATAAGCCATTTTTTTTGAATTTAGAATAAGACTTTAGGAGAGAGCATATGGCTCGCGTAAAACGTGGTGTAATTGCACGCGCACGTCACAAGAAAATTATGAAGCAGGCGAAAGGTTACTACGGTGCCCGTTCGCGCGTATATCGTGTTGCCTTCCAGGCAGTAATCAAAGCAGGCCAGTATGCTTACCGTGACCGTCGTCAACGTAAGCGTCAGTTCCGTCAGCTGTGGATTGCACGTATCAACGCAGCTGCTCGTCAGAACGGTCTGTCTTACAGCAAGTTCATCAACGGCTTGAAAAAAGCGTCGATCGAAATTGACCGTAAGATCCTGGCTGACATCGCAGTCTTCGACAAAGTGGCCTTCGGCGCACTGGTTGAGAAAGCGAAAGCAGCTCTGGCGTAAGTCAGTAGAAGAGGGAGCTTGCTCCCTCTTTTAATCTTTGTTTTCAGCGACAAATATTGACTTTCATTGCCCGCCGCTATATCACTGGTGGTCAATCATCGACAAGGTACCGCAATCATGCACGCAGCTATTTTTCGTTTCTTTTTTTACTTTAGCGCCTGATTTCAGGAGGCTTTGCGCGTAAGAAAAGAAACGAAAAGTAGCGCCTAAGCCTCCCTCGTGGAGGCTTTTTTGTTTTTGGCCATCGGCTCGCCTTGCAAAGCGTTGCGGTGAGAATGGCGGGTACTCAGCCGGCCCTGTGCCGCGCAGGTGAGCCATCCGGCCGACAACGCATTGAAAAGTCTTTGAAGATTGCTCAAAGGCGTGTTCGAATAATAGATAACAATTACTTAGGGCCATCCCGGCCAGAGGAAGAGGAAAGCAATGCCACATCTCGCAGAGCTGGTTGCCAGTGCCAAGGCAGCCGTAGAAGATGCCCAGGATGTTGCCGCGTTAGATTTGGTACGCGTCGAATATTTTGGCAAGAAAGGTCATTTCACCTTGCAGATGCAGTCTCTGCGCGACGTACCGGCGGAAGACCGCCCGGCGGCCGGCGCGGTGATCAACCAGGCCAAGCAAGAGGTGCAAGACGCCCTGAACGCGCGCAAGAACGCGCTGGAAAGCGCCGCGCTGAACGCGCGCCTGGCGGCTGAAACCATCGACGTCTCCCTGCCGGGCCGTCGTATGGAAAACGGCGGTTTGCATCCGGTGACCCGCACCATCGACCGTATCGAAACCTTCTTCGGCGAGCTGGGCTTCTCCGTTGCCACCGGCCCGGAGATTGAAGACGATTACCATAACTTCGACGCGCTGAACATTCCAGGGCATCACCCGGCGCGCGCCGACCACGATACCTTCTGGTTCGACGCCACGCGCCTGCTGCGCACTCAGACCTCCGGCGTGCAGATCCGCACCATGAAGAACCAGCAGCCGCCGATCCGCATCATTGCGCCGGGCCGCGTTTATCGTAATGACTACGATCAGACCCACACCCCGATGTTCCACCAGATGGAAGGGCTGATCGTCGATAAAGACATCAGCTTCACCAACCTGAAGGGCACGCTGCACGATTTCCTGAATAACTTCTTTGAAGAAGACCTGCAGGTTCGTTTCCGTCCGTCCTACTTCCCGTTCACCGAACCGTCCGCTGAAGTGGACGTGATGGGCAAGAACGGCAAATGGCTGGAAGTGCTGGGCTGCGGCATGGTGCATCCGAACGTGCTGCGCAACGTGGGCATCGATCCGGAAGTTTACTCCGGCTTCGCCTTCGGTATGGGCATGGAGCGCCTGACGATGCTGCGTTACGGCGTCACCGACCTGCGCGCATTCTTCGAAAACGATCTGCGTTTCCTCAAACAGTTTAAGTAAGGCGGGAATATCACATGAAATTCAGTGAACTCTGGTTGCGCGAGTGGGTAAACCCGGCCATCAGCAGCGAAGCATTATCCGATCAAATCACCATGGCCGGTCTGGAAGTGGACGGCGTGGACCCGGTTGCCGGCGCGTTTAACGGCGTTGTGGTGGGCGAAGTGGTCGAGTGCGGCCAACACCCGAACGCCGACAAACTGCGCGTCACCAAGGTTAACGTAGGCGGCGATCGCTTGCTCGACATCGTCTGCGGCGCGCCGAACTGCCGCACCGGCCTGAAAGTGGCGGTCGCCACCGTGGGCGCGGTGCTGCCGGGCGACTTCAAAATCAAGGCCGCCAAGCTGCGCGGCGAGCCTTCGGAAGGCATGCTGTGCTCATTCTCCGAGCTGGGCATTTCCGACGATCATGACGGCATCATTGAGCTGCCGCTGGATGCGCCGATCGGCACCGACATCCGCGACTATCTGAAACTGAACGACAACACCATCGAGATCAGCGTCACGCCGAACCGCGCCGACTGCTTGGGCATCATCGGCGTTGCGCGTGACGTGGGCGTACTGAACCAGGTTGCGCTGACCGAGCCGGATATGAGCCCGGTGGCTGCCACTATCGACGCCACGCTGCCGATCCGCGTTGACGCGCCGCAGGCGTGCCCGCGTTATCTGGGCCGCGTGGTGAAAGGCATCGACGTCAAGGCGCCAAGCCCGTTGTGGATGCGTGAAAAACTGCGTCGTTGCGGTATCCGTTCTATCGATGCCGTCGTCGACGTCACCAACTATGTGCTGTTGGAACTTGGCCAGCCGATGCACGCCTTCGATCTGAGCCGCATCGACGGCGGCATCGTGGTGCGCATGGCGGAAGAAGGGGAAACCTTGACGCTGCTGGACGGTAACGAAGCCAAACTGAACGCCGACACCTTAGTGATCGCCGATCATCAAAAAGCGTTGGCGATGGGCGGCATCTTCGGCGGCGAGCATTCCGGCGTCAACGGGGAAACCCAGGACGTGCTGCTGGAGTGCGCTTTCTTCAGCCCGCTATCGATCACCGGTCGCGCGCGCCGTCACGGCCTGCACACCGATGCTTCTCATCGCTATGAGCGCGGTGTCGATCCGGCGCTGCAGTACAAAGCGATGGAGCGCGCCACGCGCCTGCTGCTCGACATCTGTGGCGGCCAGGCCGGTCCGATTATTGACGTGACCGATGAAAACGAATTGCCAAAGCGCGCCACCATCACGCTGCGCCGCGAGAAGTTGGATCGCCTGATCGGCCACGTGGTGCCGAGCGAGCAGGTCAGCGACATTCTGCGCCGCCTGGGTTGTCAGGTGACCGAGCAGGGCGACAGCTGGCAAGCGATCGCGCCGAGCTGGCGTTTCGATATGGAGATCGAAGAGGATCTGGTGGAAGAAGTGGCGCGTGTTTACGGCTACGACAACATCCCGGATGTGCCGGTGCGTGCCGATCTGGTGATGACCCAGCATCGCGAAGCCGATCTGACGCTCAAGCGCGTGAAGACCATGCTGGTCGATCACGGTTATCAGGAAGCGATCACCTATAGCTTCGTCGATCCGAAAGTGCAGGCGTTGCTGCATCCGAATGAAGAAGCGCTGATCCTGCCGAGCCCGATTTCGGTCGAAATGTCGGCCATGCGCCTGTCGCTGTGGACCGGCCTGCTGTCCGCGGTAGTGTACAACCAGAACCGCCAGCAGACGCGTCTGCGCCTGTTCGAAAGCGGCCTGCGCTTTGTGCCTGATAGTGCGGCAAATCTGGGTATCCGTCAGGACGTCATGCTGGCAGGCGTGATCGCCGGCCATACGCACGATGAACATTGGGATCTGGCGCGCAAGCCCGTCGACTTCTATGATTTAAAAGGGGATCTGGAGTCTGTCCTCGAGCTGACCGGTAAATTATCCGAAATTCAGTTCCGGGCGGAAGCCAATCCGGCCCTGCATCCAGGGCAAAGTGCGGCGATTTATTTGCACGGCGAACGCGTTGGTTTCATCGGTGTGGTTCACCCGGAACTTGAACGTAAACTGGATCTTAACGGCCGCACCGTGGTGTTTGAACTGGAGTGGAACAAGCTTGCGAGCCGCGCCGTGCCTCAGGCGCGGGAGATTTCGCGCTTCCCGGCAAACCGCCGTGATATCGCTGTTGTGGTGGCTGAAAACGTCCCCGCAGAAGATATTTTGGTCGAGTGTAAGAAAGTTGGCGCAAATCAGGTAGTTGGCGTAAACTTGTTTGACGTGTACCGTGGCAAGGGCGTGGCAGAAGGTGACAAGAGCCTGGCTATCAGTCTGGTATTGCAGGATACCGCTCGTACACTGGAAGAAGAGGAGATAGCCGCTACCGTTGCAAAATGCGTAGAGGCTCTAAAACAGCGATTCCAAGCATCCTTGAGGGATTGAACCTATGGCGCTTACTAAAGCTGAAATGTCAGAACACCTGTTTGAGAAGCTTGGGCTTAGCAAACGGGACGCCAAAGACCTGGTGGAACTGTTCTTTGAAGAGGTCCGTCGGGCCCTTGAGAATGGCGAACAGGTAAAACTGTCGGGTTTTGGCAACTTTGATCTGCGTGACAAGAACCAACGTCCGGGGCGTAACCCGAAGACCGGCGAAGACATTCCGATTACGGCGCGCCGCGTGGTGACCTTCCGTCCGGGGCAGAAGCTGAAAAGCCGGGTAGAAAACGCCAGCCCGAAAGGGTGAGTGACGTGACATCAAAAAAGGCCGCTTGCGCGGCCTTTTTCTTTTCTGGGACAAAATTCAGTTTATTCCTAATTCTCAAGGCGACTATCAAATTTGTTCGTTAAGTCGGTATGGAGGGATTAATTTAACCTCAGTTGCGGAATATTCTTATATCTTATTATTGTTGATGAGTGAATCTATTTTCTCTCCTCAGTAACGGCCGTAATAATGGCCAGGGCCATCGCCGCGGTGGCCGCCGCCCCAGTGAGGGCCCCAGCAGCAGGCGCTGAGGCTTGAGGCCAAGGCTACAACGGCTAACAACCTACCTATACGTTTAATCATTTTATTATCCTCCGATGGGAATTCGGTTAATTATAATTGTCGCGTCGCTTAAGCGATGTCAGCAATTCGTTAAGCCTTGTCAGTGGCTATGATAATTAAAGGCGGCGGCAAACAGTGTAGGGATTGTGTAAGGCCGTCGAAAACGATCTGAAAATAGGTATCGATGAGATAGTCGTTAAATAAATGCGCTGATATAACCACTGCAGCAAGAAAAATAGAGTGAGAAGGTAAAATGAAAAAAATCCTGTTGCTGGTGTGTATCCCGCTGTCGCTGTCGCTGTCGCTGTCGCTGTCGCTGCCGCTGGCGGCGCAGGCCGATGTGTCCGTCGATATCAACGTGCCGGGCGTTTCTCTGCACCTGGGGGATCAGGACCGCCGCGGCTACTACTGGGATGGCTACGACTGGCGCCCACCGCAGTGGTGGCATGCGCACCAGGGCCGAGGTCTGGGGGAGCGCAATGCGCGCGGTCTGTACTGGGACGGCGGACGCTGGCAACCTTCGCCGCCGCGTGGCTATGAACATCGCCAGCCGGCACGCAGCGGCAATCCGTTCCACGGCGATCGCGATAATCGCGACCACGACCGCCGTCATGACGATCGTAGTGACCATGACCGCCGTGATGGCGGCCGCGGTCAGCCTTATCCACCGGGCAACGCCGGCCCGCATCGTTAATCCCTGAGTTTATCGGCGGCTGGTTTTGCCATCATCGTTGCGATGACGGGCAGGGCCAGCCGCTGCTTTCCTGCGCCATCGCCTACGCAAGGCTTCCCCTTGCGGCGTTAACCCCCTAATATTCGACTCAGACGTCAATTATCCGGCCACGACAGCGGCCGGCAGGGAATCGCCGCGCCATGCCAACCAGCCGTACCTTCACCTTACTGTTGCAACATCAACGTTACTGCGATAAACGCCAGGTCAGTCTGTTGGCGCTGGGCGTGGCGGTGGCTTTACTGTTCAGCCTTTGCGCCGGCGACCAATGGATATGGCCGTCAGAATGGTTCAGCGAACGGGCGCAACTGTTCGTTTGGCAACTGCGCTTGCCGCGCGCGCTGGCGGTGATGCTGGTCGGCGCGGCCCTGGCGGTGGCGGGCGCGGTGATGCAGGCGCTGTTTGAAAACCCGCTGGCGGAGCCCGGTCTGCTGGGCGTCGCTAACGGCGCCGGTGTCGCGCTGGTGCTGACGGTGTTGTTGGGGCACGGTTTGTTGCCGGTGGCGCTGATGAGCGCCGCCGCGATAGTCGGTGCGCTGGCGATGACTTTCTTGCTGTTGGGCTTTGCTCGCCGGCGACGCTTGACCAATGCGCGGTTGTTGCTGGTCGGCGTGGCGCTGGGCATCGTGTGTAGCGCGCTGATGACCTGGGCCGTTTATTTCAGTACCAGTCTCGATCTGCGGCAGCTGATGTACTGGATGATGGGCGGCTTCGGCGGCGTAGACTGGCGCCAAAAGTGGCTGGTGCTGGCGCTGCTGCCGGTGTTGCTGTGGCTGTGTGGCCAGGGGCGGGTGCTCAATCTGATGGCGCTGGGCGAGGTGCAGGCGCGACAGCTCGGGCTGTCGCTGCATCTGTGGCGCAATCTGCTGGTGCTGGCGATCGGCTGGCTGGTCGGTGTCAGCGTAGCGCTGGCCGGGGTGATCGGCTTCGTCGGCCTGGTGATCCCGCATATTTTGCGGCTCACGGGCCTGACTGACCAGCGCTATCTGTTGCCGGCCTGCGCGCTGGCGGGGGCCGGCGTGTTGCTGGTGGCCGATGTGGTGGCCCGCGTTGCGCTGCTGGCGGCCGAGCTGCCGATCGGCGTGGTGACCGCCACGCTGGGGGCGCCGCTATTTATCTGGTTACTGACCCGGACAAAGGGCGTAAGGTAGTTTTCTTTATTCACCTGCCATTAAAAAACCAAAGGATGACAACCGATGAGTAAGCCAATCTACAATCTGCCGTTACAGACCATCGAAAATCAGGCCACCACGCTGGGGAGCTATCAGGACAAGGTGCTGCTGGTGGTCAACGTAGCCTCGGAGTGCGGCCTGACCAAGCAGTACGAAGGGCTGGAAGCGCTGTACGAAACCTATCGCGATCGGGGGCTGGAAGTTCTGGGGTTCCCGTCCAATGAATTTCTGGGTCAGGAGCCGGGCAGCAATGAAGAGATCCTGGCGTTTTGCCGCGGAACCTTCGGCGTGCAATTCCCGATGTTCGCCAAGATTGAGGTGAACGGCGAAGGCCGTCATCCGCTGTATCAGGCGTTGATTGCCGCCCAGCCGGAAGCTGTCGCCCCGGAAGGCAGCGAGTTCCTGGCGCGGATGACCAGCAAAGGGCGTGCGCCGAAGCATACCGGCGATATTCTGTGGAACTTCGAGAAATTCCTTATCGCACGCGACGGCACGGTGATCCAGCGCTTCTCGCCTGACACCACGCCAGAGGATCCGGCGCTGGTGGCGGCGGTGAAACAAGCGCTGGCGGGATAATACGGATGCTGCAACTCGTTGAGGTTGGGGTGGCGGGGCGCCTGGCGCCTTTTACGGCACAGATTGACGGCGGGTTGCAGGTTCACCTGATCGGCCCAAATGGCGCAGGGAAGAGCACCTTGCTGGCCCGGGCGGCGGGCATGCTGCCGGGGCAGGGCGAAGTCTGCCTGGACGGACGCGCGCTGTCCGGTTATTCGGGCGACGAGCTGGCGCACCGACGCGGTTATCTCAGCCAGCAACAGCCGCCGGTGTCGCTCATGCCGGTGTTTCAGTATTTGGCGTTGCACCGGCCTGCCGGCGCGGCGCAAACCGAGGTGGAGCAAGCCATCCTCTATCTGTGCCAGCGGTTGAAGCTGGTGGATAAACTGTCACGCATGCTGGCGCAGCTTTCCGGCGGAGAATGGCAACGGGTGCGACTGGCGGCGGTATTGCTGCAGGTGTGGCCCAGCGTCAACCCGCATAGCCGATTGTTGTTGCTGGATGAACCGACCAATAGCCTGGATGTGGCGCAAAAGGTTGCGCTGGATCGCCTGCTGCGCGAATTCTGCCAAAGTGGGCGCAGCGCGCTAGTGTGTGCGCACGATCTGAATCATACCCTGCAGCAGGCCGATCGGGTTTGGTTGTTGCACGCTGGGCAGTTGGTCGCGCAGGGCATCACCCGTGAGGTGATGGTGCCCGCACTGTTGTCGCAGATCTATGAAGTGGATTTCCACCTGCAATGGGTGGGGAACCAGCGTTGGATCATGACCCGCACGGCTTAATTCGCCCCGGCGGCATAAATGTAAACGAAAACTAAACGTAGTGAATATAAATAGCCGGGTAATCATCGGCTATTATTGTGCTGCCTCTCATTTTCTCGTGGATTTTCTTGAAAAACGTCGATGACGTGCTACGCTTGATTCGGCAAAAATAAAATAAGTAAATAATTATTAATAAATATAAGAAATTGATTTTAATAATAAATTTAAATTAATGATGACGGCACCTTCCTATCAGTTCTCCCACTGATGACGAGTCTCGTCTTAAGGTTTAGTTAAGCTTGCGGCCTTACATTGTCAGTTAATCCACGGAAACGATTCTTCTCTGGCGTTTAATATTCGTTAAACGAAAGGGATTTACAGTGTCATCAAAAGCAGCTCGATACGTTTGGGGTTAACTATGGATCAATTTTTGCCTTTCTCTCGTCCGGCCATCGGCGATGAAGAAATCGCCGCGGTAGAGAAAGTGTTGCGCTCCGGTTGGATCACCACCGGGCCGCAAAACCAGCAACTGGAAAGCGACTTCTGTTCCACCTTCGGCTGTAAGCACGCCATCGCGGTCAGTTCCGCCACGGCGGGCATGCACATCACGTTAATGGCGCTTGGCGTCGGCCCTGGCGACGAAGTCATCACCCCTTCGCAAACCTGGGTCTCCACCCTCAACATGATCGAGCTGCTGGGCGCCACGCCGGTGATGATCGATGTTGACCGCGATACGTTGATGGTCAGCGCCGCCGACGTCGAGGCTGCCATCACCCCGAATACCAAAGCGATTGTTCCGGTGCATTACGCCGGTGCCCCCCTGCAGATGGATGCGCTGCGCGCCGTGGCCGAACGCCATGGTCTGCCGCTGATCGAAGACGCCGCCCACGCGGTCGGCACGCGCTACAACGGCGAATGGGTCGGCGCGCGCGGCACGGCGATTTTCTCTTTCCATGCGATCAAAAACGTGACCTGCGCCGAAGGCGGCCTGATCGCCACCGACGACGATGCGCTGGCGGATCGCCTGCGTTGCCTGAAGTTCCACGGTCTGGCCGTCGATGCCTTCGATCGCCAGCAGCTTGGCCGCAAACCGCAGGCCGAAGTGGTGGAACCGGGGTACAAATACAATCTGTCCGACATTCACGCGGCGATCGCCGTGGTGCAACTTTCGCGCTTCGCCGAGCTGAACGCGCGTCGCAAGGCGCTGGCGCAGCGCTACCTGAGCGCGCTGGAAGGCTCGCCGTTCCAACCGTTGGGCGTGCCGGATTATCCGCATGACCACGCCTGGCACCTGTTTATGGTGCGCGTCGATCCCGAGCGCTGCGGCCTCGATCGCGACCAGCTGATGGAGCGCCTGAAAGAGGTTGGCATCGGCACCGGGCTGCATTTCCGTGCCGCGCACACCCAGAAATTCTACCGTGAGCGCTATCCGCAGCTGTCGTTGCCGAATACCGAATGGAACTCGGCGCGGCTGTGCACCTTACCGCTATTCCCTGATATGACCGACGCCGACGTGGATCGCGTGGTCAATGCCTTGTCTTCTGTTGTGGAGTCTTTACGTGTCTCGCGTTGAACCGATTAAAAAAGTGTCGATAGTCATCCCGGTATACAACGAGCAGGAAAGCCTGCCGGCGTTGCTGGAACGCACTACTGCCGCCTGTAAGCAGTTATCTCAACCCTATGAAATCATCCTCGTCGACGATGGCAGCAGCGACAATTCCGCCGACATGCTGACTGCGGCGGCGGAAAAGCCGGACAGCAACGTGGTCGCTGTCCTGCTGAACCGCAACTATGGCCAGCACTCGGCCATTATGGCCGGTTTCAATCAGGTGACCGGCGATTTGGTGATTACGCTGGACGCCGATCTGCAGAACCCGCCGGAGGAGATCCCTCGTCTGGTCAGCGTGGCGGAAGAGGGCTATGACGTGGTGGGCACCGTGCGCGCCAACCGTCAAGACTCCTGGTTCCGCAAAAGCGCCTCGCGCGTGATCAATATGATGATTCAACGCGCCACCGGCAAGTCGATGGGGGACTATGGCTGCATGCTGCGTGCCTACCGTCGTCATATCGTTGAGGCGATGCTGCACTGCCACGAGCGCAGCACCTTTATCCCGATTCTGGCGAACACCTTCGCCCGTCGCACGACCGAGATCGACGTGCGTCACGCCGAACGTGAGTTTGGCGACTCCAAGTACAGCCTGATGAAGCTGATCAACCTGATGTACGACCTGATCACCTGCCTGACCACTACGCCGCTGCGTTTGCTCAGCGTGGTCGGCAGCATCGTGGCGCTGTCCGGGTTTGTATTGGCACTGGTGCTGATTGCGCTGCGTCTGCTGCTCGGCCCTGAATGGGCCGCCGGCGGCGTGTTCACCCTCTTCGCCGTGCTGTTCACCTTTATCGGCGCCCAGTTTGTTGGCATGGGGCTACTGGGTGAATACATCGGCCGCATCTATACCGACGTGCGTGCGCGTCCTCGCTATTTTGTTCAGAAAGTGGTCGGTGCACAGCAGGACCACAATACTCAGGAAGAAGAATGATGAAAGCTATTGTATTTGCTTACCACGATATTGGCTGCGCAGGTCTGAAAGCGCTGACTGAGGCGGGTTATGACGTGCAGGCCGTATTCACGCACACCGACGACCCTGGTGAGAACAATTTCTTCTCCTCCGTGGCCCGTTTGGGCGCCGAATTGGATCTGCCGGTCTATGCGCCGGAAGACGTAAATCACCCGCTATGGGTTGACCGCATCCGCGCACTGCAGCCGGACGTGATCTTCTCGTTCTACTACCGCCACATGCTGAGCGACGAGATCTTGTCGCTGGCGCCGCAGGGCGGTTTCAACCTGCACGGTTCGTTGCTGCCGCACTACCGTGGCCGCGCCCCGGTGAACTGGGCGCTGGTGAATGGCGAAACTGAAACCGGCGCCACGCTGCACAAGATGGTGAAACGCCCGGATGCCGGCGACATCGTTGGTCAGCAGAAAGTGACCATCGCAGACAACGACACCGCGCTGACGCTGCACAAAAAAGTGCTGGAAGCCGCGCAGGTCGTGTTGCAAGAGCAGTTGCCGAAACTGAAGAACGGCACCGCCACCTTCACCAAGCAGGATGAGTCTCAGGCCAGCTACTTCGGCCGCCGCACCGCAGCGGACGGCGAGATCCTGTGGCACAAGTCCGCCAAAGAGATCAACAACTTGGTACGCGCCGTCACCGAACCGTACCCGGGCGCATTCAGCTACCTCGGCCAGCGCAAGCTGATCGTCTGGCGCTCCCGCGTGCTGGATACCCAACATGATAAACAACCGGGCACCGTGCTGAGCGCCTCGCCGCTGGTCATCGCCTGTGGCGAAGGCGCGCTGGAGATCGTCGCCGGCCAGAACGACAGCGGTCTGTACGTGCAGGGCAGCCGCCTGGCGCAAGAAATGGGCATCGTCACCGACGTGCGCCTGGCCGCCAAGCCGAATGCCGTAATGAAACGCCGTACTCGCGTGCTGATCCTCGGGGTTAACGGCTTCATCGGTAACCACCTGACCGAACGCCTGCTGCGTGACGATCGCTACGACATCTACGGCCTGGATATCGGCTCTGACGCCATCAGCCGCTTCCTCGACAACCCGCGTTTCCACTTCGTGGAAGGCGACATCAGCATCCACTCCGAGTGGATCGAGTATCACATCAAGAAATGCGACGTGGTGCTGCCGCTGGTGGCGATCGCGACGCCGATCGAATACACCCGTAACCCGCTGCGCGTGTTCGAGCTTGACTTCGAAGAGAACCTGAAGATCGTTCGCGACTGCGTGAAATACAACAAGCGCATCATCTTCCCGTCCACCTCAGAAGTGTACGGCATGTGCGACGACAAAGAGTTCGATGAAGACCATTCGCGTCTGATCGTCGGGCCAATCAATAAACAACGCTGGATCTACTCGGTCTCCAAACAGCTGCTGGATCGGGTGATCTGGGCTTACGGCGCCAAAGAAGGCCTGAAGTTCACGCTGTTCCGTCCGTTCAACTGGATGGGGCCGCGTCTGGATAACCTGGACGCCGCGCGCATCGGGTCTTCCCGCGCCATCACCCAGCTGATCCTCAACCTGGTGGAAGGTTCGCCGATCAAACTGATGGACGGCGGCGCACAGAAACGTTGCTTCACCGACATCAACGACGGCATCGAAGCGCTGTTCCGCATCATTGAGAACCGTGATGGCCTGTGCGACGGCCAGATCGTCAACATCGGCAACCCGACCAACGAAGCGAGCATCCGCGAGCTGGCGGAAATGCTGCTGGAAAGCTTCAACAACCACCCGCTGCGCGACCGCTTCCCGCCGTTTGCCGGCTTCAAGGACGTGGAGAGCAGCAGCTACTACGGTAAAGGTTACCAGGACGTCGAGCACCGCACGCCGAGCATCAAGAACGCTCACCGCCTGCTGGGCTGGCAGCCAACCATCGAGATGAAGCAAACCGTCGCCGATACGCTGGACTACTTCTTGCGCACTACCGTTCAGGAAGGGAACGGTGCATGAAGAAAGTCGGTCTGCGGGTTGATGTAGATACCTTCAGCGGCACCCGTGAAGGGGTGCCGCAGTTGCTGGACCTGTTCGACAAGTACGACATTCAGGCCAGCTTCTTCTTCAGCGTGGGACCGGACAACATGGGGCGCCATCTTTGGCGCCTTTTGCGTCCGAAATTTCTGTGGAAAATGCTGCGTTCGAACGCCGCCTCGCTGTATGGGCTGGATATTCTGCTGGCTGGTACCGCCTGGCCGGGGCGCAACATTTCACGCGCGCTGGGGCCGCTGATGAAGCGCACCGCCGAAGCCGGCCATGAAGTCGGGCTGCACGCCTGGGATCACCAAGGGTGGCAGGCCAAGGTTGGCAAGTGGAGCGAAGCGCAGCTGACCGAACAGGTGCAGCGGGGCGTCGACGCCCTGAGCGCCTGCACCGGCCAGCCGGTGAAATGCTCCGCCGTGGCGGGCTGGCGTGCCGATACGCGCGTGCTGGAGGTCAAGCAGCGCTTCGGCTTTCATTACAACAGCGATTGCCGCGGCACCCATCCGTTCCGTCCGGTGCTGAGCGACGGGCGCCACGGCACGGTGCAGATCCCGGTGACGTTGCCGACCTTCGACGAAGTGATCGGCAGCGAAGTCAGCATGGCCGACTTCAACGACTACATTCTGCGCGCCATCGAGAACGATCGCGGCGTGCCGGTGTACACCATTCACACCGAAGTGGAAGGCATGTCGCAAGCGGCGATGTTCGAACAGTTATTGCAACGCGCACGGCAGCAGGGCATCGAATTCTGTCCGCTTAGCGCGCTGTTACCACAAGATTTGGCGTCACTGCCGTTGGGCCGCATCAAGCGTGCTCCTTTCCCCGGCCGCGAAGGTTGGCTGGGCTGTCAAACCGATGTGAAGGACGTTACATGAAGGCGCTAAAAGGATCCTGGGCCATTCTGCTGGCCGTTTTTTTTGCTCTGGTTTACCTGATCCCGCTTAACGGCCGCCTGCTGTGGCAGCCGGATGAGACGCGTTATGCCGAGATCAGTCGTGAAATGCTGCAGCGCGGCGATTGGGTGGTGCCACACCTGCTGGGGCTGCGTTATTTCGAAAAGCCGGTAGCGGGTTACTGGTTCAATAACATCAGCCAGTGGCTGTTTGGCGAAAACAACTTTGCGGTGCGTTTCGGCTCGGTGTTCAGCACCGGCATGACCGCGCTGCTGGTGTTCGCGCTGGCGATGCTGATGTGGCGCAATGCGCGCCGCGCCAGCCTGGCGGCGCTGATGTTCCTGTCGATGGTGCTGGTGTTCAGCATCGGCACCTACAGCGTGCTGGATCCGATGATCTCGCTGTGGCTGGCGGCGGCGATGGTCAGTTATTACCTGACGCTGAAGGCCTCCTCGGTCAAGGGAAAACTGGGCGCTTACGCACTGCTGGGCTTGGCCTGCGGCATGGGCTTTATGACCAAGGGCTTCCTGGCACTGGCGGTGCCGGTGATCGCGGTGATCCCGATCGTTATCCAGCAACGCCGCATCAAGGATCTGCTGTGCTATGGCCCGGTGGCGATCGTGACCGCGACGCTGCTCAGCCTGCCGTGGGCGCTGGCGATCGCGCAACGCGAACCCGACTTCTGGAATTATTTCTTCTGGGTCGAGCATATTCAGCGTTTCGCCGAAGATAATGCTCAACACAAGGCGCCGTTCTGGTATTACCTGCCGGTTCTGCTGGCGGCGGTGCTGCCTTGGCTGGCGCTGCTGCCCGGCGCGCTGCTCAAAGGTTGGCGCGAGCGCGTGCAGCGCCCGGAGCTGTTCTTCCTGCTGAGTTGGGCGATGATGCCGTTGATCTTCTTCAGCATCGCCAAAGGCAAGCTGCCGACCTACATTCTGCCGTGCATGGCGCCGCTGGCGCTGCTGATGACCGCCTATGCGGAAGACTATGCCGCCACGCTGCGCGCCAAGCTGTTCAAGGCCAATGCCTGGTTGAACGGCCTGTTCGGGCTGATTGGCATCGTGGCGCTGGTGGTGTTGAGCTCCGGTCTGCTGCCGAAAGCGCATCTGTTTACTCCCCAAGAGTGGCCGAAAGTGGTGCTCGGCCTGATCGCCTTCGGTGGTTGGCTGCTGTTCGCACTGGTTTCCGCACGCGATAACGGCCGCCAATGGCGCTGGGCGGCGGCTTGCCCGGTGCTGCTGTGCCTGGTGATCGGTTACGCCATTCCGCAACAGGTGACCGATTCCAAACTGCCGCAAAACTTCGCCCGCGCCACGATGGCCGAGCTGGGCGACAGTCGTTACGTGCTAAGCGACAGCGTTGGGCTGGCGGCCGGCCTGGCCTGGGAGCTGAAGCGCAGCGACGTGCTGATGTACAGCCAGAAAGGCGAGGTTGCCTATGGTCTGGAGTATCCGGACGCCAAAGGCCACCTGATCAGCGATGCCGATTTCCCGCAGTGGCTGGCGCAGGCGCGTAAGCAGGGGAACGTATCGTTGGTGCTGCAACTGTCACGTGGCGAAGCGCTGCCGCAGGAACTGCCTGCCGCAGACAAGGTGGATCGCATGAACCGCCTGGTGCTGATGTGGTATAAACAGCAACCATGATCGGTTTTCTGTTGGTGATAGTGGTCAGTCTGCTCACCTGTGGTGGGCAGCTGTGCCAGAAACAGGCGGCGCACTGTTGGGAACGGGCGGGCGAGGCGCGGCTGAAACAGACGCTGCGCTGGCTGGCGCTGGCGGTGCTGCTGCTGGGGCTGGGCATGGCGGTGTGGCTCAATGTGCTGCAGCGTCTGCCGCTCAGCCTGGCTTACCCGATGCTCAGCCTTAACTTCGTGATGGTGACGCTGGCGGCGCGCTGGCTGTTTCATGAGCCGACGAGCGCTCGCCATTGGTGCGGCGTGGCGTCGATTATGCTGGGGATCCTGCTGATGAGCGTGCATTCATGAAGGGCTATGCCTGGGGCGCCGCCAGCGTACTGCTGGTGACGCTGGCGCAGTTGCTGATGAAGTGGGGCATGGTGCAGATCCCGCTGATGTCGTTCGCCGATGTCTCGTTGGCGTTGATCGGCAATTACTGGATACCGCTGCTGGCGGTGGGCGGCGGCATCTTCGGCTATGCGCTGTCGATGCTGTGTTGGTTTTTCGCGCTGCGCCATCTGCCGTTAAATCGTGCTTATCCTCTGTTGAGCGTTAGCTACGCGCTGGTCTACCTGGCGGCGGTGATCCTGCCGTGGTTTAACGAGTCCGCTACGCTGCTGAAAACGTTGGGCACGCTGTTTATTCTGTTCGGCGTCGGGCTGATTAACAGCAAATCCGAGACAAAATCGCCGGAATAGGGGCTAAACCGGCGATCCTGCTATTATCTCCCTCATGGCGCTTGCCTTTTTCCCCGTGCGGGAGATAAATTAACGCCAAATAGCGCTCTCCTTACGTGGTGCCGGCTTTGCCTCGCAGGCGGTGTGGTGGTGTACCGGATGGCATAATGCGGCAACGTGTTCAATGAAGGGATATTATGCGGATGCGTGTGTGGTTTTTATTAGCCAGTTTGATCCTCGCCGGCTGCAGCAGCCATGCGCCGCCGCCCAGCGGCCGCCTGGCGGATTCTATCGTGGTGGTGGCCCAACTCAATGAACAACTGCGCCAGTGGTACGGTACGCCATACCGTTACGGCGGCCTGGATCGCGGCGGCGTAGATTGCTCCGGCTTTGTTTACCGCACGTTCCGCGATCGCTTCGACATGCAACTGCCGCGTTCGACCGAAGAACAGACCTCACTGGGTACCAAGGTCTCACGCGATGAGTTGATGCCGGGCGATCTGGTGTTTTTCAAAACCGGCGGCGGTGAGAACGGCCTGCATGTCGGCATTTACGATACCAATGACCAGTTTATCCACGCTTCGACCAGCCGCGGGGTGATCCGCTCCTCGCTCGATAACGTCTATTGGAAGCGTGTGTACTGGCAGGCGCGACGCATTTAACCTTAACCCGTTGATTTGGTGTATCATGGCGGCATCTCGTGTTTTGAACGGTGCCTGCCATGAACAGCCTGCGTTTACTGATCTCCGACTCCTACGATCCCTGGTTCAACCTGGCAGTGGAAGAGTGCATCTTCCGCGAAATGACCACGCAAAAAATTCTCTTCCTGTGGCGCAATGCCGAAACGGTGGTGATTGGTCAGTCGCAGAACCCCTGGAAAGAGTGCAATACCCGGCGCATGGAGCAGGATGGCATTCGGCTGGCGCGGCGCAGCAGCGGCGGCGGGGCGGTATTTCACGACCTGGGCAATACCTGCTTCACCTTTATGGCCGGCAAGCCGGGCTACGACAAGAGCGTCTCGACCGACATCATTCTGCAAGCGCTGCGGGAGCTGGGCGTGGCGGCCAGCGCATCGGGGCGTAACGATCTGGTGATGGAAACCGCCGACGGGCCGCGCAAAATATCCGGCTCGGCCTATCGAGAAACGCAGGATCGCGGTTTCCATCACGGTACGCTGCTGCTGAATGCCGATCTGGAACGGTTGGCGGACTATCTCAATCCGGATCCCAAAAAGCTGCAGGCCAAGGGGATTACCTCGGTGCGTTCGCGCGTCGCGAATCTGGCGGAGTTTTTGCCGGATATCAGCCATGCGCAGGTATGCGACGCCATCGTACAGGCCTTCTTCGCCCACTATGGCGAGACGGTCGAGCCGGAGATTATTTCGCCGGACGTGTTCCCCGATCTGCCCGATTTTGCCGCGCAGTTCGCCAAACAGAGCAGTTGGGAATGGAATTTTGGCAAGGCGCCGGCGTTCAGCCACTTGCTTAACGAGCGTTTCGTCTGGGGCGGCGTAGACTTGTTCTTCGATGTGGAGAAGGGGGCGATTGTTCGCGCGCAGGTGTTCACCGATAGCCTGAATCCCGCTCCGCTGCAGCGGTTGGCGGACATGCTGGTGGGCTGCGCGTACCGCAGTGAGCCCGTCGCCGCCTGCTGTGACCGACTGATGGCGGAGTATCCTCAACAGGCGGCCGAATTAGCCGAGTTGCGGCAATGGCTGAGCGAAACGATCCGTTAGCCGGAGTGGGAATGGTGAAGGGGATGAGCGTGCTCATCCCTTTTTTTATCGCTGAAATCGGCGTTTAGCAGGGGCGTAGCGCAGATTTTCTGAAAATCAAGATGGGCACTTTTTTACATTTTCAATGCCGAGAATAACGGGCGGAATTGATGCGTTATTAAATTTAATCAGTCGTCGTTAACGGTAGGAAAAATCCGCGTTAAGGAGGAAAGATTATTTTACTTTATTTAAGATTTTTCTTAAATAAAACAAGGGAGATAAGTCAAATTTAGCCGCCAATCCATTCAACTTAAGCCAAATACCTTTTCACATAACGCGTTTGGCGGTCGCTATGGCATAAGTCAGGCTGCTTTTCTTTGCGCCTTTCACGATTGTCGTATAGCTTTAATCTATCAATTAAATGATATTTCATGGGTATTTACATTGATATTTCCGATTAATCCCAGAGGGATTGATCGATAAAATATATTGATATACGATGATACGCTAGCCATTCATCCTGTGGCATTAAAATGAACATCCAACTCGAAGCTGACTTTATTAGTAGCTATGTTTTGCAACCTGTTTACTCAATGGAGGGCGGGCTGTTGGCGGTTGAAATGTTGAGCCGTTTCAACAGTCTCGACGGTGATTTAGCCATGCCGGCCGAAATTGGGATTAATTTATTGACGTCTGAACAAAGGATTGAGTTATTTAATGAGCAATTGAAACTTGCGGAGCAGCATGCGGCTTGGTTTACCGGTAACAACGTGCAGTTGACCATCAATATCGAAGAAACCATCGTCGAACTTATTCTTTCTGATTCGGCGTTATGTCAACGGATCGGGCAATATCCTTTTATTGCATTTGAAATCAGTGAGAGTTTTCCGAATCTTTCGGCCGGGAAGAACAACCCGAGCGTGCGGCGATTAAGCGAAATGTTTTCGCTGTGGCTCGATGATTTCGGTTCCGGTAAAGCCACGTTGACCGCGCTGTACGATGGTTTGTTTGACTATGTAAAGATAGACAAGCGTTTTTACTGGCAGCTGTTTACCCATCAGGGATATGACGTGGTCATCGACTCGTTGTTAAAGAATATCAACCTGTTATGTAAAGGCGTAATCGTCGGAGGAATAGAGAAAAAAGAGTACTTTAATAAACTCAGATACGCCGGTGTTTTAGGCCTGCAAGGTTTTTTATGGCCCAGCGTTGGTGTGGATAATCTGCAAGCTTTGCTGGCGAGGCCCAGCGAGTTCAATAATTAAGAAGTGATATAAAAAACTACACACAATGAGGTAAATAATGCACGGGGTGAGGTTACCGTGATCCCGTCGCCGTTATTCGCCATCGCTTTATGCTGATAACTGCGTTTGTCAGCCGACGTTAAAGCGCGTTTCCTCAGCTGAGGGGCAACGCCAAACTCCCCGCATCCGCCCTGGTGACAGGCGGATGCGTTCTCCCTGCATTCCTTCGGTGTTAATCCGCGCGTTCAGGCTCTACACTACGCTGAAACGGAGGGCCTATGCCGCAGTTCGATAACGCTTACTACCAACAGTTACCCGGTTTCTACACCGCCCTGAACCCGACACCGCTCAAGGATGCACGCCTGCTGTACCACAGCGAGCCGCTGGCACGCGAGCTGGGGCTGGATGAAAGCTGGTTTACCCAGGATAAAACCCCCATTTGGGCGGGAGAATCGCTGCTGCCCGGCATGCAGCCGCTGGCACAGGTGTACAGCGGCCACCAGTTCGGCGTGTGGGCCGGGCAACTGGGTGATGGCCGCGGCATTTTGCTGGGCGAACAGGTCATGGCGGATGGCAGCCACCGCGATTGGCACTTGAAGGGGGCCGGGCTAACGCCATATTCACGCATGGGGGATGGCCGCGCGGTGCTGCGTTCGGTTATCCGCGAGTTTCTTGCCTCTGAGGCGCTGCACCATCTGGGGATCCCCACCACCCGAGCGTTGACTATCGTCACCAGCCAGCAACCGGTATATCGCGAGCAGCCAGAACGCGGCGCCATGCTGATGCGGGTGGCGGAAAGCCATGTGCGCTTCGGCCACTTCGAACACTTTTATTACCGTAAACAGCCGGAGCAAGTGCGGCAGCTGGCGGATTTCGTCATCGCCCGTCACTGGCCACAGTTGCAGGATCTGGCTGAGCGTTATCTGCTGTGGTTTACCGACGTGGTCGAACGCACGGCGCGTTTGATCGCCCATTGGCAAACCGTCGGTTTCGCCCACGGCGTGATGAACACCGACAATATGTCGATTCTCGGTATCACCATCGATTACGGCCCTTATGGCTTCCTGGACGACTACCAGCCCGGCTATATCTGCAACCACTCCGATCACCAGGGGCGTTACGCCTTCGACAATCAACCGGCGGTGGCGCTGTGGAACCTGCATCGCCTGGCACAAACCCTGTCTGGGTTGATGACCACCGAGCAGCTGCAGCAGGCGCTGTCGGCGTATGAGCCGGCGCTGATGCGCGCCTACGGTGAACAGATGCGCGCCAAACTCGGCTTCTTCACGCCGACGGCGCAGGATAATGACGTGCTCACCGGTCTGTTGAGCCTGATGGCGCAGGAAGGGCGGGACTATACCCGCACGTTCCGCTTGTTGAGCGAGACCGAACAGCAGCAGGCGCAGTCGCCGCTGCGCGACGAGTTTATCGACCGTGCGGCGTTCGACGCCTGGTATCAGCAGTATCGTCAGCGCTTGCAACAGGAACAGGTCAGCGATGCGGAACGGCAACGGGCGATGAAGGCGGTGAACCCGCGCCTGATCCTGCGCAACTATCTGGCGCAGCAGGCGATTGAGGATGCGGAGAAAGACGACGTGGGCCGTTTGCAGCGGTTGCATCAGGCTCTGCTGAGGCCGTTCGACGATGCGCCGGAGTATGACGATCTTGCTGCGCTGCCGCCGGATTGGGGCAAACATCTGGAGATTTCCTGCTCCAGTTGAGATGAAAAAGGGCGCCTCATGGCGTAATGCTGGTCAGTTAGCGTTTTTATGCAGGCGTTCGTGAAATTTTCGGTCGATAAAAGTGAGATGCCCCATGTGGCTCCCACACTTCGACCGAGCCAGGGGCCGAAGGCGCGGCCCCTGGCAACCCGCGCCTTTGCCCTATCAGACGGTTGGCTTTGCCAACTCCCCTCTCTCCGCCATACCGCATTGAGGCCGGTTGCGACAGGCGTCCCTGCCTGTCTCACCTGA